>JAFSJN010000007.1 GCA_017439235.1 Paludibacteraceae bacterium
GCAGGAGGCGTGATAGACCCACTGCCGGACGATGCACCGCAGTTCGTCAAGGACTACCACGATTACTACAAGACTCCGCGTGGCTACCATGCGCGTAGCGGTAACTCGAATGACGGTTGGCGTGTCATCGGCACGCAGGCTTATGCCAACAGCCGCTTCCTGTACTACATCAACGAGATCCGTTCGGCGGTTCTGATCATGCACGGCGAAAACGCCCACAGCCGTTATTTCGGCGAAGCGGCGTACCATTACATGGTGGACGGCAAGGCAGAAGGCTACAAGTCCGTGGTGGCTCCGAACCCGTGTCCCGAGAACAAAGAGCTGCTCATCATCCCCGATGCCACCCATTGCGACCTATACGATGGCGGCTATACCGAACCGGCAGGAAAAGGTGAACCCAAGAACCTCATCCCTTGGGACAAGTTGGCGGAGTTCTTCAATAAGAATTTAAAATAAATAGCATCTATGAAAGTAGTTGTATTATCTACCTCTCTCCGCGCGGGCTCGAACAGCCACGCGATGGCGGAGCAGTTTGCGGAGGGCGCAAAGGACGCAGGACATGACGTGGAGTTGATCTCGCTGAGGGGCAAGGAGATCAAGTTCTGTATCGGTTGTCTCAAGTGTCAGGAGACAGGTGCTTGTGTGTTCAAGGACGATGTGCCGGCGATCATGGAGTCCGTGCTCAATGCCGATGTCGTTTGCTGGGCAACGCCGATTTATTACTATGAGATGTCGGGTCAGATGAAGACGCTTATCGACCGAATGAACGCCATGTACCCGAAGGATTACAAGTTCCGCGACATCTACTTGCTGACCACAGCCGCCGAGGATGAGGAGTTTACGCCCAAACGCGCCGAGAGCGGTCTGCAAGGATGGATTGATTGCTTCGAGAAGGCAACGCTTAAATCCCATCTTTTCTGCGGCGGCGTGAATGACCCGAAAGAGATAGCCGGCAACACCAAACTCCAAGAGGCGTACGATTTGGGCAAAAGCATATGACAATAGAAGAATTTCGTGAACGGATGGCATCGGACGAGCCGATAGTGGGTGGCTCGGACTTGCACATGGAGTTCCATAAATATTCGCAGGAAGCCCTACGTATTACCGCCGAAATCAACGGCTCGTACCACACACCCGAAGAACTGCGACGGTTGTTGAGTGAGTTATGGGCGATAGACGTGCCGGAGTCGTTTGGTATGTTTCCGCCGTTCTATACCGATTGCGGCAAGAACACGCATGTCGGTGAACGGGTGTTCATCAACATGAGCTGTAAGTTCCAAGACCAAGGCGGCATCTTCATCGACAACGATGCCCTCATCGGTCATAATGCCACGCTCTGCACGCTCAATCATATTCCTGACCCGGCGCAACGGGCAGGTATGATTGCGAAACCGATACACATCGGCAAAAAAGTGTGGCTTGGCGCAAATGTGACCATACTGCAAGGAGTGACCATCGGTGACAATTCCATTGTTGCCGCCGGGGCGGTAGTCACCAAAGATGTCCCTGCCAATGCTATCGTTGGCGGTGTTCCAGCGAAAGTGATAAAGATGATTAACTTATGAAAATCGAGGAAGCGATAATCGACGCGCAGCGGAGAATCTGCTTACGCAGGTATGCCATCATGTCGGATGGTCATGGAAAGAGAGTGGAAGCAGGCAGGATCTGCGTCATGTTATAGAGTAATGCGACAAATCCGCGAAATAATAGCAGGCAAGCAATGCATCATTTACGCAGACGAGCAACCGCAAGTGATGCTCATTCAGCCGGTGGGTGAGCATGAGAATGCTACGTTGAATGCGGAGATAGAGGCCATTAAAGAGGCGGTGCAAGTGCCGTTTATCTTTGCGGGGTTTGCGATAAGCGATTGGGAAGAAGAACTCACGCCGTGGCATGACCCAAATATCTCTCCGCGCAAATCGGTTGGCGACCATGTGTTTGAGACTTTGGGCTTTATTACGAAGCAACTGATGCCATACTTATTTGAACGCTACGGCAAGTTACCTATTGTGTTGGGAGGATATTCTTTGGCAGGTTTGTTTGCGCGTTGGGCGGTTTGCAAAGAGGAATGTTTCGATGCCGTTGCTGCCGCTTCACCTTCGCTATGGATAGTGGCTTGGAAAGGCTTCTCCGATGCGCATGAGGTGTATGCACGCTATATCTATCTCAGTCTTGGCGACCGAGAGGAAATCACGAAGAACAAAGCCATCGCACAGGTGGGCAATAACATCCGCTGGGAATATGATCATCTGCAACGCGCAATAGGTTCCGACCATTGTACGCTTGTGTGGGAAAAAGGCGGTCATTTCGTCACGCCGCATCTCCGCGTCGCACGTGCTTTCGCTTGGTGTGTCAATTCGCTAACATCGTCGTGAGAGTTCTCGCGACCAAGTGAATTTGGTATTCGCGAGATTCAATCTCTGCACTAAAACAAAAAAGACACCCTAATGGATGTCTTTTTGCGGTGCGGACGAGACTCGAAAATTGCTGGAAGCAATAATCGTTCGAACTTGGTGAGATAAGAACTCGCGAGATTCAAGTCCGTCGCACAAAAAAGGAGTCACGTTTGTGACTCCTTTTTGCGGTGCGGACGAGACTCGAACTCGCGACCTACGGCGTGACAGGCCGGTATTCTAACCAACTGAACTACCGCACCAATTGGTTGCTTCTTCACGAAAGCGGGTGCAAAGGTACTATTTTTTTTTGAAACCACCAAATATTTTTGAAAAAAAGTGCACTTTGGATGCACTTTTTTTCGTAATAGGGTTCAAAAACCTTGTCAAAAGCGACAAAATGGGGTTAAACCATTTCATCAATCTTCCATGTAAAGGCTCGTACACCAATCTCCGGATTACGCAAATCAAGTTTGCGGACACTTTCTAACAGTTTCTCCACCTGATCATCCTGCACGACGGTCATGACAGCAGAGTTCATCTCGGGCCAAGCATGCGTACCGCGACGCGGTTCGCCGCCATTGGTGCCGCGTCCTTGCACTTGTTCAAAAAACGTAAAACCCTTTATTCCCAATATATCCAACATATATTCCACACGTGCGGTGTTGGATTGGTTAAATATAATCATTACACTCTTCATAGATAATTATAATTAAAAATTACGAATTCTTCTTGACTTTTAGGTCCATGAAGATGAATTTTTTACGCAAAGATTCCTGTTTATCGCGGTCGCCATGGCGCGACATCACACCATACAATACCGGAACGATGAACAGAGTAAGGAATGTAGACACTGTCAAGCCACCAATAACGACGATGCCGAGCGGTTGCCACATCTCGGCACCTTCACCTGCGCTGATAGCCATAGGGATCATACCGAGAATAGTAGTAAAGGCCGTCATCAACACCGGACGAAGACGACTGCGACCCGACATCTGAATAGCCGTATTCAGTTCATAACCGCGTTCACGCATGAGGTTGATGTAATCAACAAGCACGATACCATTCTTAACTACAATACCGATGAGTAGAACGACACCCAATGCTCCTACCATATCCAGACTGCGACCGGCTATCCACAAGGCAAAGATGACACCAGAGATAGCGAATGGCACAGAGAACATTATGATAGCCGGCATACGCAAGCTCTCAAACTGCGAAGCCATCACAATATAGACAAGCAGGATAATCAACACCGCCAGTAACACCAAGTCATTGAAGGTATCCTGTTGATCCTCATAACTACCACCAAGGTTGACAGAATAACCAATAGGTAAGTCAAGTTGCGGCAGCACGTTAGCTTGTACCTGTTTAGCCAATTCACCCAACGAGGTCTTGTAGGGAGTGACGCTGACCGTCACAATACGCTGACGCGCCTTACGCTCGATGGTCGGCGGCGCCCAATACTCACCAATCTGTGCCACTTCGGATAGTTTGATCTTCTTTCCAGCCGGTGTAGGGATGGTCAGGTCGAGCACATCAGAGATAGAGTTGCGGTCTTTCTCCTGCAGACGCACAACGATATCATACTCGGAGCCGTCATCCTTTAGGTATCCACTCGCCATACCAGACACGCGATTACGTAGATAAGTGGAAATCATCGCCGAACTGAGCCCCAGACGCGAAGCTTTCTCTTTATCAATAGTAATCTTGATATCCGGGCGGTCATCATCACGACTGATCTTGACGTCACGCGCACCGGGTAATGCCGAAGCAAGTACACGGCATTGATCCGCCAATTTGGAGGTAATATCGAAATCATAGCCATAAATTTCTATATCGACAGAGTTATTTCCCATTCCTCCAAATCCGGATGTTGTACACTGATACTCAATAATCTCCGGATATCGCGCCATCTCCTGACGCAGCGTCTCGGCAATCTCCCAAATGGTTTGCTCACGATTCCATTTACGAGGCAGACGAATAGTCATCTGGATGGTGTTGTTCATCGTGGACGAGAACATAGCCGATATTGTCGCCTCATCGTTGGAGCCGGCAGAGGTATTGATTAACTCGATACAAGGCACTATCTGCATAAATCGTCCTTCCAGTTTGCGAGCGGTCTTGAGGGTCTCTTCAATACGTGTACCACGTTGTAGTTTAACCTTCACGGTCAAACGGGCGTTATCCTGTTCCTGCATGAAGTCGGTACCTATCTTACCGGTAAAGACGGGTAACAACGAAGCAACAAAGAATGCCAATAAGAGCATGAGTGTAATAAACTTATGTCCCACGCACCAACCTAATGCTTTGGCATAGTACTCATCCAACTTATCCAATGCATGTACCACCGAACGATCGTACCAGGTCTTTTTCTCAGCCTCATCCTCTACGAGGTTACCATTCTCATCCACATGCACTTTCTTGGCCTTCAGCAACTTTGAGCACAGCATTGGCGTTAGGGAGATTGCCACGATTGTAGAAGTACAGCAAACGATGGTGACAATCCATCCCAATTCATGAAACATAATACCCGCCATTCCGCTCAACATCGTCATCGGCACAAACACCGCCACAAGCACGAGCGTAGTTGCGATAACAGACACCCACACTTCGTTCGTAGCATAAATAGATGCCTCATGCGGGTCTTCACCACGCTCTACATGGCGTGTGATATTCTCCAGGACGACAATCGCGTCATCCACCACCATACCGATCGCGATGGTGAGCGAACAGAGGGAGATGATATTCAGACTCGAATCCGCCATACCGAGGTAGATAAACGCCACGATGAGGGCAATAGGAATCGTAATACCGATGATGATTGTCGCACGCCATTTACCCAAGAAGAAAAGCACAACGAGTACTACGAAGAGTAAAGCATAGCCGATAGACTCCTCCAGTGAGTTGATGGAGTTCTGAATATTTTCCGAGCTATCGAATATCTGCTCGATTTTGACATCAGCAGGCAACTGCTTTTGGATTTTCTGCAGTTCTTTGTATATCTCGCGGCAAACTTTGACGGTATTAGCACCCGTCTGCTTGGCTACCACCAGACGCACCGATTCGCGCCCGTCGGTTTTCTCATCCAATGTCAGATCCTTGATGGTATCCTTGACGGTTGCGATATCGCGGATGAAGACCTGTTGTCCCTGCGGTGTCATAGTGACCATCAGGTTTTCTATCTCAGAACTCTCAATATACTCCGAGCGCACCTGCATCTGATATTGCTCCTGAGGCATCTTAATCGTTCCGGACGAGAGGTTGAGGTTGTTCGCCTGAACGACTTGTCCCACCTGCTCTAAAGTCAGCCCGTAGGCATCAAGTTTCTGCTGGTCAATATCGACATAAACATAGCGGTCAGGAGAACCGGAGAGCGAGATATTTCCGATACCATCCACTTGGTTGAGTTGCGGGATGACCTCATCATTAAGAATCTTATCCAGTCCGGGGTATGTCTCATCCGCCGTAAAAGAATAGGCACATACCGGCATGGAAGAAGTCGATAGTTTAAAAATCATCGGTGTTCCGCAGTTATCCGGCAGGTTATTCTTGGTCATGTCCACAAACGATCGCACATCATTGACGGCTTCGTCCATGTTCGAACCCCACTCTAACTGCAGCGTCACCATCGAAAGGTTATCTTTACTCTGCGAAGTAATATGCTTGAGGTGATCGACAGAGGTCAGGGCATTCTCCATGACCTTGGTCACGTTAGTTTCCATCTCCGAAGCCGAAGCGCCCGCATAAGTGGTCATCACCGTTATATACGGTGGATCCATCTCAGGGAACTGGTCTATCGGTAGTTTGATGAAACTATATATACCGATAATGATAACCGCAATAAAGATGAGAACGGTCGTTACCGGTTTTTCAATTGCTGTTTTGTAGATTGCCATAAAATATTCGATATTACGTTATAACGGTATATCGTTATTGCGATAATTATTCCACTACATTTAATTTAACGCCGTCCACCAATTTATGTTGGCCGAGCGTAACTAATTCGACTCCGTCGGTTATCTCAGGAGCGATAATCTCGATATCCTGGTCGAAGCGTTGTCCCAACTCTACTGCCACGCGTTTAGCATAGCCGTTTTCGTTGATAAAGACATAACGGTCGTTAGCACCGACCAGTTTTTCCACGCTCTGATAAGGCACTACAATAGCCTTAGCCTTACCCAAGCCGATGGTTGTAGTAACATACATACCCGGTCGCAAGAGTTGTTTGCTATTGGGTATGACAATCTTAATCTGAAAAGTATGCGATGACGCATCGATTGTCGGATAGACCACTTCCACCATTGCCGGGAAGGTCTGATTAGGATAAATGTCGCTTGCGAGCGTCAGTTTCATTCCTTCTTTGAAGAGTGGGAAATACGTCTCCGGAATAGCAACCAGTGCCTTGAGTTTGTCAATCAAAGCCAGCACTACAATCGGTTGACCGCTATATAACTCGCCATCTTCGTAGTTCTTAGCCGAAATAACGCCTTCAAAGGGAGCTTTAACATACGTGTTTATCTCCAAGAAGTCTAACTGCTCTTTGGTGGAGTTGTACTGTGTAGTGAGTTGATCCAGTTGCTGTTGAGTAGCGGAACCGGATTTGAGCAACTGCTCAACACGGTTTTTCTCCACCCCAATATTCGCGAAACTGATTTTGGTTGTCTTATACTGTGTCTGATCCATGGTTGCTAAGGCCTGTCCCTTAGTTACCTTATCGCCAACTTCCACAAAAATATGCTCAATCTTACCGGTAAGAGAGGGTGCGACATTGAGCGTCAAATAGCCTTGTAAATTGGTAGACACGTTGATAACGCGTTCTATCTCCCGAGGATGTAAAACTGTAGTGCTTACTTGCTCTACGCGCTCTTTTTGTTCTGTTTCTGTTTGTTTGGTGCAGCCGATAAGCGTTAAGACTGCCAATGAGTAAAGAAAGAGTTTCTTCATATAAAGGATATTTTTCAGTTATTCAAAAATTTTTTCAGTTCTACCTGTGCATTCACTAGATTTAACATCGCCTGCACATAGGTCGTTTGCGCAGAGATAAGGTCATTAGAGGCATTTGTCAACTCAAGGTTGCTGTTCGTGCCGTAGCGGAATTTCTCTGTTGCAGAGGCAAATACGCGTTGTGCCACTATGATATTATCGCGTTCGTTAACATAGGTCTCATAAGCGTTCGTCAGATCATAACGCAGTTGACGGTATTGGATGGCTAACTGGTCTCCCGTTTCACTCAAGGTGTTTTGCGCTCGACGGAGAGCTATCTTTTTCTCTACCACACCTGCTGCCCGTTTGCCGCTCGACCACAAAGGCATCGACACGTTCAACTGCACCAAGTTAGGTGGCGTCATGCGCATACCACCATCCTCGAAGTAATGCTGTTTGGTGTAGTTGTAGGCCAACGATACCGTCGGACCATAAGCCCAACCGGCCATATGCACATTACGTTCCGCCAAACGAGTATTTTTCTCCAATAGTTGATAGTTGAGATTATTGTGAATATTAAAGTTCTCGGACAATAGGTTCAATACACTCTCGGGAGATAGAAGGTCATCTATATTCTCCGTGAGAATCAGTTCCGTCTCAGCCGGCACATCCAACAGGACTTTAAGAGAGTTCAACGCCAATTCGATAGTCCGTTGTTGGGTGTTGATGGTCGTTTTCAATGCATTGACACGCACATGTATCTGGTCTGCCGTCGTGCGTTCTGCAGCACCGACATCTACTGCCGAACGGGTCATGCGCTCTAATTCTTCTACATTATTCAGACTCGAATCTAACAGATTGGAGATACTCTGCAACGCCAATACACTCACATAGGCACTCATCACATTGCCACGCAGTTCGGTCTCCGACTGCTCCAAGGCAATCTTTTTCATGTCAATAGCAATGTTCTGCAACAGAGCTCCCACTACTCCCTGACCATTGATGCCTACTGCGGCTGTCAGACTGAAGGCCGCCACATTGGGCATGGAAATATTGACAGCATTGCCCATCATATTCATTGATGCGCTATAGTTACAATAGTTGGTGTAGGATCCCGTAGCATCTACGGACGGCAGCATGGCCGCAATAGTCTGCCAACGCGTAGCGTAGGCCTCCTGAACGGCCAACGAGGCATTCTTAAGCGAACGATTACGTCCGACAGCATAATCCTGGGCATCGGCGAGAGAGAGTGTCAGACTGCCTACCAGTTCCGGATGCTCTACAATACGCTTGGTTGCTGACATAACATTATCTACCGCCATCGTTGCCGCACTAAATAATAGTGCTGTAATACAAAATAAGATTTTTCTCATATATAAATGTTAAATTTTTATTTCCTGATTATCGTACAACTCTAATCCATCTTTGCTCAGTACACCACGCACCAAAATATCCAACGCCACATGCCCTAACTGATGCATATTATGGTTATAGGCCTCAAGTTCCTCAAAGTCACGAATAGCATTGCTGTAGATGCGGGCAAAGATAAGGGCGGTTATTTCTACATTAAGGTTCGCGCGTACGAGACCTTGTTCTACTCCTATTTGAATATATTGCACCAAATACTGCTTATGTATAGCAAAACACCTTTCCTGAAAATCTGCGAATTGACGCGGATAGTATTTCTTGAGGTCGTAGACGAGTTGGGGCACGCGACGCACGTCGTTCTTCTCGTTTTGTTGACGTTTAAGAAACAGCTTCACCAGTTGTCTGAAATCGCGTAAAGCTGCCAAATCCGCCATCTTAGAAGAAATATACTCTAAATTGGTTTGCAGTAATCGTTCTATCAAAGCATCTTTGGATTCAAAATAAACATAAAACGTCTTTTTGGAAATACCCAATTCGCGACAGATATCATCTATCGACACGCTACGTATGCCAAGACGAAAGAACATCTCGCCGGCTACATGAATAATCTTTTCCTGTTGTTCAACCATTTATTCTGACTCTCACAAAAAACGGCGCAAAGGTACAACATTTTTCGGATATATGCAAGAAACTTGGAAACTTTTTTTATTTTTATAGTTTCCGCGTTACTTTTTATAGGGTAAAAATTCTAAAATATTTGCGTATTCGAGAAAAAAAGTGTAATTTTGCACGGTCAAATATTCAACACCTAAAGAATGAAAGCTATTTTATACAATGCTCGCCAAATAGTCTATTGGTTAAGCGTACTGGTCTTATTCCGTATTCTGCTCCACATCCCGGATGCTGACAACGAATTGCCAATAGACAGCCTCGCCATTTTGTCCGTTGGAATCGACATATTGGAATATGTAACGCTAATGATATATATGGGCTTCATCTTAGCTGTTCCGCCCACTTCAGCAGCCGTTAAACGGTGCTTGTGGGGTGGGCAAATAGCTATAGGAGGCATTGTATTGCTCCATTTCGTTTTGCTCAAACTACAAGGAACCGACCCGGACCTATATTGGCACAACGGGTCGGAACTATTCAAAATAATCTATTTGATGGCTTATTCTATTTTAACCTTGTGGTTTGTATGGCTATCGCTTATCGTACCGAATGGTAGAGCACGCTATGCCGCCTGGGCTGTAGCCCTCTTCCCCATTCCGTTCTTCCTATTTATCATTTTGTTCATCAATCCTTTTTTTCCGCAGATGCAAGATAACTTTGTTTTGATGGTCATGAAGGATTTTGGAATGGATATCGCCCTTATTTGGCTTCTTTGGGAGATTGGTCGTCTGACTTCTTCTGATACAGATAACGCTTAATACTCTGCTTAACCGTCTTAGTGAACTCGGTATCGTTTTCTTCGATGCGAGTGAGTCGACTATGTACCGGTAACTTCTCATTGATAGCCTGTTTGAGGCGTTCAAGGTCCATCTGAGCATCGGTCACTATCTTAGCGATGAGTTTTTCGTCCTCACAGATAACAAGCGATTCGATTACTCCATTCTGAGCATTAAGGATATTCTCAATAGCCTCGGGGAACACTTTTTCTCCGTTATTGAGTTTAATCATGCTACTGACATGCCCTCGGATGAAAATATTTCCACGTTTATCTATTTCTCCTATATCACCGGTACGTAGCCATCCGTCGGGCGTAAAGGTGCGTGCATTAGCTTGTTCATTCTTATAATAGCCTATCATGACATTCTCACCACGCACCTGTATCTCCTGGTTCTCCGGATCCAAACGAATCTGCATATTGTCCACGATAACGCCTCCCGAGCCAGCCTTGTAACGTGCCATAGTCTGAGCACCGATAAGCGGTCCGCATTCGGTCATACCGTAGCCGTTAGACAAGGGACAACCAATCCATTGCAAGAACTCTGCTACATCTTGCCGCAAGGCCGCTCCACCTACCAACAGATAGCGTATATTACCGCCTAAAGCCTTATTGACCGAATGCCATACGCGGCGACGAACAAGCCAACCTAACACCGGTTTACGCATCCACGAACGGATATTATCAGATAGTTTGGGTAAGATTTGGTTTTGGTATAGTTTTTCTACTACCAAAGGTATAGTAATGAAGTTGTATGGTTTAATCTCGCGCAAGGCGGAACCTAATACCGTCATGGACAAGCGTCCCGCCAAATAGGTAATGGGACAACCGGAAGTAACATGATACAATAGTTCGCATGTCAGTCCATACATGTGCGCAACAGGTAAGGTAGATAGATGATGCCATCCAGGTTTATTAGGCATACAATGTCTACCCGCCTGCAGGTTACTACTCAAACTCCGATACGAGAGCATCACACCCTTAGGCATACCTGACGAACCGGAGGTGTAGCAAATCATTGCCAACTCGTCCATATTGTTCGTATTGTAACTGATATCCTGCGGGGTGAGGTTAGGAAGAGTCGCTTGTATCTCACTGTCCATAACTTGCAATGTCTCCATCGCGATAACGTACTTCACCTTAGGCAGATCCATACCTTTGAGTTTAGTACGGATGGCTTCTGAGGCAATGAGCACTTCTGAATCGCTATGATTGATAAGTTTAGCTATATCTTCGGCTGAAAAATCCTGCATGATACCGACACACACTCCGCCCCAGGTCGCGACTCCGAGATAGGCTATAGCCCAGTGCGAACAGTTATTGCCGCAGAGAGCCACGTGCACTCCCTGACGCACTTCCAACGCATCAAGAAGGCGCCCTACACGTTCCATCTGACAGGCCATGTCACCATAGGTATAACGGATAATAGTGCGGTAGTCTTCCAAAGCCACCTTATTCCAATTTTTGCGGATAGTCTCCGCCAATATGTCTAAATAATGTCTTGTCATTCTAAATCTTTAATGCTTAATTTCGTTCAAACAATCACCTTTTCAAAGGTATTCACTTTCTTGGGGTCGTATGGGCGAGAAACCTTAATATAGTTCTCCGTAAACCCATACATGAGCGATGTTACTTTTTTACTCTCCCACAGCACCGTCCTTTCTTCGCCTCGGTGAGCGGCATAGAAGGTCTGTAGTTTATCTTCGCTGATGGCATGGAGTATCTTACTGCGTCGTTCACGTTCGGCAATGGGGATTACTTCCAAGTCCATCTCCAACATGCGTGTTCCTGCTCGTTCGGAATAGGTAAACACATGCAACTGACTCACCGGCAAAGATTGTATAAACTGCACATAGTCATCGAAATACTCTTGTTTCTCGCCTCGCACACCAACCATACAGTCGACGCCGATAAAGGCATGAGGCATCACGCGCCGGATATGTTCTATGCGCTCAGCAAACAGCTCACGCGTATAGCGTCGATGCATGATTTTCAGCACCTCATTCGAACCGGATTGCAAGGGTATATGGAAATGCGGAGCAAAATGTTTACTCTGCGCCACAAAATCGATAATCTCATCCGTCAACAGGTTCGGTTCACAACTGCCAATGCGAACCCGGTAGTCCGGCTGCAGGTCATCTAACGCACGCAGCAAGTCAATAAATGTCTCGCCTGTGGAGCGCCCGAAATCGCCAATATTGACGCCGGTAAGGACTATCTCCTTAGCGCCTTCAATGAGTGCGCATTGTGCTTGTCTTACGACCTCCGCTATCGAGGCATTGCGTGACCGTCCACGGGCATAGGGTATAGCACAATAGGTACAAAAATAGTTGCACCCGTCTTGCACTTTTAGGAAACAACGTGTCCTATCCTCACGCGAGTAGGCAGGAATGAATGTCTCTGTAGATTTAGGTATAATCCGCAATCGAGAATCGCTAATCCCCAATCGAGAATCTCGCTTGGCATAGCATCCCGTCACAATAATCCGCGCGTTAGGATTCTCTCGTTGTAAGCGATGGATAGCCTGCCTGTCTTTTTTATCAGCGGTGTCGGTCACTGTGCAAGTATTGACGATTACCACATCGGCTTCCTCGCCCGCCTTTGCGCGTTCGTGTCCTTTAGCTATGAGGGTATTCATCAGTGCACTACTCTCCGCAAAGTTCAACTTACATCCTAATGTGACTATACGTATCTTCATTACAAATCGGGCGCAAAAGTACAAAAAAAATCCCAAATAAGCAAAAAAAAAGTAAAATATTTGTCGGTCTGCAAATATTTTTGTATCTTTGCAATCCTTCATTGTATACAACCCATGAAAACTTCCACAAAAATCACCTTATCCGTTCTCGGAACCTTATTTGTACTTATTTTCTCGGCATTCCTTTTTGCTGACATATGGGTATCCCTTATCGCGCAATCTGAGATAAGGAAATCCTTATCCTCGGCCGAAGGAATAGAAGCCTCTATCGGACCTGTTCACATATATTTCATAAGCGGCAGTGTCGTCGTCAAAGACTTCCATTTAGCCACCGAGGCTTTGAATGTGGATGTTGAGGCTATTCAGCTGAATAATATCCGATATATGTCTTTACTTAAACAACGGATACAACTGCATAGTATAACCATCGAAGACCCCCATATTCGTTTAGTATACGATGACCGCCATCCGGAGGCCATCTTTCCACAAACCGAAGACACTACGCTGCGTAGCGCGGGAGAATGGTTGCACAGCATAGGTGTCAAACACCTCTTGGTTAATCGCGCTTGCGCCTATGTAAAAGATATACGTAGTCCGTTGGAAGTAAAAGCAGACAGTTTAAATGTACATATTCAAGACCTTCACTATAACCTGACCGACTCCGTCTTCACTTACAACGACGAAGCATATGCTGTATCCTTAACTTCGTTGTCGGTAGCTCTGCCGGATGGGATGTCGGCTTTGGAGATGCATGATTTCGGCACTCGCGACCAAGGACCGATAACCTTGGGGCACACACGTTTCTACAATACTATACCGCCTATGGCACTCGCGGACCGCGTGGAAGAACCAGTAACATGGATAGATGTCGTCATCAACCAATTGACCACTTCACCTCTCAATCCCATCCGCAAAGCGTTAGCGCAAGACTTCACCTTAGAGAAAATAGATGCAGATGTAGCTCTCCTGCACGCAGCGCGTGACGAACGACATGCACCTAAGAAGCCTTACGATATGCCGCAAGAGATACTACAGGCTATTCCGGCCACCTTTTCCATTGGACAGGTGGGAGCTAAAATACGCGAAGTTCAAGTAGAGTTCGCCAGTACCGATATCAATTGTGGACATTTACGATTAAATAACATTAAAGCCCACATGGAAAACGTCACCAATAAGGCCGGAGCTGTATGGAAAAACAGTATGATTGCCCCGGTAGGAAAAGAAGGACAAGCCGCAGCGACGTTTAATCTGTATATGAATCCGGAGGCCTCGTTTGACGGCTCACTGCATGCCACACATATTGAGACCGATTATCTGAATACGTTTATTCGTCCCTTAGTGGGTATTACGTCTGAATGCCATATTGACAGTTTAGACACCAAGTACGGAGGAGATAAGGTCGCGGCTCAAGGTACTTTCTGCATGCGCTATCATGGGTTAAATGTACAAGTACATAAAGAGGATAATATTCCTTATAAAGTCGTTTCCAAGCATGCCAAGACGCTAACCACATTGGCCAACACACTTATCCCCTCGAGCAATCCTACGTCTGTAGATGTCCGTCCAAGGGCGTATCATGTGGCTTGGAAAAGAGATATCTGGAGCCCGGTGCCTCTGTACTATTTCGGTCCCTGCATTAATGGTGTAGTAAAGACTATGCTACCGGGACTATATGTCCACAAACAAGTAGCGCGCTCTACTCAGGCAAAGTAATGCACGCATGATTACGGAAGCCGTCGATGTAAATCTGCACCTCACCCTGATCGTCCATCCACGGCACGCGGAACATAATCACTCGTTCCGGCTCCGCAATACGCTCCATCACCTTCTGCTCGCGAAGATACGGATAAGCCATAATCATCGGAGCTACCGATTCCACTACTTATCTAACTGCCTGGTGGAACTCACTCTCAGCAGGGTTTTTCTTGATGAGGTCCGCCATAAAAGCGTCCACATATTGCTTCTGGTCGTACATAATAATTGGTTTAAAAAAACAGAAAAGCGACCACAACGGCCGCTTTCTTCTTACTTAACGCGTCTCTCAGGGATACGCGCTTTCTTACCGGTGAGATCACGCAGATAGTACAACTTAGCGCGACGAACTTTGCCATACTTGTTGACCGTAATCTTCTCAATAAACGGACTGTCCATAGGGAAAATACGCTCAACACCTACGTTACCCGACATCTTGCGAACGGTAAAGCGCTTCTTGTCTTGCGAACCGTGAATAGCGATTACATCGCCGCGGAACTCCTGAATACGCTCTTTGTTACCTTCTTTAATACGATACGCAACGGTAATCTGGTCACCTGCTGCGAACGCCGGGAACTCTTTCTTCTCTCCGGCAAATGCCTCTTCGGCAATCTTCATCAAATCCATTTTCTATTTGAATTATAATGGTTACCTCGCTATGGAGTATACACTACTGTTCTCGCGGCCCAAATGCCTTACGATATGCGATCGTCAGAGACTCCAAGCGAAAAATCGTGCAAAATTACTACAAATATTTCATATACGCAAATAAAAAGTGTTTTTTTTGCGCATTAACTACATTTTCCACTGCTCCAATGTACCCAACAAGGCATCAAAGGTCTGTACTTTAGCCTTAGAGCGTACTTCGTCAATCTGGTTATTCACCGCTGCATCGTATGTCTCGGCTTCCACATCGCGTACCACACCTAAAGCGATAGGCAGTTCACTGGCCTTGCCCGCATTGGCAGCGTCTGTGACCATCTCCTGCCCCATGAGTGCCAACATGCGATGCAAGGTCGGATCCTCCATCTTAGCATCGTGTACCAATACACGCGGGTCGTCAGCAGGGACAACGATAAGTTGAGGAATAATGTGACTATAGTCCAATGCCAAGCCTTTATCCTGATTCTTACCAAAGATCATCTTCTCGCCGTGACGAAGGACAATAGACCTATCGGCGCGTGTCTCACGGTCGGCTATCCAGTTGTGAGTACCGTTATTAAAGATGACGCAGTTGACCAGACACTCGATGACGGATGCGCCCTTATGTTGCTGCGCAGCCACCATACAATTAACCGTAGTAGGCATATCCACGTCCAGCGTGCGTGCGAAAAACGTACCACGTGCGCCCATCACCAGTTCAGCAGGGATGAACGGACGCTCGACCGTACCGAAAGGACTGGACTTAGAGATAAAACCCTTAGGACTGGTAGGCGAATACTGACCTTTGGTCAAACCATAAATGCGATTATTGAACAAACAGATATTCAGGTCCACATTGCGGCGTATCTCATGAATAAAATGATTGCCACCTATTGCCAAACAGTCACCGTCACCCGACATCTGCCACACCGTCAATTCGGGATGTGAGGTCTTCACACCGGTAGCAATTGCGCCACCGCGGCCATGGATAGTATTAAAACCGTAGGTATTCAGATAATGCGGCATACGACTGGAGCAACCTATACCGGATATCACCACCGTCTCGTAAGTAGGTACACCGATTTGAGCCATTGCCTTCTGCAAGGCCATACATATAGCATGGTCACCGCATCCGGGGCAAAAACGTACGTATTGATCAGACTTAAATTCTTGAGCTTCCATAACGATAATCTTTAACCTTTAACAAAATTTACGATGCGTTCAACAGCGAAGGGTTGTCCTTGTACCTCGTTGTATTGTTCGAATGGGATATCCGGCATTTGCGAGCGCAGATAGGCGGCAAACTGGCCGGTATTCAATTCGCACACGATGATGCGCTTATAACCACTCAACACCTCACGTGTATTCTTCGGCAACGGGTGAATATAGTTGAATTGTACCAAATCGCATCCTAATTCCAGAGCCGCAGCATGCAGATGACCTTCCGTACTTCCCCAGCCTACGAGGAGCGTATCACTGTTCGAGGCGCGGTTTTCGCTGTTCGATTTAATCACCTTCAGTTCGGGGATGCGGTCGGCTATACCGTTAATCTTAGCCTGACGGGCACGTACCATACGTTCATGGTTCTCAGGATTGGTAGAGATTGTACCTTTCTCGGCATCACGTTCCAGACCTATATTGCGGTGTTCAAAGCCCTCCATTCCTGGAACAGCCCAATAACGCACACTGCGCTCATCGCGCAAGGCCGGGTTGTAATGTCCCTTCAAGTCCTCCGGCACACCTTGTACATGAATAGCCGGCAGGTTCTCCAACTGCGGTAAGCGCCACAAACCGGTTCCGTTAGCCAAGTAGGTATCGGTCATCAATATCACCGGCGTCATATTTTCCAATGCTATCTTGCAGGCCTCATAAGCATAGTCAAAACAGTTGGCACTCGTTGACGCGGCTATGACTACCGCCGGGCACTCGCCATTACGACCATAGATGGCCTGTAAGAGGTCGGTCTGTTCGGTCTTGGTAGGCAGACCTGTACTCGGTCCGCCGCGTTGTACGTCAATCACCACCAACGGCAACTCTGCCATCACCGCCAAGCCTATCGCTTCGCTCTTCAGACTCAGACCGGGACCACTCGTGCTCGTACAAGCCAAGTCCCCGGCAAAAGCAGCACCTATAGCAGTACATACACCGGCTATCTCATCTTCCGCCTGTATGACCATCACGCCCATATCCTTACGGGCTGCTAATTCGTGCATGATATCTGTAGCAGGAGTGATAGGATACGAACCTAAGAAGAGGCGTTTGCCCACCTTATGCGCAGCGGCTATCAATCCCCACGCCGTAGCTTTATTGCCTGCGATAGATGTGTATGTGCCAGCCGGCATATCCTCCGATGCAGCCACATTGATTTGGCGGATATTCAAGGCCAGGTTATTACCGTAGTTATAACCATCGGTGAGCACCTTGACATTGGGAGCAATCAAAGCTGCTTCTTAGCGAACTTGCCCTCGAGGAAATGAATAGCCTTATCGATAGGCCGACTGAAAAGCCAGCATACTACGCCTAAGGCAAACATGTTGCGCGACTTGAGAATCGACTTATTATCCAATCCGCTATCCTTAAGGCTCTCTTTTGTCAGCGAGGTTAATGCTACCGGCACTATCTGCACCGACTCGGGAAGAGCCAATTCGGTGAACGGGTTATCGGTCTTGTACTGAGCCTTCGTCAGGTCTGCCGGAGTAAAACTGTCGGTATCGACAATCAGCACGGCATCACTCTTAAGGAGAGGCACACACACCTTCAAGGCCGCAGCATTCATAGCTACGATGACGTCAGCCTTGTCACCGGGGGTATACACTCCCCTACCCAAATTAACCTGGAAACCCGACACTCCACCTAAGGTACCCTGCGGGGCACGTATCTCAGCCGGGAAGTCGGGCAAAGTAGAAATCTCGTCTCCTAAGATGGCACTCAACGAGGCAAACATATTGCCGGTCAATTGCATACCGTCTCCGGAGTCGCCGCAAAAGCGGACTACAACACTTTGTCTTTGCATGATATCGTTTTTATAGATTATTTTCAAAAAAGCCTACAAAAGTACAATAAAATTTTGACATATGCAAATTTTTTTATACCTTTGCACCCGAAATAATCAACTAAACATTTTTGAGATGGAAAATAACAGATTTGAGGAAAGAAAAGAACCGGAAATCGTATACTCGCGTTCGGTGAAGGCCGGTAAGCGAATCTACTATCTGGATGTGAAGAAAGCCCGTAACGAAGATTTGTATCTCTGCATTACGGAGAGCAAGAAGAAATCGGGATTTGAGGATGAGGCACCTTCGTTTGAGAAGCACAAAGTCTTCTTGTACAAAGAGGATTTTGCCCACTTCAGCGAGAGCCTGAAAGACGTTATGGCTTTTGTGGAGAAGCAGGTAGGCACTATCGAGGAGCGTCAGGAATGGGTTCCCGAGAATGCAGCCAAAGCGGAAGAGCCTAAAGAGGAAACTAAAGAGGAAGCTCCTGCAGAGCAACCTAAGAAGAAAAGACTGTTAGGATTGTTCAAGAAGTCTAAAGACTAATTGTATCCCAAATACAGGTAGCGATTGCCTCCTTCGACAGAAGGGGGCATTCTTTTTTCTGTCCCTTGGAACCAAAGATAGTCACCTTATTGGTATCCGTACCAAAGCCGGCTCCGGCGTCACGCAAGGAATTCAGCACCAGCCAATCCAGGTGTTTATGCGCCAACTTATCCAAAGCATGCTGTTCCTCATGGTCGGTCTCCAGAGCGAAACCCACCACGGTCTGATGCGCTTGTTTTCTCTCACCTAACGCCGCGGCAATGTCTTTATTGGCGCGCAGAGGCAGTTGTATCTCGTGTTCGATGCGTTTAATCTTGACAGCCGACTCCTGCTGCGGCGCATAGTCTGCCACGGCCGCACACATCACGGCGGTGTCAGAGGCAGGGAAGTGCTGCATAGCGGCTTCATACATCTCACTAGCCGAGCATACCGAGACGATATTCAGTGCCGGCAAGGTAGTAAGAGCAGGTACAGCCGGTATAGACAGGTGCGTAGGACCACTGATTAGAGTCACCTCTGCACCGCGGTACCAAGCCTCGCGTGCCAGAGCATAGCCCATCTTACCGGTAGAATAATTACTCAGATAGCGCACGGGATCCAACTTCTCCTGGGTCGGTCCCGCCGTCAGCATGATACGCTTACCCCTCAGTGTCTTGGGCGTCAGGGCATAACGCACGGCCTCCATTATCTGTTCCGGTTCGGCCATACGTCCTTTGCCATTGGTGCCGCAGGCCAAATCACCGCTCACGCAATCCATCATCAGCATATCCGGATAAGCGGCTAAGGTATGCATCGCCTGTTGCGTAGCGGGATGCTGGTACATCTTATCGTTCATCGCGGGAGCCACCACTACCGGCTTGCGCATCGCTGCAAAGGTAGTAGTGAGCGCATCGTCAGCTATACCTGCAGCCATCTTACCGAGTACATTGGAGGTTGCCGGAGCGACAATCATCAGGTCGGCCCAATCGGGCAGGGAGATATGCTCTGTAGCATGAGCATTGATAGCGGCAAAGACGTCGCTGTAGACGGGCGCGCCACTCAGCGTACGCAGGGTCAGTTCGGTAACAAACTCAAGCGCGTGACGAGTGGTCGTCACGCGTACTTCGGCACCCGCTTTAATGAGCATCCGGATGAGTTCGGGAATCTTATAGGCGGCTATACCGCCGCTGATGCCTACGAGTATGTGTTTGCCGGAGAGCAAAGTACAATTATTTGAGTTGCTCGTCGCGCGAACCGGTACGATAAATCAGTTGATCATCGATAAACTCCTGCGTAGCTATCAATGTAGGCTTCGGCAAGCGCTCATAGCTGCGCGAGATCTCGATTTGTTCTTTGTTCTCAAAGGTCTCATCGATAGCGTCTTGCGGGATAGAGAAGTCTTGCAACTTAGTGTCTAACTCACGCTTGAGCGAAGACGAGATTTGATTCGAACGCTTAGCGATAATAGCTACCGTTTCGTACACATTGCCCACTTTCTCGGTCAATTTGTTCATGTCGCGAGTAAGGGTGGTCTTAGGGGCTTTACTTTTCTTGAAATCCATATTACTAGTAATCTAAATATTCTTATCGTAATACCTTGCGGATATCTTTTAACATCTTATCCGCCTGGTTTTTATGCTTGCTATTGGGGAAATCGGTAATGAAGTTATAGTACTCATCTTCCGCTTCCCGTGCGCGGTCCAATTTCTTTTCCTCAATCGAGTGCACCATCTGCTCATATTTAGCGAGCATGATAATCCAACTCAGTTCCTCTTGGTATTTATTGGCCGGGTATTTCTTGAGGGCATTGCGTGCCGTAATCTCGGCACTGAGGTAGTTATTGCCCAAGTAGGTACCCATGTGATAATACAGTTTGGCATTTTGGAACTCCTTGTACGCCAACTTATCATACATCTCATTCAGTTCCTGATAGGCTTTCTCCAGATACGGGCTCTCAGGATAGAGTTCGATAAACTGGGTGAAGAAGTCAATGGCCTTATAGGTCTGCTCCTGATCCAGACGAGCATCGGGCGAATCGAGATAGTAGCAGTGGGCGGTCTGATAACGCGCCTCGACGATATGTCGGCCTTTAGGATAGTTGCGTATATAGGCCTGGTAGTAATCCGCAGCGGACATATAATCCTTTTGGCCCATATAACTGCGAGCCAAATAGATGATGACGTCCTGTGCGCGGTCAGTACCCTTGTAATACGAAGCCACATCGTCCAAGAGGGTCTGCGAGCGGACATACCTTTTCTCATTAAAATAGCGCAAGGCCTCCGAGTACTTATACTCCGGATCGCGCGATTTTAAGGCTTTCTGATATTCTCCGCAACTCGTCATCAGGACGAGCAACAGACATACTATGATTCCTCGGGTTTGTTTCATTCGCATTCAATGAGCCTGCAAAGGTACTGCTTTTTTTGCAAATATGCAAATTTTTTTATAAAATTCACTTCTGAGAGGTTGCATTCCATCGTTCAGAAGTGACGATACGGTTACCATCGGGTGCGCTGACGATGAAATAGCAGGCTGCTCCTTCGGTAGCCTCCACTATAGCCAATCCCTCTTTCTCGCCCAGCACCATGCAGGTAGTAGCCAGCGCGTCGGCCAACATACAGGTAGGCGCGGTAATGGTGGCGCTGAGCAGACTGTGCTGCACCGGATAACCTGTACGCGGGTCAACGGTATGACTGCGTTTGAGGCCGTCTTCGTAGTAGAAGTTACGGTAGTTGCCCGATGTAGCCATCTTGAGGTCAGAAGTGTGAATGATATCCTGTAACTCCTGTACCTCGCCCGTAGTGTCATCAATAGGCTTGGTGATGCCGACGCTCCAGGGTTGGCCGTCTTGGCGTACACCGTGCGCGATAACCTCGCCGCCGATGTCCACCAGATAGTTGGTGCAACCTTGTGCCACCAATCGTTCAGCCACCACATCGCAGGCAAAGCCTTTGGCGATAGCTCCGGCATCCAGCATGATACGGTCATCGTCTTTCCATAGACGGTGATCGACGAGGCGGATTTTATGAAACCCCACTAACGTGCGCAGACTGTCAATCCGCGCCGGCGTCATACGGTCACGATGTTGGAAACCAAATCCCCAGGCGTTGACCAGCGGAGCCACCGTTATGTCAAAAGCGCCATTACTGCGTTCACTAATAGGATATGCACAACGATAGACGCGTTCGAAGAGACTGTCTGTCGGTTGCCCGTTACCCTTATTGATGCGCGACAAGGTAGAAGAAGGATTAAACATGCTAAGCGAGCCGTCTACCTCGTGCAAGGCATCCAGGACGACTTGTTCCTGACTGCCTGCCGATTCGTAACGGATATTATAGTAGGTACCAAAGACCTTCCCTTGGTGCGAGTAATACTGCGCCTTAGGAGGTCTTTTGTACATCGACAGGGCGACAATGCAGCCCAGCGACAATGCTACTATACCAATGACGGCTCGCGCTCTCATCGTTTAGAACCAAACGCCCAAGCCGATAGTGCCGTTCATCGTCTGGCAGTATACTTTTTCCATACCGGCCTTATTGATGAACACGCTGTTTTTATCCTGGCGTACGCCGTAAGGATTGATAGCACCTTCGGCAAAGAGAGAGAGTTGGCAAACGTCCAAGTCCCAGTCTTTTTGCAGACGTACCGACACATTGACTACCGCAAAACGGTCATTGCCATACAGGCCGCTCTTCCAGGGCGACATACCCACCTTACCGCCTAAGGTAATATCATAGGGGAACGAGTGGTCGTAGCCTACCTCCAGATACGACGACCAAGCGCGTTTGGCAGACTCTGTCTCCTCACCGGTATTGGGGTCGACATCTACAGTCACATTGTCGTCGTCACCGGCTACCATGGTATTCCAGTTGATATACAACGGGAAGTTAAGCAGATCGCCGAAGTTATAACCGGCGGTTACCTCCAACTGGTAGTAGGGATCGTACTTCTTGTCATAGGCGTTGTAGTTGAACAACTGATAGTAAGTCAAACCTACTGTAGCGCCGTAAAAACTATAGTTGGCCATCAGGTCTACCTCGGGGATAAAGAAGGTGTTATTCTCCTTCTCGGCCGCATTGGTCTTGAACTGCCAATCGGAAGCGCCAATCGAGATCCATGTACCTACACGCAGACCGGTATTCTCAGTGTCGAATCCCACCTCTAAGTCGGGTTGGAAACTCAGACCGCCATTCAGTTGACCACGCCATAAGTAAGCGGTTACTACTTCTGCACCGGCCTCATAGGCGAACTTCACCTCAGCCTGTGCGGCAACTGCTATCACAGCGGCTGCCATAATCATCATAATCTTTTTCATTTTTACCTTAAAACTATAACTTAACTAATTGATTTATTTCCAATAAATGCCGCATCCCACGTTCCACATACATTGTCTGCCACCATTGACGGACACATAGTCAGGATTCTTGCGGGCAGTCTCGGCCACATCGTAAGGGTTAACCATTATCTGGGCAAAGGCTCTCACGCCCAAGTGTTTACCTGCATCCCAGTCGCGCACCAGTTTGGCGGTGACATTGGTGAAGGCAAACTCGCCCTGATAGCCGGTATAGAAACTCTTCCAGGGTGTAAACGCCACACGTGCCTCGAGGGTGAGTTGCCAGGGCAGACGGAAGTCGTAGCCTAGTTCGCAATACGAGGAATAAGCTCTGTGGCGTGTGCCGTCAGCGCTATTCCAACCGTCGCGGCCGAAGGTGCGGGTGCACCACATAATAGACAGAGGCAGTTTAGACGATACCTTGTATTTGATGCGCCATTCTTGCGTTATGCCTCCTACTCCATCCTTCGGGTCATCGAAATCGAAATACCGGGTGAAGCGGTCGTTGCTATAACGGTCGAAATAGTACATGTGCATAAACAGGACCGTCAGTCCCCAACGGCTAAATCCTACCGTCAGGTCTACCTCGGGGTTGAGGGCACAATGGATAGCGGGATTGGTATTTCGGAAGGTCCAATCGGTAGAACCGATGTTCCACCACATATCGATAAAGGCCCCTCCGTATCCCACGTTAACATCGGCCTGCAGACTCAATCCGCCGACATACAATCCACGAAAGATGTAGTTGCTCATCAGGTCGGCTGAAGCACCCCACTCCAAGCCTACATGCTTGGGATAAGGGTCCAACCAACGCTCTGCCGCACTCATAGGATCCGGCTGCCGGGCAGGGATAGAGTCCGCGTACGCGCACATAAGCGCAAACGTACATAATAATAAGGAGAAGAGACGCTTACAAGCCATTTTTTGCTACCCAAGCGATGCGCAGAGCGACCTCGAGGATGCGTGTATCGTCCATCATCACAATACCGCCATCGGGTCCCGGCTCGATATGATAACCACTCTCCGGCGTACCGCTACCGTTAAAGAATGCTCTTACTTCGTCGGCCGCAATACCTAACTCATCGGCTATTGCAGCCATACTGCCGTGTGGGAGGCTGTCTTTCACCTCGCGAAGCTTGTTAAAGGTTGTTCTTGTCATAGTTGTGCAAATTTATTGTATTTCGTATTATTCTTTCAGTCGTGCACGCAGTGCTGCGCTCTCGGCTTCGTAGCCGGGTTTGTCCAGCAGGGCGAACATATTTTTCTTATATGCCTCTACGCCGGGTTGGTTGAACGGATTGACATCCAGCAGATAACCGCTGATACCGCAGGCACGCTCGAAGAAATAGATGAGCTCACCCAAATAGTATTCGTTCAACACGGGCAACTCGATGAGCATATTCGGGACACCGCCGTCCACGTGTGCCAGGCGCGTGCCTAACTCGGCCATCTTATTCACCTCGTCGACGCGCTTACCGGCCAGGAAGTTCAGACCGTCCAAGTTTTGCTCATCGTGCGGGAAGATAACCTCATGATTAGCCTTGCTGACCGAGATAACCGTCTCCATGAGGATGCGTTCGCCGTCCTGGATATATTGTCCCATCGAGTGCAGGTCGGTAGTGAAGTCGACCGAGGCGGGGAAGATACCTTTCTTATCCTTACCTTCCGACTCGCCGTAGAGTTGTTTCCACCATTCGCTTACGTAGTGGAGTTTGGGGTGGAAGTTAACGAGCATTTCTACTTTCTTGCCCTCACGCTGATAGAGTTCGTTGCGGGCAGCGGCATACTGCATAGCTATATTTTGCTCGAAGGGCAGCGCACATTGTGCCTCCATATCGGCAGCACCTTGTATGAGGGCTTGGATATCGAATCCGGCGCAGGCAATAGGCAGCAGACCTACCGGCGAGAGAACGCTGAAGCGGCCGCCGATATTGTCTTCGATGACGTAGGTCTTGTATCCCTCTTGCGTAGCGAGTGTACGCAGCGCACCCCGTTTAGCATCGGTGATGCAGACAATCAGACGCTGTGCTGCAGCCTTGCCTTGCTGCTGCTCCAGTTGGGTCTTGAGGAGACGGAAAGCCAGAGCGGGCTCGGTAGTAGTACCGGACTTAGAGATACAGATAATACCGAATTTCTTACCTTTGAGCAGGGCTTGCAACTCATAGAGGTAGTCCTCGCCGATGTTTTGTCCGGCATAGACCACTTGGGGCTTATTGCCTTCCAATGCACCAAAGCTGGACAGGAGAGCCTCGTTGACGGCTTTAGCGCCCAGATAACTGCCGCCTATACCAATGCAGACGATGATGTCGCATTCGCGGCGGAGCATGTCGGCAGTAGCCTGGATATCCTGTAACTGAGGTTGGATATCCTCAGGCAGATGCAGCCATCCTAAAAAGTCATTACCCTTGCCGGTACCGGAAGTGAGGGTATTGTCAGCAGCGATGACTTGCTCTTTCCATTGGTTGACTTTCTCGGCCTTAAGAGCCGAAGCATACGAAAAAGTGATGTGTTTCATATTGTTGTAATTACATTAGTTCTTGTGTTAGTTCTTGAACGACGATAGTCGGCGACTGCTGTTGGTAGAGGATACGGTACATAGCATCCACGATAGGCAGCGACACCTGCAGGCGTTCGTTGAGTTCGTGTATACAACGTGTGCCGTAATAGCCTTCGGCAATCATCTGCATCTCCATCTGGGCGGCGCGAACGCTATAGCCCATGCCGACCATCTGGCCAAACTGGCGATTGCGGGAGAACTTGGAATAGGCGGTCACCAATACATCGCCCAGATAACCGCTGGCATTGATGTCGCGGGGCACGCCATACGCAGCTTGCGTGAAGCGTTCTATCTCTTGGATAGCATTGGAGATCAGTACCGACTGGAAGTTATCGCCATAACGCAGACTCTGGCATAGACCTGCTGCGATAGCGTAAATATTCTTCATCACGCTGGAGTACTCCAAGCCGTTGACGTCCTGGCTGACCGTTGTGCGCACGTAAGGAGTAGAGAGAATACGTCCGATGAGTTCGGCACGTTGACGGTCGGCACAGCCTATGGTCAGGTAACTCAATCGCTCCAGGGCTATCTCCTCGGCGTGACAGGGTCCGGCTATGACGGCCAGGTTGTTCATCGGTATGTCGAAATGCTCGTGGAGGTAATCGGTGATGATGCTGTTCTCCTCGGGAATCATACCCTTAACGGCGGTGACGATAATCTTATTCTTCATACTGAGGTGCACCTGACTCATCGTCTTCTGGACATACGGCGAAGGTACGGCTAAGATCAGTACGTCCGATTGGGCGATGATGTCGTTGATATCCGTGGAGAAATGGATACGATTGGTATCAAAGTGAGCATTACTCAGGTAACCGGGATTCTGGCCGTTGCTGACAAAGGCATCGATAGCTTCCTGACGACGTATGTACCACGCAATATGCGATTGGTTGGTCATCACTATCTTGGCCAGGGCGGTGGCCCAGCTGCCGCTTCCTAAAATAGCTACACGAGTGTTATCCATAGGAATCTCAAATTACTTCCGGTTTCATGGTTGGGAAGAGGAGAACCTCCTGTATCGTCGGTTGTCCGGTCATGAGGATAGCCAGACGGTCGATACCGATGCCTATACCCGAGGTAGGCGGCATACCGTATTCGAGGGCGCGCATGAAGTCGTGGTCGATGACCATAGCCTCGTCATCACCCTTCTGCGCCAACTTCATCTGCTCGACGAAGCGGTTGTATTGGTCTATCGGGTCGTTGAGCTCGGAATAAGCGTTAGCCAACTCCTTACCGTTGACCATCAACTCGAAACGCTCGGTCAGTCCGGGTTTGGAGCGGTGCATCTTCGTCAGCGGCGACATCTCGACAGGATAGTCGGTGATGAAGGTAGGCTGTATGAAAGTGCCCTCGCAGGTCTCACCGAAGATCTCGTCGATGAGTTTACCCTTGCCCATGTGCTCGGTATCTTCTACACCGAGTTTCTTAGCCTCTGCGCGTATCTCGTCTTCGGTCATAGCAGCCAGGTCCAGACCGGTCTTCTCGCGGATGGCCTCTAAGATAGGCAGACGGCGGTAGGGAGCTTTGAAGTCCACTTCGTGGTCACCTATCTGCACTTTGGTGGTACCGTTGACGGCGATGGCGATGCGCTCCAGCAGTTGCTCGGTGAAGGACATCATCCAGTTGTAGTCCTTATATTGCACATAGAGCTCCATGCAGGTGAACTCGGGATTGTGACTGCGGTCCATACCCTCGTTGCGGAAGTTACGGCCTATCTCGTATACGCCTTCAAAGCCGCCTACGATGAGACGCTTCAGATAGAGCTCTGTCGCGATACGCAGATACATATCTACGTCCAAGGTGTTGTGGTGCGTGATGAAGGGACGAGCCGATGCGCCGCCGGCTATCTGTTGCAGGATAGGTGTCTCCACTTCGGTATAACCTGCCTCATCAAAGACCTGACGCATGGTGCGCAGGATGGTGGCGCGTTTGAGGAAAGTATCTTTAACGCCCTCGTTGACTACTAAGTCTACATAACGCTGACGATAACGCTGTTCCGGGTCATTGAAGCCGTCGTAGGCTACACCGTCTTTGTATTTAACGATAGGCAGCGGTTTGAGCGATTTGGCGAGGACGGTCAGTTTCTTGGCATGCACCGATATCTCACCCATTTGGGTGCGGAAGACAAAGCCTTCGATACCAATGAAGTCGCCTATGTCGAGGAGTTTTTTGAATACGACGTTATACATCTGCTGTTCCACGGTCAGAGGTGCAGTTTCTCCCGTAACCGGTAACCCCTCACCCGTAACCGGTTCTTGTATGTCATCGCGCGAGACGTACACTTGGATACGTCCTTTGGAGTCTTGCAACTCGATGAAGGAGGCCTTACCCATGATACGTTTGGACATCAGTCGTCCGGCGATACTTACCGCGTCACCGGTGTGCCATTTTCCCGTAACCTGTAACCCCTCACCCGTAACCTCATCGACGAAATTAGCCTTGATATCGGTAGAATAGCCGGTTACTACATACTCTGCCGCCGGGTACGGGTCGATGCCCATTTCGCGCATCGTCTGCAGACTCTGGCGGCGTACTAATTCTTGTTCACTTAATTCCATTATAGTGTATTTTTTAGCTTCTTTTCTATGCTCAATTGCCTACTCCGGCAATATCGGCTGCAAAATTACTACAAAATAATCAAATTTGCAAGAATTTGCGCCAAAAAATCAACTATGCTCGCATAAATTGAGATTTTGACGCAAAAGATTGCAGTTTGCACGTTAGTGCGAACGTAAATTCGGGGGAATGCGTGCAACGACACGCAGGCGGAGTCCGAAGGTACAAATAGAAAAACGGTCACCCATCCCGGGCAACCGTCTTTCACTAATCACTAAATCTAAAATCTTCAATCTTAAATTTGAAATTTGAAATTTGGAATCTCCAATCTTCAATCTTCAATCTTTGTACTATTTCATCCTTTCTGATGCGTTGCATGGCTTACCTCCTTTCGTACGACATAAACGACTCTTTACCGACTCTTTACCCACTTTATTCCCTATCTCTTTTAAAAGGTGGTGGTGTTACTATGACTATACTTTGTACCACCACCAGCTCTCAACTCTCAACTTTCTTTTTTAATTTTCTTTTGCTTACTTTTCCTTTATCGCTTTTTCTTTGCCATAATGCATAAGTTTTGTGCTTGGCTTTGATAGTGAGTGCGCACTCTACGGATATCCAACCCACCAAAACTTTCGCGTGTTAATAATGTTGTTATTTATTCCCCTCGCGACACAACTTGTTGTGGAGCGAAGAGCGGAGGCAGGAGTCGCCTGTTCATTTAACGGAGCGGTATGAACCAATGCGACCTCCTTGCCGAAAGCGCTCACACTTTCACACTTTCACACATCTTTTTGTGTTCTTAGCGTCTATGCTCCGCGTATCCATGCGCGGCTGTTCGTTCTATATCTCCCATTTCAACGGATAAGTCTCCAAACGGGTGTATTTGCCAAATATCTCTACAGAAAATAATGCCAGGTGACTAAGGCATATGTCATCTTGTTCTGAGAGAGGAAAGAAAGAAGTGACGTTAGTTCTTCGGGATGATATAATCGGTTTCTTGGTCGAGACGTTGGAATATCTGGACGAGACGTTTCACTTGACGGTCGGTTAGATTGCCTTTTGATACGCTTATTGCACAGATACGTGTGTTATTTCTTATGGAATATGCTGGTTAGTTTAGACCAGATGGAGGATGTTATTTATTAGTGTTTTAGTTCGTTAATTTGCGTCAATTTTGGCGGCAAAGGTAGTATAATTTTTTTTACATGAGCAAATTTTTCTGCAATAAATCGCAATATTTTTTTTTATTTGTGTATTCTCTTGTGTCGCACTTTCACACAAAAATGTGTGTTCACTCTTTCATCCCTTCACTCTTTCTTTATCAAAAAAGTACCAAGCAATGTATCGGCACTTTACTTTTGTTGATTGGAGAAGGTGGAAGGGGAACAATGGAAGGGGAAGATGGTGAAGGGAATAAGGAAATTTTAGACTATATAAAAATAGGGCGAGACTCGTCCCACCCTGAATGTTTTCACAACGGAATAATCCTTATTGTGTATGTCGGCGCCCTCAGTCAGTAACAATTGTTTTAGGACTATATGTTTACTTTTTTTGAATGACATACACAACATCTCTGCATTCAGCGTATTGATCTGACCTTGGGCACCGTTTGCCTCAATGTCGATGATAAATCGTAACTGATCGTCTGTTAATTTACCCATTTTGCGCTAAAATATAAGATTTTTTGTATTTTTTCGTCAATATATTTGCATATATCGGAAATTTTTCGTATCTTTGCGGAAAATTAAAGAAGTATGATACTCTGGTTGTTAATCATAGGAGCAATTATCTGGACGATAGATCTCACATGGAGAACCTATCGTGTTACCGGATCTGTTGGTAGTGCGTTTGTGATCTTTATCGTCAGCCTTGTTGCCACACCATTAGTACCATATCTTGTAGTAGGCAAAGATTTATTGTACAAATAATTTTTCTGCAAAGTTACTACTTTTTTGCCACATGGCAAAAGACACATATTTTGACTCCAGATTGTCTTAGGACTATATGTTTACTTTTTTTGAATGACATACACAACATTTGCACTTTTAATGCCTGCTGAATTGCAATTGTTTTAGGACTATTAGAGATCAAAACAACCGACCCTTACAGGCCGGTCGTTTTGATTAGCGATTTTCGATTCTCGATTAGGGATTAGCGTACTATATAACGAAGGGTATAGGTGCCTTCATCGTTTTGGACAATCATCATATAGCATCCGGAGACTCCCGGGGCAGTGAGGACAAAGCGTTCGTTGCCAGAGGTAGTAAATGTACCTATCGGTCGGCCGGCTATGTCGTACATAGTGACCGTAGTGAGCAGGTCGGGCGGCAGGCCGGCCAGGAACAGTTGTCCCCGTCGCGAGACGTGGATAGGCGTTAGGAAAGGTGCCGAGCGTGACGGCGCGGGTGAAGCCAAGTGGACAAGGACACTGCGCATATAGCCCGTACACAGTACACCTGACGGACTGGCGCTGACATCAACGACGGCATAGTAGTCGCCTGTGCCGTTGAGGTTCTTATCCAGAGTCAGATAATACCCACGGCATACGAAGGCATCGTCATAGCCATTGGAGCCGTCTATACGGTCAGGCTCACCTCGGACGCGGTACCACGAGACATCTTTCTCGCCGAACCAATAGCCCATAGCCTGTACAGACCGCACATCGAGCATGAGGAGCCAGTCGTAGAGGGAGACGACGGGCAAGTTAGCATAGTCTTCGCATTCGGACGCGAAGAAAGCTATGTAATGCGCGTTGGAGAGCACCTCGACCTGTCGGACGGCAGACGTATCGCCATCGTTCCAATGGTCGAAATGCCAGTCCTTAGCAGGCTTGGCCCGTAGTTCGATCCACGTACCACACGACACCTTAATGGCCCATATCGGCACACTCAGCGCTACAAATAATATGTATAGCAGAAGCTTGCGCCTCACAAATTATTGTTTATGGGTTTACGGTAATACCGTTACAGTTACGTCACCGTGGGTAGCGTCGTCGGCGTTAACGGTTACGTCATAGATCTTAGTCTTGAAGACTGCGGTGAAGGTGGGCAATACACCGTTGTACTCGAAGTCACGCGGCACGATAGCATAGTTGGGATCGTTGGGATCGGTGATGTCGCTCCAGTGGTCGAACTCCAAGCAGTCGTCATCGGTAGTAGGATTGAGGTGGAGTACAGTACCGTGAACTACGGGAAGCGTTACGCCCGGGTCGATAGAGGGGTCGATAACCGTTTCGTCAGCTGCGAAGGTAGCGGTGAAGGTCTTTGCTTCCTTGATGTTGTCGATAGTACGTGTAGCGTCGGTACTACCGTCATTCCATTGCACAAAGTGGAAACCTGATTTCGGAGTAGCGGTGATGGTTACACTTCCGTCACAGTTAACGGGTTTGCTGTCTGTGGCTTCAGCCTTTACATTCATCGCACATACGAGGCTTGCGCAAAGCACTACGAATAATTTTTTCTCTGCCGCAAGGGCGCGATTAATTTTAATAAAATTTTTCATAACAATTTGGTGTGTTAATTAGTTAATATTTTAAAAAATTTCAAATATCAAATTTCAAATATCAAATTTACGGGTTCACCGTAATACTTACGTCGCCCATGGTCGGGTCTTCGGCATGGACGGTGACGGTAAAGGGTCCACCTTCGGAGTCGAAGGTATAGTCTTTCCAGCCAGATGCGGCTTGGTATAGCGCCTCTGTACCACAGGGTATATGGAGCGTGATATCTGATTTAGGAGTCTTATTGGTCATCGCGCTCCAGCCTGGTATCGTCTCTGTCCAGGAGACATAGAAGTCGGTTAAGGAGGCACAATTTAGAAAAGCTCCCCAATCAATATGATTAATCGTATTGGGCAAGGTAATATCGTGCATGGAAGAACAGCCGGAAAAGGCACTGACGCCGATAGTTGTGACGCTATTGGGGATGTCTACGGAGGTCAGCGAGGTACAATTCATAAACGCCGTATTGCCGATAGTAGTAATGCCGTCCTCTAATACGACGGACAATATCGACTCCCTATAATCTGCCCATGGGACGAGGTCTGTAGAGGTCCAGTTAGCCATTGCTCCCGTACCGCTGATAGTCAGGAGGCCGTCGCAGAGGGTCCAGGTGAGGTTATCGCCGTTCGCTCCGCAGGTGCCGGAAGCGGTATATTCTGTAACGATGGTATAGTCCTTCCATCCGTCTGCTTCTTGGTAGTCCTTCAGGGCACCACAGGGCACATGGAGGGTGACGGAAGCGGAAGGGTTGTTGCTGGCGGGCAAGGCCGGGATATTCTCCATCGCGTAGACGTATATATCCTTAAGGTTAGAGAATCCGCGGAAGGCATTCTCACCGATGGTGGCTATGTCTTCGGTGATGACGATAGTCTTAACCGCCTCGCGGTAAGCGCTCCATTCGGCATTTGTACCACCGGATGTAAGGTTGAAGTCCTCCATCTTACCATTGCCACGGATAGTGAGTATACTATCGCAGGAGAGCATCCAGGTCTGGTTAGAGCCATACATACCGCACATACCGCCTTTGAGGTGGTCATCGACGATATTGTAATTATTCCAACCGTACGTAGCCTGATAGCGTGCTTTATGACCGCAGGGTACATGGATGGTGATGCCGGCATCGAGGTTATCGTATTGGTGTTCGGCCCAGGTAGTAATACTATTCCACGCCGGAATGGCACCTGTCCACTCAACGTATATATCTTTGAGATTCTCGCACTCCTTGAAGGTATTTCCGGTGAAAGTATGCACGCTGGAAGCAATGAGCATGGATTTGAGTCGATGAAGGTACTCGAAACACCACCGGTCGATGATCTCGGTAGTATGCGGCATGGTAGTGTGCATACAGCCGGCAATCATCTTGTTGGTTCGGGTCTCGATGATGGCATTGCAGTTCTGCCGGCTGTCGTAATATTTGTTATCGGGATCTACTTCGATAGTCTCCAAGTCATTGCAACGCAACAAGGGCCATATACCGATTTCCTTTACGCTTGCCGGGATATAGATAGATTTGAGTTTATAGCACATATAGAACACGTGGCCGTCGGATGTACTACCGGGGGTTCCTCCGTAACCAAGATTGGTCAAGGTACTCGGGAAGGTGATGTATTCCATATTGGAGCAACTGGCAAAAGCGCGCGTTCCTATCTTGGTGATACCCTCATTGATGACTACGGTCTTTATGTTCGTGCGGCTGGAGAAGGCAGTGTTGTTGATAGCTCCTGTACCGCTGATGGTGAGTACACTGTCGCAACTGATGACATAGGTAGCACTGGGTCCGCACGACCCGCTGGCCAGTTGTTCTTTAGTCTGGGTCAATGTAGCGGTATAGGTAGCATTGGCTGTGATGGCTACGTTGCGTCCGGCGGTTGTTACAGCGTCATTCCATTGGGAGAAAGAGTGGCATCCGTCTACGGGTATGGCGCGTATATGATGGGTCTCGTCGACATACACTTTCTGCGTGACCGAGGTGCCGGGTGTACCATTGTCTATCTGTACCATTCCCATAGTGGGGTCTGCTATCTGTACGGTGAGGGTGTATGACTGGCTGCAGTTGGTTTTCATGACATAGCCGGCCCATCCGGTCGTGGCGCGATAGATATCTCCCGTGCCGCAAGGGATATGCAGTGTGGTGGCATACTGCGGATACGAGGAGGTAGAGGTCATAGAGTTCCATACAGGAATGGCATCCGCTGCCGTCCACGATACATAGATATCGGTTATTAGATGAGGTGCCTCCGAATAGTAGGTGTAAAAGGCTTGCGAACCGATAGTCGTGACGGAAGCAGGAATGGTAATGGTTTTCATCCGGCATCCATAGAACGCATGGTCGCCTATGGTTGTCACATGGTCACCGATGACGATGGACGGTATTTGAGCGCAGTAGGCAAAGGCGTAAGCACCGATTTCGGTGACGCTGCTACTGATAGTTACGGAGCTTAAAGCGGGACACTGATAGAACGCACAGTTGCCTATTCGGGTCACACCGTTTTCTATCCGGACAGACTGAATATACTCTTTCTCCGAATACCAAGGCATATCCGTGCCGTCATAATCGGACATTGCCCCCGTTCCACTGATGACCAGTACGCCGTCACAACTGAGACTCCATGTAACATTAGTGCCACAGGTGCCCCCTTTCACGGCACTGAACTGCGCGGTATAAGAGGTGTTCGAACTGATGGATACTTGTCGCGGGTTGTCCGTATTGCCGTCGTTCCATTGCAGGAACGTATAGCAGAAAGATGAAGGTATCGCCCGGATATAATGTACATCGCCCGCATGGAGCGTTTGGGACACATTGCTTGACGGCATATTGCCGTCAAACTGAACTAATCCTAATTCGCTGTTGTTGGATGCAACCGTCAGCGTATAGGTGGCTGCGCAGTCGGTTTGTATCGCATAGTCTTGCCAGCCGCTTTTAGCACGGTAGATATCGGTCGTGCCGCAGGGGATATGCAGGGTGATATTGCACTGCGGCGTACTATTCGTTATATTATTCCACACAGGAATCGTCTCATCTGTCGACCAAGAGACAGATATATCCCTCAACGAAAATGCGTTGGTAAAGGCTTGATTGTTAATAGCAGTAACACTATTCGGAATAGTCACGGCCTGCAAGGAGGAACAAGAACTGAAAGCATAGCTACCGATAGTGGTCACGGTGTTGGGGATAGTGACGGACGGCAATGCAGAACAGTTGTAGAAAGCATAGTTGCCGATAGCTGTCACTCCATCGGGAATAGTGACGGATGTCAATGAGACGCAGTTATAGAAGGTGTATGTTTGGATAGTTGTCACTCCGTTGGGAATAGTGACGGATGTCAAGGCGGTACAGTTGTAGAAAGCATCGTATCCAATAGTGGTCACGGTGTTGGGAATAGAGATATTCTTCAACGATAAACAACCATAGAAAGCATAGTTTCCAATGTTGGTCACGGTATTGGGAATAGTGATGTTCTTCAACGCCGCACAGCCATAGAAGGCATAGGCTCCTATCCTCGTTACACCGCTCTGTATGACTACCGATGTTATCGATTTCCGTAAAGCAGACCAGGGCACAGAGTTTGCGCCGGAGTAATTGATCATTACGCCCGTTCCGCTGATGGTCAGTACGCCGTCGCAACTGAGATACCATGTGAGATTGGTGCCACACGTTCCCTCTGCGACACCTTCTTCGAACTGGGCGACAAAAGTCTTATTAGCACTAATACCTACCCTGCGCGGATTGTCCGTATTGCCGTCGCTCCATTGGGAGAAATAGGAGCAGTTAGAGGAATAGGACGGGATAGCCGTTATGGTATGTGTATCTTCACAATGCACGGACTTGAAGACGGTCGTTCCGGCATCGTCGGTATCAATCTGCACCGTGCCCAAAGTACTGTTTCCCGACTGAACGGTCAGCGTGTAAGACGAAGAGCCGCTACCGGTGATGGTATAACTCTTCCATCCGCTTGCCGCATAATAGGCCTCGCCCGCTCCACAAGGTACATGCAGGGTGATACTCGATTGCGGGGATTTGGAGGTGAAACTATTTTGCCAAGCAGGTACCGTTCCCGTCCAAGAGACATAGATATCCGTCAGCGCCTGGCAGTTATACATCATCGCTGACCCCAAAGAAGTGACCGATGCCGGTATAGACATCGATTGCAGATGGGTACAATAGGCGAACGAGTTGTAGCCAATAGTAGTCACCCCGGTAGGGATGGTAACAGAGGTCAGGCCATGACAACCGGCGAAGGTATAATTACCAATAGAGGTTGCCTGATTAAACTGGATAGAAGTGAAACCAAACCCCACAAAAACATAGCTGGCAATTGCCGTCACGCCGTTAGGGATGGTCAGGGCGGTAACTTTGGTATTATTCACATACAGGTTTCCGCCTCCCAAATAGTTTGAATTCACATTGCGATAGAAGGGTGAGCAGGATTGGTCGCCCATACTGATGTTACACCACGCCGCCAGATCGGTGATATACAGCGACTCCATCGCCCAACAGTTATAAAACGCATACGTACCGATAGTGGTAACCGACGCAGGGATGGTCGCCGAAGTCATATTGGAGCAACCATAGAAGGAATAGTTTCCTATACTCGTCACGCCGCTGGCAATAGTGACAGAGGTGATGGCCGTTCGCTTACTATACCAGGGGACAGCAGAATAGGAAGAATAATTCGTCATTGCGCCCGTACCTTCGATACGCAGCACGCCGGTACATTCATTCAGATACCACCTCACATCCGTGCCGCACGTACCGCTGAGGGCTTCCTCAAAGGTAGCGGTATAGGTCTTGGTACCGGCTACGGTCACCGTACGCGGGTTGTCTGTGTTGCCATCGGTCCACTGCACAAACTTGAAACACTCCTTCGGCGTAGCCGTCAGGGTGACTGTCTGACCGTATTGCTTTGTCGCCGTACCGCTGACCGTTCCCTTAGCGGTATTGGATGACGAGCCGGTGATTTTATACGACCGGACGGTACTGGTGAACTGCGCCGTATAGGTCTGGTCTTTGGTTGCCGCAGCAACAGTTGGACTCCAACCGCTGAAGGTATAGGAATATTGGGCCGTAGCCGATTTGGCAGGTGTTGTACCCGTATACGAAGGCGTGACACCATGATTGACCGTCGAGGTCTGCAAGGTGGTACTGCCGTTCACGAACTTAATCGTATATGTATTGATGGCAAAAGTAGCCGTATAGGTAGCAGCAGCTGTTACCGTAACCTGACGCGAAGCAGTCGTGTTGTTATCGTTCCACTTCACGAAATGATATCCCGTCTTTGGCGTTGCGGTAATGGTTGCTGTTGAACCGTGATTAATCGTAGCGGAAGCACTGGCTCCGGCTGTACCGCTATTGATCTTTACCGTTCCTTGTGTGACGTTTCCGGTCGCGGTCTTCACCGTCAGCGTATACTGGTTGATAGCAAAGGTCGCCGTGTAGGTTTTTGCCGCTGTTACCGTTACGGAACGGGAAGCCGTAGTGTTGCCGTCATTCCACTGGACAAAATGGTAACCGGTAGCCGGAGTGGCGGTAATGGTTGCAGATGAACCGTGATTAATCGTAGCGGAAGCACTGGCTCCGGCTGTACCGCTATTGATCTTCACCGTTCCTTGTGTCGTGTTATTCGCAGCGGTCTTCACTGTTAGCGTATACTGGTTGACAGCAAAAGTCGCTTGATAAGAGGCATTGGCGGTTGCCGTAATAGAACGGGAAGCAGTAGTGTTGCCGTCACTCCATTGGACGAAATGGTATCCGGTCTTCGGGGTGGCTTTAATAGTCACAGACGTTCCATAGTTGTAAGTACCACCACCGGTGACCGTACCATAGTTGGTATTATTGGAGGTCACCGTCAACGTCACCGTGTTGGGGATAAACGTCGCGGTGTAAGTGGTGTTTTTCGTAATCTGTACCGCTCGAGTGGCATTTTTATTACCATCGTTCCATTGTGAGAACGTGTATCCGGAAGCAGCCTGAGCGGAGATGCTCATGGGCGTAGATTGCATAACACTTCTTGATGTTGTGCCGTTCGTTGAAGTTGTCCAAGATCCGTTAGCAATTCGCACCTGACCACCCGCCGCCGGACTTGCTGTAACCGTCAGCGTCACATTCGCCGCCTGCACATAGTTCATCCCCACACTCCCGAGAAGGAGCGCGATCAGAAGAAGAATGCTTTGTATGCGACGTAACATGTGCGCGTATATATCAAAATCGGCCGCAAAGTTACGACTTTTTTAGGATATATCGTTCACAAATCGTACAATTCTATTCACAAATCGTACAAAAATGCAGAATTAGGCGTTTTTTTGACGATATTGGAGAGGAGTCAGACCGGTGACGTCCTTAAAGATACGATAGAAAGCCTGAGGCGAAGCAAAGCCGCTGAGGGCGATGGCCGTAACAATAGCATCATGGTCAGAAGCATAATGCCGGTCGCTGAGGATGGTCTGCGCATACTCGACACGGTAACGCGCAATGAATTGAGAGAAGCTAAGACCCGTGCGACGATTGATACTATTGGAGACATAGGTGCGGTTGCTGCCAATAGCCGAAGCCAGGTCTTGGATAGTAAAATGAGAATCGGCAAAGAGGTGTTCTTCGCGCAAAACAGTAGTAATCTTTTGTATCAATTCGTCCGTCTCCTGCATCGTAGCTTGGTCCTCCTCGAGAGTCTCTTCCGGAGCAACGGTCTCGACAGGCAAGGTAGTATGCGCTGCTACATACCCCAGACTGAAAAGCAGGATAGACATCAACACCGCCGGGATATAGACCAACCAACTATCGTCAAACAGTTCGCGACCGAGGACATTTAGCAGCATAGAAAAGACCGCCGTGAGCCCAAGGAGGATAAGCAAGGTGTGGGTAGGTTGAAGTATATAACTGCGGTCATCGGCATAAGTATTATCCATACGCCGTTGCGTAGCACGAAGCAATCGGAAACCGCATATCCAAACCCAGACGACTTGTACAGCAAAACAGGTACGTGACGCTATGAGCAGGTGAGCTTGCTCTACTCCGCCCCAATAGCGGTTCAACGGGAAGATGACCGCCATCAGGGCAGTAGGCACAAAGAGGACGAAGTTGTCCCACATGAGTCGTGTACGCGTGAGAGCACGCAGGTACATATAATACAAAGGATAGACGCTGAGGTTGGCCAGCAGGTAAATATACGCTCCTATCGTAGTCTCGCAATCCGAAAAGAACAACCAATGGTTGATGTACAATACGGTAGAAGCAACGTAGAAAAGGAGTATGGTATACTTGACACGCGGTTCATCGTCCTCACGGAAGGCGCGTGCGGCGAAAAAGATGCACCAAAACAGGCACACCAACATCGGTAACGATATAATCAACGAATACAGCATACGCTATGCCGGCCGCAGAGCGATTACATCAGCGACGGGATAGAACCGAAGATCTCGCCGACAACAACATCCATCAGACGCGTACGCTGGGAATAGTTGCCGATACCCTTGCAATTCTTAACGGCTATCGTAGCCAGGGTCTTGCCGGATTTAATATCCACGAGCTTAATTGTGCCGGACATAATAGCACCGCCGGTAGACATTTTCACACCAAAGCCCGAGGCGACACCGTTACCCATATCGATTTGCGTAACGGTCAGCACAAATTTATACTTGGCTTTAGACGGATTGACCCAGATACAATGGTCTTTCATTCCCTCACGCTCATCCGCGTCGCTGGTAGACTGATAAGCCTTCCACACCTGCGGATTGACAGTGATGAGGACGCCGTCCCTGTTCTTCTTATTGAAACACTTGCGTGCCGGGTATTTCTCCCAAGCCGTAGCATTGACAATAGAAAGCTTCACACTCGGCCAGTCGCGTACCCAGTCGGAGCCTTGGCGTTTGTTGTAGGCATCGATAGAACCGAAGTTCTTTTCTACCCGATCATTACGACCAAGTTCAACCACTTTGGCCTGCGACCAATCGATTTCTACGTAGGCATACTCGCCGGATTTCTTAAGCGCACTGAGGCTACCGGATGTCAATTCTACGTCCGCAAGACAGAACGTACTGATAGCAAGAAAAGCTAAAAAGAAGGAGAGTTTTTTCATATTCTTTGGCGTTAGGTGTTGGTATTTGGCTGCAAAAGTATAAAATATTTTTGACATTTCAAAAAAAAGTACCGAAAAAATTTGCGTATATCAGAAAAAAGCTGTACTTTTGCACCCGCTTTCGACAAGAAGTATCCGGAAAGTTGTCTGAGTGGTCGAAAGAGCCACACTCGAAATGTGGTGTACGCATTACGTCGTACCGGGGGTTCGAATCCCTCACTTTCCGCCGAGAAAAGAGAGTTTGTCGCTCTCTTTTTTTTAAAAAGAATAGAAATGCCACATTTGGTAGCAAATGCCATATTGATCCCTGAGATGGATCGCATGCTGCGGGAAGGACGGGAAGTGCACTTTACGCCCAGCGGAGTGAGTATGCGGCCGTTCATTGAGGGTGGACGCGACAGTGTGACTCTGGAACGTCCACAAGAGGTAAAAGTAGGCGATATACTGCTCTGCCGCGTGGCACCGGATCGCTTTGTGCTGCACCGCCTGATAGGTATTGACGGCGATACGTTGATGCTCATGGGCGACGGGAACATTATGGGGACAGAAGGGTGCAGCAAGGCCGATGTTATCGGACGCGTTATATCTGTCACCCGTCCCAACGGGCGCTCCCATAAGCCCGGACGAGGACGATGGTGGTATAGATTGCTGCCCGTTCGGAAATGGCTACTGAAAGCGTACCGCAAAAAGCTTAAGTGGCTGGGAGGAATTAAAAATTAAAAATTAAAAATTACGAATTAAGAATTAAGAATTACCAATATGCATATACAGAAAGGATTCAAACTGCGCCCGCTGGGTGATGAGTTTATTTTAGTTGGCGAAGGATTGGAGCAGATCAACTTCAACAAGATGATCACCATGAACGAGTCGGCAGCATACTTATGGGACAAGGTTGCCGACGGTTCGGAGTTTGACGCACAGCGTCTGGCCAACCTGCTGACCGAAGAGTACGAAGTAAGTGACGCACAAGCTCTGGCAGACGCACAAAAGACATTAGACACATGGTTGAACGCAGGTATTATCGAGTAGCAGGACTGGCCTTCTCTATCGCCGCCGAGCCGGAGCAGTTGGCCGTACTGACCAACTACGAGCCTTTCGTTATCCCCGCATCTCAAGCGCCGGAACGTCTGTTCGACATCACTCCGGGCAACGTAGGCGACACATCGGATAAGAAGACTGTCTACACCGACACGTCGGACGAGGATATGCCCCGCATAGAGGTTTATCGCCTGCCCGCACGCGAAAATAATAAGGAAGACGATTGGCTGCTGCAGGTAGCTAAGAATAAAGCGGGTGAGATTTGCACTCGCATCCGCGCAAGTTATGACTTCAACCAGGTGACGCTGCAGATTGAATCAGCCGATACGCGCTTCGCCATCGACAATACGGCCATGCTGATGTATGCTTTCACTACTGCCGACAAAGGGGTATTGGAGATGCACGCGTCAGTGACAGTCAAAGACGGGCATGGCTTCTTGTTCTTAGGTCATTCCGGAACCGGTAAGTCGACCCATTCGCGTCTATGGCAAGAGGCTTTTGACGATGCTCGTCTGCTTAATGACGACAACCCTATCCTGCGCGTATTGGACCACGAAGGTCAGCGTCAGGTGCGCGTATACGGATCGCCCTGGAGCGGCAAGACGCCCTGTTACATCAATCGAGATGTGCCGGTAGGAGGTATTGTCAAACTGTGCCAGGCACCGCATAACAAGATTCGTCAGTTGCGTTTGCCCGAAGCGTACGCCTATATGCTTTCGTCGGCCAGCGGACTAAAGATAGTGCCGGCAATGATGGATGCCCTATATACCACTATTGCGGAGATGATACAACTCATCCCGTTGCACGAACTGGAATGCCTGCCTGATACGGATGCTGCACGCCTGTGTGAGAGTACCGTAAACAGGAAAAAATGAGTTTTTTTTAGAAAAAAGACAAAAATATTTGCGTATTCCAAAAATTTGTAGTAATTTTGCACGCTTTTTTACGGAAAGGCTGAATAAGTATAACCGCCGCCGCGTATGAGCTTATAGCAGCAGCGCACAGGAAAAGGGTTATCGCCGCACCGCATAACATTAAATACAACAGTACTCATGTACGCAATTGTAGAAATGAAAGGCCAGCAGTTTAAGGTAGAGGCTGGCAAGAAATTGTTCATCAATCGTATGAACGAACTCGAGAAGGGCGCAACCGTTGAATTTGAGAACGTTTTGCTCCTGGACAACGAGGGTAAAGTAAAAGTAGGTACTCCCTACGTTAAGGGCGCTAAAGTGGTTTGCGAAGTACTCGACAACGAGTGCCGCGGAGAGAAGATTCTCGTCTTCCACAAGAAACGCCGCAAAGGTTACAAGAAACTGAACGGTCACCGTCAGGACTTGACCAACATCATCGTTAAAGAAATTGTTGTTGCTTAAAAAAGAAAGGATTTAGATTATGGCACACAAGAAAGGTGTCGGTAGTTCTAAGAACGGCCGTGAATCAGAAAGCAAACGACTTGGTGTAAAAATTTGGGGCGGTCAATTCGCTAAGGCCGGTAATATTATCGTTCGCCAACGCGGTACGCAACACAACCCCGGAGCAAACATGGGCATGGGTAGCGATCATACTCTCTTCGCCCTCACCGACGGTATTGTAACTTTCACTAAAAAACGCGACAACAAGTCGTACGTCTCCATCCAGCCGGTAGCTGCTGAAGCATAATCGGCGGAGAAAGTATCTCTAATCTCCTACCGAGGCTTTGGCTTCCGGTGGGAGATTTTTGTTTGATTTTAGATAAACCACAATACAATGTTAACATTAAAACAGATTTATGACGATAAGGCTCGCGTCATCGCGGGTCTGGAGAAGAAGCACTTTGCCGGTGCTACCGAGGCGATAGAAGAAGTATTGCGTCTGGACACCGAGCGCAAAGCTGCTCAGCAGCAGAAAGATGCCGCCGCAGCCGAGATGAACCGTCTCAGCAAGTCGATTGGAGCTCTGATGGCCCAAGGCAAACGCGATGAGGCCGAGGCCGCCAAAACTCAGACAGGCGACCTGAAGGCTCAGATTGCGCAATACGACACACAGATGGCTGCTGCCGAAGAGGCACAGACTAAGTTGCTGCTCACTATCCCCAATGTACCTTATGACCTCGTTCCCCAAGGTGCGAGCGCAGAGGATAACCTGGCAGTCAAAGTAGGCGGATGGAAATTCGGAGCCGCTTTAGCCGCTTTGGATCAACCCAACGAGAAAGCTTTCAGTGCCGAGGGTGCTGCTATCGCCCTCAAAGACTGGCCTGCAGCCGAAGACCCGCAACCCGCATACGCCAAACTGCCCCACTGGGAGTTGGCTAAGAAATACAACCTTATCGACTTCGACCTGGGTGTTAAGATTACAGGTGCCGGTTTCCCCGTATATACGGCGCAAGGAGCTCGTCTGCAACGCGCCCTTATCAATTTCTTCCTCACCGAGGCTGGTAAGGCAGGATATATAGAGATTATGCCGCCGGCAGTAGTCAATCAGGCATCCGGTTACGGAACAGGACAACTGCCCGACAAAGAGGGACAGATGTATCACTGCGAGGTGGATGACCTCTATCTTATCCCAACAGCTGAGGTTCCTGTAACTAACCTCTATCGCGATGAGATTATCGACGAGGCTCAGTTGCCTATCAAGAACTGCGCTTATACCGAGTGTTTCCGTCGCGAGGCCGGCAGTTACGGTAAGGATGTACGCGGACTGAACCGTCTGCATGAGTTCTCGAAAGTAGAGATCGTGCGCATCGACACGCCCGAACATTCGGATGCTTCGCATAAGGAAATGCTAGCACACGTAGAAGGATTGCTCAAGAAATTGGAACTGCCCTACCGTATCCTGCGTCTGAGTGGTGGCGATATGAGTTTCACCGCTGCTATTTGTTATGACTTTGAGGTATACAGCGAGGCACAGCATCGTTGGCTCGAAGTATCGTCGACTTCTAATTTCGACACCTATCAGGCCAACCGTCTCAAATGCCGTTATCGTCGTGCTGAGGACAAGAAAGTGCAGATTGCGCACACCCTCAACGGTTCGGCTTTGGCCCTTCCGCGCATCGTCGCAGCCCTGCTGGAGAATAACCAGTGCGAAGAAGGAATTCGCATACCGAAAGCCTTGCAACCCTTCTTTGGCGATGATATGATTCGCTAAAATGCAAAAAAATGCAGGAAAATTTGTGTATATGCAAAAAAAGTTGTACTTTTGTAGGCCAATGTGCGTGAATGAATCCCTAAGCGAATAAAAATTCAGAATAATAACATAAAAACACAACTTATCTTATGGCTAAAGTTTATCAGGCTAACGAAATCAAAAACATTGCCTTAATGGGCGGTAGCGGATCGGGTAAGACCACCTTGATGGAGTCGATGCTCTTCGAGGCTGGTGTTATCAAACGTCGCGGTACTATTGAAGCACAGTCGACGGTTTGCGACTACTTCCCGGTAGAAAAAGAGTACGGTTATTCCGTTTTCTCCACAGTATGTAACGTCGAGTTCGGCGGCAAGAAACTCAACATGATTGACTGCGCCGGTTCGGACGACTTCTGCGGAGGTACAGTAACCGCCCTGCACGTAGTAGACACAGCAGTTATCGTATTGACCGCTAACGGCGGCGTAGAAGTAGGTACGCAGAACAACTTCCGCTTGGCAGAGAACGCCAAGAAGCCCGTGGTATTTGTTGTCAACAAATGTGACCACGAGAATGCCAACTTCGAGCGCACTTTTGAGGCGCTGAAGGACAACTTCGGCAATAAAGTCGTTTTGGTACAATATCCCGTTAACGCCGGTGCCGGTTTCAACTCGGTTATCGATGTGCTGAAAGGCAAGATGTTAGTCTGGAAGCCCGAAGGCGGAGCTCCTGAGATGAAAGATATCCCCGCTTCGGAGCAAGGTAAGGTAGAAGAACTCTTAGGTGCTCTTCACGAGATGGCCGCCGAGGCTGATGAGGCTCTGATGGAGAAATTCTTTGAAGAAGGAACGCTGAGCGAGGAAGAGACCATGCGTGGTCTGAAAGTAGTCTTCGCTGAGGCAGGTGTATATCCCGTGATGTGCGCTTGCGGCGTTAAGGATATGGGTGCTCGTCGTCTGATGGAGTTCCTTGGCGAAATGGCCCCAGCAGTAGCTGACGCTGTTAAGCCCAAGACGGCTGACGGTAAGGAAGTAATTCCCGATGCTAAAGCTCCCGCTTCGATGTTCATCTTCAAGACCAGCGTAGAACCGCATATCGGTGAGGTTAACTACTTCAAGGTAATGCAAGGTACTATTCATGGTGCCGATGACCTTCAGAATATGGACCGCGGCTCTAAGGAGCGTATCTCGCAATTGTATACCGTAGCCGGAAGTATCCGCGTGCCGGTAGACGAAGTTGCTGCAGGTGATATCGCTGCTACCGTTAAGTTGAAAGATACCCGCACGGGTAACACCCTCAACGCCAAGGATTGCGACAACACCTATCCTGCTATTCAATATCCCGAACCCAAATATCGTCGCGCTATCAAGCCCGTCAATGAAGCTGATGCCGAGAAGTTGAGTGCTCTGCTGACCCGCATGCACGAAGAGGATCCCACTTGGCTTATCGAGCAATCGAAAGAGTTGAAGCAGACCATCGTAAGCGGTCAGGGTGAGTTCCACTTGCGCACCCTCAAATGGCGTCTGGAGAACAATGATAAGATGATGGTAGAGTTCGTAGAGCCTAAGATTCCGTATCGTGAGACGATTACCAAGTCCGCTCGTGCCGACTATCGTCATAAGAAACAGTCCGGTGGTAGCGGTCAGTTCGGTGAAGTACACCTGATCGTAGAGCCGTATGTAGAAGGTGAGCCCGTTAAGGAGACCTATAAGTTCGGTAACCAGGAATATAAGATTTCCGTTAAGGATACCCAAGAGATACCTCTGGAGTGGGGCGGTAAGTTGGTATTGATCAACTCTATCGTAGGTGGTGCTATCGATGCACGCTTTATCCCGGCTATCCTGAAGGGTATCATGGACCGTATCGAGCAAGGCCCGTTGACCGGTTCGTATGCTCGTGACGTACGCGTCATCATCTACGACGGTAAGATGCACCCGGTAGACAGTAACGAAATATCGTTCCGTCTGGCAGGTCGTAACGCCTTCGCCGAGGCCTTCCGTAACGCCAACCCGAAAGTACTGGAGCCTATCTACGAAGTAGAGGTATTGGTTCCCGGTGAAATGATGGGTGACGTAATGAGCGATATCAACGGTCGTCGCGGTATGGTATTGGGTATGGAAGCCGAAAAGAACTTCCAACGCCTCAAAGCTCTCGTTCCGCTGAAGGAGATGTCGAGCTACAGCACCACGCTGTCGAGTATTACCGGCGGTCGTGCTACCTTCACCATGAAGTTCAAATCCTACGAGCTCGTGCCTGCCGATGTACAGGATAAGCTCATCAAGGAATACGCTGCTCAGCAGGCAGAAGAAGATTAAATATGCTTCTTGCGTTTGCCTTCTTTTGGTACGTACAGTTTGCGGACAAGGCCGGGTCACATCCCGTAGCCTTGTCCGCTCGGGCTGTAGAGCAGCGTGAGCAGTGGCATATAGCTACTGATTCATTGGACTACGCCGTTGTGCCGGCTTATGTAGATAGTCTGCGGGCACGAGGAGCGCGCGTGTGTCACGTGTCGCGATGGATGAACAGCGCGACGGTGGAGGCCTCAGAGGCTACTGCCGCATCGCTGCGCAGCCTGCCTTTTGTCACAGAGGTGACGATGACGCGCGACCACAGTCCCCTACTCTATGGCGCTCCCCAACGGCGTAAACTGCGTACAGATAATATAGGCAGCGACTATGCCTATAGCGGCAAACAGTTGAGTACATACAACCTCCTGCCTATGCATGAGCAAGGCTATGAAGGACAAGGCATACGCATCGCCGTCATCGACGGGTCGTTTGCCAAGTTACCGACTTTAGGATGTTTCGATTATGTGCGTCAGCGTATCATCGGAGCCTATTCGTTTGTCGATGACGACACGCAAGGCGTGTATGACACAGGCAGCGACCACGGCGTAGCGTGCTTGAGCACGATAGCCGCTAAGACGAGCAACTACCACGGTGCAGCTACTGAGGCGGAGTATGTAGTCATCCAGAGCGAAGAAGACCCGTACGAGTCGCCCAAAGAGCCGGACAATTTAGTGGCGGCATTGGAGTTGTGCGACAGTCTGGGAGTCAATATCGTATCGATTAGTCTGGGCTATTCACAGTTCGACAACAGCAGTTGGAGTTATACGTATCAGGATATGGACGGTCGCCGTACGCGTGCCTCGCGTGCTGCCACGATTGCTGCCCGTAAGGGTATGCTGCTATGTGTAGCGATAGGTAATGAAGGCACTGACGATTGGCGTTATCTGTCGGCTCCGGCTGATGCAGACAGTATATTGACGGTAGGGGCAGTGGATACAGACAGTCTCATCGGCTCGTTCTCTTCTTACGGACCGAGTTGGGACGATCGCATCAAACCGGAGGTGTGTGCCGTAGGTGTACGGACGACGGTATATAATGCCAATAACGTAGCCTATCGCTCCAATGGCACCAGTTTTGCTTGTCCGCTGTTAGCAGGCATGGCGGCCTGTGTATGGTCGGCTCTTCCCGACGAGAATGCTATGCAGATACGCGAGCGCATCATCCGTTCGGCGGACCGTTATGCGCATCCCGATGACCATTACGGCTACGGCATACCAAATGCGTGGGCAGCCTATCAGGCTACGCCTACCAATATCCAAGAGTTTTCTACAGAGACACCGGGTGTAAGCAAGATGCTACGCCACGGTCGCATCGTCATTATTCGTGACGGGCGTTTTTACGACCTGACGGGCGTCCGCGTTTTTTAGGCGCAGGGGCAACAGCAGGTTTTTCCGCAGCAGGCTTTTCTTGTGCAGGTTGTTGTGCGGCAGGTTTTTCCGGCTGTGCAGGTTTAGTTACAGGCTGTTGCTGTGAGGACTGTTGCTGTGAGGGCTGTTGCTGAGCGGGCTTAGCCTCATGATTCTTGCGGTCGGGGCGGACGTTGAAGTCAGCTTTGCGCTGCTGTATAGCCTCATCGAAGCCGGGGAAGTCGGTTGACAGGCCTCCGTTGCTGAGGGTGCGTATATCGTCTTTGATACGCTGTGCACCAATCTCCTGGTCTTTGTTCCACACCATGTTGCGTTGCCGCATACACTGTGCTATATAGACGGTGAGGCGTTCACGTGCAGTGCGGTCAGGCTCGGTCTGAGCCACACGAATCATATCCTGGATGATGCGACCATAGTTGCGCATCTTGATGGGTTCTACGTTACGAGAAATCATATAGCGAGTAGTTTATTTACGATAGAGATAAATCATTGTAGGATAGTGGTCTCCGTATCCATCCTGCCAAACGCCGGCTTTATGGGTACGCAGGGGCGTGCCTTTATCTTTTCCTTCCTGAACGGTGAGGAAGGGTTTATTGAATATCTGCGATTTCCAGTAACACCACTTGCCGCTCTCCAATTGTTCGTTCATGAGGGGTTCGGAGATAATGATTTGGTCGAAGAGGTTCCATTGTCCCTGATAGGCGAGAGAGCCGATGCCTCGTTCAAGTTTGAGCCACATCGTATTGAAGAATCCCTGTGCACCCACCTCGTCGCGTGTCTTGCGGGCACCGAGGACGGAGGCGCAGCTATGGTTGAAGGGGTCATCGTTGAGGTCACCCATGATGATAATCTTAGCTTTAGGTTCGCGGAAGTATATACTGTCGCAGATCTTAAGGGTCAGCATAGCGGCTGTATCACGTCCGGGACGGCTGGACAACTCGCCTCCGTATCGGCTGGGCCAGTGGTTGACGATCATGTGAATCTTCTCGGGGCTGCCGTCTTGGCGGAGGTAACCGGAGACGCACAGTTGCAGACGTGTCTTTATCTCGCCTCCGTCAGCATAGTGTGCTTTGAGTTCATATCCGCTGACTTTAGTAGGTTTGAAGAGGACGGTATCGTAGAGGAAGCCCACATCAACGCCGCGGCGGTCGGGGCCCTCAAGGAGGATGGGTTTATAGCGGCGACCGTATTGGCTGTTGGTCTCGGCACACAGGTCTTCGAGACAGCCTATATTCTCGACCTCGGCCACGCCGACACAAGCGGCACCGCGGGGGTCGACATCCAGTCCTAATTGCGAGACGGCGTAGGCCATCTTCTTAATCTTACTCTCGTATTTGAGTGGTGTCCACTTCATGCCTCCGTCTGGGAGGTATTCGTAGTCGTTCTTACCCTCGTCATGGATAGTATCGAAGAGGTTTTCAAGGTTGTAGAAAGCGATACAACGTACGTGGAGGTTTTGTCCGATGGGCTCATCGTCCTGGGCGATGCTCTTGGTGCAAGGCATAAGAGCGATCATCATGACGGCGGTCAGGAAGCCGAAAGAAAAGATGTGTTTCATAGGTAACGGATATGAATTTTTCAAATTTTGTGCAAAAGTACATATTTTTTACCGAATACGCAAATTTAATTCTTAATTTTTAATTTTTAATTCAAATATTTGCGCGTTTGCAAATATTTTTGTACCTTTGCAGTCGAAAATTAAAACCCAACGTTATGAGTTCTGTAAACAAAGTTATTTTAATAGGTAACGTAGGCGCTGATCCTGAAGTGCGTTACTTGGACCGCGGAGTAGCTATTGCCAATTTCAATTTAGCTACAACGGAGCGCGGTTACACGATGCAAAACGGTACTCAGGTACCGGACAAGACCGACTGGCACGCCATCGTCTTATGGCGCAACTTAGCCGAGTGGGCGGAGAAGTTTATTCGCAAGGGCATGAAGATATATGTCGAAGGCAAGCTTCAGACGCGCACGTGGGAGAAAGAAGGTCAGTTACGTCGCAAGACGGAAGTTATCGCCGAGAACGTGCAGATCCTTTACCGTCCCGAGGAGTATCGTAACCTCGGCCGTGAGGACGCTGAGCCGTTGCCCGTCCAGCCCGAGTCGGCTGCGATGGAGGACGATGAGCCGATTTTCTAACCTCGTTAGTCACAAAAGCCTTGCGTTCGCCCGCGAAGAGGCGGTAGCAGTTAAAGAGGCAATCCAGTTCACCATTCAAGAGGTGAACTTTTTTTTCGGGTTTGAGGCCTATACATTTGAGGGCTTCGTCGTTTGAGGAGATAATCCAAGCCGTAGCTCCGGTAAAGTGATGTTTGAGGGCGGAGCCTATGTCGGCATATAGGCGCAGGACGTCCTTATCTTGCGCCAGTCGTTCGCCGTAGGGGGGATTCATCATGACCAGGGCGCCTTCGGCCTGCAGGTCATGGAGTTCCTGGATGCGCACCTGTCGCACGTCGATACATTTAGCTTGTCCTGACGCTCGTACGTTTTTGAGAGCAGCCTGCACGGCATAGAAAGAGGCGTCGCTACCATATATATGATGCGTGAAAGCGCGCTCGCGCGAGTCGTCGTTGTAGATGTCGCTCCATAGGTCGGCATCGAAATCGTTCCATCGTTCAAAGGCAAAGGAAGAGCGGAAGATGCCGGGTGCTATATTTTGGGCTATGAGAGCCGCTTCGATGAGGATTGTACCGGAGCCGCACATAGGGTCGTAGAAGTCGCATTGTCCGTGCCAGCCTGCCATGAGGAGCATGCCGGCCGCTAAGGCTTCATTGACGGGTGCTTCGGTAGTAGCTACGCGGTAGCCGCGTTTATGCAGACTCTCGCCGCTGCTGTCGAGGGATATAGTAACCTGTGTAGCGGCTATATGCACGTTGATATAGAGGTCGGGATTGGTGACTTTGACATTAGGTCTTTTGCCTTCTCGTTCGTTCCAGAAGTCGGCGATAGCATCTTTGACGCGGTAGGTGACGTATCGTGAATGTCGGAAGTCCTCGCTATAGACGGTAGCGTCGATGGCAAAGGTAGTAGTGACGTTCATGTAGTGCGCCCAGTCGATATTTTTAGCCTGCTCATAGACAGCATCGGCATCGTGCGCCGTGAAGGAGGCGATAGGCATGAGAATACGTGAGGCGGTACGCAGGCACAGGTTAGCTTTGTAAAGCATCGCCTTGTCGCCCTCAAAAGATACGGCACGTCGCTCGGTACGGATATTTTCGGCTCCCAATGCCGCTAGTTCGTCGGCGAGTACCGGTTCGAGGCCCTTAAATGTTTTAGCCAATAATTGCATAGTCAACCAATTAATGGTGCAAAAGTACAAAATATTTTGCATGCATGCAAATATTTGAATTAAAAAATGACAATTAAGAATCAAAATCACGGGATATATACATAGTATATATAGGGTATGGTATGATACGGTATTCCCTCGTGGTAGTTGGGGAGTGTGGTGGTGGCTTTGTCATCCAAAACCACAAATCTACATAAAAAAAACACACAAATTTGCATATATGCAAAATATTTTATACCTTTGCACGCTGAACGTGCAAGAAGAGCTGATAGTTAAGAGCTAAAAGTTAAGAGTTAAGAGTTAAAAGACAATGAGTACAGAGAAAACTACGATACATCGTTCTCGTTCGGGAGTATGGGTGATACTGATAGCCGCTATCGTATTGCAGGCTATATCGTGCATACAATATCTGACGAGTCGTCGTGCTATCCGTCACGAGGCGGAGCAGCGTGCAAAGACAGAGTTGCGCAAGGCGGAGTTGGAGATAGAGTTGCACACCATAGAGATGGAGACAGCCGCCAAAGGGTTGGCCTTATTGGCAGAGAAATATGTCGACCATCCGGACTCGATATACACGGCGACACGTCTGGCAGTCAGTACGCTGCGCAGTAATACGAGTCTGGCAGTAGCGTATATACCGGACTATTTTCCCAAGCACGGCCGCTACTACGAGATATGCAGCAGCCGACTGGGTGAGGACAGTATATACACGCGTAACATAGGCAGTGCGGAACATGACTACACCCAGATGGAGTGGTTCGAGAACGGATTGACGATAGACAGCTGCTGGTGGAGCGAGCCATACTTAGACGACTCCGGTTCGCAGACGATGGTAGTGAGTTGTTCGTGCCCGGTACATAACAAACGAGGTGAGGTAGTAGCCGTAGTATGTGTGGACCTGTCGTTAGACTACCTGCAGGACATATCCGAATACCTGCAAGTGTACCCGAACAGTTACTACTCCATCCTATCGAGCAAAGGCGTAGAGATAGTGCCGGCACCGGACACGATTGCCGGACGCAAATACAACACGTTCCACGAAGAGATAGATGCCACAGGATGGCATATAGAGATTATCATACCGGAGGATGTATTATTTGTGGACCTCAACCGCACGAGTCTGTTGATCGGTATACTGATGCTGTTGGGTATGGCATTACTCATCGTCATCGTATGGTATACGAGTCGCAGCAATCAGCGGCTGATGGAGTCGACGGCCAAGAACCAGCGCATGGAAGGCGAGTTGCGTATCGCCAGTATGATACAGACAGCTATGCTGCCCAAGGTCTTTCCGCCGTTCAAAGACCGTTCGGACCTGAACATATATGGTTTAGTAGCTCCGGCTAAAGAGGTGGGCGGCGACCTATACGATTTCTACGTACGGCAAGAGAAGCTGTACTTCTGCATAGGCGACGTCAGCGGAAAGGGTGTACCGGCAGCCTTAGTAATGGCGATGACGCGTTCGCTATTCCGCAACATCACGGTACACGAAGACCAGCCGGCCGTCATCATGCGTAAGATGAACAGGGCGTTAGTGGACCAGAATGCACAAAACATGTTCCTCACGCTGTTCTTGGGTGTGTTGGACTGCGAGACAGGGCAATTGGAGTACTGCAATGCGGGGCATAATGCGCCTGTGATAGTGAAGAGTGAAGAGCTAAGAGTTAAGAGCAAGGACGCTGCGCTACAGGACGTCGCAAGCGCCTATAGGTTAGAGGTAGTGGCGAACTTGCCGTTGGGTATAGAGCCGGAATATGAGTTCACGGCGCAGACGACACAACTTCAATACGACGATATACTCTTCCTATACACCGACGGTCTGACCGAGGCAGAGAACAGTCAGCATGAGCAGTTTGGGGAAGAGAGGATGATGAGGGATTCTCAATTAGGGATTAGGGATTATCGATTAGGGAGTCCGCGGGAGATAGTACAAGGAATGAAAGAGGCAGTAGAGGCGTTCCGCGGAGAAGCCGAACAGAGTGATGACCTGACGATGTTAGCCATCCGTTACCAGCGGCCGGCACTCATCATGCGTAACGACATACAACAGATACCCACCTTAGCCGAATGGGTAGAAGGACTGGACATACCGGAAGAACTGAATATGCCTATCAACTTAGCATTAGAAGAGTTAGTAAGCAACGTGATGCTTTACGCCTATCCGGGCAAGAGCGGACAGGTATTGGTGGAAAGTGGAAGAAGGAAAGTGGAAGGAGGAGAGAAGCTGATCTTCACCATCACGGACAGCGGAATACCTTTTGACCCGACGAAGAAAGAGGACGCCGATATTACGCTCTCAGCCGAAGAACGCGAGATAGGCGGACTGGGCATACACCTGGTACGGCAAGTGATGGACGAGATATACTATCGGCGTGAGGAGGAGAGGAATGTCTTGACTATCGTCAAGAATTTGTAAATTGTCATTTGTCATTTGTAATTTGTAAATAATATGAAAACAGAAATTGTTGCATCGGGCAATCAGGTTATTGCCAAGTTTTCCGGTCGTTTGGATACAGCCGCCGCTGTGCAGACCGCCGAAGATGTTAAGCCGTTGATGGAGGCTGCCAACAAAGAGATTATCTTAGACTGCACAGCTCTGGAGTATATCTCGTCGTCGGGTCTGCGTATCTTCTTGGGCATCCGCAAAGAAGCCGCGCCGCACGGCAGCAAAGTTATCGTGCGCAATATCAATGCCGACATCCGTCAGGTATTTATTATGACGGGGTTTGTGTCATTGTTTGAGATACAATAATTCTATGGATTTGCATTCGGAAATCATACTGGAAGAGTATCGTTCGCAGTTGCCGGTGTTTGAGAAGATGCAGGCAGAGGTGATGCGCATCTTACAAGAGGCGGTAGCCCGACGCGGGTTGCATGTGACGACGCTGGAGTCGCGTATTAAGAAAGAAGATAGTCTCTGCGGTAAGTTGGCGCTCAAAGGTTCTAAATACCATTCATTAAGCGATATAACCGACATCCTCGGTGCACGTATCGTCACTTTCTACACCGACGATGTCGACCGCATAGCCTCGATGGTGGAGCAGGAGTTCGACATCGATTGGCAAAACTCAGTAGACAAACGCATGCTACATCAGTTAGACCGCTTCGGTTACAACTCGTTGCATTATATCTGTCGTTTGCCTGGCTATGTCTATCCGTTTGAACTGCAGTTGCGCACGACGTTGCAGCACGCTTGGGCATCCATCAACCACGACATAGGTTATAAGTCGGGTGTAGAGATTCCTCGCGAGTACCTGCGTCGCATCAACCGTTTGGCCGGCATATTGGAGTTGGCAGACGATGAGTTCAGTCGTATCCGAGCCGAGATAACCGATTACCGCCGTCGCGTGCATCAGTTGGTGCAGAACGGTAAGTTGGATGATGTATTGTTAGACGGCGACACGTTCGGCAGTTATCTGCAGGCACGTCCGTTCGACGCGCTCAACAAACGCATTGCTGCCATCAATCAGGCAGAGATAGAAGAGGTGCCGCTGACGCGTTATCTGCGTGTATTCAAAGCCTTCGGATGCAAGACATTAGGTGATGTACAACGCCTCAAACACCAATACGAAGATGCCGCCTATCGTCTGGCGCGTCACCAGTTGGGCAATACCGATCTGGATATTATCTCTTCAGCAGTCGGCGTGCAGAACTTATGCATCGTCTATGTCATCGCCAACGGAGGCGGTAAGATAGGTCTGGTACACCTCTTTGACGCCATCAACGGCCATAACACGCAGAACGAAGAGATAGCCGATGTGACGTATAACTTAGCTAAAAGTATGCAATTATGACCCCTATACACATTAACCTGAACGACTACGAGCGCACGGGCGAAGGAGCCAATGGTGCCAGTTACAACCACAAGACGGACAAGAGTATCATGATGAAACTCTACTTCCGCAATTTTGAGTCAGCCAAGAGGGAATTGGAGGTAGCCCAAAAAGCTTACGCGGCCGGCATCCCCACTCCTAAACCCGGAGACCTGGTGACCGATGGCGAGTGTATGGGTATACGTTTTAAGCGCATCGAGGGTAAGAAATCGTATTCTCGTGCCTGCGGCGATGACCCGGAACATACCGAGGAGTATGCCCGTGAGTTTGCACAGCTATGCAAAAAACTGCACGCCACGCATGTCGACACGACGCAGTTTGAGAATGTCAAAGACCGTCTGTATGCCATGTTGGCCGCCAATCCATTCTTTACGGACAGGGAGAAAGAGCAACTGCACGCCTTCATCGCTGACGCTCCCGATACCGACACGGCTATTCATGGCGATTTGCAATTCAGTAACGGTATATTCGTGGAGCAGAATGGCGTGCGCACACCTTATTTTATCGACATGGGCGACTTCTGTTACGGTTATCCGATGTTCGATATCGGCATGGTGTATCTGTGCTGCAAGTTGAACGATGAGTCGTGGACACAAACGCAATACCACATGTCCAACGCTGTTGCCGCACGTTTCTGGGATGCGTTTGCATTAGAGTACTTCGGTTCCGATGCCGACTTAGTGGCCGTAGAACAGGCCGTATTACCTTACGCCGGGCTGAAGACCCTGATGATCGAGCGCGACACCCACCGGCCGATGCCCGAGTTTAGGGAAGTGCTGAAGAAGACGATACTGAAAGTTTAGAGTTGAGAGTTTAGTATTTAGAGATTATGGCGAATAAATATATAGACACAGAACTATTGGATAGGGCGATAGTGTTTGCTGTGCAGGCACATCACAATACGGAGCGGCGCGGAAAAGGTTTTCCTTATATCGTTCACCCTATGGAGGCCGTAGAGATTGTTGCCACGATGACCTCCGACCAGGACTTATTGGCCGCAGCCGCTCTGCACGACACTGTTGAGGATACGGAGGTGACGATAGAACAGATTCGTGAGACCTTTGGTGACCTGATAGCGGATATCGTACATGCCGAGAGTGATCAGCTGAATGGTGTGCTCTTTGACGGCAAGAATGAAGAAGAGACGTGGCACGCCCGCAAACAAGCTGCTATTGACCGCCTGGCAGCAGCACCACGCGAGGCTAAGATAGTAGCGATGGGAGATAAGTTGAGTAATATGCGGGCGATCTGGCGCGACTATCAGACCCAAGGCGATAAACTGTGGGATATCTTTCATATCAAAGACAAAGCCTCGCACGAATGGCATTACCGCGGCTTGGCGGCAGCGCTGAATGAACTAAACGAAACGTTTGCGTATAAAGAGTTTACACGGCTCATAGAGGAGGTTTTTGGAAATTAAAAATTAAGAATTAAAAATTAAAATTCTTTTTGACCATATTGATAATGCACGGGATTTAGGTGGTATACCGGGTGCAGGAGGACGGGCAATACGTCCGCATAGGCTGATACGCACAGCCCACTTGCACGATGCTTCCGATGCCGACGTGGCACGTCTGAAAAGCGAGTATAACCTGTTCCGCATCTTCGATTTCCGCTCGTTAGGTGAGTTTGAGGCCGTGCCTGACCGCGAGATAGAAGGTGTACAGCATCATCTATTGCCCACTATCGACATGCGTGCCGAACAGGAAACCGGTAAGCCGATCCCCGATGAGGCATTCCTGGAGCTGGACCGACATATAGTCAATTACTCCTTCTATCCCGAGGTACAGAAGATGGCCGCCAATATGTACCCGTCATTGATACGCAGTGAGTTCTCGCAACTGCAGTATGCAGCCTTCCTGCGCCTCATCGTTGAGGCACCCGAAGACGGCGGTATACTATGGCACTGTGCGCAAGGCAAAGACCGCACCGGTTGGGGAGCGGCTTATCTGATGTTCGCCTTGGGCGTAGACAGAGAGACAATTATCGCCGATTTTGAACAAAGCAACGAGGCCTATCGTCCTATCGTCGACCGACTGAATGCTGATGTTATCGCCCGCGGAGGCGGAGAGAAAGAAATGGCTGTCATTCAAGCCTTTATGGGGGTATCGACTCCGAATTTTATCTCTACACTGGACCTTATCGACCGCGAGTTCAGCGGCATCAACGCCTACCTGCACGATATACTGTGCCTCACGCACGAGGATATACAAGTACTACGCAGGCGGTACTTGAGTTAAGAATCAAAAATTAAAAATTAAGAATTTTTAGGTACAAAAATTTGCGCATGTGCGAAAATTTTTGTACCTTTGCGGCGATTTTGGTAATTATGCCGTAAAATGCAACAAATACTGTTATATACTATTCCGGTCATCATCTTGGTCTTGGGCGTGTGGCTCATACAATACACCATGTACCGCAATGAGGCCAAGAAAGAGCAATACGAGCTCAAACGCGAGTCGCAAAAGGCTATCTCGCCTATTCGCATGCGCGCCTATGAGCGACTGAGTCTGCTACTCGAGCGCACGGAGCCGGAAGCGCTACTCATGGAGTTGAAGAACAAAGACAGTCAAGCCCTGACCACGTGGTCGGTCAGTCAGTTGCAGCAATACCTGTTACAAGAAGTGCGCGCCGAGTTTGACCACAATATGTCGCAGCAGATATACGTGAGCGACGAGTTGTGGCAGCGTATTATGTTAGCCCGTGATGAGATGGGAGCTTTTATTACCCAGATGGCTATGCGTCTACCTCAGGGCAGCGATGCGATGCAGTATACCAAAACGCTTATCACAGCCTATCATACCAACGGCGATACACCGCATGAGTTGGCACTAAATGCATTAAAAGATGAAGCACGTTCTCTGTTATAGTCTTCTGCTCCTGGGCATCCTTATCTGCTCCTGTCAGCCGGACACCGTATGCCGCCAGACCAACCTGGACGTGCGGATGGCTTGTAAGTTGCGTGCCGACAGCATCACAGCGGCCGGGCAGACTATTTATTATACTACCTGGGACAGCATCACCGTTCGTGCTGTAGGTAGCGATAGCCTCGTGCACGACAATGCCAAGAACATAGAGAGGCTGCTCTTGCCCCTTCGCGACAATACAGATACCACCACATTCCTGCTTACCTATCACGAGCAGACCGACACGCTGCGTGCCTATTACGGCAACCGCCGCATCTTCGTTAGTGTAGAATGCGGATGCGTCTATTACCACGATATCGACAGTCTGGCCTATACGACCAACTGGATAGATACTATCCTTGTCATCCACAACGAAGTGCGCGTGGGCAGTCAGGAGAATTTACGTCTTATCCATCATCACCATGCTGAAAAAGATGAATAACATACTCCGCCTGCCTCTTGTGTGCTTCTTGCTGCTCGTCACCATAGCCGCAGCTGCAGAACCGATGTCGCATCAGCGAGACTCCGTTTGGCGTCATGGACATTTATACGTCAACGGTTACCGTGTATATGCCGACACGGCTATATGGCAAGGTATGCACCTGAAGATAGACCTGTTCAATCCGTTGTTGGAAGGCTTGCGTTCCAAGGGTAAGTTACAGACCTACGAGGTAGCCCTTAACGCCCGTCTGAAGAACCGTTACTACCCCACCCTGGAACTCGGATACGCCTTTGGTAAGACTAGCGCTACGGGTACCATCCATGACGGACAGGGCGGATTTATGCGTGTGGGTATAGATATCAACGGACTGAAACGCCATCCGGAGAGTCCGCACGCCTTATTGGTAGGTGTGCGTTTGGGAACAGCATATCAGGAGTATAGTCTCTCGCACGTCAAGATGAATGATACGTATTGGCAGGCAGAGACCTACCGCGATTTCCTGCACCAGACCCAGACAGACGTATGGGGCGAGGTATTAGGCGGCTGCCAGGTGGTAGTAGCCAGCGGATTCACAATGGGTTGGTACTTACGCTTCAAAGTGCTCTTCACCCGCAAGGCCACCGACGGACATGTGCAGCCCTACTATATCCCTGGATTTGGATATAGAGACAATGTAGAATGGGGATTTAACTACTATGTGGGGTGGAAATTCTGAGAAATTAAGAATTATTCCTTATATACTATGAACGAGACAACACTGTTAAACCGCGCAGCCGACAATATCCGCATACTGGCTGCAGCCATGGTTGAGAAAGCTAAGAGTGGTCACCCGGGCGGAGCGATGGGTGGTGCAGACTTTATCAATGTCCTCTACTCCGAGTTTTTGGAATACGATCCTGAGAATCCCGCTTGGGAGGCTCGCGACCGCTTCTTCCTGGATCCCGGACATATGGCACCTATGCTCTATAGTCAGTTATGCCTGGCCGGTTTCTACACCATGGACGAGTTGCAACAGTTGCGTCAGTGGGGCAGTCCAACGCCCGGTCATCCGGAGCGTAACATCACTCGCGGTATAGAGAACACCTCGGGTCCTCTGGGTCAGGGTCACACCTATGCCGTTGGTGCGGCAATAGCGGCTAAATGGTTCAACGCCCGTTATGGCGCTGTGCATAATCCGACTATCTACGCTTTTATCTCGGACGGCGGTGTGCAGGAAGAAATATCGCAAGGCGCAGGACGTCTGGCCGGACACTTGGGATTGGACAACCTCATCATGTTCTACGACAGCAACAATATCCAACTCTCGACAGGTTGTGAAGAGGTGACCTCGGAAGATGTTGCCGCTAAATACAAAGCCTGGGGCTGGTATGTACAAGAGATACCCGGCAACCATCCGGACTTCATCCGCGAGGCGTTGCGTAAGGCTAAAGAGGAGAAAGGACGTCCCTCGCTCATCATTGGCCACACCACGATGGGTAAAGGCTGTCTGACAGAAGACGGAGCATCCTGGGAAAATAAATGTTCCACGCATGGTCAGCCTATCAGCAAAGCCGGAGCCTCGTTTGCTAAGACGATAGAACACCTAGGTGGCAATCCCGATGACCCGTTCGTTATCTTCCCCGAGGTAAAGCAATTATATGCCGACCGCGCTGCGCAACTGCGCGAGATAGTCAACCAACGCTATGCAGCCTACTACGCATGGAAACAGGCTAACCCGCAAGCAGCCAATGAATATGAGACCTTCATGTCGGGCGAGACACCTTGTATCGACTGGAGTATGATTGAGCAAAAAGCCGGTAACTCGACCCGCGGAGCGTCTGCTACCGTTCTTTCATACCTGGCTGAGCATGTTGGAAATATGATCGTTTCGTCGGCTGACCTCTCTAACTCGGACAAGACCGACGGCTTTCTCAAGAAAACACACGCGCTGAAGAAAGGCGACTTTACCGGTCAGTTCTTGCAAGCCGGCGTTAGCGAACTCACCATGGCCTGCGTGATGATGGGTATGAGTATGCACGGCGGTATCATTCCCGCCTGCGGCACGTTCTTCGTCTTCAGCGATTATATGAAACCTGCCGTTCGTATGGCAGCATTGATGGAGTTGCCGGTTAAGTTTATCTGGAGTCACGATGCTTTCCGCGTAGGCGAAGACGGACCGACGCACGAGCCGGTAGAACAAGAAGCTCAGATACGACTGATGGAGAAACTGAAGAACCATAGCGGCAAGAACTCGATGCTCGTTGTACGTCCGGCGGATGCCGAAGAGACAACGCTGGCTTGGCGTGCGGCCATAGAGAATACAGCCACTCCTACCGCGCTCATCCTGAGCCGTCAGGACATAGCTCCCGTTCCCAACGTCAACCTCGAAGGCTTCCGTCGTGGTGCCTATATCGTGTCGAAGGACGAGAAACCGCAAGTCGTACTCTTGGCTTCCGGTAGCGAGGTCAGCACGCTGCTGGCCGGCGCTGAACTGCTGCGTGCAGAAGGAATCCGCCTGCAGATAGTCAGCGTACCGAGCGAAGGTCTCTTCCGTCTCCAAGACAAAGCATACCAAGACGAAGTACTGCCGAAGGGCATCAAGCGTTTCGGTATGACTGCCGGACTGCCGTGCACCCTCGAAGGACTGGTTGGCGAGAACGGCAAGATTTGGGGATTGGAGAGCTTCGGATTCTCCGCACCCTATAAAGTGCTGGACGAGAAACTCGGATTTACCGCACAGAACGTATATGAGCAAGTTAAAAAACTTCTCTAAATAGTAAACAATAAACATTCATTGATGGAATACAATTTTTCGGAGATAGAGCAAAAGTGGCAAGCCGAATGGGAGAAAGAGAACGCTTATTCGGTTAGTAATAAGAGTAACAAACAACCATTTTATGTCCTTGATATGTTCCCCTACCCATCGGGAGCAGGTCTGCATGTGGGGCACCCGTTAGGATATATCGCAAGTGATATCTATAGTCGTTACAAACGTTTACAGGGTTTTAATGTCCTGCATCCTATGGGTTTTGACGCTTACGGTCTTCCGGCAGAACAATATGCAATCCAGACCGGGCAGCATCCGGAGGTAACGACCAACAAAAATATCGCCCGCTATATCGAGCAGTTGCGTAAGATAGGTTTCTGTTACGATTGGAATCGTCAGGTTCGCACCTGCGACCCGGCCTACTACAAGTGGACTCAGTGGGCATTCATTCAGATGTTCAACTCCTACTACGACACGACGCTGCAAAAGGCTCGTCCTATCTCGGAATTGATAGCTCGTTGGGAGGCAGAAGATCCCACTTGGGCTACCCTCTCCGAACGCGAGCAGCAAGAACGGCTAATGAACTATCGTATTGCTTATCTGAGTGATACGAAAGTCAATTGGTGTCCGCAGTTGGGTACCGTCTTGGCTAACGATGAGGTATCGGAAGGCCTGAGTGTACGCGGCGGATACCCTGTCGAGCAACGCGTTATGCGTCAGTGGAGTCTGCGTGTGAGTGCTTATGCCGGACGACTATTGGAAGGCTTGGACCGCATCGACTGGACCGACAGTCTCAAAGAGACTCAACGCAACTGGATAGGCCGCAGCGAAGGAGCGGAGATGCAATTCGCTATCAAGGGTCAAGACGAACCCTTCACTATCTTTACGACTCGCGCGGATACTATCTTTGGTGTAACCTTCATGGTGCTGGCGCCGGAGAGCGAGTATGTACAGCGTGTAGTGACGGACGAACACAAAGAGGAGGTAGAAGAATACCTCGCATGGGTAAAGCACCGTACGGAGCGTGAGCGTATAGCCGATCGCCGCGTGACAGGTGTCTTCACGGGAAGTTTTGCTATCAATCCCCTCACGCAAGGTGAGATACCCATCTATATTTCCGACTATGTATTAGCCGGTTACGGAACAGGTGCCATCATGGCTGTACCGGCTCACGATAGTCGCGACTATGCGTTTGCCAAGCACTTCAATCTGCCTATTATCCCGCTGATAGAAGGGGCTGACGTCAGCGAACAGTCTTTTGATGCCAAAGAAGGTATAGTGATGAACTCGAGCTTCCTGAATGGATTGGAAGTAAAAGACGCTATCCAAAAGATGAAGGAATATATCACCAACACCGGTATAGGTCGCGTAAAAGTGAATTACCGTCTGCGCGACGCGATCTTCTCGCGTCAGCGGTATTGGGGCGAGCCTTTCCCCATCTATTACAAGGACGGCATGCCCTACGCCCTACCCGAAGAATGTCTGCCGTTGCAGTTGCCTGAGGTGAACGATTTCAAACCCACTTCGGACGGGAGACCGCCGTTAGGTAATGCTGACCTGTGGGCGTGGGACGAAAAAAATAAGAAAGTCGTCAACAAGAGTCAGATATCGGATGCCAAGGGTATCTATCCGCTCGAGTTGTGCACAATGCCCGGTTTTGCCGGCTCGTCGGCGTACTACCTGCGTTACATGGACCCGCACAACGACCAAGCGCTTGTCGATAAGGATGTGAACGCTTACTGGCGTCAGGTGGATCTCTATCTCGGCGGTTCCGAGCACGCTACAGGACACCTGATTTACAGCCGTTTCTGGAATAAGTTCCTCTACGACTTAGGTTACGTATGCGAAGATGAGCCCTTCCGCAAACTCATCAACCAGGGCATGATACAAGGTCGCTCGAACTTTGTGTATCGCTATATCGGTGAGGGCGCTACAGGCAACCTGTATATTTCGTACAACCTCATCGACAATCCAGAATACAAGGACAAAGTACAACCCATCCACGTAGATGTGAATATTGTGCATAACGATGTATTGGACATCAATGCTTTCCGCAATTGGATGCCGGAATATAAGAATGCGCAGTTCGTCTTTGCCGACGGCACATCGGTGGAGGACAATCCCTATATCGGCAGTCCGATGGCTCCCAAACAATATATCTGCGGATGGGCGATAGAGAAAATGTCGAAGTCGATGTTTAATGTCGTCAATCCGGATGATGTAGTTGCTAACTACGGAGCTGACACACTGCGCCTGTATGAGATGTTCTTGGGTCCGTTGGAGATGTCCAAGCCTTGGGACACCAATGGTATCGACGGTGTACACCGTTTCCTCAAACGTCTGTGGAATATGTACGAGACGATTACCGATGAGGAGCCGACGAAAGAAGAGCTCAAGAGCCTGCATAAGCTCATTAAGAAGATCACGTGGGACATCGAGAACTTCTCGTTCAATACCTCCATCCCGGCCTTCATGATCGCGCAGAACGAACTCTCCGCGCTCAAGTGCAACAAGCGCGCAATCCTAGAGCAGTTTGCTATCCTGATGGCGCCGTATGCACCGCATATCGCCGAAGAAATGTGGCATAAGGCACAAGGTGACCAAGTACCAAGTACCAAGTTCGTGGTCAATGCCGAATGGCCGGAGTGCAACGAAGCGTATCTGGTAGAGGACACGCAGAAATATCCTGTGCAGTTCAACGGCAAAGTGCGTTTCACGTTCGAGTGCCCGAAGGACACCCCGAAAGAGGAAGTGGAGAAACTTGTCCTCGCTCACGAAGATACAGCCAAATATCTCGCCGGCAACACGCCGAAGAAAATCATCGTTGTGCCTGGGCGAATTGTCAATATTGTGATGTAAAAACTATCTCCCCGCGTGTTCGAACATGCGGGGAGAAGTAAAGTCAAACAGGAGAGGCACTATAAAAACGACACCCGATAGTTTGACTTGCGTCAGGGACTACCGGGGATTCCGAGCGCAAAGGTACTACATTTTTTTGAAACTACCAAATAATTTGACGAAAAAATTACATTTTTTATGAAATATGCCGATTTTGAAACAATTATGTCTCCTGAACGCATGAGCAGATACCTCATCGCGACTCACGGAGACACTAATAAGGCGATGACTCTCTATAGAGCGAATCTACACCTTTCACAAGAGGTTTTCACTGTCGTAAGTTGTTTCGAAGTGGCACTCCGCAATGCGATAGATGAGAAACTAAAAGTTTCTTTAGGGGATAATTGGTTAAGAGACGCGATCTTGCCGGGAGGAATATTTGACGAGAGAAAATTTCCTGAAACTCATCGCAAACTATCTAAAGCATATGCCAAACTACTTGCGACCGATTCATATCGCCACTCGCAGTTGTTAGCGACTCTGGATTTTGGCAGTTGGAAACACATGTTTGCTAATGGGCAATATCACGCCACAGGGCAATGCCTGTTAAAGATATTCCCGAACAAACCAAAATCAACCCCTGAGATGCAGTATAACAACACATACATCTTCAACGAGTTGGATAAGGTTAATACGCTGCGTAATCGAATTGCCCACCATGAGCCAATTTGTTTTACACATGATTCCGTAATGGTAGATACCTCATACATATTGAATGAATATCAGAAGATCCAAACTCTCTTTATGTGGATGGGAATAGACAGCCGTGCGTTGCTTTACGGCCTCGACCACGTGCAAGCCGTTTGCAAGAAGATAGTACAAAGTAACGAAGACAAATAAAATACACGTCCCTCTCCAGACGTTAAACAGGAGAAACGCGCGGAGTGCCGCGCGATAACATATTGAATTAAAGCGTTTACACGTTTGTTCTTTTGTGAATTGGAATGTAGGAAACTCTAATTAAGAATCAAAAGACTGACAAAGTAGATGCTCACGAGTGTATTTTACACCCGCCCGTACCCTTGGACGCAAGTCCATTGGGCATGTTGGGGTATATTATACATGCGCGAGTAACTGCATGTCTATCCGATTCTTAGGGCACTTCCTACAGCCTCAATTCACGGATAACAACAGTTATTCGCGTTTTTGTTTAATTATCTCAACAACTGATCACAATGATTCCTAAAATCATTCATTACTGCTGGTTTGGAAAGAACCCGATGCCGAAACATCTTATTAGCTACATGGCTACGTGGAAACAACAAATGCCCGACTGGGACATCCACGCTTGGGATGAAACGAGTTTTAATATCGCCGATGCGCCTATTTATGTCCAACAGGCTTATGAGGCAAGAAAGTATGCTTTTGTTAGCGACTACGTACGTCTATGGGCTTTGGAGCAATTTGGTGGTGTCTATTTGGATACAGATGTTGAGGTCGTAAAACCATTCGAACCTTTGCTCAATGACGTGGCTTTCTGCGGCTTGGAAGAATCACTCGCGCATTTGCCGGGTACTTGTGTAATTGGCTGCGAGGCACATTGTGAATGGGTGAAAACGATGCTTGGAGCATATGACAATATTACGTTTGTCAAGCCGGATGGGTCCTACGACATCACTACCAATACTCGCCGTTTAGGGAATATATTGTGTGAAAATGGCTTTATCCCAAGTAGAGAAGCGCAGTATATTGCGAAATGGGGTCTGCGCATATATACACACGATTATTTTTCTCCGATTACTTCTACCCGCGTTATGCGTAAATCAAAAAATACGTACGCTATCCATCATTTGGAATCAAGTTGGAGCGAAGGTTATATCCCCGGCAAAATTAAAAGAGGTACAATTTATAATGAGGTAATTAATTTTCTGGTTCAAATAAAGCGAAGATTGAAGGGAATTAAATAATTCAAATATAAATATCGGGCAACCATTATTGGCTGCCCGATAATCTTTTATAATCGTACATCCTTACTCTGCCAAATTGACAGCGTAGTAGCGGATGCGGCCTTGCGGTGTACATCCTGTGATGAAGAGCACGCGGTCACGCTCGGAGGCGGAGTTGGCACGGCGGACGATGTCGTCGAGGTCTTCCTCCGTGCGCACGGAGCGGTTGTTGACTTTCAGGATGATGAAGTCCGAGGGAACACCGGCACTCTTCAGTTTGCCAGCTTTGAGCGACTTGATCTGCAAGCCGTAGTTGATACCCAGGCGCTCTTTCTGCGCATCGGTCAGTTCGGAGAACGTGGCACCTAAGACGGACGCTTTGTCTTCGGCTGAGATGACTCCTGTGCCGCCTTCGCGGTTGGTGAGCGTGGCTTGGACGGTCAGCTTCTTGCCGTCGCGGAGCAGCGTCACACTCACTACATCACCCGGACGGTGACGACCTATATGTTCCTGCAGGTCGGTGCCGGTCTTGACAGCCGCATCGTCAACACGCGTGATCACATCGCCGCTCTTGATGCCTGCTTTCTCTGCCGCACCGTCCGGCACTACGCGCTCCACGTACGCACCTTGTAACGTGCTGAGTTTCTTCTCTTTCTGCAACTCGGACGTGATTTCACGCATCTGCACGCCGAGGATAGCGCGTTGTACGACGCCGTACTGGCGGATGTCGCTCACTACTTTCTGTACGATACTTGTCGGCACTGCAAAGCTGTAGCCCGAATACGAACCTGTCTGCGAAGCGATGGCGGTATTGATACCCACCAACTCGCCGCGCGTGTTAACCAGCGCACCGCCGGAGTTGCCGGGGTTGACTGCCGCATCGGTCTGGATGAACGACTCAATCTTCATCTCGGCGTTGAGGATATTGATGTTACGCGCCTTGGCGGACACGATACCCGCTGTGACCGTCGAAGTGAGGTTGAACGGATTGCCGACCGCCAACACCCATTCGCCGACACGCAGGTCGTCCGAGTTGCCCATGAGGATCACCGGCAGACCCGTCTCGTCAATCTTCAGAAGCGCAATGTCGGTGTTCGGGTCAGTGCCCACCAGCGTTGCCGTGTATTCGCGTTTGTCGTTGAGGACCACCTGAATCTGGTCCGCGCGGTCGATGACATGGTTGTTGGTGACGATATATCCGTCCTCGGAGATGATGACACCCGAACCGGACGCCTGCTGCGCCGGCATCTCGCGTTGCTGTCCCGGACGCCCGAAGAAGAACTCAAAAAGGTCCATCTGCTGCGAGGAAACCTGGTTGCGGTACGTCGTCTTGACATGGACTACCGCATTGACAGACAGCTCTGCAGCCTGTGTAAAATCCGTCTCTCCTGCCTGCGGCAACGAAGCAAAACGGCTGTAGGCGGCAGGGATTCCCGTGGAATCATTTGTGATTTGTGATTTGTAATTGGTGATTTGAAATTGCGGATTGCTGTATTTCAATACAGCGAGTGTTGTTCCGGCGCTGACGGCTGCGACGAGCAGCACGATGCCTAAAAATCTAAATATCTTTTTCATAGTTCCGTAAATTTAAATGTGCAGAAAGAGTATTACAAACTTCGTGCCAAAGAAAAAAATAGCACTTTAAGAATACTTTTTTGCGCAGTTGCTTGCACATGTAAAAAAAAAGCAGTAATTTTGCAAGCAAAATTGTAACGCGCTATTTGAAAGATTGAGAAAGGAGAACAGAAAACAAAAAAGAGAGCCGAAACTCTCTTTCTGTGAACCAGCTGGGGCTCGAACCCAGGACCCCATCCTTAAAAGGGATGTGCTCTACCTGCTGAGCTACTGATTCCCGAAAAGCGGGTGCAAAAGTACTGCTTTTTTTTGATATACGCAAATTTTTCCGCATTTTTTTGTCATTTTCCTAAAAAAATTGCATATATCAGATTTATTTTATAACTTTGCAGCCGATTTGTAACGTATGCTTATTCCGTTCAAATATCATCGTCGTACTACCTCCGCCACGCACGTAGGCAAGCTCACCATCGGCTCTGAATTCCCTATCCGCATCCAGACTATGGCCAATACATCTACCGATGATGTAGAGGCTTCTGTGGCGCAAGCTCAGCGGTGTATAAAAGCCGGTGCCGAGTTGTTGCGATTCACCACACAGGGTACGCGCGAGGTCGAGAATCTGCGTCTGATTAGAGAGCGTTTGCAGGGAGCTATTCCTTTAGTGGCTGACGTACATTTTCGTTCGGATGTAGCGGACGTAGCAGCGCAGGCAGTAGAGAAAGTGCGCATCAATCCGGGCAACTATGCCAATGACCCGGCTCTCATCCGTGAACGCTTCTTACACCTTATAGCTATCTGTCGGGAACACGGAACAGCCATACGGATAGGCGTCAATCACGGCAGTCTGAGTCAGCGTATCATGGAGCAATACGGCGATACTCCAGAAGGTATGGTTGCCTCATGCATGGAGTTCTTGCGCATTGCCGTAGAAGCCGACTTTAGCGATATAGTGCTCAGCATCAAAGCCTCTGACACCCACATCATGGTACAAACTGTACGATTATTGGTACAGACGATGGAGGATGAGAAGATGTCTTTTCCGCTGCATTTAGGTGTTACCGAGGCAGGTGAAGGAGAAGACGGACGTATCAAATCGGCCGTAGGCATAGGAGCCTTATTGGCTGACGGCATAGGCGACACCGTGCGGGTGAGTCTGAGTGAAGAGCCGGAGGCCGAGTTGCCTGTTGCTAAAGCGCTGGTAGATTATTTCGTTGAGCTGGACAGTCCGCGATACCACGGCAACACAGCCGATATCACAGATGGCACACTGACCTATACCGGTATAGAGAGCGATGCAGCACTTTTGCGTCTGCACGCCGCAGCCGAATGCGGACGCCTGCTGTGGGATTATGATTGCAAGCGATTGGTTATTCATGCTCCGCATGCCGATGTCGACAGCGACACCCTCAAACGCGATATCCTACAGGCAGCAGGTATATGCCGTTACCGTACAGAGTTTGTCTCCTGTCCGGGATGCGGACGCACAATGTTTGATTTACAGGGTACAGTTGCTCGCATCCGACAAGCCGTAGCCGAACATCCCTCGCCGCGATTGCAACAACTCAAAATAGCCATAATGGGTTGTATCGTCAATGGTCCCGGAGAAATGTCGGATGCTGATTACGGGTATGTGGGTGCCGGACGCGACCGCGTTAGTCTTTACCGAGGCAAAGAGTGCGTATTGAAGAATATTCCACAAGAAGAGGCTGTAACGCGTCTGTTGGAATTATTAGAAAACAACTAAGACATTATATTACTATGAAAAAAAGTCCTTTACAAATTGCTCGTCAGAGTTATCAACCTAAGGTGCCGAAGGCATTATTAGGAGCAGTAAGCCTTAAAGAAGGCAAAGCTACGCAATCCGTTGCTGACCAAGAAGCCATTAAGGCTCTGTTCCCCAATACGTATGGTCTGCCCGTTATCGACCTGCAAGCAGCCGCAGCTGCGACAGCATCGATAGAACCGATTAATGTAGGCGTTATCCTGAGTGGAGGTCAAGCTCCCGGTGGTCATAACGTTATCAGCGGCTTGTTTGACGGACTCAAACGTCTTAATCCCAACAACCGCCTGTACGGATTCTTAGGCGGCCCCAGCGGGTTGATAGAGGGTAAGTATCAGGAGTTGACAGCTGACATTATCGATGAATACCGCAATACCGGTGGTTTCGATATTATCGGTTCGGGTCGTACTAAGTTAGAAGAGCCCTGGCAATTCGACAAAGGCATCGAGGTTTGCAAAGCTTTGAATATCACGGCCGTGGTTATTATCGGCGGTGATGACAGCAATACCAACGCCTGCGTATTAGCGGAATACTACCTGCAGAAACAATGCGGCATCCGCGTTATCGGTTGTCCCAAGACTATTGATGGCGACCTGAAAAATGAAATGATTGAAACCTCGTTCGGTTTCGACACTGCCTGCAAAGTATATAGCGAGCTGATTGGTAATATCCAACGCGACGCCAATTCGGCCAAGAAATATTGGCACTTCATCCGTCTGATGGGTCGTTCGGCCAGTCATATTGCTCTGGAATGCGCTTTGCAAAGCCAACCAAATATCTGCATCATCAGCGAGGAAGTAGAGGCCAAGAATATGACCCTGCAAGATATCGTGGACCAGATAGCCCAAGTCATTGTAGCCCGTGCCGATGCCGGTCAAAACTTCGGTACTATTCTTATCCCCGAAGGACTCATCGAGTTTATTCCCGCTATGCGTATCCTCATCCGCGAGCTTAACGACCTGTTAGCTGATAACGAAGAGTTCCAAGGCCTGGAGGGTGATGACGCACAACGCGAGTATATCAAGTCGGCTCTCACACCCGCTTCATGCGAGTTGTTCCGTTCGCTGCCTAAGGCTATTGCCAAACAGTTGTCGATGGACCGCGATCCTCACGGTAATGTACAAGTCAGCCTTATCGAGACAGAGAAACTGCTTATTGAGATGGTAGGTAAGAAGTTAGCTCAGCTGAAAGCACAAGGCACATACAAAGGTAAGTTTGCGGCTCAGCATCACTTCTTTGGGTACGAAGGCCGCTGCGCTATTCCGTCCAATTTTGATGCCGATTATTGCTACAGTCTTGGCCAGACAGCCGTGCAGTTGATTGCCAACGGCAAGACCGGTTATATGGCCGTAGTACGTAATCTCACTAAGCCTGCGGCTGAATGGATTGCCGGTGGTGTACCCATCACGATGATGATGAATATGGAGAAACGTAATGGTAAGATGAAACCTGTTATCCAAAAAGCTCTGGTAGACCTGAATGGCAAACCGTTCAAATACTTGGAGGCTCATCGTGCCGACTGGGGTGACGCCAATATCGATTATATCTATCCCGGACCTATCCAATATTATGGCCCAACAGAAGTGTGCGACCAACCTACTCGCACGTTGCAACTCGAACATAATGCGTAAACTATTATTATTCATACTGCTCTCCTGCTGTGGGCTGACGTATGGTCAGTTCACACGGGAGCAGATGTACCAGGCCTACCTGACGGAGGATATGCCTTATTGGCAACAGTACTTAGACCAAACCGACTGGAATAGTTTGAGCGACGAAGACCAACTGCGTTACCTCAATTACGAATACGGTTGGATAGGGGCTGTTATTGACACTAAGCCCAAGAATATCCGCGAATATGTAGATGCATTCCTCGTGCATATCGAGGAACAGGAGTCTCTATTGCCTATTGGCACGCGCCTGACGTATATATCCAGCTATTGGGCGTATCGCGCCAAACTAAACGATTGGGCATACGCTAAGTTTGGTCTAAGGGCAAAGAACATAGCCGAAGAGGCAGTACAGCAAGACCCAGATAACCCTATAGCTGTCACGTTGGTTGGGTGTGTTGACTTCTATGCACCTTCACTCTTCGGTGGCAGCAAGACAAGAGCGCTCGTAGCGTTCAACAAAGCCGTGGACCTTTTCTGCCAAGCCGGAGATACCGTCAACAACTGGAACTATGCCTCTGCCCAACTGCAACTGATGATGTGCTTGAGCAAGACGAAGCAATATACCGCAGCTAAAGAATTAGCAGACCAAGTACTGCAACAAAATCCTGATTTTCGCTTTGTGCGTGAGGTCTTTTTGCCTGAATTGCAAAAGAAAATGCAGGAAAAGTGATTTTTTTTGCTAAAATATTTGGTAGTTTCCTAAAAAAGCAGTACCTTTGCACCCGCTTTTGAGGAAGCCCTGCTCAATGGTGTAATGGTAGCACTACAGATTCTGGTTCTGTCTGTCTGGGTTCGAGTCCTGGTTGAGCAACAAAGTCCGATAAATACTGGCCTCGCGAGGTATTGACGCAAAAAGGCCGTGTCAAAATCGGGTCAAAAA
>JAFSJN010000008.1 GCA_017439235.1 Paludibacteraceae bacterium
AAACACGGCGAAATAGATGCAACTGCATCTGTGCGCTAATCCATCCGTCTTGTCCGTAAATACCTTTCCGCCAATCCGTTTGTCTTACCTCTATGGCCTGCCGACAAGCGACACACCTTTTCGCCTCTCCGAAAACGATCTCGAAAACGTTTATACACAGTATAGAAAGTAAAAATGTTTTCTTATTTGTTTTCTTACCTTGTTTTCTTCTAAGGCGACGTAGTGATGTTTACATCATAGTAGATAAGCGTCCAACTATACGTCCGGGAGTTCACTCACGAGCGAATAGGCGGATGATTAGATACAGGTCGTTCGTTACGACCCGTCGCTGCGTTTTCGGTTAACTAAAAGAATAGGTCTGTTCTCTGTCAGCGCAGCGGTCATTATATGTTTTACAACATATTCTGCACTTTTTCTCCCCAAAAACTTGCATATACCAAATATTTTTTGTAACTTTGCGGCCTCAAAGGAAAAGAGTATAAAAATTGGAGGGATTATGATACAATATCCGTACATACCGCCCGTAACCGGTAAAGATGCTGAACGCATCGCAGAACAAGCGGATTACAACTACAAGTACCGCCGTGGCGTCAATGCTCTTTCGCAGGAAGAGCGCACCGCTATTCGCCGTCAATTCCAACAAGCTGGGCTGTTCTTATGATGGACGAGCAAATAACGCTGAGAAATAGTTGTCGCTTTGTGCACCTGACGGAGTGTCCGCCGTCGGAGGCTTGTGTGTACCATTGCTCGAAGGAAGAGAAAATAGATACGTTCTTTCATGAGGATTATGCTGATTACGAGAAACAGCTGCTTGGGAAGACGTATGGATATTATCTCAATGAAAGCCCTGATGCGTTAGTCGCGGCGTTTACGATAGCGAACTCGGCATTAGTGTTAGATTTTTTGCAGAGCTCTCGTAAGAATAAGATAAACCAGCGTATACCAAGGGTGAAACATCGTCGGCAATATCCGGCTTTGTTAATAGCACAATTGGTCGTATTTGACGATTTTGTGCAATGTCATTTAGGCGATGAATTATTGAAGCATATTAAGGAGTTCGCTCTTATTTTGAATGAATCTACTGCTTGTAGATACCTTATTGTTGAGGCTGTTAATCATCCAAAGGTTGTCTCCTTTTACGAACGAAATGGATTCGTTTTGTTGTATTCTACTGAACAGGATGAGAAAGAGAAAACCAAGCGGTCGCTTAAGGAAGATGGCCATCTGTCTACCCGCTTGATGATTTACGATTTGTTACTTAATTAACGAACATATTAACCCTTAAAAAACACAAATATCATGAGAAGATTTACACTTTCCGTTCTTTTCGCCCTCTTCGCTGGGGGGGGTGTTTGGGCTGCTGAGTTGAACATCTACGCCTCTGGTTTGCGCTTACATGGTGCTTCACCTGTTACAGGCGAGAATCAGGTTCACATTGATTATTTCTTAAACGCTCCTGCTACAGACTTGAAGTTTGTTGTTCTGGATGCTACTACCGGTGCTGAAAAGACATCGGTAACTATCCCCGCTGGCGATGCCAATGCCAATTACACCAAAGGCTTGCACGAGGATGTAGTCGTTGACCTTAGCTCCTTCTTCGGCGCCGGCGACACCTATAAGTGGGCAATTAGGGCAACAGGAACGACTGTAAATAATTATTCCAAACGGACTGACGATTCGGAAAAATATCAGTTTTTTGGAGGACGCGGTATAGCAGTGGATAACTCTTTTGAGAGTGATTATTTTGGTACAGTATATGTGACCAATTATGGTGGTGTTTCCAAGATGAATGCCAAGCGTACGACTCAAACTGGTGTATATGCATTTGGTCCTGGACTTAATCAAATAAACTCATCTGCATATATTGGTGGTGTGACTTGGGGTGGCAATAGTGGTGTTCAGTGGGCTATTGGACGTCCAGGCGTTGGACCGGATGGAACGGTATATGTCACAGGCGGCTCTGCAACTAGTTCCGGTGTGTGGATGATAAACCCGGCTAGTCCAACAGGGAATTTTTTACCGGTTTTTGGTGGTTCAATAGCAAATTCGGGAACCGCAACAAATGGGACAACAGTCATTCATAATTGTGTGATGGATTGTTATGTAGAAGGCAGTGGGGCAGACCGGAAACTTTATATTTTTGACAATATTTATAATACAAGTGGAACAACTAATAGTGGAAATATTTTCCGCTATGATATAGGAAATCTTTCTTCCGTGTGGACTTCTGCTCCAAGTGCAACTATTTACAATGATGCCACTAATGGGAATAAAATTCAAGGAGGTGATTGCTCGATAGCTCCTGACGGAAATGGTGGTTGGTGGATTAGTCAGTATAAAGCAGGAAATGGATCTGCATCTGTTCCTTGTCTAATTCACGTTACCAATGGCGTTATAGATTACAATTCCGGAACTACGATAACCTCGTCTTATCAGGGAGGCATGGCCGTTAGTGTAGATGGTAAGAGGTTGGCTTTAGGAACGACAAGAAACACTTCTCAAAACAACATTGCAGTATATGATGTTGAGTATAATTCAAACAATGTCCCAACACTTACATTAAGAGTTACAATTCCATGGACAGGTGGACAACGTAATGCCAAAGGAATGGCCTTTGATATCGCCAACAATTTATATGCAGTAGACAATAATGCGGAGATGTTTGTAGCATTTGCTACTCATGGTTCCACCGAATTCACTACACCTGCAGCATCGTCTCGCACGATTGTTCTGGGGTCGTACATTCCTGAAGTACACGTTACCGGCGTAACATTGGACGAGACGAGCAAGACAGTAACGGTGGGTGAGTCGTTCACCTTGACAGCAACGGTTGCTCCGAATGATGCTTCCGATAAATCTATCTCTTGGTCGACATCTAACTCGAGTGTGGCTACTGTAGCTGACGGCGTGGTTACTACCAAGGCTGTAGGTACTGCTACTATTACCGTTACTACTACCGATGGTAACAAGACTGCTACTTGCGACGTAACCGTTGACCCGAAGGCTCCCCTTGCCGGTAACTACAACATCGGCGGCGACGCTCCAGACTTTGCTTCGCTCTACGAGGCGTTCAAGTACGCAGAGGATTGGGGCATCTCGGCAGACGTTACATTCTACATCTGCGCAGATTTGAACGAGAACCACAACGTAGGTATTACCAACAATACAGCTTATACTATTGCTGTCCGTCCTGATGCAGCTACTAAGCGTACTATTCAGTATGGCTCACAGGCTGACAACGCCGGTCCTTCCGGTCACGTCGTGATTGGCGCAACCAACGCAATAGACTTTAATACAACTATCGCTACACGTAATATCCTGATTGATGGTTCGTACAATAACGAAGGTCAATATCTGGAGTTCAGAGCTGGAACACAAGGTGGTCGTACCATCGTAATATATGGCGATGTTGCCAATACGGTTATTAAGAACTGCCGCATCATCAATCCTCGTACTTCCAGTACCAACTATGCTGTTGAGATTCGTACGGAGAAATCTACGGATCATTATCCTAATGGGGTAGGTTTTGAGAATTGTTATATCCAAGCTACCGGATCGGCTAATACTCAGGCTGTACAATTCAACGGTAGCCAAAGTTCCACTTCAGCCGGCGATCCTGCTAACTGCTACTTCCGCGGATGCGAAATTACCGCTAAACTGCGTTGCGTATTCTTCAATGAAGTTAATGGCGCAACCTTCGAGAACAATACCTTCCGCATGCCTGCCGCTTCTGCCGGCTACCTGGCTCACGGTATTATGGGTAATGCTCAAACTGGAACTATCGTTGTTCGCGGCAATAAGTTCATCGAGATGGCTACCACCAACGCTGCTGCCGGTGCATACGGTATTCAAGCTATTACCGCTTCCGGCGGTGCAACGAAATGGATTATTGAGAACAACTATTTCGCCGGCCTGAATGCTACCGCTTCGGGAACAATCTCCGATAAGGACTTTGCGCTTACTTATGTTCGTTGCGGTGACCTGTGCGAACTGCGTCACAATACGTTCTATATGCCGTCACTGACTAAGAAGCCCGGTACGGCTTTGATGAGCGCTACTCCTATTACTTGTGTATACCTTGCAGGCACGGCAGAACATGTCGTTAAGAACAATATCTTCGTTAGCGCTGAGACCGAGGCAAATATCTCCCTTATCCGCGGCTCGCTGAATGCAAATGTATTGAACAACGTGTACTATCATAATGGCGGCAACGCTGCTATCGTAGCCGGCGCAGCTACTAAGACCACTTGGGACGAGTTTACTGCCGGTGGCGCTAATGCCGGTTCCGTTTGGAATAATCCCGCTTTTGTTAACGCGGCTGAAGGCGACCTCCGTCTGACTATCAGTGACGAAACGCTCAAGATGGCTCGTCTGACTGAAGTGCTCACCGATATCGAAGGTACCAGCCGTCCCGATCCTACCTTTGCTGGTGCACATGAGTTGATTCCGGTAGATGTAACTTCTGTAACCATCAACGCTACGGACATGGTACTTGCTCCGGGTGCAGTTAAGACGTTGACTGCTGAGGTATTACCTGATAATACAACCTATACCAACCTCACGTGGGCTTCGGATAATGCTGCTGTAACGATTAATCCTGCTACCGGTCAACTGACCGCCGTATCTGCCGGTACAGCACACATTACCGCTACTATTGGTGGCGTTACTTCCGATGCTATTACCGTAGAGGTTAGCAACCCTGTAGCTCATATCCTGCCGTACAACCTCAATCGTACACTCAACGGTGACCAGAATAGCTACACCTTTACCTTCAAATCCAATATCGCCGCTACATCCGGTAAGATTCTATTCTACCAGGGCGGTGTATACCAAGGTGAGGTTGCTATTACCAATCCTATTGTAGCCGGTGAGAATAGCGTATATGTAGCTAAAACCTCGCTGCCGCAGATTGACGGCGTGATGACTTGGGCCGTACAACTGACCGCTGCTGAGAATAAGGTAATCGCAGAAATGACCGACGAGTCGGCCGGTATCTATAACTTCTATCTGCCGCAAGGCTTAGCTATTGATAATAGCCCAGAGTCGTCATGGTTCGGTAATATCTATATCACGCAACCGGTTAATGGCGATACCGATGGTCATACCGAACGTACTAAAGCACAGCAAGCCGGTCTGTTCGTTTATGACCCGCTGCTCAACGAGCTGAATCCGACTAACCAAGGTTATTCGATGGGCGTTACCCTGCCGGCAGCTAATCGTCACGGCTTCAAACGCGTGAACGTAGATGCTCAGGGTAATGTATACGTTAACTCCGGCAGCGCAATCTACAAAGCTTCGCCTGCTGACTTCACTACTTCTACTACTCTGGCTGAGAGTAAGTTCACGGCTATCAACTCGTTCTGCATGGACGGAGATATCTTCTACGTGATGGATAACGGTACAGCCTTGAAGAAACTGCAAGGTGGTACAACTACGGAGATTATGTCGGATGCTTCACGTCTGGTAAGTAGTGCTGCTACCGATAATACCGTTCTGCAAGATGGTCACGGCGGATGGTGGATTGCTCAAGGTCGTGCTGAGGCGGATATCTATTACTCGCTGCTGCACGTCAATGCTTCGTCGCATGCTATAGATTTCAGTATCTATAACAATAATAATGCTAATCTCTTGAGCGATTGCAATCCTAAGAGTATGCGTGGTGCTATCGCTCTCAACTCCGATAAGACTATCTTGGCGCTTGGTTCCAACAAGTCGGTAATCTTCTTCGACATCGTTTATGACGGAGACGGTACACCTACTGTTACGCGTAAGAATTGGACCTTGCCGACCTTAGGTTATAATATCGATGGTGTGGCCTTCGACTATGCAGATAACTTATATGTAGTTAGTGCATCGGTTGAACGCCTCTATATGTTCACCCTGCCGAAGGCTGACAATACAACGCTCGTTCCTGCTAAGTCTACTCTTACCGTTGATGCTCAAGAGCACATTGCTGTAACCTCTATTACCCTCTCGCAGACCTCCGCTTCGCTGGAGATTGGTGAGGGGCTCGACCTTGTAGCTACCTGCCTGCCCGAAACGGCTACCGACAAGACCGTCGAATGGAGTAGCGACAATACTTCTGTAGCTGAAGTTAATCCTACTACCGGTCACGTAACTGCCGTAGGCGTAGGTACAGCCCATATTAAAGCTACTTCTACCGCTGACGCTGTAGAATCCGAGAGTTGCGAGATTACCGTTTATACGCTCGACTTCAACGTAACTTGGGAAACCAACGGTGCTACGTATACTACAACACTTCTCTCGTCGAATGCTGACCTCTGGAGCCAATTTATGACAGGTTACAATACCTATTATGTGGCTAAAGGTAAATCGGCTCGTGCTATACAACCGATGACCGCTGTAGCTACCTTTGCTTATTGGGGCGTTATCGACCTGCTGACCGATCCTATATCGCCTTGGAAGTGGTTGGGTGATTACATGCTCGAGACCGCCGATGCACAAAGCGTAGCGTTGACTACCGAGACCGAATGGACCACAGCGCTGCAAGACTTCTTCAGCTGCACAGCTGTAATCGTTGACTTTGCTACTGCCGGTCAGGTTGCACAATGGCTGCCCTTGTGGAAAGATGCTAATAACTACCTGCCCGCTACCATGCGTGCTGAAGATGCTATGCCGACGATTCGTCGTGGCGCTTACACCTTCATGGGCTGGTACGACAATAGCGAATGCACCGGTACTCCTGTTGCATCCGTAACTGCCGACATTACACTCTACGCCCTCTGGTATGCTCCGCTGACGCTCGATGAGACAGCTGCTAACGCAGATAATATTGCCGCTAACAACGGTCGCACTATCAATGTTACCTTCAACCGCCGCTTCACCGTAGCAGACGGCTGGTACACCTTGGTATTGCCGTTCGACCTGACAGCTGCTCAGATGGCTGAAGCCTTTGGCGCTGATTATCGTCTGTGCGAATTGGAGACCTCGTACCTCAAGTCCGAAACAATGATGTACCTGCGCTTCCGCGATGTAGACGACCTCGAAGCCGGTAAGCCTTACCTGTTCAAGACAGGTGTGGATATCACCGACGATATCGTCTTCAATGCCGTTACAATCAATAACGCTACGCCGCAAGTCGTAACCGATAAGGTAACGATGATCGGTCTGTACGACCAGACTGTAGTCGGTGCTTCTGACTTGAACTACTACCTCGGCTACGAAGACTACCTCTACGAGTACCTGACCGATAAGACCACTAAGGCCTTCCGTTGCTACTTCCACTTCGCTTCGCCCACGCTCATCCAGGGACGTAATGCACGCGTCATCTTCCGTGACGACGTAACTACCGACCTCGAGGACGAGACATTTGAAACTGCTCCTGCGGTACAAAAGATTATCCGCAACGGACAACTCATCATCATCCGCGACGGAGTAGAGTACAACGCTCAAGGACAAGTAGTTAAATGATATATTAAAAATTACGACTTAGGAATTAAAAATTTGAAATTTGAAATTTGATATTTGCAATAATATGAAATCTTACAACAATCCAAAAACGTCCATCATGGACATCGGAGCAGAACGCCTGATGATCGGACAAAACATCAGTTCGAACACCATCCCGGGCTACCACCCGGGCGAGGGCGGCGACCCGACATAAATCTGCTCTTCGCTATTAAAAAGTGCGGTTTCGGCCGCTTAGGTAACATGAAAGTGCTCTTTTTGGGGCACTTTTGTGTGTTTAATGCATAAAAACTTTGTTTTTATTTGCACATATCAGAAAAAAGCAGTAACTTTGTACGCTCAAAGAATGCGCGTAGCGCAAACCTACGAAATTTAAAACAAATCACACTATACAAAACAATTTTAAATCATGGCAGAAGAAAAATTGAATCTGTTAGCTGATTTTCCCGCCATCTCGACGAAAGAATGGAAGGACAAAATCATTACGGATTTGAAAGGCGCCGACTTCGATAAGAAGCTCGTATGGCGCACTCCGGAAGGCTTTAATGTACAGCCTTTCTACCGCCAGGAAGACCTGCGCGGACTTAAAACTACCGTCTCCGCTCCCGGACAGTTCCCCTACGTCCGCGGCACGAAGACCACTAACGAATGGGCTATACGCCAAAACATTTGCGCCTGCAATAACGTGCGCAAAGCTAACGCTAAAGCCCTCGAAGTACTCAACAAAGGTATTACCTCACTCGGTTTTTGTCTCAATGCCGAAAAGTTGAACTACCGCTACATCAAAAACCTGCTCAAGGACATCGATGCACGCGCTATTAACATCAACTTCTCTATCTGCGCCTGCAAAGCCGCTAAACTGGCTGACATCCTCGTCCGCTACTATGGCCGCTGCGGTTATGACTTCAAATCGGTTTACGGCACGATCAATGTCGACCCCATTAAGAACATGCTTCTTAAGGGCAAGGACCTCACCCGCGAACAGGTAACCGAAAAACTGGTAGCAGCTGTCAATGCCTGCAAGACGCTGGTGAACTACCGCGTCGTTGGCGTCAATAGCGTCATCCTCAACAACTCGGGCGCATATTGCGCACAAGAGCTGGCATACGCCTTAGCTTGGGGTGCCGACTATATGACTATGCTTACAGATGCCGGCATACCCAACTACCTCGCCGCTCGCGAGATACGCTTCAATATGGGTATCGGAGGCAACTATTTCATGGAGATAGCTAAGTTCCGCGCAGCACGTCTGCTATGGGCTAAGATTGTAGCAGCCTATAAAGAGAACATCTTTACCGCCGCCCTTAAGGATGCCGCTAAGATGAACGTCTGCGCCGAGACTTCGCGCTTTAATATGACCATCTTCGACGCTTACGTCAACCTCCTCCGAAGCCAGACCGAGACGATGTCTGCCGCCCTCGCCGGTGTAGACGAGATAACGGTAACCCCGTTTGACGTTACCTACGAGAAACCGACTGACTTCGCTGAACGTATTGCACGTAACCAACAGCTGCTGCTCAAGGAAGAAGCTCACTTCGATAAAGTCGTTGACCCCGCTGCCGGTTCCTACTATATCGAGAACCTCACCAATAGCATCGCTGCCGAGGCTTGGAAACAATTCCTCGCTATCCAGGAGCAAGGCGGATTCTTTGAGATGGTCAAAGCCGGTAAGGTACAGGAAGCTGTAGCCGCTAACCTTAAAGCTCGTCTCGCTGATGTAGCCAAACGCAAAGAGGTGCTGCTCGGCTCTAACCAATTCCCCAACTTCACCGAGAAAGCGGCGAAGAAGATTAAGGAGAATGCCGGTGCCTGCAGCTCTATCTGCGATTGCAAGGATAAGAAAGCCGCTAATCCCTCTTGCGGTTGTGGCGATAAATGCGAAGCAACAATACCGACTCTTCCTATCGCTCGTGCTGCAGAAGAATTTGAGACGCTGCGTCTGGAGACCGAAGCTGCTAAGCATCAGCCTGTAGCCTTCATGCTCACTATCGGTAACCTCGCTATGCGTATCGCCCGTGCTCAGTTCAGCTGTAACTTCCTCGCTTGCGCAGGATACAAGGTCATCGACAACAACGGCTTCAAATCCGTACACGACGGTATCAAAGCTGCCCGCAAGGCGAAAGCCGACATTATCGTTCTCTGCTCATCGGATGACGAATATGCCGTATTTGCCCCGCAGGCTTGGCTCGAACTGGAAGGCGCTCGTGAAATGTTTATCGTAGCCGGTGCTCCCGCTTGCATGGAGGACCTCCAGAAGCTCGGTATCACCAACTTCATCCACGTACGCTGCAACGTCCTCGAGACCCTCAAATCGTTTAATTCCCAACTCCTTAATAAATAATTGTTATGAAGCCCGATTTTAAAAGTATTAATATTAAGAAGGTTTCAGCTTCTAAGGTGCTGGGACCGAATACCGCCGACTGGCAGACGCCCGAACTCATCGACGTCAAGCCGATCTACACCAAAGAGGACCTGCAGGGCATGGAGCATCTGAACTATGCTTCCGGTATACCTCCATTCCTTCGTGGCCCGTACAGCGCTATGTATCCGCTGCGCCCCTGGACTATCCGTCAATACGCCGGATTCTCCACCGCCGCCGAGTCCAACGCTTTCTATCGCCGTAACCTTGCCTCCGGTCAGAAAGGTCTGTCCGTGGCCTTCGACCTCCCGACCCACCGTGGCTACAACGCCGATAACATGCGTGTGGTTGGTGACGTCGGCAAAGCAGGTGTGTCCATCTGCTCGCTCGAGGATATGAAAGTGCTCTTCGCCGGCATCCCATTGAACAAGATGTCCGTCTCCATGACCATGAACGGCGCCGTGCTGCCCATCCTCGCGTTCTATATCAACGCCGGACTCGAGCAGGGAGCCAAACTCGAGGAGATGGCCGGTACCATCCAGAACGATATCCTCAAAGAGTTCATGGTGCGTAATACCTATATCTACCCGCCTAAGTTCTCGATGAAGATTATCGCCGATATCTTCGAATATACGAGCCAAAACATGCCGAAGTTCAACTCGATCTCCATCTCCGGTTACCACATGCAGGAAGCAGGTGCTACCGCCGATATCGAGTTGGCTTACACCCTCGCTGACGGTATGGAATACCTCCGCGCCGGTGTCAACGCAGGAATGTCGGTAGATACCTTCGCTCCGCGTCTGTCCTTCTTCTGGGCTATCGGTATGAACCACTTCATGGAGATCGCGAAGATGCGTGCAGGTCGTATGCTCTGGGCGAAGATCGTGAAGAGTTTCGGCGCCAAAAACCCGAAATCGATGGCGCTCCGTACGCACAGCCAGACTTCCGGTTGGTCGCTCACCGAGCAAGACCCGTTCAACAACGTAGGTCGTACCTGTATCGAGGCTATGGGTGCTGCATTGGGTCATACCCAGTCGCTGCATACCAACGCTCTGGACGAGGCGATCGCGTTGCCGACGGACTTCTCCGCACGTATTGCACGTAATACGCAGATATACATTCAAGAGGAGACTAAGGTCTGCAAGGAGATCGACCCGTGGGGCGGTTCCTACTATGTAGAGAAACTGACGCAGGAGATAGCAGAGAAAGCTTGGGCACATATCCAGGAGGTAGAGAAACTCGGCGGTATGGCCGCTGCTATCGAGACCGGTATACCTAAGATGCGTATCGAAGAGGCTGCTGCCCGTACGCAGGCACGTATCGACTCCGGTAACCAAAAGATTATCGGCGTCAACGAGTACCGCCTCGAGCATGAGGATCCTATTGATATCCTCGAGATCGACAATACTGCCGTTCGTACCGAGCAGGTAGAACGCCTCAAAGAGCTTCGTGCTCATCGCGACGAGAAAGCCGTACAAGCCGCTCTCGAAGAGATTACTAAGTCCGTACAGACGTGGGCAGACGGCGGTAAGGGTGAGAACCTCCTCGCTCTGGCTGTTAAAGCTGCCGGTCTGCGCGCTTCGCTGGGCGAGATATCCGACGCCTGCGAGAAAGTAGTAGGACGTTATAAAGCAACTATCAGAACTATTTCAGGAGTGTATAAAGCAGGAACAACTAACGACGCCGAGTTCCAGGAAGCTTGTCGTCTCACGGCAGAGTTTGCCAAGAAAGAAGGTCGTCAACCTCGTATCATGATTGCTAAGATGGGTCAGGACGGTCACGACCGCGGTGCTAAGGTAGTAGCTACCGGTTATGCCGACTGCGGCTTTGACGTAGATATGGGACCGCTGTTCCAGACTCCCGAAGAGGCAGCTAAGCAGGCTGTGGAGAACGACGTTCACGTATTAGGTGTTTCGTCGCTTGCTGCCGGTCATAAGACTCTGATTCCGCAAGTGATTGCCGAACTTAAGAAACTTGGTCGCGAGGACATCATGGTTACCGCAGGTGGTGTAATACCCGCTCAAGACTATGACTTCCTCTACAAAGCCGGCGTAGCCGCTATCTTCGGCCCCGGCACCTCCGTGGCACACTCGGCTAAGGTGGTAATGCAGTTGCTTATGCAATAAAATACAGAAAAAGTACAGAAATATTTGCGTATGTCGCAAAATTTCTGTACTTTTGCACCCGCTTTTGGAAATGGCGATCCGTTATGCCATCAGAATTGCTCACGAAAGAACCTGTTCTTGAGTGAAGAGGAGGAAACGCGAGCCGCCCAATTTCGATGGAATCGAAAGTCTTTAGGCGAGCCGTTTCCGACGACGGGAAGTAGTTCAGCCCGGTAGAATATCTGGTTTGGGACCAGGGGGTCGCAGGTTCGAATCCTGTCTTCCCGACATACTAAAGGCGAGGCTTAGGCCCCGCCTTTAGTATATTATATATATAAGGTGTATGCTTATACTTGAGTAGCCGGACAGAGTTTCTCGCGAATCTTCACGTAGATAGTCTCGCCCTTCTTGGCAAAAGCGGTCTGTACGTATCCCATGCCGATACCGACCTTGGTGGTAGGCAACATAATGCCGGACGTTACATTACCTATCGTATTGCCCTCGGCATCGCAAATCTCGTATCCGTTACGCGGGATGGCGCGCTCCTGCATCTCAAAATGCACCAGACGACGTTTCACACCTTCGGCCTTCTGCTGCAGCAAGTACTGCTTGTCGATAAAGTCCTTGGCATCGAATTTGGTAATCCATCCTAATCCTGCCTCTAAGGGCGAGGTCGTATCATCTATATCGTGTCCGTATAGGCAATACCACTTCTCCAAACGCAGCGAGTCGCGTGCGCCTAAGCCGATAGGTGCCAAACCGTACTCTTTACCTACCTCAAACAAGGCGTTCCATATCTGCATCGCGTCTTCGCGATTGAAATACAACTCAAAGCCACCGGCACCCGTGTAGCCCGTATTGCTGAGTAGCACACCCTGTACGCCCGCAAAAGACCATTCACGGAATGAATAGTAGGGGATAGCACTCAGGTCGGCATCCGTCAACTTCTGCAGCATCTCGGTAGCCTTAGGTCCCTGAACGGCTAACTGACCATAGCGGTCGCTGGCGTTCTCCAGACTCACGCCAAACGTGTTCTGCTCGTTCACCCACGCCCAGTCTTTGTCGATATTGCCGGCATTGACAACTAACAGGTACTTGGTAGTAGAGTATTTATAGATAATCAGGTCGTCTACTATACCGCCCTTGCCGTTCGGGAAGCAGGTATATTGCGCCTTGCCGGCATCCAGCTTGCTGACGTCGTTGGTAGTGATGTACTGCAGGAAATCCAAGGCACGCTCACCCTTAACCCAAAACTCGCCCATGTGCGATACATCAAACACACCTACGCCCTGGCGTACAATCATGTGCTCTTGTGTAATACCCGTGGGGTACTGAATAGGCATATTAAATCCGGCGAAATCCGCCATCTTGGCTCCGAGTGCTATGTGCACGTCGGTAAATGGAGTGGTTTTTAACATGATACTGTATTTATTTTACTCGTTTAACAATCTCTAATATTACCTCGCAGGCTTTCTCCATGCTAGGAATAGGCAGGTATTCAAAGCGGCTGTGGAAATTCTCGCCTCCGGCAAAGATATTGGGGCAGGGGAGACCCACAAACGACAGACGCGCTCCGTCCGTACCGCCGCGGATAGGCTGTACCTTAGGCGTTACACCTGCGGCTTTCATAGCCTCCTTAGCCAAGTCGATGATAAACATCTTAGGCTCCACCATTTCCCGCATGTTGTAGTATTGGTCTTTGGTAGTCACCTCTACCGTGCCTGCACCATACTCCTCGTTGAGTTGTTCGGCTAAGGTCACCGCTAACTGTTTGCGTGCCTCAAAATGGTCACGGTCGTGGTCGCGAATGATATAGCTCAGGTTAGCTTCCTCTACGCTACCGCTCATACTGATAAGGTGGAAGAAGCCTTCATAACCGCGTGTAGTAGCCGGCGTCTCGTCCGGCGGCAGCATAGCATTGAACTGCATGGCGATAAGCTGCGCATTCTTCATCTTATTGTATCCGTAACCCGGATGCACATTGATGCCGTTTACCTTTACCTTCAGCGCAGCGGCATTGAAGTTCTCAAACTCCAACTCACCTATCGCTCCGCCGTCCATCGTATAACCAAACTCGGCTCCGAAGGCCGCTACGTCAAAGTGGTCGGGACCTTCACCTATCTCCTCGTCCGGCGTAAAGCCTACGCGGATAGTGCCGTGCTTAATCTCAGGATGCTGGATGAGGTACTCCATAGCGGTCACTATCTCCGCTACGCCTGCCTTATCGTCGGCGCCGAGCAGCGTAGTGCCGTCGGTTACGATGATATCCTGGCCTATATAGTTGCGAATCTCGGGATACGCCTCCGGCGAGAGGATGATACCCTCGCTCAGGGTTATCTCGCCGCCGTCGTATTGCTTAACGATGCGAGGCTTGATATCCTTACCGCTGGCGTCGGGCGCCGTATCCATATGGGCGATAAAACCGATAACGGGCTTGCCGTCGGTATTGGCGGGTAGGGTGGCGGTGACATAGCCGTTGTCGTCCAATAGCACGTCACTCATGCCGATAGCCGTCAGTTCGTCCCTCAGGTAACGGGCTAAATCCAATTGACGCGCCGTAGAAGGCGTAGTATGCGTCGTCTCGTCCGACGTGGTCCAGAAACTGACATACTTGAGAAAGCGTTCTGTAATAGTCATATCAATAGTGTTTTTTAGATTACAATATTCATCTTATCTGTCTCGCCTGCCGCAAAGTATAGGATATTGTCGCTCACGTTCTCCTCCATAGCTATGCGTCCCTCCCAGGTTCCGGTACCTACGTGCGGCGAGAGCACTACATTATCCATCGTTTTCAACTCGGGCGTTATCTGCGGCTCATGCTCATAGACATCCATCGCCGCTCCGGCTATTACACCTTGCTGCAAGGCCTGCACTAAGGCTGCTTCGTCTACATGTGCCCCGCGAGCCGTATTGATGAGGTACGATGAAGGCTTCATCTTACTCAGTTCGGCGCTGCCGATAATATGATGTACGTCGGCGGTGTAGGGTAGGTTAAGGCTCACATAGTCCGACATAGTTAACAGTTCGTCCATCGTTACGTAGCGCGCACCGTATTGCTGCTCTATAGCCTCCGCTAAGTGGTGACGGTTATGGTACACGATGTGCATGCCGGCTGCTACAGCACGGCGCGCCAAGGCTTGGCCGATACGTCCCATGCCGATAATTCCTAATGTCTTGTCATAGAGCGTATGCCCTAAGTTATTCATCACCCCAAAAGGCTCACAAGTCCCTTCACGCAAGCGGCGATCCAACTCCGCCGTGCGGCGGGCTACAGCATGCATGAGACTAAACGCCAACTCCGCCGTAGGCTCGATAACCGGCTGCGGCGTATTGGTAACGCGGATACCGCGTGCGCGGCAAGCGTCTAAGTCGATATTGTTGAATCCTACTCCGAAATTAGCTACCAACTTCAACTGAGGCATAGCGGAAATCATCTCCGCAGTAACGCGGAAATCAAAAGTGCTGACCAGCACATCCGCCTCACTCATTGGCACACCTAACTGATGGTCGGCCAAGCGGGCAAAACCATCCTTGGGCAACTCGGTAGTAAATGCAATCTTCATATTTGGAGCGGGTATTTTAACTTTTAGGGTGCAAATTTACACTTTTTTTTTGATATATACAAAAAAAAGTAACATAAAACTTGCGTATGTCCTAAAAATGTTGTACCTTTGCCTATCCAAATCCTTAACCACGGTATACCATGACGATTCAATTTCTCGGTGCTGCGCGCGAGGTAACCGGCAGCAAACATTTGATTACTACGGAGTCGGGCAAACGTATCATGCTGGATTGCGGCATGTATCAGGGTAAAGGCATGGAGACGGATGCCGCTAACCGCGATTTAGGTTGCGATGCCGCCTCTGTGGATTTTGTGGTACTTACCCACGCTCATATCGATCATAGCGGTTTGATTCCCTATCTGTGGAAAAACGGTTTCCGCGGTGAGGTCTTCTGCACCTCGGCTACGCGAGACCTGTGCGACCTTATGCTGCGCGATACTGCCTATATACAGGCGCAGGATGTGAGGTGGTATAATAAGAAGATGGACCGTCTGCATAAACCGAAGATTCAGCCGCTATACGACGAGAATCATGTAGCTAACGCCATGCGGCATTTTGTGCCCGTGCCGTACAACTACCGCTTCCGCATAGCCGACGATATATTCCTTACTTTCACCAATTCCGGCCATATGTTAGGCTCGGCGGTAGCCAGTCTTGAGATACAGGAGCAGGGCGAATGGAAACGCATAGCCTATACTGGCGATATTGGACGGCTGCAGAGCCATATATTGTGCTCGCCGCAACCCTTCCCGCAATGCGACTACCTTATATGCGAATCTACCTACGGTAACCGTCTGCACGAGGACCGCTTAGTCAGCGAGCAACAGCTGTTAGGCATTGTCAATGAGACCTGCGTCTATAAGCATGGTAAGTTGCTGATTCCCAGCTTCTCCGTAGGACGCACGCAGGAGATAGTATATGTGCTTAACAATATGTACAACGACGGTTCGCTGCCGCGTATTCCCGTATATGTCGATTCGCCCCTCAGCTTCAATGCTACACAGGTGTTTAGGCGCTATACGGATGAGTTGAACGAAGCTGTGCAGGACACCATGCGGTACGACGATGACCCCTTTGGATTCAATACCCTGCATTATATTACCGATATTAACGAATCGAAGCGTTTGAACCATTCAGACGAGCCCTGTATTATTATCTCTGCCAGCGGCATGTTGGAGGCCGGACGTATTAAGCACCACGTAGCCAATCATATATCCGATCCGGCATGTACCATCCTTATCGTAGGTTATTGTACGCCGGAGTCCTTAGGTGCTCGCATCCAAGACCCCTCACGGCAATGGATTTCCATCTTCGGCTTTGACCATAAGATTAAAGCGCATATTACTAAGATTGAGGGCTTTAGTGGTCATGGCGATTGGCACGAGATGATTGATTATCTTACGCGCAGCGTGGATGTCAAACAGGTCAAACGCACCTTCATCGTCCACGGCGAAGCGGCGGCGCAAGATGAATACCGCGACCATCTGTATATGGCCGGGTTCAGAAACATAGATGCACCAACGCGTGGAACGTCGGTGTATTTGTAAAGGTTTTCCAACACTTATAAAGTTGTGATGGTAGAGTGGGGGTAGTAATGCGCCAATATCTGTTCTGCCGTATAGCCCTTGTCGGCCATAACGGCAGCGCCTATCTGGCATAAACCTACGCCGTGTCCCCAACCATGTCCGCGCAGCGTGAAGCCGTCTTTCGTCTTCTCCACATCGAACCATGAGGAATATAAGCACGTGCGGCTCAACCAGCGGCGTATCTTCAATTCCTTACCGATGCGTTCCGTGCGCAGCGAACCTACTATATCCATCTCAAAGATTCGGCCGCTTTTGCCGCGACGCAGTGGTCTAAGGTCTATGATTGTTCCGAAGTCGATGCCTGATTTCTCCCTTAAGATGTCGTGCAACTCGGCTGCCGTATAGCTTACCGTCCAGTCGTGGAAGTCGGAGGTCTCCTGATCGTAATCGTTTAATACAGAGCGCAGAATGCGTTCGTCATGCGTATCGCACCACGGGCATTCGACCGACTCCAAATATGGATAATGGATATCCTCCCAGCAGGTCTCAAACTCCTCCGTACGACCTCCGCAACACTTGTAGAAACGGGTGTCGCAGATACTTCCGTCGTAGGTGAGTACCTGCCCGCGGGTAGCACGGACGGCCTCTATGGCACGCTCATTCATGCGGCGCAGACCTTCGTAACGTTGACAATGGTCGTCGGCGCAGACATCAAAACCGATATGTCCGTTCGATTCAAAGGCCGCGTTGCGCATCTTGGAGGCCGAAGCACGATTGGCTTCTATCGCCCTCATCGCCCATCCGCGTGAGATAATAGCGTGCGCCTTGAGCAACTCCATAGGACTGTCGGCCGACATCTCCGACGAGATAACCGACTCCAGATATTGCTCTAAATCAATGATATTGACGGCTGTCTCGGTATCGTCGGCATTGTGCAGTATCTCCAAGCGGCCGGCGAACTCCTGGTCCTCTAAACGGTCCCAATGGAAGCCTATACCGATACGAACATTGCGCAGCAGGAACGTGTGTTCCCGCTGCTCAAAGTCGATATGTGGGGCGGTTAATATGCCTACACGGATAGTCATACTTACGCCTTTTTATTCATCGCTATGCGCGCTTGTAATTCCCATGTGCGTATGCGATCCTTATACAAATTATTGCGGTTCATGGCTTCTACATCGCAGTTGGCATCGCTGTTCTCATCCCAGCGGCGGCAGTTGTATACCACGTTGTAGATACGGCCAATCTGATACTCACGGCTGACGCGCAGTCCGACAGCGTAGTCCTCACCGTATTTGGTAGTGGGGAAATTAATCTGACGCAGTAGGGGAGTATAGAATCCGCGAGGTGCTCCCAATCCATTGATACGCAGGGCGTTGTTGCGTCCGTTGTCGGGCGTCCACTCCTTATGATCAATTACTCCGGGAGGCAAGGGATTACCGTTGAAGTCAGTCAGCTGATAGGTACCTACTACCATGGCGCAGTTTTGCGTATGGAAGGCATCAATAAACTGCTGAACGGTGGTCTCGTCATAGTACATATCGTCCGAGTCCAACTGGATAGCGAAACGACCGCATTTGGGGTGGTGGAAAGCCATATTCCAGTTGCCGCCGATAGCGTGCCAAGTCTTGTCTTGAGCAATGTATACGAGGTTGTCATGTCCCTCGGCTACAATGTCTTTGATGACCTCTGCCGAACCGTCGGTAGAGTTGTCGTCCACTACGATGACATTGTATTTATAAGGAGCATTGACTTTTTGCGACAGGGCGCTGCGGATAGCGGTTCCGATAGTCTTTACGCGATTCTTGCAGGGGATAACAACGGATGCTTCGTATTCAAAATCGCCTGCCTTGAGGTCCACGGATTTGAATTGCGGAGCCAGGTAACCGCCGATATCTTTCAGGTGACGGGTAACACACTGCTCCATCTCAATTTGTACACCGCGATTCTTGGGATCTACGTAGTCGAAGAGTTTCTCGCCCGATTTGCGGGTATCCAGTTCTACATCGTAGTAGAGGAACTCGTTGATATGCATCAGTTCGCCCAAACGGCTGACTTTGAGGCGCAAATCGTAGAATCCTGCATATTCATATTCTACGTCCATTTCGGCAACAGCCTTACGCAAAGCGTCTGTACGGAACATCATAACAGAACCGAAGTCGAAATCGTCACGCAGGGCGCCCAACTGATAGTCAATGACCGGAGCCTGCGTGGCAGACCATGTACCGTCTTCATGAACCATCTTATTGAAATGGTCGGCATAACCCATGACGGCACCGCTGTCGTCCATGAGTGCAGTCATGCGCTCTTCGGAGAAGAGAACCCATTCGATGTCGGGTTTGAGACTGATAAGCGTGTACTTGCCTTCGGCTTGTTCGGCAATGGCCCGGATGTCGGCTGTGCGGCAAACGCGACCGGGAAGAGTGAAGAATTTCATATCTTAGAAATAGGTGTTAAGTGATTATTACTGTGCATTTTGACGATAGCCATCCATCGCGCGTTTGACAGAGCCGTATTGCAGCAACAACTCGCGTGCTTTGTCATACTCCAATCCTAACTCCTCTACCAACATACGTGTGCCGCGGTCAACAAGTTTCTTGTTGGACAACTGCATGTTGACCATCTTATTGCCCTTGACACGACCCATCTTAATCATGGTAGTGGTAGTAATCATGTTGCAGATAAGCTTCTGCGCCGTACCGGATTTGAGGCGTGTCGAGCCGGTTACAAATTCCGGTCCTACTAACGCTTCGATAGCAATCTCGGCAGCTTGCGCTACGGGCGAATCCGGGTTGCAGGATATAGAGGCTGTCAGGCATCCGAATTCACGGGCATGTTGCAAGGCACCGATAACATAAGGCGTTGTACCTGAGGCGGCTATGCCGATAACGGTATCCAGGGTAGTGACGTTATGCTCTTTCAATTCCGCCCACGAACGCTCCGGGTCATCTTCAGCTTTCTCTACCGGGTTACGCAGGGCGGTGTCACCACCGGCAATCAGACCGATAACATAGGTGTTGGGCATGCCGAAAGTAGGGGGTATCTCGCTGGCGTCTAATACACCCAGACGGCCACTTGTTCCGGCACCCATATAGAATATACGTCCGCCTTGTTTCATGCGGGGGACGATACCTTCTACCAGACGTTCAATCTGGGGAATAGCATCGCGTACGGCGAGGGCCACTTTTTGGTCTTCTTCGTTCATCTCGCGCAAGAGTTCGCCTACCGATTTGCGGTCCAAATCATCGTGCAGCGAGGGTTGTTCAGTAATCTTAGTAAACACGGTATCAGTAATTTAAGAGGTCAATTATTCAGCAGCATCAGCCTGATGATAAGCTTTCAACCCGTCAATAGGATCGATGAGGATGCGGGCTAATGCGAATCCCATATCGTCCAGTACTTCGGTTAGCACTTCGCGGTAGTAGTAAGCAATCGAACCTACAAAGCCTACCGGCATATTTTTCGTCTCCTCGCGCTCAACGCCATCCTCACTCTCGTAGTATTGGCAGAGGTTGCGGGTAACGAACTGCTCGAAGTGGTCGTACACCAAATTATGGATGCGTGGATTGGAGATATTCTCGGCGCAGAACTTGCTCAATCCTGCCAAATAGCGGTTGGGGAAGGGTTGGCGATAAACGTGCTCGATAATGTCCGCTTGAGTAAGCTGGTATTGGTTCATAAACTGCTGCTTAAGTTCTTCGCCCAACTGGTTCTTGAACAGGTCTGCTACCAGGCGTTTGCCCAGTACGGCGCCACTACCTTCATCACCCAAGATGAAGCCTAATGCAGGCACATTCTTCACGATTTGTTCACCATCGTACAGACAGCTGTTGGAGCCGGTACCTAAGATGCAGGCAACACCGCGTTCGTGACCTAACAAACCGCGTGCTGCTCCTACCATATCGGAGTACACTTCTACCTGTGCATCGCGAAACAAGGCTTGCAGAGCAGCTTTCAAGAACGGCGTCTTCTCCGGCGTACATCCGGCACCATAGAAGAAGATGCGGGTAATCTTGCCCACCCACATCAGGCGTGCTATTTGGGGCAGGAGCTGATTGTTAACACTATTACGGATAGCATCGCTGGTCTGATAGAACGGATTGATGCCGTCGGTAAAGAAATCGGACGTTTGTCCGCTGGCGGTCAGTAATGACCAATGGGTTTTCGTAGAGCCTGAATCGGCAATAAGAATCATGGTTATAGATGTTTTATGGGTTAACGAATACTTAAGTTTACTTACGCGAGTGCAAAAATACACTTTTTTTTTGAATTGTGCAAGCGTTTTGTTTTTTTTATAAAAAAAAGTTGAAAATATTTGCGCGTATGAAAAAATCTTTGTAACTTTGCATGCTGAAAAATTTGTACCTATGAAAAATAACCTCAGTTCTGAAATTTCCTTGAGCCATGTTGCTCGTGGTTTGTATCGTCCCGACGATGTCTTTGAATTGAGTCGCGTTACCCGCCTGGAGAAGGCCCGCACGACTATCTATGAGTCTGCCCGCGAGGGCTCGCAAGCGGTGGCTAACCGTATAGCAGAGTTGATTCGTGAGCGGCAGAAGAGTTTTCAAAAGTTAGTTATCTCTTTGGCTCCCGGCCGTTCCACGCGTGATATATGCGCGGAGTTGGTGCGCAAGTATAAGGAGGAAGGGTTGAGCTTTAAGAACGTTGTGTTCTTCGACTTGTACGAATACTATCCGCTGACGGATACTACGCTGGGCAACCATGCGCAGTTGCGCAGTCAGTTGCTGGACTTGGTTGACATCCTGCCGGAGAATATTCATAGTATCCCCGGTAATTTGAAGAAAGAGAAGTTGATGCAGTTCTGCCAAGAGTACGAGCGCAGTATAGAAGCTGCCGGCGGTATCGATTTCCAGTTGTTGGGCATCGGCCGAAGCGGTAATATAGGCTTCAACGAACCCGGCTCGCAGATTACCTCCGGAACGCGTCTGGTATTGCTGGACAATAACTCCAAAGAGGATGCTAAGATTATGTTCGGCTCGTTAGAGCAAGTGCCCGTAAGCGCTATCACGATGGGCGTAGATACTATCATGCACGCTCGTGAGATAGTATTGGTAGCTTGGGGTGACCATAAGGCCGGCATCATCCGCGAGGCGGTAGAGAAGCAATACGACACGGCTTGCCCCGCATCGGCATTACAGTTGCACAAGAATGCCCAGTTTATGATTGACCTGGGTGCTGCCAATGCGCTGACCCGTATCTCGACGCCGTGGGTGGTAACATCCTGCGAATGGGACGACCAACTGGTGCGCCGCGCCGTAGTATGGATGTGCCAGAAGACAGGTAAGCCTATCTTGAAGCTGACCAATAAGGATTATAACGATTGCGGATTGAGCGAGTTGATCACTCATTTTGAGTCGGCTTACAATTGCAATATTAAGGTCTTCAACGACCTGCAGCATACTATCACCGGTTGGCCCGGTGGTAAACCCAATGCTGATGATACCAATCGTCCCGAGCGCGCTAAACCGTATCCCAAGGACGTACTTATCTTCTCGCCGCACCCGGATGATGACGTTATCTCGATGGGCGGCACGTTTGCACGACTGATTAAGCAGGGGCACAACGTACATATAGCTTACGAGACCAGCGGTTGTATCGCCGTCTGCGACGATGAGGTAGTTCGCTTTATGGACTTTATTAAGGGCTACCAACAGATGCACATGCCCGCCGAAAAGACTATTCCGCAGAAGTGGGACGAATATATGCATTTCTTCCAGAAGGAAAAAGTGGGTGATCAAGACACGCGTGAAATATTAGACCTCAAGGCCCTCATCCGTCGTGGTGAGGCTACGGCTGCCTGTCGTCATATGGGCTTGCCTACCAGCCATATCCATTTCCTTAACCTGCCGTTCTACGAGACCGGTACGATTAAGAAAGGTCCGCTGACCCAAGCCGATTGCGATATTGTGAAAGCGCTGCTGCAGGAAGTTAAACCGCAGGAGATGTTCGTAGCCGGCGATTTGGCTGACCCGCACGGAACGCACCGCGTATGTCTGGATGCCGTATTGGCAGCCCTGGACGAATTGAAAGATACGCCGGCGTGGGACGAGTGGTTGAAGGATTGCCGTATATGGATGTACCGCGGCGCCTGGATGGAGTGGGAGGTCGACTTGATTGAGATGGCTGTTCCTATGTCGCCCGAAGAGTTGCGTTTCAAACGGAATACCATCCTCAAGCACCAGAGCCAAATGGAGTCGGCGCCGTTCATGGGTAACGACGAGCGATTGTTCTGGCAGCGTGCCGAGGACCGCAACCATGCTACTGCAGAGCTGTATGCACAACTGGGCTTAGCCAACTACGAAGCTATTGAGGCTTTTGTGCAATATAAGATGCAGAAATAACACCTTAGATATTATACACCTTAAATATAACACAATATGAAGAAAGTGCTACTCTTATTGGTTGCAGGAATGCTCTCCGGTGTCATGCTGGCTGACATAACTGTGACAGGTGTAGTGACTCAGGCTGAAGACGGCGAGACCGTTATCGGTGCCAGTATCCAGGAAAAGGGTACTACCAACGGTACGATAACCGATTTTGACGGAGCCTATGTCATTACCGTGAAAGACAAAGCGACACTGGTAGTCAGTTATGTGGGCATGAAGACACAGGAAGTGAAAGTTACCGGCCCCAAGCATGACGTTGTCATGCAATCTGAGGCGGAGCTGATCGAAGAGGTTGTGGTGACTGCCATGGGTATTAAACAAGAAAAGAAACGACTGAACTTCGCCGTGCAGAACGTCGGTGCAGAAGATTTGACAGAAGGTCAATCGGCTAACCTGCTCAACTCGCTACAAGGTAAGGTCGCCGGCGTCAACGTTACTACGGGCGGCGGCTCGCCTAACTCGGGCAGTCAGTTGATTCTGCGTGGTATTACATCTATCAGTTCTTCGCAATCGAACGAACCTTTGGTTGTTATAGATGGTATGCCAATGGTTGGTGGCGTTGGAGATATTAACCCCAACGATATTGAGTCGGTTACGGTGCTGAAGGGCGTTGCCGCTTCTGCATTGTATGGATCTGAAGGTTCCAATGGTGTACTGATGATTACTACCAAGTCGGCTAAGCAAGGTAAGGTTCAGGCTACCGTCAATGCTACGTGGCAGTTCGATACGCCGGCTAACCTGCAGAAGGTACAAGGTCTGTTTATGCCGGGTGCCGGTGGATTTTATAAGGAGCAGACCCTCAACGGTTGGGGACCAACAGTAGGAAGTTTGGATACGTATAACAATGTGCGTAACTACTTCAAGGACTACGGCTTCTACCACAAATACGATATCTCGATGACCGGCGGTACGGAGAAATTCCAAGCCATGGGTAGTGTATCGTATTCCAAGGCAGACGGTATTGTGGTGAACGACTACAGACGTAAAATTACAGCATTGCTCAAGGGCTCTTATTCACCTAATAAGTATGTGACATTCAGCCTGATGGGTAATGTTATATGGAACCAATACCGTAGTGCGGGAAGTATTTCCTCTATCTATTCATGGCCGATTACGGACGACATTACCAATTATAAAACAGAGAGTGGTGAGATCCGCTATTTGTATTTTGCAGACGAGAAAGCCAATTCGCCTATCTCACCTCTGTATAGCCGCTATTGCGATTGGGGCGTGAATAAGAATACGCGTACTCTGGTGCAAGGATCATTGGAGATTCATCCTGTAAAAGGCTTGAATATCTCTGCCAGAGTAGGTATGGACCAAAATAACTATTTCTATGACGGTTATTCGGTACCTCGCTTCTCAAATATTACTATAGTTGATGAGCCCAATATTACCAATCCGTACCTCACTCAAGAGCAATTGGAAAAGATTAATCAGAGTTTGTTAGGTTCGTATAGCTATTCGCAATCTGAACGACGTCTATTGACTGCCACGTTTATGGCTACCTATCGTTTGGATCTCCCAAAGGGATTCGGTATGGACTTTATGATAGGTAGTGAAATTAAGCAGAATGAAAGCGTTTCTTCCAGTATCAGTGGTGATCAATTTATTATCCCCGGTATCTATAGTATCCAAAACTTAAATCGCGATAGAAGTACACAAACCTTTAATGCCACCCAAAGTCATACATTAAGTCGTATCGTCAGTGGTGTATTTGGTGAAGTTCGTGCAGACTATAAGGGTTTGGCAAGCTTGAGCGTAACTTCTCGTTGGGATTGGTCTTCTACTCTCGACTGGTCAAAAATGCCGTATGTATACCCATCTGTTACTGCCGGTTTGACTTTCTCGGAGATAATTCCGGGTTGGAATGAGACCAAGAATAACTGGTTCTCATATGGTAAGTTGCGTGGCAACTTTGCGCAGGTTGGTAAATGTCCTCCTCCGTATTTGTTTGACCGCCACTTTATTCAGTTCCAGACCTTGCCGGATGGTGGTTATAGTGCTAATCCTGCTCATTCGGTCGGCTTTAAACTTGTTCCCGAAATGAATACTTCATGGGAAATCGGAGCAGACTTGAAGTTCTTGAATAATCGCTTGCGTTTAGATGTGGCTTATTATAGCCAAATAGTAAAGAATCAGATCGTTACGGTTCGTGTAAGCCACACTACAGGTCATGTGTTGCAGACGCGTAACGAGGGTAGTGTAAAGAACCAAGGTATGGAGATTACCCTGGAAGGAGATATTATTAAGCTTAATGGCTGGTTATGGACAGCCGGATTGAATATGTCCTTCAACCGCGGTCGTGTAACCGGTCTGCCGGATGGTATGATGGAGATTCAAGGTACTCAGTACGGCGATATCTTCCCGACGGCTTACTTGCATGGTTCGACAACGGCTATTTCCGGTAAGGACTATCAGCGTAACGAAAATGGCGATATCATCTGTGATGCCAACGGTTATCCGCAAATCAACCCCAATAAGTCGGTGCTGATTGGTAACCGTGAACCTAAACTGCTTATGGGTTTGTATACCTCGGTTAAATGGAACGGATTGGCATTATCGATGCAGTTCGATGGCCGTATAGGTGGCGACGTAGTGAATGTAACCGGTCGTGGCTTATGGTCGAACGGTATGCATATGATGACAGAGAACTATCGTGGACGTCAGGTGGTTTGGAAAGGTGTGGTAGCTGCCGGAACGGATGCTAATGGCAAGACGATTTATGAGCAGAATACCAAGCCTATCGTAATGGATGCCAATACAATAATCAACAACTATTATAATGTAAGTTCCAACTTCTTGGAGGACGGTTCGTATATGCGCTTGCAGTATGTGACCTTGTCCTACGAGTTTGCTAAGTTGCTCAAGAACGTGAAGGGTATTGAGAATATCAAACTCTCCTTCACGGGTACAAACCTCTTCCTGATAACCCGTTATACGGGTTCAGATCCTCAAATTAATGCCAATACATCCGGTGCAGGTACCGGTTCGGCAGGTATTGATAATTACGCTATTCCGCGCACTCGCGGCTATGCGTTGTCATTACAAGTTAACTTCTAATCTTCTACGCATATGAAAAAGACAATATTCATACTGACTCTTGCTGCCGCAGCGGTGGTAATGACAGGCTGTAAGGATTTTTTGGAAGTAAATACATCCAGAGATGAACCGGTATCGGTTATTTGTGAAGAAGTATTGCCCGCATTGGAGTTTTACACAACCCAGCAGGTTTACGATTGCGCCGAATATGGTGTATACTTGTGCCAATGCTTGACTACCGGCGGCAAGGCTACTACCTCCTCGTATGCCTATAAATGCGGATGGGGTGGTTTCCTGGAGATGAACCGTCACCCGCAGTGGCGTCGTCACTATTATGATGTAGGTGTTAATGCCCAATATATGATTGCTGATGCCGAGAAACTCGGGAAACGCAATTATATTATGATTGCTCGTACGCTGCAGCTCAATTCGCTGATGCTGACGACGGATATATTCGGTGAAATGCCTCGTTCTAAGGCTTATGCAGAGAATAATCCATCCTACGATAGTCAACGCTCTATATATGACTATTTGGAGCAGGAGTTCCAAGCTGTAATGGCTTTGTACGATGATCCGGAGTGGATAGATTGCCCGACGAACGGTGTTATCAATTCACGTCGCGACCGTATGTACAATGGCGATATGCGCAAATGGAGAGCGTTTACCAAGGCTCTGTATTGCCGCTTCCTGGTGCGTCAGATTCCTAATATGAATAATACGCAAGAGGTGCGCGACAAGATTATTGCCCTGGTGGACGAAGTATTGAACGATCCCGATTGGGCAGAGCCGCTGTATAAGTTTGACGGCGGTAGCGCGGAAGCCAACTGCCAATGGGGCCCCTCGATGCCGAAGATGAACTTAGGTTGGGCGCAAGCTCGTGACAACCTCTTGAACTCGGCAATCCCTTCGCGTTTCTTTGGATCGATATTGGGTTTCTATCCCTTAGGTACCAAGACCGTCAACTCGCTGTCGCGTAAGTCGGGTACGATATTTGCCCTTGACCCGCGTGCTACACGTATGATGCATTATCGCGAGGATGGCAGCAAGACCAAAGCCCTGCGCAGTCTGCAAAACAATATCGGTATGGACGTATCAATGAAGGTAACCTATTATCCCGATTTGTATTGCAATACGCTGAAGGACAGCGTGCTGAACAACTATCGCTCGAATCCTTATACACGTGACGACGGCTATATAGCTTATATTACAGAAGAAGAGTTGCTCTTCATCAAAGCCGAAGCACAGTACTGGAACGGCAACAAGGCTGAAGCATACAATACTACCAAACAGGCTGTAGAACGCAGTATGGCTCGCTATAGCGTTCGCGGCAATATGGGTGACCCGAGCAAGGTAGACGAGGATTTCCTTATCGACCTCTTCTACCAATTGCGCTTGCCGGCCGACAACTTCACCATTGCTAATTTGATGCAGCAAAAATATGTAGCCATGTATCTGCAACCGGAACAATGGTGCGATATACGCCGCTACAACTATTCCAGCCCGACCAACGGTATCATGTACGACAACGTCTATGTCTATCATGTGGACAAGGTGTACGACCTCAATAAGGACGGTATGGTCAAACTGGATAACTTCAACCTGACCTTCGATTTAACCAGACCTTATAATATATATGAGGCACACTGGATGACTCCGAAGGATATGGGTACGAACTTTAAGTTTACCGCCAACGCTTGGATTAACCGTATCTCTCCCGATCCTGAGACGGAGGAGAAGTACAACCGTGCCGAATTGGAGAAATTGGGTGCGTATAAGAATCCCGATTGGCTGCGCATGCGTATGATTTGGCAATGCGATGTAAACAGCAACGGAGCCATTACCTCCAAAGGCGAGGGGGAATGGATGAGCGTTAATCAAAACTTTTAACCGCTAAAACGAAAAGATATGAAGATGAAACATTTTCCGATCATAGCGATTACGCTTCTCGTGCTGGGCTTTTTGACGGCCTGCGAGAAGCACGATACCTTGGGCGATAGAGTGTTTGCCGGTAAGATGGTGCCCCACGTATATTGGGAATTGCCTTCTACTACAGTGAATGCCGGTGATACGGCGGTATTCTCGGCGCAGTATTATACTACAGGTAGTCGTCCTATCGACCATTTGGAAGTATGGTACAATACCGTAGAGGTAGAAGATAAACAGGCTGCAGCTCCGTGGGTAACGGGAGCAGTTAAATCGTTCTCTATCGTTAGCAGCGCTACCGTCATCCGTCGTCCGGAGCAGAGTAGTGGAGTAATGTACGACCACAACGAGGCTTGGTGGAACGAGAAGGAGCGCGCCTACCAGTTTACGGCTTCGTTCCCCACATCGTCGACCTTGAGTCTGACCAAATGGAGCAATACCGAATGGGACAGCACATTGGTTATCCGTTACTTCGGCGAGACGTTTATGCAGGAATTCAAAGACAGTTTGGAGACCCTTTTAAAGAAAGATGTAGACAAATCGTACGGCGACTATAGAGCGCTGTTCCTGGCTAAGGGCGGTAGCGACCGTGAATGGATTGCTAACTATACCGATTCTACGTGGAACGACAACTCGCAGACCTACGACAAGCACTTCAAGAATCACACCCTGCCGGATGATATTGATGCTCTGTACAAGAGTTGCGGTTTTGGCGACTTGATTAATAAGAGCGGCGAATATAGCATCTCCTATAGCAAGCAGTATTTCCTGAATGCTCACTTGCGTTGCTACGATGACCAAGGCAACTATGGTATGACTACTCCGCTGAAAGAAATAACCCTGAACTAATCTGAGCTTATGAAACGTTTCTATATTGTGTTGGCAGCCATTACGACGATAGCTTTAAGCGGCTGCAAAGATCATACCGTTAAGGAGCAAACGCTTCCTACGGGCGCAATAGACTTCACCTATGAGGTCATCAATGATTCGGTCTACAACCTCGACTTCTATGCCGGCTGTACCGTTCATTTCTATCCTACGGTTACGTTGAAAACGCCGTGTACGTGGGAGATTAGCGACGGTCGTACCTTCGAGGGCGATGAATTGATATGCGATTTCCCGGTAGCTGGTAACTTTACCGTTACCGCTCGCGCCAACAACGGCGTGAAACGCAATCCCATCATGATTGCCGATATCCGTCCTATTGTGCGCTTGATACAAGAGGACAGTATCTGTACCGTAGATGCTTCGTATATCAGTTTTGATGTAGAACTGCCCAACCCCCAGAAATTGGAAGCTGTCTATAAATGGTCCTTCCCCGGCGTGAAGAATGAGCAGGGTGAGACCTTGACTACCTACGAGGGAGAGAATCCCGGTCGCGTTCAGTTTACTAAGGCCGGTTCGCAACCTGTCAAACTACAAGTGGTATTGGGCGGCAGAGATTTGGACCCGGTAACGCGTAATGTACAAGTGGCCTTGGACGAGCAAGCTCCGACACTTTACTATGCCGTTAAGGAGGGTAATATTATGGCTCGCAAACTGACATCTTCGACTAAGGCGCAACCCTACAACATGGGTATAAGCTCCGGCCAGCATGCCTTCAACCTTATCTACGCTGCTGATGCACTCTACATCTTGGATGCCGGTAAACAGTTCAACTATGTGAACGATGAGAACGGTGTGATGGGTGACGGTAAGATTCAGGTAATGGCTAAGGACGCTTCGTCTATCGGCGTAGTAATGAGTAATGTTGGCGGTCCGGCTTTCCAAGACCCGTTCTATGCGTATGCAGACGGCGATATGTTGTACTACTCCGATCGTAACACCGGTATATTCCGTATTCCGTTGTCATCGCGTAACCTGGTATACAACTCTTCCGATTTTTCCTATTGGGTTCAGAATGCAACCTTAGGTTATTATAGCCGCGGCTTGGCCTATGGCGCAATTACTGGCGGTATTGTTAAAATCGGCGATGTGTGGTATTGGTCTAAGACCTTCAACGGACAAGGTATCTGGCGTTTCCGCGAATCGGATATCCTGCCTAATGCTTCGGCCTATAGCGATCCGTCGGTTAAGAAACCGGAAGACGGTGAGTTCATGACCGCTTTCTATCCTAAGGCTATGGCGTACGATAAGGTGAACCAAAAACTCTATGTCTCGCTTTACGACATGGCTGCCGGTGTTTATGCACTACCTCAGAGCCTGTTGGACGATAAAGAGACGCTGCAAAAGATACAGTCGGCCGGCGATTTGGCCAACTATAAACTGCCCGGAACCTTTGAGCCTATTGTAGAGGCCGGTAAGGGCGAGGGTAGTAGCGGTGAGTTTATGGGTATATGCCAGATTGCCGTAGATGATGCTACGGGAGACGTCTATTTCGGCTATCGCAGTTCCGATCCGGCCGAGACAGGACTCTATCGCTATAATGCCGCTACCAATCAGGTTAGCCTGATTAACGATACTAAAGGCGTTCAAATATACGGCGTAGCTATCAATCAGACTCCGTCCTATTTGTTCTAATTTCGGCGCAAAAACGAATGATTAGACGTTGGTTCATATTGCTTATCGTGGCAATCGTTCTGTTGCCTGCTTCAGCGCAAAGCCCGAAGCGCGATTTTCGTGCGGCGTGGCTGTCCACCGTGTGGGCTATCGACTGGCCTGCCCATCGCGACAATACCGATGAGGCCACTAAGAGCCAGAAACGTGCTTTGCGCGATATATTGGACAACTACGAGAAATGTCGTATCAATGCCTGCTTCTTCCAGGTACGCGGTATGTCTGATGCGATGTATCGCTCTAAGTATGAACCTTGGAGTCAATATCTGACCGGACGCCGCGGCAAAGAACCGCAGTACGACCCGCTGGCATACCTCTTAGAGGAGGCTCATGCGCGTGGTATAGAAGTGCACGCTTGGCTGAATCCCTATCGTTATGCTACCTCGTCGGAGAATTACGGAACGCTGCCGTCGGATTATTCTACCGTTCATCCCGATTGGCTGATAGATTGCGGCGGAACAACGATTCTCAATCCCGGCGAGCCTACGGTACGCAAACGTATAGCTGATGTGGTGGCGGATATAGTGGAGAATTACGACGTAGACGGTATCGTCTTCGATGATTATTTCTACCAGTCGGGTATGAAGGACGAATACGACGACCGCCTCTATGCGCTCTATAATCCGGACTCGTTATCGCGCGGCGATTGGCGACGCAGACAAGTCAACCTGATGGTGGCAGATGTATACCAAACCATTAAGACGCGTAAACCATGGTGCCGCTTTGGTATCGGTCCTGCCGGTGTGGCAGCGTCCAGTAAGGCTGTGGCAGACAAATATGGCATAACACCTTGTCCCGCCGGTAGCGATTGGCAATACAACGGTATCTATTCCGAGCCGGTACAATGGTTTGTTGACGGGTCGATAGATTATATGTCGCCGCAGGTATATTGGACCATAGGGTCGAGTAGTGACTATGCAAAGATAGCTCCTTGGTGGTATGTGGTAGCCAATAAATTCGGACGTCATTGCTATATCAGTCAATCGCTTACCTCGTTGTCACCCACTCGTTCTGCTCCGGCACGCTCTACCTTCTATGCTGGCGAGATAGTGGATCAGATACTTATCGACCATGCTTCTACTAAGGAGAATGCTCCGGGTAGCGTATTCTGGTCTACCAATAAGATTGCTATAACCGGATTTATCAAATACGTGACCGCCGGGGCTTATACCCAACCGGCTATCGTTCCCGCGATGACGTGGTTTGTGCCCGATAAGGAGCAAGGATTAGTCACCCATCTGCAACGCGAAGGACAAGTCTTAAGTTGGCAATATTCCGTATCCGGACAACGTTTCGGTATCTATGCTTTCCCTAAAGCTTTGCGTCACGACCGCCGTGCATTGACTACCTCGCTGTACTATCAAGGTATGACGTACAATACAAGTTATACCTTGGCAGATTCTATCGGCGCAGATTATGCCGTGGCAATAACCGTTATTGACCGTTACGGCAATGAATATGCCCCCATGTTCTTGGGCGAAGAGACAGAGGCTACCGTTACCCCGCTATTGCTCCTGCCTTTAGATCGTTCGGAGATATTGTTGCCTAACTACCTGACCTGGCAGGCTGTAGAAGATGCGATGAGTTACCAAGTGCAAGTAGCTTATGATGCAGACTTTACGCATACTATCTGTTTCGCTTATACCGACTCGTCGGCGTTGTTAACCCAGCCGTGGCAGGCCATCAATGGTGACTCTATATATTATTGGCGCGTACGTGCGTGTGCGCCTAACCGCTTGAGCAACTGGTCTGAGGTACGCTCGTTTACAGGACGTCTGTTCTCGGTAACCTATCCGGAGGACGGCGCTTCGGGAGTTCCCGTTACGCCTACGATGACCTGGGACGATGCCGGACAGGGCGTCACCTATACTATTGAGGTAGCTAAAGCCAATTCCTTTACGGACAAGGATATCATCTATTCGTTGACCACCACGGCTACGGAGGCTACCTTGGAACCGGATATATTGACCTATGGCGCCAATTACTACGTTCGCGTGAAGGCACAAGGCGGTGTATTGAATACCACGAGTTCACCCAACCTGTTTACTACCGAAGAGGTGGTAATGAAACCGCCCGTTATCCTACGTCCATCGTCCGGTGCAACCGTAACGACCGACTCGGTAACGGTAGAATGGGATCACACACCCAATAACGGATTCCGTTTGGAGTGGGCACAGTCAGCCTCGTTCCCAAACCGCAGCAAGAAAGTACACACGGTGGGAATAGGTATTTATAGCCTGACGATAGGCGGATTGACAGAAGGTACGTGGTATTTACGCGTAGCTACCAAGCGCGTGGATGAGACCTGGACCGATTATTCAGATGTGTCAATGTTCAACTATATACCTCATACGGGATTGATACCGGTGGAGAGTATCCCCTCCGAAAGCCGCAAGGTCATTATTGACGGGCGGATGTATATCCGCAAAGACGGCGTATTGTATTCCGTATTGGGAAATAAAGTAGCAGAGATAAAATAAAACCATAAATTAACCCTCATTATTAACCAAAATCACACGAGTATGAAAAAAATCTTTACCGTGATGGCAGCCGTGATGTTGGCTGCAACAATGTCCGCTTCTGTGAACTATGAGCTCAACGGAGGTTGGAACAACGACTATGGATGGCAGACGAAACAAGACATGTATGCCACCATGAACCAGTTGTGGAATACCTACAAGAACGTTTCTCCGGAATCGCCTTGGTATACCTGGCTGGCTATTGATTCGTGTAAGACTACTGACTTGTCGGACGGTCTGACAGCAGCGTGCTATTCTCCTAATCCTATGGAGGCAGACTTCTTTGCTGAGCCCAATACGGCTAAGGCTTTCAGCTGGCTGGTAGATTACATGATTTATGTCTGCAAACTGCAGGAACAGCAATCTGACTTATTGGGAGCTGGTAATGCCGCTTATCTGCGTTACAACCTGATGGCCTTCTTCCGCAATATGCAACGTACCGGTTGGCCCAAGACGGCTAACTACGAGGCCTATGGTAATGTAGAATATTTCCAACCCTATTGGAAACACGGCTTCGCTAACCCCACTGATCCTACCGAAGAATGGATTCTGCAAAATCCCTATAAGGAGGAAGAAATTGGTGGCATTACCGTTAAGTACACCTTCGATGGATGGTACGACAATCCTACCTTCAGCGGCAACAAAGTGCTCAAGATTGATGCCAACACTACTGGTACTCTCTATGCTAAATGGGTTGAGTATGTTCCTACTGTAGAGGAAGTTTTGGCTTTGCCCGAGAATACTGTAACTAAGATGTGCGCTACTGTAACCTTCTTCAAGGACAACGTGGCTTATCTGCAAGACGCTACCGGTGGTGTACGCGTTGAGTTCCCCGCAGGAACGGCTCTGGCTATGAACAAAGTGTTCACCCTCAAGGGTACCTTTAAGACTGTCAACTATGCTCCGACGGTAGTTGTTTCTGATGTTGAGAAGACCGAGAACGGCAAGGCTATCGTTCCCGTTGAAATGGACTATGTAAAAGACCTTGTTGCTAAGGTGGGTATGCTGGTTAAGTTGGCCGGTAAACGTGTGGCTTCTTACGATGCTGCCGGTGACCCGAGCTTCCGTGACGACTATAACACAATTGCTGCTTACGATCTGCCTATTGATCAGACCGTCTTTACTATTCGTCGTAAGGCTGATGTGATTGGTGTTGTTGAGAAATGTGGTGCCGATAGCGCTGCTATCCGTCTGCGTGCTTTCGTTACTAACGTAACTCCCTCTGCTCCTGCAGGTCAGGATCCTTATGAGTATCCGCTGATGGAGATTGACGGTAGCCAATATACTCTGACCAACGATTGGTTGTTCTCCAACGTAATGGATAACTTCAACTCCAACAAACCGAACGATATCGCTTCCGGAAGCCGTTCCGTTGTGCTCCACAATGGTTATCTGTACTTCCCCAACCGCGATGCCAACCAACCGACCTACGTTAACTTCAAGAAGGTGAACGTGGCTGACGGTGATATGTTTGATGCTATTCCTGCTGCTGACTACTTGTTCAAAGTGGGCGGCGAGGCTACTAACGAATATGTATTCGGTCCTGCTAACGACCTCAAGAAGGATAATGCCGGACATGTTATTACCTGCAACCTGATTACCTCTGCTAAGGGCGAATGGCAAGTATGGGTTCTCGATCCGGACAAGGGTACAGGTACACTGCTCATCGACGAGACTCACCTCAATGATGACTATGCCGATAACACCACGTTGCGTATCGATGCTATGGGCGTTTATGGCGATGTTACCCGTGATGCTATTATCATGGTAGCAGCCAGCTCTACTTCTGACGTTTACTATTGGGAAATCAAGGACGGCGCTTGGGACGGCAACCACGAGTGGATTAAGTGCGAAGGTGGCTTCAACTGGGGTACTGCTCCACAAATCTTCCCCATCAGCGAGGATATGTTCTATGTAGATGGTTTCTCGACCTATCCCATTCTTTACAACTTCGATGGTGAGGTTCTGGACTTCTTCGATACCAGTGATGAGATTTGCAAAGGCTTGTTAACCAACCGCAACGGTCAAACTCGTGCTATGGGTCACAACGGCTTGGCAGAGTTCGAATTGGCTGGCCAATACTTCTTGATTTGCGCCGGTGGTAATACGGTCAACAATCCTGCTTCGACCTTCGTGCTCTACAAGTGCAAAGACGAGAACCGTCTTTTCATCGAGATGACCCAGATGTGGGAGTTCCCGTATGCAGGTATGGGTTCTGTAAGTAACGATGTTCGTACCGCTACTCCGTACGTTCAGATTGAGGACGAGAATACGGCTAAGCTCTGCGTTTATACCAACAACAACGGCTACGGCGTATATACCTTCAAGGTAAATGCAAGTACCGGAATCAATGAGGTGGTAGAAGGCGCTAAGGAGAACGGTATCAATAAGTTCATGATGGATGGTCAATTGTATATCATCCGTGATGGCGTTCGCTACAATGCTATGGGTGCTGTAGTAGAATAACCTGATTTTCATACCCTGACCCGCCTCGCGCGGGTTGGGGTATTCCCCTATTACCCCTTTAATAACAACCTACTTATGAGCCACACTCTGAAATATAGCCTCTTGCTGATGCTTCTTCCGCTTTGCGGAATAGTGGGTGCTGAGAATATCATGCTGGGCACCGTTGAGCATACTATTGATACGCTCGAAACATTCCGTTGCGGACCGGGTAGCACCTATATCCAGGTGCAGATGCGCCGCGTGAGTGATGGCCAGGGACGTCTGGATGCTTTCTTGATGCTGGTGGATAGAAATAATCCCTATATCTCGTTCGAGGAAGTGCTCGGTGGCGACCGTGTAGTAGGTACTGAGGCTGTCAGCAAGATGGCCGAACGCAAGAATAAGGAGTCGGACACGCGTATCTTCTTTGGAGGAACCAATGGCGACTTCTTTGCTACGACGGGAGACATTGGTCGCCCGACCGGCATGACCATTGTCAACAACGAATTTGCCTATATACCCGATAACCATGGCGGACGTCGGGTAGGGGCTATCAATGAGGAGATGCAGGGCGCTATTGCTACAACCGCTGCCTTCTCCGGAAAAGTGATAGTAGGCGATACTACACTTTCCCTTAAACGCATCAATTATACGCGAGGCGAGAATCAACTTGTCCTCTATAACTACCATAACGGCACCTCTACCGGCACCAACGAATACGGTAACGAAGTGCTGCTTGAATTGTGCGAAGGTAATTCTTGGCACACCAATTGTTCCGTTCGTGCTATTGCGCGCGCCATTGAAAAGGGCGTGGGCAATATGTCCTATGCCCGCGGACAAGTGGTATTATCTGCTCACGGAACCAATGCGGATGCTATTAACGCGCGCCTGAAAGTGGGCGATACCATAACTATCAACTTGACTTTTAAACTCGATGGAGTTAAACAAAATATATCCCAAAGTATCGGCGGCGACAACTATGCACTTATCGTCGATAGCGGTCGCGTTGTAGAATCGGATTTCTGGAACGAGTCGCATCCGCGTACGGCTTTTGGACAAACGATAACGGGCGATACGCTTATCTTCTGCGTTGTCGACGGTCGCGCCAAATCGGTCGGTTGTACCACGCAAGCACTCGGAGCTATCATGCAGCGTCATGGCGCTTGGAAGGCTGTCAACTGGGATGGAGGCGGTTCCAGTCACCTGTGGCTGCGCAACGTAGGATTGATGAACGCCGGTTGCGAGAGTGCCGAACGTGCTGTCGGTAACGGCATGTTTGTCGTAGCTACCGTGCCGGATGTGGATAATACGATTGCGGAAATACAAGCTTATTCGCCTGTCTTGCGCCTGCCCCGCTATGGTATGCATAAGCCTAAGATATTGGGATACAATAAATACGGCCTCTTGCTCAATACGGATGTTACCGGCGTTACACTCAGCTGTGATCCCGAGGTGGGCTATATCAATGCAGAAGGCGCATTCGTCTGTCTGGGCGATGGCGAACTAAAGTTGCACTATGGCGAAATCGTCGGCTCGGTACAAATACGCGTGGCCGATAAAGCTGAAATAGCGATGCGTCACGATACCGTCGTTATCTACGATTGTTCGGACTATGCCGTAGAGGTAATGGCTACCGTGGGCAAGAACAGCGTCTTGATTCAGCCTTCCGCATTGTCGTGGCAAGTGGCAGACCCGGCGATTGCTACTATTAGTGAGACGGGGCGGCTCAATGGTCTCAAAGACGGTGAGACGGAGATTTACGGCACCTTAGGCGAGGTAACAGACACCCTCGTAGCGCGCGTGCTGATACCGTCTACCAAGCCGTTGTTATACGACAATTTTATCGAAGACTTTAGCAATCGTTGGATACTCAAACCCTCATCTACGGCTTGGAATACGGAAATGAAGGATATCAACGGAACGGCTACTCTATGCCTTAACTTTACCGGAGGACGTCAGGCTAATGTGCGTTTGACTGCCGGTAGTGAATTATTCAGCGCCCCCACACATCTGGAATTACGCTTTACGCCGCAGGGCAATTTGATTCAAAAGGTAACTCTCGGCTTGCGTGCTCATAACGGTGTCTCTACCGTCAATGTCTCTACCGAGGACTTTCTCGCCGGGCAGATGAATATATTTGCCGTTGACTTGGATAGCCTCTTCAATGCGGACGCTGCTGCCAACGAACGAGAGGTAATACCGGGCAATATAGGTATCTATCCGGTGACTCTGGAGTTTATTACCTTAGCTTTCAATACCTCTGCTCCCAAGCAGGAATATGCTATACCCTTCGACGGTCTATGGCTCCGTTACCGAGGCGATACAACGCCTTTGGATGAAGTGCGCGAAGATACTTTTGGAGCAGAGGGAACGCATCCTAAATTGTTTATTAACGGCCGCATGTATATTCGTCGCGGCGCAACCTTATATACTGTAACCGGACAACCTGTCCCTAATACACATTAACCATGAAACGACTATTTTTATTTACTCTTTCCGCCTTGTGCCTGACTGCGTTGATGCAGGCCGGACAGATTCGCGTCCTTAGCGACCGCTATGTGGCTGACGGTTGGCATGCACGCATGATGGGACCCTCTACCGTGATGTATTCGACGGTCGAGAATGCAGATTACTTGCCTTCTGAGGCCGAGTCTGCTACCTACGCTTGCGAGGATGAAGAACTGCGACTCTGTCTGTATCAAGATGGCCACAAACGCATCCTTGCGCCGGCCGGAACCGAAGTCAACTATGTATGGGTAAGTCTTTCTCCCGATGGTAAGCGCATCCTGTACAACACCAAGTTCGGTACCGCTATTTGCGACCTGCAGGGACGCGAGTTGGTCAATTTCGGACGTCTGGACGCTCCTGTATGGTACGGCAATGACTATGTAGTCGGTATGCGCGACGAGGATGACAGTCACAACTATACTTCTTCCTGTATCGTCATAGCGGCTGCGGACGGCTCTATGCAGCAGGACTTGACTGCCCCTGCGGAGTTTGGTATGTATCCGTCGGTACTGCCCGAGTATGGCCAGATAGCGTATAATACTTTGGATGGTCAGATTCGTCTGCTGCAACTCAATCTCAGTGAGCAGCCCGTGGATATGAATATTGCTCCGAAGGCCATCTTAGCGCAGGAACGGCAGATTCAGCGTGCGCCGTCTTATGCTGCCGCTAAGGCTGCCATAGGCAATATGAAGCCCGCGGATGTTCGCATTTATATCAATCCCGGTCACGGCGGACACGACTCGGATGACCGTAATATCACTATCTATCCCTTCAAACAAGGCGACCCCAACGGCTTCTGGGAGTCGAACTCCAACCTCGATAAGGGTCTCAAACTCAATGAATGGCTGAAGGCCTTGGGCTTTCAGACTAAGATGTCGCGTGTTACAAATACCACGGCTGACGACCGCGCGCTGTCTGCTATTGTAGCCGAGGCCAATGCGTATCGCTCCAACTTCATGCTCTCTATCCACTCCAATGCCGGTGGAACATCCAATATGGTGCTCATGCTCTATGCCGGTAAGGATGAGAACGATACACATTCTTATATTGACGTCAAGGATCCAACTACGGAGAAGCACTCCCGCGATATCTCTACTATGATAGGTAACTACCTGTACGAGAATAAGATTACTACCTGGGCTACGGCTCCGCGTATCGTAGGTGATAAGACCTTTGGTCGTACGGCAATGGGGTGGAGCAACGGCTACGGCGTATTGCGTAACCTGACGGTCCCTGGTGTTATCTCTGAGGGCTGTATGCACGACTATATTCCGGAGACCTACCGCTTGATGAATATGGACTATAAGTATAAAGAGTCCTGGTATTTCATGCGCGTGTTCTGCGAATACTTCTGCGGCATCAAGCAAACCACCGGTGTTATCGCCGGTCAGGTCCGTGACCAATTCAATAAGCAGGAGTTCCCGGTCTTCAACAAGATTAAGAACTCCCGCGACCAATACTTGGCTTTGGACCGCGCTACTGTTCGTCTGCTGCGCAACAACGTGGAAATCGGTTCGTATGTTACCGATACTTTGTACAATGGTGTCTTCTTCTTCTGGAATCTCGAGCCCGGCCAGTATACCCTGCGCGCTGATGTCGACCATTATTATGTAATGGATACCGTTGTTGAGGTCGTGGCTAACGAGATGACCTATCAGGATATGTTCTTGCAGAAGAAACGCGAGAATCGTCCTGAGGTGCTTAGTTACAGCCCGCATGTAGCTTCTATCACGGATAGCGTCAATGTGGCGGAGCCTATTATTCTCAACTTCAACTACGATATGTGGGAGGAGCCGACTCGCGCTGCCTTCTCTATCGTGCCCGCAGTAGAAGGTACGCTCACCTTCACCAATTCGCAGCGCACCTTGACTTTTACGCCAAAGACCGTCTATGAGCCGGGTACGGAATATACGGTAACTTTGGCTAAGACGGCTGCTCACCCGGATACCCACTATCCCAATACTCTGGCTGAGGACTTCGTCTTCCGTTTCCGCACCAAGAATCGTCCTAACCTTTCGGTCAAGCTGACTTATCCGGCTGACGGCGAGACGGGTATTGCCCTCAAGCCCAGTATCTACATGCTCTTTGATGAGAAACTGAGTTCTGCTTCTACCTATAAACTCTTTACCGTCAAGGATGACGGCACCTTCTCCTTCACGCCCGCGTCACGTACGTTTAAGAAGAATAGTGTCGAGTCGCCTTACGGTTCGGCTTCCTTTGACGTCTCTACCGAACTGCAACCCAATACCCGCTATACGGTAGTTATCGATGCAACGGTTAAGGATACCGACAACATCATGCTCATGAAACCGTATACGTTCTCCTTTACTACCGGTGACGCTACCGTAGAGAAAGAGGGCGAGGTCATCAATAGCATGGATGCTGTCGCTTTCGAGATTGATGCGGATAAAACCAACGGCTTGGAGGACAAGACGCTCTCTACCGGTGGTACGTCTATCCGTACCGAAGGTCAGACCTGCAACTCTATCAGTTATAAGTTCTCTAAGAACGAGCCGGACGCTATCTGCTTCCTCAAACCTCTGGATTTGACGCAAATCTTCCGTTCTGTGGACAAGTTTATCATCGATGTCTATGGCGACTTCTCAATGAATGAGCTCTATGCCGAGTTCTCTACCGAAGGAGATATCCATCGTTATAAAGTCTGCACTCTTGACTTTATCGGATGGCGTTACTGCGTTATCGACCTGCAGGAGACCGACTTGCCGACCGGCGTCGAGTTCAACTTCACGGGCTTGGTACTCATGAAAACGCAGCAACAGCCTATCTTGTGCAACTCGGGCAAGTTCTATCTGGACCGTCTGGCACGTGTGCAAGGCGAATGGACTGCGCTGCCTGTTGTGGAGGCCAATGCGGATGCTACTGGTAAACATATCGTGGATGGTCACTTGTTGATTACTACTCCTAATAAGAACACATATGACGCTAAAGGCGCTATGTTGAAATAAACATATTTATTAACCCAATTTTTTAATTAACCTTATTTATTAACCCCAAAAACAAAATCATTATGAAGAAATTCTCATTTCTTTTCGCAGTTCTCTTTGCTGCAATGACAATGTTTGCCGGCTCGTACACCATCGAGTTTAAGGATGGTGGAAATAGTTCGGATTCGAATACTGGTCTTACCAGTACGAACATCTCGGACTATGTGGCTAGCGGTGCAGAAAACCTTTCTGCTATTGCTGCTTCCGGCAAGGTGTACAATGCTGCTACCGGCTATGGACTGAAGTTCGGTAACTCGTCCAACTCCGGTTCGGTGACATTGACATTAGCCAAGGCTATTAAGCCGACCTCTATTGTCATGTCTGCCTCTCAGTATGGCAATACGGAAGGATCCGGTATGCTCCAGGATTCGACTGTTGACATGACCGGTGGTGGCGGTAAAGGTAAATTTGTGGATTACACAATGACCTATGACGGCAACACTGAGGTAACCACTATTACGGTGGGTACTAAAGCAAAGCGTGGCTATGTCAAGTCCGTAACAGTTAACTTCGAGGGCGAAGGACCTGCTCCTATTGTAGCTCCCTATTGCGCTACCGAGGTTGGTCATCTCTTCTTGGAGACCCCCGACGTGAACTCGTACGTTCTCTTGTCGATTGGTGCGCTGGATGGAAAGACCATCGTTCGCATTGACCAAGATGCGGCTAAGAACACCGCTATGTTTGACTTTCTCTTGGTCAACTATGCAGGTGGCTCTGCTACTACCGGTGCTGACGTTGCGGAAGGTGGTGATAACAAAATCGCTGTTGCTTTCGACACGCCGACTGCTGTTAACGACTCTATCACTTTGGAGATCCTGTGGTCGACTGTTAACTGGGATGACCGTTGGATGGTTCAGAACGTTAAAGTGCCCGCTAAAGCTGCTTGCGCTTCGGCTGTAGTTCCTTTGGAAGTAATTAACTGCGCTCAAGCTAACGGCCTGGCTAAAGACGCAAAGGCTGAACTGAACACGGTGACTGTTGCTTATGTAAATGGTGCTTATGTCTATGTTCAGGATGCTTCCGGAATGGCATTGGTTTATCGTACTGGTCTCGGTTTGAAGGCTGGTGACGTCGTTTCCGGTATGGAAGTGAAGGGTGCTCCCTACAACAACCTGCCCGAAGTAATTCCGACCAACACTCCTTCTGATTGGACCATCGTTGAAGGTGCTGCGCCTGAGTTCGCTACAGCAACTGCTGCTCCTGTAGCTGCTGACGTAAACAAAGTCATGGTTTGGGAAAATGTCGCTATCGAAGGTGCATTCGAAGGTACAAAAACAACCATTAAAGGCGCCTTTGGTGAGGATTCGATTGCGTTCTACAACCAATTCCAACTCTCGCAGACTTTTGAAGCCGGTAAGGCTTACAATATTGTAGGTGCTGTTGCTATTTACAAAGAGAATGTACAAGTTTACTTCATCTCTGCTGAAGAGTATGTTATTCCCGCTGCACAACGTATCTTGGCTTATGGCCTGAACGTAGCTCCTGCTACCGGCAAGTATATCTTCGAGTTCTATGCTAACATGGCAGCTGCTGAGGCTAATCTCGTATTCTACAAGGCCGGCGTTCTTGCCGGTCGTGTAAGCGCCGGTAACGTTGTTGCCGGTAAGAACACCGTTGAGGTGGCTGTAGAAGACCTGCCCGGTGCTGAAGGCGACGAGATGACTTGGGCTGTTGAAGTTAAAGCTGCTCCTGTTGTTGAGTTGACCGAGTTCACGGACGCTACAAGAGGTATCTACGATTTCTATCTCCCGCAGGGTATTGCAGTAAACAACTGCACCGAGTCTGCATTCTTCGGCAATATGTACCTCACCGAGATTGATGGTGCTTCTGATGGTGGTACCGATCGTACCAAGACTCAAAAGGGTGGTATTTTCGGTTACGACCTATTGCTAAACGAACTCAATCCTACCAACCAAGGTTGGCTGCCTGAGGGCATGACTGCCGGTACGAATCGTCAAGATATGAAACGTATCACGGTAGATAATAAGGATGGTATGATTTATTTCAATAGTCGTACTGCTATCTACAAGATCAATCCTGCTGATATGACTACTTGGACCAATATCTTGGCTGGTGCCGAAGGTATTACTCAAGTCAATGCTTGCTATGCAGAGAATGGAGTAGTTTACTTCATGGATAATGCCAATACTACTAACGGTGGTGGTACACTCAAGAAGATGGCTGCTGACGGTACGATTTCTACTATTGTACAATCCGCTTTGTGGGGCGTTCAAGATAATGGTATCTGTGGTGATGGTCGTGGTGGCCTTTGGGTTGCTCAACACCGTTGGAATGCTGATGCTTATTCTATCCTGACCCACGTAACGGCTGCCGGCGTTATTGACTACGTAGTTGACAAGAACGCAAGCGCTGAAGTTAAAGCTCTCTTCCCGCAAAACAACAATGCTTCGTATCGCGGACAAGTAGCTTATAACGCTAAAGAGAACCTCCTCGCCTTCGGTGGCAACAAGGTGGCTACTGTCTTCAAAGTTACTTACGACGCTGAAACGGGTGCTCCCGCTCTCGAGCGTTGGATCCAGACCGGTGCTATCGGTGGCAACATCGACGGTTTGTCGTTCGACTATGCTGGTAACTTGTATGTATTGAGCGCTTCTGTTGAGCGTATGTATGCTTATGGCGTACCCGTAGAGGCTAACGAAGTTATCGTTCCCGCTCAGGTAGCTCAAGTAGTTACCAAGGCTGCTCCCGCACCCGCTGCATTCAATGTTAAGTGGGACCTCGACGGTGGTCAATTGGTATTTGCTGACAAGGCTGACATGTTCGCTCAATTCATGCTCGACAATGGTGTTACCGATGCTATGACTCTGGCTGAGTACAAGGCTCTCGATGAGCCTCTGGCTGCTCCCAGCGGTATCTGCGTGAAACTGTTGACCTGCAAGGCTATGGTGGATATGCCCGAGAAGTGGGGTTGGCTCAAGACTTATATCCAAGAGTTCTCCGCTACTCAAGAGGGTGCTTCTGCTTTGGATGACAACTGCACCAGTGCTGCTTGGCGTTATGCTGCTGCTGCCTTCTTCACGGAAGGACAACGCACCGGCTGGCCCAAGTCGGCTAACTTCGCTGAGGCTGGTCAGGTTGCAGCTTACTCGCCTGCTATGAACGCTGCCGGTTACTACTATGAGTTGCCCGCAACGATGACTGCTGAGTCGGCTATGCCTATCGTGGTTAAGGCTGACCATGAGTTCCTTGGCTGGTTCAATGGCGCTGAAAAGGTTGAGAAAGTCATGGCTGACTGCTCGCTGAAAGCTAACTGGAACCGCTTGGTTTACAAGGTAGAGTTTGTTGCTCCGTTCGCATTCCCGAACCCGATGTATGCTGCCGATAAGGACGCTATGTACAAGAACCTCAACGAGGATTACAACACCTTCTACAACCAGACCTCTGACTGGGGTGTTCTCTCTACCTTCACGGCTGTTACCGATGGTATGCCTACTAAGGGCGCTCAATTCGACCTCACTTTCTTCGCCAACGAGGATATGAAGGCTAAATGGGGCTGGTTGCTTGACTACTGCGATACCATTACCGCTCGTCAATCTACTACCGAGGCTCCTCTGACCATGCCGAGCACCAACGCTTCGTTCATGCGTTATAGCGTTAACGCCTTCTTCATGAATACCCAACGCACCGGTTGGCCCAAGTCGGCTGACTTTGCGCTCTGCGGTATCGATACCGAAGAATGGAAATCATTCTGGGGCTATTCGTACACTCTGCCGGAGGTTATCACCGAAGAGTACACGCTGCCCAAGATGTATCGTAAGAACTACGAATACGGCGGCTGGTTCACCGATGCTGAATACACCAACGCTATCACGAAGGTTGGCCCGAAGGACAACTTGACCGTATATGCTAAGATGACTCCGACGGCTACAGCTCTGTTGAGCATCACTCTCAATAAGCAAGACACCGTTGACCTCGTAATGCCTGCTACCGATCAACTCGTAGTAACCTACAATCCTGAGAATGCTGCTAATAAGAACGTTACTTGGTACACCGAGAACGAGGCTATCGCAACCGTTGTTGACGGTCTCGTAACTCCCGTTATGCCGGGCATCGTTAAGATTACCGTTATCTCTGAGGAGAGCGCTCTCGAGGCTTCTGTAGTTTATCGCATTACCGCTGCTGCCGGTGCTGTTACCGGCGTTACCCTGAACGAGGCTTCAATGACTCTCGAGTTGGGCGCTGTGGCTAAGCTGATTGCTACCGTTGCTCCGGAAGATGCTACTAACAAGGCTGTTACATGGGAAAGCAGCAGCAAGGCTGTTTCTGTTGACCAAGAAGGTAATATCAAGGCTGACACCGTTGGTGTTGCTACTATTACCGTTACTACCGTAGATGGCGGCTATACCGCTACCTGCAAGGTAACCGTACCCGAACCGTTCTACAAGGCTATCAATGTAGAGAAAGTTTGGGAGCTCGCTATCCCGACTACCTTGGCTGATATCGGCGACTGCCGTAACGGTATGGGCTGGAATGGTAAGTTCTATGTAACCGACAAGAAAGCTCAGAAAGTTCGCGTATTCACCAAAGACGGTGAGGATGCTAACGCCGCTATCGAATTCAATGCTGCTGCCGATTCGCTCAAGATTGGTACAGGTATCGCTATTGATGATGCCGGTAATATCGCTGTTGGAACCAACTTCCCGAATAGCGTAACCGGTCTCTATATCATCAAGAATGGTACTACCACTCCTGTTTATATCGACCTCACGGGTGCTAACGCTCTGCCGCAGAACGGACGTTGCGACCAGATTACTGCCTTTGGTGACTTCTTCTCCGAGGCCGGTGGTATGGTAGCTTACTATACCAGTGGTGCTACGCAAATCCAGTATGCTAAGATTGCTAACGGTGCTTTGGTAGAGGTTAAGGCTATCAACGCTGCTGTTACTAAGGGTGCTTCGCCCTCGCAAGTTTATGCTCTCAATGCCGATATGACCTTCGTTTCGCACGCTCGTGGTTCGGCTATGCAGAAATACAATGGTACAGAGGTTGTTACTCTCAGCCTCAAGAACGTGGTGAATAATGACCTCGGTGCTGCCTTCTTCCAAGTTGCCGGTCAAAACCTGGCTGCTTATAAGGTTGGTACTGTTCACAGCTCTGAGTTCTCGATTCGTAACCTCGACGCTGAGCAATTCTTGGTAGACAAGGACGGTAACTCCGTATTCTACTTCGTAGACAATAAGGCTGCCTCCAACAACTCGTACGCTAACTTCTCTAAGGTAGAGAAGATCAACGACTACGCTTCGTATCTGTACGTATTCACATCGGGTAAGGGTGCTGCTATGTACAAGGTTTACAAAGACGTAGCTGTTACCGGCGTTGCTCTTGATAAGACCGAGGCTACTCTCAATGCTCTTGAGACCCTGCAACTGACTGCTACCGTTGCTCCGGCTGAGGCTACTGTAAAAGACGTAACGTGGGGTTCTTCTGATGAGAACGTAGCTACCGTTGACGAGAATGGTTTGGTTACCGCTGTTGCTGCCGGTAATGCTACTATCACGGTTACTACCGTTGAAGGTGGCTACACCGCTACTTGCGCACTGACCGTTAGTGCTGTTACTTACTATCGCTTGACCGATGCTAAGCAACTCGTAGATGGCGCTAAGATGATCATCGTTGGTGGTGACTCCGTAACGATGGGTGACAAGCAGAACAATAACTTCAAGGCTAATGCTCCTGTAGTGGTAGCCAACAACGCTATTGCTTCCTTGCCCACCAACGCTACTGTTATCACACTTGGTAAGGTGGCTAAGGGTTACACGATGTACACTTCTTACGGTTACCTCGTAGCTGGTACTTCCAACTCCAACTACCTCAAGACCGTGGAGACCATCCCGACAGATAACGATTTGGCTTACTGGACCATCACGGTTAATCCTGCAGCTACCGTTATCGTCAATGTTGATACCAACTCGAAACGTAATACCATCCGTTACAATACTGGCAGCGCAATCATCTCTGCTTATGCAACGGGTCAGGAGGATGTTCAAATCTTCATTGACAACAATGGTTCTACTACCGGTTGGGAGAATATCAACGACGAGAACATCAGCGTAACGAAGTTCATCCGCAACAACCAACTCTACATCCTCCGCGATGGCGTTCTCTACAACGCTCAGGGTGCTGTAGTACGTTAAGTTGCTGAACAAATAGTTTGGTTCCATACCGAACAAATCCCAATTTGTGGGCCTTCCTTGCGGGAGGCCCGCATTTTTTTGTGAGGAAGGGATATTTTAACAAAAAATGCTTGCAAATCCTCTTTTTGTTTGTATATATCAAATATTTTTTGTACATTTGCACCCAAATTTGATTATTAATAATTATTACCATGAAGAAATTTCTCTCAATGGCCGTGTTGGTAATGCTGGCTGTAGTGTGCGCAACAGCGCAAGTAACTCCTTCTCCTTCGCCCATTCCTAAGGGATATACCGGCGAGGTCGTCCTGACATTTGATCCTACTAAAGGTAACGGTGGTATGGTTTCCGCTACCGAATGCTATTCGCATATAGGATTGATTACTGCCGACTCGAAGGACATACACGACTGGAAGTATATTAAACTCGAAAACGGGTGGGGTACGAAGAACGAGCCCAAGTGGACCATGGTCGAGAATAAATGGCAATTGACCATTCCCAATCTCTACGAATGGTTCGGCTGTCCTTCTTCTACTGATATTACAGCTTTAGTCATGGTCTTCCACGATGGTAATGGCAGCGCCTCCAAACAAGGTAAAAGGGTTAACAATGGTGACATCCTCGTTTATATCGGACAAGACGTTCCTGATGACATCTGGGATGGCTTCACTCCGGAGCCGGCGCAGTCGCAGGCTCGCCCCAGTGGCGTTGATATGGGTATCTATTATGGCGCAGATGGTACGTCTGTCACCCTCTGTACTTTTGCTGCGGCTTGCAAGACGGCCAACGATCCTTCGGAATTGGTACCCGCCCAGCACGTCTTCCTCTTGGGCGATATGACCAACTGGATGCTCAGCAACGATTACCAACTCAAGCGTGATGGCAACTATTTCTGGATTACCCTCAACGGATTGACTCCCGGTCAGGAATACCGTTTCCAATACGTAGTAGTTCGCGCAGATGGCGTCAAAGTGCAGATTAGCGATCTCTTCTCCGAGAAACTGATTCATTCCGATGACGCTTACGAACCTCGTACCCTGGATCCCGATTTGATTGGTTATCCTCTCTCGGGCGCGGATGGTGACTATGTAACGGTTATCCAGCCCGGCAAACCGAAATTTGAGTGGTCTCAAGAAACACTCAACTTCCAACGCCCCGATAAGAACAACCTTGTCATCTACGAGGCTTGGGTACGTGACCATACGCATGCCAGAAGTTGGCAGGGTATGCTCGAACGCCTGGATTACTACCAAAACCTCGGTATCAACTGTCTCGAACTGATGCCTATTACCGAGTTTGACGGCAACGAGAACTGGGGCTACTCGCCTAACCACTATTTTGCGGTAGATAAAGCCTATGGTAACCCTGAAAAATTGAAGGTCTTGATTGACGAATGCCACAAGCGCGGTATCGCCGTGGTTTTGGATATGGTCTTCAACCATGCTACAGGTCTCAATCCTATGAATAAACTCTATCCCTACGGAAAAGACCTCAAATTCAATCCTTGGTTCAACGTCAATGCTCCTCACCCCGATAATGTCTATGAGGATTGGAACCATGACTTTGCTCCTGCTCACAATATGTTTATCCGCGCCCTCAAATATTGGATTGAGGAATACAAGGTCGATGGCTATCGTATGGACCTCAGCCATGGCTTGTGCGGTAAGAAATACAACGCTTACGACAACCTCAAAGACTACTATACCAAAGCTATTCAGCCTTATGGCGCATACTTTATTTTGGAGCATTGGGGTGATAGCGCCCATGTGGAATGCCCGAAACTGGTGAACGACGGTATGCTTTGCTGGGCTAATACCTGTGAACCTTTCCAACAAATGGCTATGGGCTGGATGAAGGATAATGACAATCTGAACCCTGCCAATAATGATGGCTATGTATCCTATTGCGAGTCGCACGACGAGGAGCGCTGCTTCTTTAAGGCAAAACAATGGGGTGACGGCGTTATGAAATCCGACGAAGCCGTACGCGTAGCACGTATACCGGCTGTGGTGGGCTTCCAATGCTTGCTCAATGGCCCGCAGATGTTCTATCATTTTGCTGAACTTGGCTTCGACAACAGTAAGTTCCAAAACAAAGAAGGTATTTGGGGCTCTGATGGTGTCAAAGCCTATGGCGCTTCTGTAGCTACACCTTCTGTATCGTACGAAGTCAAGATGAAGGAGAAACTTCGCCCCGAAGAGCAAGGGTGGTTCGCTATCGACGGTATTCGTATGAAGGCTTATAAGAAACTCGGACAGGCTATTCAACTGCGTACGCGCATCATGCCGGAAGTATTTGCCGGCAATCCAACCAAATCTTCGCTCGGTAGCGGTCTCTATCTGCGTACTATCCAATGGGGCAACGATGTCTTCGTAGCAGCTAACTTCAGCGCCTCTTCGGCAAAGGCGGCAACCCTGCCTTCCGGAACATGGTACGACTATTATACCGGCGCAACGGTATCCGGTTCGGCTAATGTGCTGCCCGGCGAACTGAAAATCTTCACCAGTACGAAGGTTGACTTGCCCGACTTTGTGGCCAATATTGCTGACCTGTCTACGTTCGAGGGCGATAAGAAGTGCTACAAACTGCTGCTCGACGGTCGCATCATCATCGTGCGTGATGGCCAAATGTTTGACTTAACCGGACGGAATATTAAATAAATCATACTACTATGAAACATCTTCATCTTTTGCTTGCGCTCTGTTTATCTTCTGTAGGCGCTTGGGCTGGTAATGACTTATTGTGGGACTATACGGAAAAAGCACCGTCAAGTAATCCCGATAACGGCTTGTATTATGAATCCAAGGTAGACGATGGTGTTAAACACACCAGCGGAACCAACAACCTGAATGGTATTAAATTGAATAGCTCCGGCTATGCTTATTTCCGCAAAGAAGCCGTAGCAGGTAAATTACGCCTCGGCTATGGAGACCGTAAGACGGCTAAAGACGCTTGCGTGAATGTGTATACATGGCCGGGAACGCTGGCCGATAAACCGGCTACTACAGCGGGCATGACACTAATCGGTTCGACACAAAAGATTAAGGAATATGGTATTAAAACCATCGATTTGACGGCTGAGCAGCAAAATATCTACATCACACGTGGTACAGATGTGGAATCGGTGCTGCAATATATTAATTTCAAAGAAGATGTAGTACGCTCCTTTGTGGATTTCAAAATCGAATTCCGTGACAATCCGTATTCTGTTCCGCAGCCCGAGAGTGGAGTACTGCCCGAGGGCGTAAGCGTTAATTGTCCTACGTACAATGGCCCTCAGCATGGCGTACAAGGCGGAACAATCACCGTTCCGGTAGATGGAACCGTTAAGTTCACCATTGGAGCTTGCCAACATAGCCAAACGGACATCACGGTTAAAAAGGACGGTGAGTACTATGCCACCATCAGCAATAAGGCTTTATGTGGCGAACAAAAGCCCAACTACAATCAATTCGTACCGTATTACTATTTGGGCGAAGCCGGAATACTTACCTTCGAGTTCGGCAGCCAGACCTACGTACCGTATTTTTTTGCAGAAGCAGCAGATATTACGCCGTGTCAGGTTATCTTCAAAGACCAAAATGGTAACGAACTCAATCGTATTGATACCTACGAAGGAGCTACATTAGGTATTCTACCCGAGGTCAGTGTCCTGCCGGAATTCTGTGACCAGTGTTTCTTCCGTGGATGGTTCTATACGAGTAACAAGAAAGCGAAGATTGGCGATATCATCAGCGGTAACACGACCATCCAAGCTAAGGTGACTCCGCTGGAAACCGCTACTGTAGGTAGTGTGCAGACCTATAACTTTGCTGACCAGACCTTCTATCCCGAGGATCACGAGACGGTAGAGGTGCACGGCGGTGAATTCCACGATGCTACCCACGGCTGGTATTTTACCGGTAATGAGTCGATGTTTGATAATCTGGGTGACATAAAAGGTATTATCAATGTGAGTGTGGCAGGCAAGGCTATTGTCGTTATTACTGCTTGTACATATTCGGAGAACGGAACTATCGAAATGGCGTCTAACGAAGAATGGCCGGGAGTTAGTTTCACGGTGGAGAAAGATGTTACGACGGACGGTAAGGAGTTTGTGGTAGAATGGCCGTACGATAGAGCGACTCGCTTAACAATCCTTCTTCATAACAAGCAATACATCCACAAAGTGGTCGTATATAATGTACAGGACTTCCCGCAGAAGGACGAAAAAACCGGTTATTATATCGTTCCCGCTAATGACGTAGCAGCTTTCCTTATGACGCTGGCTCAAGCCAATGCGGAAGGAAATGCAAAGATCTTCCTGCCCAATGGTTATTATGATATGGGCGAGACCGTACTAACTGAGATTAATGCGAATAATATTTCTATTATAGGACAATCAATGGAGAAGACGATTATCCGCAACGCTCCCAGTTATCTCATCGAGCAAATCAATACGACTGCTACCCTGAAGATTACCAAAGATGTACAAAATACCTACTTCCAAGACTTGACGCTGCAAAACGACTTGGATTATTATCACAATGATGATGGCCGAGCCGTATGTCTTTGGGATCAGGGTAAGAAGACTATCTGCAAGAATGTTCGAATGATTTCTCACCAGGATACCTATTACAGCAACCTGATAGGTGGTACTAAGTATTTTGAGAATTGTGAGATTCACGGTACGGTGGATTATATCTGCGGCGATGGTAATGTGTACTTCAAAAATACTGATTTGATTTGCGAACAACGTTACAAAGGTGGTAATGGCGGTGCCGATTATATTACAGCCAGCAATGCCGACAAATCAGACAAGGGTTACGTGTTCGAATCATGCCGCGTACGCTATGCCGAGGGCATTCAAGGTACTAAGCCTGTTATCAGTTTCGGCCGAAGCTGGAATAACGCTCCTAAGACAGTATTCCTCAATACCGTATTGGATGATAGTAATGGTACCATCGTGATGACTAAGGAGTCCGAAAAACCGAAAGAGCGAGTTGCACGTTGGACAATAGGCGCAATGAATGCTCTTCCTGAGTGCTTCGGCGAGTATAACTCTGTCGATAATAATGGCAATGTGGTATCTCCTGCCAGCAATATCGTAACCTTTATCTTGGGCGAGGAGACGAAAGAGATGAATACAATCCTGAGCGCTGAACAAGCTGCAAAATATACGATGGAATATACTCTCGGCAACTGGGCTGCTACGGCTGCCAACGATGCTAAGCAGGTATTGGCCTTGCCGGTGGCTGATGATGCTATATACTTGGTAGAGTTTCCTGACGGCAACTGCGCCATTATGACTGGCGAGGAACTGAATCGTAAAGATTTGCTGCCTGAGACTACGTTCCGTAGAGCAAATGCTCGTGGTGGCTTTGGACCTAAGAATGGTGAAAGTACTGCTATTGAGTCGGTATTAACGATAACGGAAGGCGTCTGTAATAAGCAGATAATTGATGGCCGCATCGTCATCTTTCGAAACGGCCAATCATACACCATAACAGGCCAGAACTTGTAATTGTTACTGCTCTTTTGGATACAGAAAGCCGGCGGAGAGCCGGCTTTCGTTGTTATTCGAGGTGCTTGTCGGCGTGTTTCTTACCGATGCTCAGTATCAGCTCTATCAGACCCAATACGAACCGCAATATCGCACTCTTACTATTCGCATTCATAGGAAATTAATTCTTAATTTTTAATTTTTAATTCTTAATTTTTAATTTCCAAGTTGCT
>JAFSJN010000009.1 GCA_017439235.1 Paludibacteraceae bacterium
CACGCGGCTGACCAGAAGATGGTTCTCGGTACCCACCGTACCGCTCCCACCACCTCCACAGGCTGCTCTCGTATCTACCTGCGCGGTCTGAGTTCCGTAACCCGCTCGACACCCTTCACGGCTGAAGACCTGGCTCGCCAGTTGCGCTTCAAGACCGTCTCGGCAGCTGTCGCTGCTCGTATGAAAGACCCGGCTAAAATGATCACCGACCAGGCCGCCTTCAACGCTCAGTCGACCTATAAGACGATGAAGTCTTATCTGTGGGCGCTGGAGAAAGCCACGTACGACCAGCAACTGGGAAATTAAAAATTAAGAATTAAAAATTAAAAATTAATTTCCTATGAATGCGAATAGTAAGAGTGCGATATTGCGGTTCGTATTGGGTCTGATAGAGCTGATACTGAACATCGGTAAGAAGCACGTAGACAAAAATGCCGAAGGCGATTTTTGATTGAAGATTGAAGATTGAAGAAAGACGGTTGCCCGGGGTGGGTGACCGTTTTTCTTGCAAAAATATCAAAAAATTTGCATATATGCAAAATATTTTGTACCTTTGCAGCATAATGTATCGAATATGAAATGTTTATCATTTAAAATGAAGACAAAGTATATTTTTATTACCGGAGGTGTTGCTTCTTCCTTAGGGAAAGGAATCATCTCGGCCTCGTTGGGTAAGTTGCTCCAGGCCCGTGGGTATCGGATAACTATTCAAAAGTTCGATCCCTATATCAACATCGACCCCGGCACTCTGAATCCTTATGAACACGGCGAGTGTTACGTGACGTCAGACGGCATGGAGACAGACCTTGATTTGGGGCACTATGAGCGTTTTACCGGGATAGAGACCACCCGTAACAACAGTGTGACCACCGGTCGTATCTATTTAAGCGTGATAGAGAAAGAGCGTCGCGGCGATTATCTGGGTAAGACGATACAGGTCGTTCCGCATATTACAGATGAGATAAAACGGCGTATTCTCCTCATTGCCACCAAGCAACCGCTGGACTTTGTGATTACGGAGATTGGCGGTACGATAGGGGATATAGAGAGTCAGCCATTCTTGGAGGCTATCCGTCAGTTACGATGGGAACTGGGCCCGCAGCAGGCGCTGAATGTGCACCTGACTTATGTTCCGTATTTGGCTGCCGCCGATGAGCTGAAGACTAAACCGACGCAGACAAGCGTCAAACAGTTGCAGGGCTTAGGCATTCAACCGGAAGTGCTGATATTGCGTGCGGAACACCATCTAAGCGATGAACTGCGCAACAAAGTGGCTAATTTCTGCAATGTGGCACCAGAGGCTGTTATTCAGAGTCAGGATCTACCGAGCATATATGAAGTGCCGATCAATATGTATGAGCAGAAACTGGATGAGGTGATCTTGCATAAGATGGGCCTCAAACGACCGCCATCGCCAGATCTGACTTCGTGGTTGGATTTTTTAGACCGTCGTCAGCGGGCAAAGGAAGTGCTGCATATCGGTTTGGTCGGTAAATATGACCTGCAAGATGCGTACAAAAGCATTCGCGAGAGCCTCGCCCATGCCGGTACGTACCAAGGATATAAGGTGCATATTCATTTCATCAACAGTGAGTTTATCACCCGCGAGACTGTGGCCGAACAACTCTCCGGCATGGTCGGTATAGTAATCTGTCCGGGTTTTGGTCTTCGTGGTATAGAGGGCAAGATATTGGCGGCAGAATACACCCGCACGCACGATATCCCTACGTTCGGTATCTGTCTGGGGTTCCAGATAATGGTCATCGAATTTGCCCGTAATGTATTAGGCTACGCGGATGCTAACAGCAGCGAGATGGACGAATCGACGCCCCATAACGTCATCGATATGATGGCGGAACAGAAACATATCACTCAGAAAGGCGGCACCATGCGCCTCGGCGCTTACGAATGTGCATTAGTGCAGGGCAGTCGTACCGCCCAGGCCTATCATGGGCAGACACTGATAAAGGAGAGGCATCGCCACCGTTATGAGTTTAATAACCAATACAAAGAGGAGTATGCTCAACACGGCATGAAGTGTGCCGGTATCAATCCTTCGGCTGATTTGGTAGAGATAATGGAGATACCTACATTGCGATGGTATATCGGTACGCAGTTCCACCCAGAATACAGTTCTACGGTATTACAACCGCATCCGCTGTTTATGGATTTTATAGCCGCTTGTATATGAAAACACTACCCTTCATCAAGATGCACGGCTTGGGAAACGATTATGTCTATATAGATTGTTTCGAGCCGAGTACAGCCGAAGTCATAGCATCGACCGATTTGGCCTCGCTGGCTCGTCGTGTCTCAGACCGACATACGGGAATCGGTTCAGATGGGTTGGTACTAATCCTGCCATCTGAGGAAGCAGATGCCCGGATGCGTATGTTCAACGCGGACGGTTCAGAGGCTCAGATGTGCGGTAATGCTATTCGTTGCGTAGGTAAGTATCTGTACGAGAGTGGTCGTTGTGCTCAATCGGCAATGAGAATAGACACCCTGTCGGGACAAAAAACGCTCGCGCTGGATGTCGTGGAAGGACGAGTAGAACGTGTGACGGTCAATATGGGTATACCGATAGTGTATTCCGACAGTATAACAGTAGACGGGATGTCGATAACTTTCACCTCGGTCAATATGGGCAACCCACATGCCGTCATTTTCGGCCAGGCACCGGTGACCACCGAATATTTGCACACTGTAGGTCCGCAGATAGCCACCCATCCGCATTTTCCGGAAGGAACGAATGTCGAGTTTGCCTATGTGCGTAATGAGCACGAGATAGACATGCGTGTATGGGAACGCGGGACAGGTGAGACAATGGCATGCGGCACAGGTACCTGCGCAACGGCGGTAGCGGCTGTAACGCAGGGCACAGTGCAAGGGACGGTGATAGTACACCTGTTAGGAGGAGACCTGACCATCCGATGGGACGGCGACCGACAGCCGGTGTTGATGACCGGACCGGCTACCGAAGTATTCCGAGGAACAATCAATTTGGACGACTATGAATATCAACACTAATTTTCTGCAACTCAAAAATAAATATTTCTTTGTCGAGGTGCTCAACAAGAGCCACGCCTATGCTCAGCTCCATCCTGACGCCAAGATACTACATCTGGGTATCGGTGATATTACCTTGCCCCTACCCGACGCCTCTATTCAAGCCATGCACAAAGCAGTAGAGGAAATGGCCCACAAAGAAACGTTTCACGGTTACGGATTAGAGCAGGGAAGCACGTTCTTGCGCCAGGCAGTTTTAGACAACGATTATACCCCCTTAGGCATCGATTTATCCATCGACGAGGTGTTTATCTCGGATGGAGCAGGGAGCGATATAGGCAATACGAGTGATTTATTCGCCACCAACAACCGTGTGGCCGTACTGGATCCTGTTTATCCGGCATATGTAGATACCAATGTGATGGCCGGACGCGAGATAACCTATATGCCTTGTTTGGCAGAGAACGGCTTTGTGCCGGAACCTCCTAAAGAACATGTGGATATCCTGTATCTCTGTTACCCGAATAATCCGACAGGCACAACGCTTACCCGAGACCAACTACAGTTATTCGTGGATTATGCCATTGCGCATAAAAGCATCATCATCTATGATTCGGCATACGAGATTTTTATCGAAGATAAGGATGTCCCGCATAGTATTTATGAGTTGAAAGGCGCTAAACAGGTAGCTATCGAGATTCGCAGCTATTCCAAGACAGCAGGATTTACGGGAGTGCGTTGCGGCTATACTATCGTTCCTAAGGAAACGGGATTACAACCGATGTGGTATCGCAGGCAATGTACCAAATATAATGGAACCTCGTATATCTCGCAACGTGGTGCGGAGGCTATCTATACTCCGGAAGGCAAGGCACAGGTAATGAGTAATATACATCATTATAAACAGACCGCCAACGTGATAGCTGACGGATTGCGCAGTATGGGGTATGAAGTATGGGGAGGTAAGAATGCTCCGTATGTATGGTGCCGAACGCCTCATCAAATGGATTCGTGGCAGTTCTTCGATTTCTTATTGAATAACTGTCAGGTAGTATGTACTCCCGGAGTGGGCTTTGGAGAGTTAGGTCAAGGCTTTGTGCGCTTTTCTGCCTTCTCCGACAGGCAAGATGCCGAAGAGGCGATAGAAAGAATGAGAACAATCGCGTAAGGGGATTGGAGATTTTCGATTAGGGATTAGTGATTTTCGATTAGGGAATGACGGTTGCCCGGGGTGGGTGACCGTTTTTCTTGCAAAAATATCAAAAAATTTGCATGTATGCAAAATATTTTGTACCTTTGCAGGCTGATTGGAAAGAATACCGGAAAAAACACTATTCTGTAGTAGAAAACAAACTATTAATACTAAAAAACTCAAAACATTTATGTGGTTAAAAGATTCATCTATCGGCCGTAAGTTCGTCATGAGCATCAGCGGCCTGTTCTTGGTCCTTTTCCTGTTGTTCCACGGTTCGATGAACCTGTGCCTGGTGATTGACGACATCTGCGGCACACAGGCTTACAACTGGATTTGCGCCATGCTGGGTGCCAACTGGTACGCCATCATCGGTACGCTGGTACTGGCTGCCGGTGTGCTGGTCCATTTTGCGTACGCTATCTACCTGACCATCCAAAACCGCGCTGCACGGGGCAACAGTCGTTATGCCATCGAGGCTCGTCAGGAAGGTGTAGACTGGGCGTCGAAAAACATGTTGGTACTGGGTTTCATCGTCATCGGCTTCCTCGCCCTGCACATGTACAACTTCTGGTACAAGATGCAATGGGCTGAACTGACCGGTATCGAGACCTCGATGTTCGACCCGCAAGACGGTTCGGCTATCGTGAAAGGCTTATTCACCTTCGGTTGGACCGGCATCATCTACTGCCTGCTCTACATCGTATGGCTGGTAGCCCTGTGGTTCCACCTCAGTCATGGTATATGGTCTGCTCTCCAGACAATGGGTTGGAGCAACCTCATCTGGCTCAAACGAATCAAAGTCATCGGACTCATCTTCGCTACACTCACCGTGGGTCTCTTTATGGTAGTAGTCATCTACTTCCTCGGTGTCAACATAGGAACAATGCTGCAATAACCCATTAAAGAAGTACGATTATGATTAAGAAAGAAGATATAAAAGAGACAGCTAAGAAAGTGGCCAAGAAAGTAGCCGTTAAGGCTGCGGAGGCTGCTGTAGAAGTAGCAGAGAAAGTGGTCAACAAAGCTGCTGAGGTAGTAAAAGAGACCGCTAAGAAAGCCGACAAGACGCCTATCATCACTCCCGAGATGGCTAAGATACCTGCCGGCCCGCTGGAGCTTAAATGGACGAACTACAAGAATCACCAAAAACTCGTCAACCCCGCTAACAAACGTCGTCTGGATGTTATCGTTATCGGTACGGGTCTGGCCGGCGCTTCGGCTGCCGCCTCGTTGGCCGAGATGGGATTCAATGTGTTGAACTTCTGTATACAAGACTCCCCGCGTCGTGCACACTCTATCGCCGCACAGGGAGGTATAAATGCCGCTAAGAACTATCAGAACGATGGTGACTCGGTATATCGTCTCTACTACGATACGATCAAAGGTGGTGACTACCGTGCCCGCGAGGCTAACGTATACCGTCTGGCCGAGGTTTCGAACAGCATCATCGACCAATGTGTAGCACAAGGTGTTCCCTTCGCACGCGAATATGGCGGATTGCTCGACAACCGTTCGTTCGGTGGCGCACAGGTAAGCCGTACGTTCTACGCTAAAGGTCAGACAGGACAACAGCTGCTGCTCGGCGCTTATAGTGCTCTGAGCCGTCAGATAGGTAAGGGCAAAGTGAAGATGTACACCCGTTACGAGATGCTCGACATCGTCCTCATCCCCGATGAGAATGGCGAGAAACGTGCTCGCGGTATCATCGCCCGCAACCTCGTCACCGGCCGTATCGAGCGTTTCTTCGGACACGCCGTAGTAGTAGGCTCGGGTGGATACGGTAACACCTTCTTCCTGTCGACCAACGCTATGGCCAGCAACGGTTCGGCTGCTATGCAGATGTACCGCCACGGCGCATACTTCGCTAACCCCTGCTACGCACAGATTCACCCGACATGTATTCCTAAGCACGGCGACTTCCAATCGAAGCTGACCCTTATGTCCGAGTCGCTTCGTAACGACGGACGTATATGGGTGCCCAAGAAACTGGAAGATGCCAAGCGTCTGCAAGCCGGCGAGATCAAAGGTCGTGATATCCCCGAAGAGGACCGCGACTACTATCTCGAGCGTCGTTATCCGGCCTTCGGTAACCTCGTACCGCGTGACGTGGCTTCACGTGCCGCTAAAGAGCGTTGCGACAAAGGCTACGGCGTGAACAATACCGGTCTGGCCGTGTTCCTCGACTTCTCCGACGCTATCCAGCGTCTGGGCAAGGATGTAGTAGCTCAGAAATACGGTAACCTGTTCCAGATGTACGAGAAGATAGTAGACGAGAACCCGTACGAGAACCCGATGATGATCTTCCCCGCTATCCACTACACGATGGGTGGTATATGGGTTGACTACGAATTGCAGACATCTGTCAAAGGTCTGTTCTGCATCGGTGAGGCTAACTTCTCCGACCACGGTGCCAACCGTCTCGGTGCTTCGGCGCTGATGCAAGGTCTGGCTGACGGTTACTTCGTTCTGCCCTACACTATCCAGAACTACCTGAGCGACCAGATTGGTGTGCCGCGTATGTCCACCGACCTGCCCGAGTTCGCAGAGGCAGAGAAAGCCGTACAAGATAAGATCAACCGCCTGATGGCTATCCAGGGTACCCGTTCGGTAGACTCCATCCACAAAGAGTTGGGTCTGGTAATGTGGGACTTCGTAGGTATGGGTCGTACGGCCGAAGGACTTAAAGAAGGTATCAAGAAGATTGACGCCATTAAGAAAGAGTTCTGGACCAACGTCTATATCCCCGGCGAGGCTGATCATCTGAACAACGAATTGGAGAAAGCCCTTCGTCTGGCTGACTTCATCGAGATAGGTCGTCTGATGGCCGTAGACGCTCTCCATCGTGAAGAGTCCTGCGGTGGTCACTTCCGCGAGGAATACCAGACACCCGAAGGTGAAGCTCTCCGTCAGGATGATAAGTTCTCGTACGTAGGCTGCTGGAAATATATGGGTGAGGACCAAGAGCCGATGCTCATCAAGGAGCCGCTGGATTATGAGTTCACCGAAAGAAAGACGCGTAATTACAAGAATTAATAGTTAATAAGTTGATAGGTTTATAAGTTGATACGTGGTTTAATTGGTTGAAAGTTTATGGATTACTTAGGGTATAGGAAATTGGACGCATATTGTAAAGCGCAAGAACTGGTTAAAGCAGTTTATGTTTTACTAAAGCAGTTCCCGAAAGAAGAACAATATGCTTTATGCAGCCAACTTCGTCGTGCAGCAGTATCCATTACCTCCAACATCGCTGAAGGAGTAACACGTTATTCTTATAAGGATAAAGTGCACTTTCTGGAAGTATCCTATGGCTCACTGATGGAAGTGATGAGCCAAATAGAAATAGCATATAGTTTAGAGTATATCAATCAGACAGATTTGCAAAACATGGAATTATTAGTTGTGCAAGTAGCGAGATTATTAACAAGCCTGCAATATAGCTATATGCCGAAGGATCAAGAAGGTGAACCGGTTAAACCATTTAAATCCATAAACTAAATTAACAACCCATAAACTTATAAACTTATTAACCCATAAACAATAAAATTATGGATCAGTATATTGATATAAAAGTTAGGGTATGGCGTCAAGCCGGCCCGAAGGCTCAAGGACATTTTGAGACCTATGAGCTCAAGCACGTCTTCCAAGGTGCTTCGTTCTTGGAGATGATCGACATCCTCAACGAGCAACTCGTTGCCGAGCACAAAGACCCAGTTACCTACGATCACGACTGCCGTGAGGGTATATGCGGTATGTGCTCCATGTACGTCAACGGTCACCCGCACGGACCTGACAGCGCTATCACTACCTGCCAGCTCCACATGCGTAAGTTCAAAGACGGTGAGACGATCACCGTTGAGCCGTGGCGTAGCCGTGCGTTCCCGGTAATCAAAGACCTGATGGTAGACCGTCAAGCCTACGACAAGATTATGCAGGCCGGTGGTTTTGTCAGCGTCAACACCGGTGGTGTACCCGATGCTAACGCTATACCTATTCCCAAGCCCGTAGCTGACGAGGCTATGGACGCAGCCAGCTGTATCGGTTGCGGCGCTTGCGCTGCTGCCTGCAAGAACGGCTCGGCGATGCTCTTCGTAGCCGCTAAGGTGTCGCAACTCGCCCTGCTGCCGCAAGGTAAGATAGAGGCCGCTACACGCGCTAAAGCTATGGTAGCTAAGATGGATGAACTCGGATTCGGTAACTGCACCAACACCGGTGCCTGCGCCGCTGAATGTCCTAAGTCCGTATCCTTGGCTAACATCGCTCGCCTCAACCGCGAGTTCCTGTGCGCCAAGTTCAAAGACTAAGAAATAGGTCTATAATGAATAATCTCCCCGTCTTACTGAGATGGGGAGATTTCATTTTGCGTTTTAGCTAAAGCGAAGATGGTAATCTTACATCCTCGCACGGCATGAAAAGCCTGTATGCAGGAGCGTAAAGTGGCTCCGGTAGTAATCACATCGTCGACGAGCAATAGGCGTTTACGAAACATTTCCTCCGGATGCTCGACAACAAACACTCCCTGTACATTCCTATTGCGCTCCATGCTATCTTTCAACGCCTGCTGAAGAGTATATTCGCGCCGAAAGAGGTGTTCCGTATCTACCGGTATGCCCGTCACCCGACTTATTCCATGAGCGATATATTCGGCCTGGTTATACCCGCGTTCGCGCAGACGCTTAGGATGCAGCGGGACAGGTACGATATAGTCGATTTCATCGAAGAAATCATACTTCTGCCATTCCCGCGCAGCCTGCATACCCAGCCACTCTCCAAGGTGAGGATTATCGCGAAACTTAAGGGAATGGATAAGCGGCCTCACTGGACCGGAATGATGGAAGAACAGCCATGCTCCTCCGTGCACAAAATGGCGCTCACGATAGAATAAGTCTTCGGTAATATTCTCGGTCATCACAGCCTGCTCCGTGCGCTCTAAACGACGAAAACAGGGCTCACAGACATACTCCTCATACGCAAGAACCTGCCCGCAGATGGGACAGGTTCTCGGAGATAAGACATCAGCTATAGCTCTACAGAGTGACACCATTCTTGAAAATAGCTATCTCATGATAACCGTTCTTCTCATTATTGGTCTGCTCACCGTTAGCTACAGCGATAACAAAATCTACAAAACGTTTAGCCACAGCATCCATCGGCTCGCCATCGGCTATCACGCCTGCGTTGAAATCAATCCAATTGGGTTTATTCTTATACAAGTTCGAATTGGTCGAAATCTTCATCGTCGGCACATACGTTCCGAACGGCGTACCGCGACCGGTAGTAAAGAGCACCATATGGCAACCGCAGGATGCTAAAGCCGTAGAGGCTACCAAGTCATTACCCGGCGCAGATAACAGGTTTAGTCCTTTCACCTGCAGACGCTCACCATACGGCATCACGCCGCGTACCAACGACGTACCGCACTTCTGCGTGCAACCCAAGGCTTTATCCTCTAATGTCGATATACCACCGGCCTTATTTCCCGGACTGGGATTCTCACCTACCGGCTCACCATGACTGAGGAAATAATCCTTGAAGTCATTAATCAAATGCACGGTTTGATCGAACAATTCCTTATTGGCGCAACGGTCCATCAGTATGGTCTCGGCACCGAACATCTCCGGCACTTCGGTCAATACCGTCGTGCCGCCTTGCGCTACGAGCCAGTCGCTCAATACACCCAACAGCGGATTAGCCGTTATACCACTGAAGCCGTCGCTACCGCCGCATTTGAGACCAACGCGCAATTCGCTCATCGGAACAGCAACGCGCTTATCCTGCTGCGTCTTGGCATATAACTCACGCAAGATGGGCATGCAGTATTCTACCTCATCGCCCTGTATCTTCTGCGTAGTAACGAACTTAACGCGTTCCTCATCTATCTCGCCGCAGAACTCACGGAAGATATCCGGCTGGTTATTCTCGCATCCCAGACTCACCACCAGGATAGCACCGGCGTTAGGATGATGAATCATGTCACGCAAGATCTTCTTGGTATTCTCATGGTCGTCACCCAACTGCGAGCAACCGTAGTTGTGCGGGAAAGCAAAGATAGTATCCGCACCCGTCTCCTGACGCAGACGCTCAGCACATTTCTGGATGATACCGTTGACGCAACCGACAGTAGGGATAATCCATACCTCGTTACGAATACCTACCTGGCCATCCTTACGGCGATACCCCATGAAAGTCCTGTTTTCATCGGCAATATTCAGCACCACATCCTTAGGATGATACTCATATTCGAGCAATCCGCTCAGGTTGGTCTTGATATTGTTTTCGTTCATCCACGAGCCGGCTTGTTTAGCCTCTTTGGCATGACCGATAGGGAAACCGTATTTGATGACGTTCTCCCCTTGCGCAAGATCTTTGATGGCTATCTTATGTCCGGCCGGCACATCTTCCAATACGGTGATGCGCTTGCCATCCACCTCAATAACCGCACCGGCCGACTGCGGTTGTATAGCTACTACCACATTATCGGCCGGATGGATTTTCAGAATAGAGGTCATATTAGAACAAACTCTTAATTTTTAATACCAGGCTTTCTACCTTATCGGCTGCGAGCATCAGTTTAACCGTCTCCAGCATACCGATTTTGTCGATGGAATCGAGGTAAAGTGTTACCAAATCGGTCAGGCCGGGTATCTTATTGAGGTCTTGCTTACTCTCCTTCCAGATGATATCCGTGGCGCCCAATACCCCTTCTGCCACCTTGCGGGTGTCGCCGGTAGCCCAGAGCTCTTTGAGCAATGCCATGATCTCCGGAGCATCATTGGGTTCGATAGGAGCACCATCGGCACGTGTACCGCCTTTGTAGTAAGTGATGATAGCTGCCAGACCCAATACCAAGCCCTTAGGCAACTCGCCCTTACGCTCGAGATAGGTCTTCAGACCGGGCAGGTCACGCGTCTCGAATTTCGGGAACGAGTTGAGCATGATACTCGTTACCTGGTGGTCTACATACGGATTATTGAAGCGCTCCAATACGCTCTCGCCATAGGCTTTCAGTTCATCCTTCGGCAAGTTAAGCGTCTCCAGCAACTCGTCAAACATCACCTTATTGATGTACTTACCCAATACCTCGTGGTTGCAAGCATCACGAACGATATTGACGCCGCTCAGATAGGTTACAGGACTCAAGACGGTGTGAGGACCGTTCAGCAAGGTCACCTTGCGCTCGTGGTAAGGTTTCTCGCTCTCGGCAATGAGCACATTCAGACCGGCCTTATTGGCAGGGAACTCAGCCTCGAGTTCTTCAATACTCATATTCTCCGGTTTCTCAATAACCCAGAGGTGGAATATCTCGGCTTGTACCACCAGGTTGTCGGTATAGCCGACCTTCTCCTGGATAGCAGCGATATCTTTGCGCGGGAAGCCCGGAACGATACGGTCAACCAAAGTAGCGCATACATAGTTGTACTTCTCAAACCACTCTTTGAAGCCCTTATAGTCTGCACCTAAATCTTCTTTCCACAACTCGATATACTTGCGGATACAGTCTTTGAGGTGGTGTCCGTTGAGGAAAATCAACTCACACGGCATGAAGATAAGACCTTTCTTGGGGTCTCCCTCAAACGTCTTATAACGGCGATAGAGCAGCTGAACCAACTTACCGGGATATGCACTGGCAGGAGCATCCGTAAACTTGCAAGCAGGGTCAAAAGTGATACCGGCCTCCGTAGTGTTAGAGATGACGAAACGGATATCCGGCTGATCAGCTAAAGCCATAAAAGCTGCATTCTGACTATACGGATTCAAGGCACGAGAGATAACATCGATACGCTCCAACGAGTTAACGGCTTCACCGTTCAGACGTCCTTGCAGGTTAACATGGTACAGACAGTCCTGACCATTCAACCATTCTACCATACCCTTATCAATAGGCTGTACTACCACTACCGAACCATTAAAATTGGTCTTGGCATCCATGTTCCAAACGATCCAATCTACAAAGGCACGCAGGAAGTTTCCCTCACCGAATTGAATGATTTTTTCCGGCATCACACTCTTAGGTGCTGTCAGTTTGTTAAGAGCTTGTTTTTTCATACTGAGAAGTTTTTATAGTATTAGTTATTAATGACGCGTTTTTGCGGATGCAAAGATACAAAAAAATTTGTATCTATGCAAGCGTTGACACCTTTTCCGTCAATTATTCCACCAACTCGAAGTCTATCTGACGCATCTCCAAGTCGGCACGCACTAACTTAACCCGCACGCTGTCCCCTAAGGTATAACGTCGATGCGAGGCACGCGAACGCAAACAGAACTGCCGTTCGTCATATTGCCAGTGCTCACCTAATCCTAACGTACGCAAGGGTACCAAGCCTTCACAATGCGTCTCGTTTAGGTTGACGAAGAAACCGAAATCCGTCACTCCGGTAATGATGCCGTCAAACTCTTCGTTGATATGGTCCTGCAACCACAACATCTGATAGTCCTTCACCGAATCGCGCTCCGCCATAGCAGCCGCTTGCTCCATAGCTGAACAGTGGTCACAGGCTTCCTCTAAGTCGATATCCATCGTCTTACCGCGCTCACCCAATATATAACGAGCCACCAGACGGTGAACCATCATATCGGGATAACGACGGATAGGAGAAGTAAAATGGGTGTAGTAATCAAACGCCAAACCGTAGTGGCCTATATTATGCGTAGAATAGACGGCTTTAGCCATAGCGCGAATGGTGAGCAGTTCGATCGTAGCTGCAGGCAAACGCTCGCCCACACGATGTTTGAAACGCTCCAACGCCGCCATCTTCATTGCATCCGGTTTATCGTGGACACGATAGACAAACTCCTTACCGGTCAATCCCACCTGCGTAGCAACCGTACGATTGGCCAAGAGCATGAACTCTTCAATGAGGTGATTGGCATCCGTCATCGTCTCAAACCATATATCCGTAGGATGACCATGTTCGTCCAGGGTAAAATGCGTCTGCTCCTGCTCTATATCCAAGGCACCATGCGCCATACGCTGACGACGCATCGTCTTAGCTAAGAAATTGAGTTCATGCAAAGCATGTATCAACTCGGCATCCCCTTCTCCACCATCCAACAAGGCTTGCGCTTGATGATAGGTCAAACGATAGTCCGAATGGATAACCGTGCGGCAGACCTTATGTTTAAGCACGCGCGCGTCACGACCGATAGTAAACACTACCGACATGCACAACTTATCTTCATGCGGACGCAATGAACATAAGTCATTACACAAGCGCTCCGGCAACATCGGCAAAACGCGATCGACCAGATAGGTACTCGTGCCTAATTCATACGCCTCACGGTCGATATCCGAACCTATTGGCACATAATGCGTTACATCAGCAATATGTACCCCTATCAGATATGTTCCATCTTCCTGCTCCATAAATGACAAGGCATCGTCAAAGTCCTTGGCATCGTCCGGATCGATGGTAAAAGTAAGGTCGGCACGCATATCCCGCCGACGAAGAATTTCATCATTCATGATGCAAAATTAGTGAAAAATTTGCATATATGCAAAAAAAATAGTAACTTTGCATGTTTTTTTATGAAAATAAGTAATATACACATATATGAAGACAATTAAAGTTAGTAATGTTAACCAGCCTGTTTTCGTAGAGTGCAATATCCATGCTACTCTGCCGACAGAGCTGAGCAAACTGCAAGAGATTGCGTACAACCTATGGTGGTGCTGGAATGGCGAGGCTAAAGACCTGTTCCGCTACATCGACATCGAAGCATGGCATCGTGCAGGTTCCAACCCTATCGTATTGCTGAATACGATTAGTTATGACCGTATGGTGGAACTGTCCAAGGATGAGAAGTTCATGAAACGATTGAACGAGACCTATGCCGAGTTCCGCGCCTATATGGATGCTCCGAAAGACAAGAAAAAACCGACCATCGCCTATTTCTCGATGGAGTATGGTTTGTCCCATATCCTGAAGATATATTCCGGAGGTTTAGGTATCCTGGCCGGTGACTATATCAAAGAGGCTTCGGACTGCAATGTCGATATGACGGCTATCGGTTTCCTCTATCGTTATGGCTATTTCACACAGACCCTCTCGCCCGAAGGTCAGCAAATTGCCAACTACGAGGCACAGAACTTCGCTAACCTGCCTATCACGCAGGTGAAGGAGAAGGATGGCTCGAATATGATTATCGAAGTTCCTTATCCCGGCCGCGTCGTTAAAGCATACCTGTGGAAAGTAGCTGTAGGTCGTATGGACCTCTACCTGTTGGATACCGATAATGAACTCAATAGCGAATGGGACCGTCAGATTACCCACCAACTCTATGGTGGCGACTGGGAGAACCGTATCAAACAAGAGATATTATTGGGTATCGGCGGTATGTTAGCCCTTAAGAAACTGGGCATCAAGAAAGATGTATACCATTGCAACGAGGGTCACGCAGCACTCATGGGCTTGCAACGTCTCGTAGACTTGGTACAAGAACAAGGGCTGACCTTCAACCAGGCTAAAGAAGTAGTACGCGCAAGCGGTTTATACACCTGCCATACTCCGGTTCCTGCCGGTCACGACTATTTCGAAGAGGGTCTGTTCTACAAATATATGAGCGAGTATGCTCCCAAACTGGGTATCGAATGGCATGAGCTCATCGGTATGGGTCGTACGAATCCGGAAGACAACAACGAGAAGTTCTCCATGTCCGTCTTCGCCCTCAATACCTGCCAAGAAGCTAATGGCGTATCGTGGTTGCACGGTGAAGTATCTAAGAAGATGTTCGCACCCGTATGGCCGGGATATTATCCTGAGGAACTGCACGTGAGCTATGTTACCAACGGCGTTCACATGCCTACATGGGCCGCATCCGAATGGAAAGAAGTGTATAAGAAATACCTGCCCAAAGAGTGGATTAACGACCAATCCAATATGGCTATGTGGAAACCGTACGCAGAGATTCCTGATGAGATTATCTGGAATACCCGTATGAGTCTGAAACGTAAGATGATGGAATATATCAAGGAGCAGTTCCGTGAGGACTGGATGAAGAACCAGGGAGACCCGGGTCGTATCATCCGCGCTCTGAGCGAGATGAATCCGAACAACTTAGTTATCGGTTTCGGACGTCGTTTCGCCACCTATAAACGTGCACACTTGCTCTTCACCGATCTGGAACGTCTGGATAAGTTGGTTAACAACCCCAACTATCCCGTTCAGTTCCTCTTCACCGGTAAAGCACACCCCGCTGATGGCGGCGGACAAGGCCTCATCAAACGTATCATCGAGATTAGCCGTATGCCGCAGTTCCTGGGTAAGATTATCTTCCTCGAGAATTACGATATGCGTCTAGCTAAACGTCTGATCTCCGGTGTGGACATCTGGCTCAACACCCCGACACGTCCTCTGGAAGCTTCCGGTACATCCGGCGAGAAAGCCCAGATGAACGGCGTACTCAACTTCTCCGTTAAAGATGGTTGGTGGTACGAAGGATATGTAGAGAAAGCCGGTTGGTATCTAACCGAGAAACGTACCTACGAGAACCAAGCACACCAAGACCAGCTGGATGCTGCTACTATCTACTCGCTGCTGGAACGCGAGATTATCCCTCTCTACTATGCTAAGAACTCCAAGGGTTATAGTCCCGAGTGGATTCAGTATATTAAGAACTCTGTCACTAAGATCACTCCCCGCTTCACCATGAAGCGCATGATCGATGACTACTTCGCTAAGTTCTACAATAAACTGGCTAAACGTCACAAAGTGCTGGAAGCCGACAACTACAAAGTAGCTAAGGATATAGTTGCATGGAAAGAGAATATGGTAGAACATTGGGACGAGATCGAAGTACTGAAGGTGGAAGGACTGGACGAGCGTTTCAAGAACCTAAATGTAGGTGATAAATTCAAAGTCGCTGTCGAACTGGATACCAAATCACTCAACGACACGGGTATCGGCGTAGAATTAGTGGCCATCCGTACCTCTACTCACAACAACGACAAACTCTATGAAGTAGAGCCGTTGAAACTGGTCAAAGCCGAGGGTAGCCATCTGTTCTTCGAAACCACCTACCAACTCGACTATGCCGGCGGTATGAAGTTTGCGCTGCGTATGTATCCGCAAAACGAACTTCTCCCGCATCGTATGGACTTCGCATACGTCCGCTGGATCTAATCCACGAACGTATCGTATATTCCAAGCAGCTCACTCCAATGAGCTGCTTTTTTTATCCCTACAAACAAAGACAAATACAAAAACAAGAGAGCCCGGGGATTTCTCCTCGAGCTCTCGAAAGTGGCGGCTACCTACTCTCCCACAATACGCAGTACCATCGGCGTTGCTGAGCTTAACGACCCTGTTCGGAATGGGAAGGGGTGGGACCTCAGCGCTATAACCACCTCAATATGGGGTTGACGCGATTGATGTAAAAGC
>JAFSJN010000010.1 GCA_017439235.1 Paludibacteraceae bacterium
GGCGCCGACCACGTCGAACGATTGTACTCGTCTGTACATCCGCAAGGTTGACACCTACGAACGCACCAAACCCTTCACGGCTGAAGACCTGGCTCGCCAGTTGCGGTTCAAGACCGTCGGTGCAGCTGTCGCTGCTCGTATGAAAGACCCGGCTAAGATGATCACCGACCAAGCGTCCTTCAACGCTCAGTCGACCTATAAGACGATGAAGTCTTATCTGTGGGCACTGGAGAAAGCCACCTACGACCAGCAACTTGGAAATTAAAAATTAAGAATTAAAAATTAAGAATTAAGAATTAATTTCCTATGAATGCGAATAGTAAGAGTGCGATATTGCGGTTCGTATTGGGTCTGATAGAGCTGATACTGAACATCGGTAAGAAGCACGTAGACAAAAATGCCGAAGGCGATTTTTGATTTAAGATTTAAGATTTAAGATTTAAGATTTCAAATTTAAGATTGAAGATTGAAGATTTCAAATTTCAAATTTTAGATTGGAGATTGGTGATAGACGGTTGCCCGGGATGGGTGACCGTTTTTCTCGCAAAAATTCCATAAAATTTGCATACATGCAAAATATTTTGTACCTTCGACCTCCTCCCCCATCGTAATGGGGCCCCTTCGAAAGTACGTTCTTAGCCACAAGGGCACGATTGCTTCGCACTAACGTGCAAACTGCAATCTTTTGCGTCAAAATCTCAATTTATGCGAGCATAGTTGATTTTTTGGCGCCAATTCTTGCAAATTTGATTATTTTGTAGTACCTTCGACCTCCTCCCCCATCGTAATGGGGCCCCTTCGAAAGTACGTTCGCACTAACGTGCAAACTGCAATCTTTTGCGCCAAAATCTCAATTTATGCGAGCATAGTTGATTTTTTGACGCCAATTCTTGCAAATTTGATTATTTTGTTGTACCTTTGCAAATAAATTACTACTGTATGATAAAAAAAGCAATTATCCTTTTGGCCCTCGCGGCGATAGTGCAAGGGGCTGCGGCACAGGTAAGGACGGGACTGGATGTATTGGAAGAGCGACAGTTCGACATCCTGCAGGGGAAACGTATCGGTCTATGCACTAACCCAACCGGCATAGATGCCCAACTGAGGCAAAACATAGATGTCTTCTTTGAGGCACCGGAAGTGAACTTAGTAGCTCTATACGGGCCTGAACACGGTGTGCGAGGGAATGTACACGCCGGCGATAAGGTAGACACCGAAGTGGATACCAAGACCGGCTTGCGTATGTATTCTCTCTACGGCAAGACCCGCAAACCCACGCCGGAGATGTTGGCCGGAGTAGACGCTATAGTATACGACATACAGGATATAGGTTGCCGTTCATTCACCTTTATCTCCACCTTAGGCAAACTGATGGAAGCCTGCGCGGAAGCGGATAAAGAACTCATCGTCCTGGACCGTCCCAATCCCTTAGGCGGTAACAAGATAGAAGGCAACATAGTAGAGAAAGGCTTTATCAGTTTTGTCAGCCAGTTCGAGATACCCTATATCTACGGTCAGACACCCGGCGAGTTGGCGCTGTACCTCAATGCGATGAACGGTGAGAAATGTCGCTTGACGGTAGTGCCGATGGAAGGCTGGACGCGCGATATGACTTGGGACAAGACGGGACTGACATGGGTAGCCGCTTCGCCGCATATACCCCACGGCGAGACATCGATGTTCTATCCCGCTACCGGTATATTCGGTGAGTTCGGATACGTCAACATAGGCGTAGGTTACACCCTTCCCTTCGAGTTGATGGGCGCACCGTGGATAAGTGCCGACACCTTGTCCGAGGCTCTCAATAACCGTCAGGTACCCGGTGTCTATTTCCGTCCTATCCATTACAAGCCTTTCTATAGCGTCTTCAAAGGCGAACAGATACAGGGCGTGCAGATACACATCACCGACTACGAGGCAGCACAACTGAGTGCCATACAGTTTATCATCATCGAGGAGATCATGCGCCTATGGCCCGAGCACGACATCTTTGCCAACTGCGACAAGAAACGCTTCAGCATGTTCGACAAAGTATGCGGCAGCGACCAGATACGCAACCTCTTCGGCCAACACTATCGTTGGGCGGATATAGCGGATTATTGGAACAAGGATGTAAAAGCCTACCGCGAAGAATCGGCTAAGTATTACCTCTATTGAGGCCAGGTAGTATAAGGTCGCTGACTGAGGTACGAGTTCTTATACCGATGGTCGTAGGTGACCTCTTGACCCATGAACGCAAGTCTCTCGAAGGCTTGCGTTTCGCTTTTCAGTTCGACCTCGGCCACCGTCAGTCCGGCATTGGCTCCCTCAAACTCATCGACCTCGCAGACCAATCCGTCGGGCATAGGCACCATCCAGCGGCGTTTCTCTACTACGCCCGGCAGCGCCAACAGGAACAGCCGATCGGCATCCTCCGGCGATATCTCTTTCTCGAACTCATAACGCGCTATACTGCCGGGAGCCGGTTTGCCTTTGATAGTCAGAAAGGCGGTATCGCCCCACTGGCGAACGCGAACGGTGCAGTTAGGTTGAAGACACAGGTAACCCTGACGGATACCCACGGATGAAGAGGCTTGCGCCTTATACGAGTCATCCAAGACGAGGAACTTACGTTCTATTTCGATACTATTAGCAGTCATCGTTTCAGCGGTGAGGCCACGCTGTTGACCAGCGAGGCTATATTGTTATAGGTGATGCCGGAGTGCTGCGTCAGTCCTATCTCGCAGGTGCGCGAATTAGAGAAGCCCATCGTAGCTCCGGCTTGTTCGACCTGGCGACGCAGTTTGCGCAGCGCCCAGGCATTGAGTTCCGGTTCGGTAAAGCCCTTATCGCCCGCAAAAGCACAGCATTCTATCTCTTCGGGCAGCAGGACGTGCGTTGCACAAGCTGCCGCTACGCGCACGAGCGATTCGGTAAGACCCATCTTGCGCGTCGAGCAAGTAGCATGTACGGCAACGCAGGTATCCAACTTCGTAATCTGCACACAAGGCAGCACAAAACGCTCGATAAACTCTGCCGGCTCGTACAGGTGCATGCCTTGCATCGTCTCGCGCATACGATAGAGACAAGGACTCTGGTCGCAGAGTACAGGCCAGTGTCCGTGGTCAGAAGCCTCCCACAGGGCTAACTCCAGTTCCGCCGCCTTGCGTTGTGCCTCATCGGGCATGCCTTTACTCTCCCAGATAGTACCGCAGCAGAGCGTGTCCATCTGCTTGGGGAAGAGCACCTCAAAGCCGGCTTTGTTGAGCAACTCGACCATTTCGGTCATCGTACTCTTAGTGCCGGGAGCACCTCCTATACGTTGGTTGAGGCAGCTGGGGAAATAGACGACGCGTTGGTCGTGCAAGCCTTTGAGACCGTGTACGACACCGTAGTCGACAGCATCGCGTATCTCGCGTTTGCTGACAGGAGCCGGTAGGGCGTGCGTCCACAACGGCATCGTCTTAGCAGAGAGCGTATACATAGTACGTCCTGCCCAATCGGTCATCTTATCACCCATGACACGATGCGCCATATTCGCTACTCCCATCAGGCCGCGCAGGTGCTCCCCGATAGTCTTCATATGTCGTCCTGCCCAGCGACCGAGTGATCGGCCGAAAGGAGAGAGCGAGTGCTCACGCACACGGTGGATATATTCGCCTACGTTGATGCCCACAGGACAGCCTGTACGGCATAGTCCGTCACCGGCACACAGGTCGCGTCCTATACGGCGATAGCGGCGTTCCAGGATATCCGCCTGGCGGCGTTCACCTATACTGCGCAGACGTTCTATCTCACGGGCGATGACGATACGCTGGCGCGACGAGAGGGCAAAACCACAACTGACACAGTGTACCTCGCAGAAGCCGCACTCGATACAGCGGTCTATCAACTCGTCCACACGTGGCAGCGGTTTGAAGTGCTGCAGATACGACTGCGGGTCCTCGTTGAAGATAACGCCCGGGTTGAGCATGTTTTGCGGGTCGAAGAGACGTTTGATCTGCAGCATCAGGTTGTAGGCATCGTCGCCCCATTCTTTGCGTACAAAGGGAGCCATATTTCTGCCTGTACCATGTTCGGCCTTCAGGCTGCCGTGGTATTTATCTACCACCAGGCTGACAACAGCCCGCATCATCCTATCGTATTGAGCTATAGCCTTCGGCGTGTCGAAGCGCTGGTTGAGGATGAAGTGGTAGTTGCCCTCTAAGGCATGACCGTAGATAACCGCCTCCGGATAGTTATGCTCGCGGAAGAGTTGCTGCAGGTCGAGAGTGGCCTCTGCCAGATAAGGCGTAGGGAAGGCGATATCTTCGATGAGGCAGGTAGTACCTATCTCGCGTCGTCCGCCTACGGCGGGGAAGATACCGCTACGCATCGCCCAGTATTTGCTCACTAATGCCGGATCGGAGGTGAAGGTTGTGACGCCCAGGCGTTCTTTCTTCTCTTCTAACTCCTCCTCACTCATAGCGTCGATGCGTATCAGTACGGCTCCTGCATCCTCCGGTTGGCCTTGCAGTTCCGGGAAGTCGGCTTCAACGGTAGCCATAGCCTTGCGGTCGAAGAACTCGGCGGCACTCAGGCATTCGGTAGCTTTCATGCGGATGATAGCCTCGCAGGCTTCACGGGTAGTAGGATAGAGTAGCAGTGCCGAAGCCGAGAAAGGCTGTATGACGCCAGTGCGCATCGTCACACTGCTCAGGAAAGCCAGTGTGCCTTCGCTGCCCACCATCAGGTGAGCGATAATATCGAACGGGTCTTCGTATTCTACCAAAGGCAACAGGTTCAGTCCCGTCACATTCTTCAGTTTATACTTGCCGATGATGCGATCCCTGAGACGCGGATTCTGCATGGTCTTCCATTTGAGGTCGCGGATATCCTGCAGCATACGCATGTGGGTCATCTTAAACTTCTGGCGGCTGGCCTCATCACCCGTATCCAGGATAGTGCCGTCCGCCAGGATGATACGTACGCTCTCCAGCATACGATAACTGTTCTCGTGCGTACCGCAACACATACCCGAGGCGTTGTTCATCACTATACCTCCAACCATCGCCGCCTTGATAGACGCTGGATCGGGAGTAAAACGCCGTCCGTAGGGGCGCAGTAACTGATTGACGCGGTCGCCTACTATACCGGGTTGCAGGGTGATAGTAGCCCCGTCGGGAGAGATAGAATAGTCTTCCCACTTCTTACCGCATACTACCAGCAGGTCATCCGAGATAGCCTGACCGCACAGACTCGTACCCGCCGCGCGGAAAGTCAGGTGACGTTTCTGCTGACGGGCTTTGCGCAGCAAGGCCTGCACCTCCGCCTCATTGGCAGGGTGGACAACTTCTTGGGGAATAAGACGATAGCATCCTGCATCGGTTCCCCAGGCTAAACGTTCGATATACTCTTTCATTATTCGGCTGCGTCTTGAAGACGTTCTACGCGTCGCAGTTCTTCATTAAAATGGCCGTCCCAGTACTGTATCTCCGGTTGCCAGACCCATTTATCGTTGGTGCCGTGTAGCGGCAGTTCTATATCGCGCAGGTTGTCGTTTATCTCCACCAGATAGCGATAGACGAGCAGACGACGACGCGACTGCTCTAAATCTTTCTGCGAGGGATTGGAGTCCAACTCCTTATCCGCCCAGCGCGACATACGATCCCAATTGCGGTGGATAAACTCCTTAGCCGCATGCGAATCGGGGAAGATAACCAAAGCCAAGGTGGCGGAATCCATCGCCTCGAGGTATTGTTGCTTATGCTGCAACTGTTGTGCATGATGCATGATGCGCATAGCAATACGCTGCCGCTCACCTTGCGACAGTTCGGCCTGTTGGGCAGCCAAGGGCAAGCATGCCCAAACGGCTAACAGGAGAGTAAGGATACAGTGTTTCATAATCCTTCCGGTATAGTAAGAGTCAATATATGTTGCTTATCGTCAATAGCCTGCACCAAGTCATCGTGCAGGGGAATAAGGCGTTCGTCGTCCAGTTCGGCCAATATATTGGCTGTCGAATCGTCGATGCGCCGGATCGTATAGCGTTGGTCAGGATGTGCAGCATCGATAATCGTCCAGCCCACTATGTCGCTCCAACTCGTCATCTGTACTGCCTCGGCATCGGTATCGCTACGCAGCATAAAAGCCTTAGCACCCACCAATCGTAAGGCAGCCGCTTCGCTGTCTATACCGCGCAGGGTGAAGAGCAAGTCTTCGCCCTTGCCCCGCCAATCGAGGACGCGAAAAGGCACATAGAGACCGTCTAACTCGAGCACGATGAACTCCGCCTCCGCCTCGTCCCACATGGTGTTGAGGGTACGGCATTGTATCTCACCGCGCTTGCCGTGCAGACGCGTCATCGTACCAATTGCTATCAATTCGCTGCGTAGTATCATCAGTTGCTAACGTGTAAGATGCGGGTATAGGGTGAGTAATATGTAGAGAAGCGGCGCAGCGTCTGGCGCGTGATACCCTTCTGCGGGATAGCCGCTCCGTAACTGAGGTCAAAATGTTCGCCGCAGGTAGGGCAGACAGCAAAGAGGCCGTCAATCTCCACCGGTGCCTCACGCAGCAGGCAGTGAGGACAACATAAATCCGCAGCCCGGTATTCACCCTCCATATCTATCCACACTAATACGCCCGCATAGCCGATATAGTCGATCTCGTAGCGTTTTTTGGTGAACGTCAGGGTCTGAAAACCGTTATCGGGCACAAAATGTACGTACTCACCTCCTATATTCAGGTCCAGCGAGACGGGAAACGACGGCACGTCATTAGCCTGGTCATTCTTGCAGCCGCTTAAGGGCCATAGCAAGAGGGCAAAGAGTATGTACCTCAGATTGCGCATCAATAGACATCAATAAGGGTTACATCAAAGATTAGGGTCGAGTAGGGCGGGATATAGTTGGAATAACCTTCGGTGCCGCTGCCTGCAGAACCGTAGCCTAAATTAGAGGGGATATAGAGGATATAATGTCCCGACTTATTCATCTTCTTCAGTCCTTCTGCAAAGCCCTGTATGAGGTCGCTGACGGCGGAGGTGGCATTCTCGGCCTGGTCAAAGACATCACCGGTGATAAGCCATCCTTTATAGTTGATGACGACGGTCTTGGCATTGTCCGGTTTAATAGAGGCTACGCCCTGGCGAATGACTTTGTACTGCAGTCCGGTAGGGGTGAGTACGATGCTGTCTTGCTTGGCATTGCGTACCAACCACACTTCGTTCTCGGCTTGCCAGTCCATCCAGTTGTTCTTCTTGCAGGACGGCAGGAACAGCAGCGCGCAGAGCGCTATCAATAGGATTCGAATCTTCATTGTGCTAACCATAAGCTGGGATTCAATAATGTTAAGTCTTTGTATATTTGGAAATAAAGTTCTGTCTTATTATCGTTGTCACCATCGGTATAGATACGTCCGATAGCCTGTTTGGTCTTGACTTTGTCGCCCTCTTTGACATACAGTTTGCTCAGGTTGCAATATACCGAACGATAGTTACCGTGCATGATGATGACGGCGTAGGTCGTGCCGCGCACCATGCAGGCGCTGACCTCACCCTCGTATACCGATCGGGCGTCGCTGCCGGCAGTGGTCTGCAGGAAGATGCCCTTGTTGTTGATAGTTACATGCTCGTGCACCTCGTGCTGGTGCTTACCGAAATGACCGCTGATAAAGCCTTTCTCTACCGGCCAGGGCAGTTTGCCTTTGTTGGCCTCAAAGCCTCCGGCTACCAGTTTCTGCTCTTTGGTGAGCGAGGTCTTGGTCTTAGCCTGTTTCTTGATGGCCTCCTCAATCTTACGGTTCAGTTCGTCCATTTTCTTCTGCTGCTTCTTTTGCTTGGCGGCCAGGTTTTTCTCCTTAGCCTTCAGGTCCTGCAGCATCTTTTGTTGCTTGCGTTCCGTACGAGCCAGGTTCTCTTTTTCCCGTTCCTGGGTCTTGAGGGCCTTATTACGGTCCTGACGGCGGGCGTTGAGTTGCTGGGTGTTGGTGTCGATATCGGCTTGTTTGCGTTCTATCTGAGCTACCTGTTGTTTGCGGTACTGCTGAAACTCATACATGTAGCGTATGCGGCGCGTGAGTTGACGGAAGTTGGACGACGAGAGCAGGAACATCAAGGGTGTCTGCTTAATATCAGCATAATGGCTCTCGCGAATGAGGCGAGCATAGTCGGCTTTGAGGCGCTCTAACTCAGTCTGCAACTGCCCGCGGCGCTCTCCTAACTGAACGATATCGCGGTCTAAAGCACTAATCTCATTGTTGATAGAATTGATGAGGCGCTTGCGGTTGCGGATGTCTTGGTTGATGAGACCTAACTTATTCTCCGTAGCTTTCTCGTTCTGCTTGGTCTCCTTGAGCATCTTCTGCGTCTGCTTCAGTTCGGCTTCTATCTGCTGCTGCTGAAGTTGCAAGTCATTGACATTCTGCGCCGCAGTACTCAGTACTGCGACCCACAAGAGGAATATGTACAAGTATGTTCTCATTGCAATACTTTCAGTATAGAGGGTAAATCGGTCTGACGGTAAAAATCCATACGCAAGGGGCGTAGCGTCAGCGGTTGGTTATAGTTGACCTCGCCTACTGTGGGGCGCAGCGTCATCTGCGACGTGGAGAAGACCATACGATGGGATTGGCGTAGGATGGTTCGTTCAACAACGCGCAGGTTGAGGCGGCGTCCTGCCCATTGACTCAGTTCGGCCCAGTCGAAGGAGGCATAGCGACGCGTGAGACGTTCATAGACGGTCACTTGCTTGTCGGTAGCCTCGATACGCAGTACCTCGCCCAATATCTTGATAGGCGACAAAGATACGGCTATCAGCGAGTCGTGACGTATCTGCACCTGACAGGGCAGCGTCATCGTCTTGCCGTTGTAGTCAACCGTTATCTGCGCCTCCGGGGCAATAGCCGTCTTGTACCCTAAGGGTACACGGGAGGTCGATGCGCACGAACCGAGCACAGCGGTCAGGACGATAAACAGTATGTATATGCAGTGTCTCACTCTTTGTCTGTTCCTATTATCTTCATGTGCTCTTTCATCTCAGCGGGCACATCACCTTCGACCTGTTGTATCGCCTTACGCATATAGTACCGCGCCAAGGTATCTTCTCCTTTGAGGTGCAGTATCCAGGCATAGGTGTCCAGGAAGGAGGCCTCGTTGGGCTCCTGCTGTACGGCACGCCTACTCATATCCTCAGCTCGCTGCAGGTCCTTACCGTGGATAGCCATATAGTAAGCATAGTTATTGAGCACCATAGCGTTATAGGGGTCCAAGGCTAATATCTGTTCACACGCGTCCGCCATAGTGTCGTAGTCAACATTGATAGCCAGATACAATTGCACGCGAAATAAGTGAAACTGCAGATTAGACGGGTCTTCCTTGAGATAGCGATTGAGTTCCTCTATCGCCCCTTTGTTGTCCCTCATCATGGCTCTCAGACGATAGCGATTCATGGCGCTATAGGCATTGTATCCGTCCAGACGGTCTATCTCGTCCTGGGCTTTCAGGGCTTTCTTAAACTCGCCCATGCCCGTATAGGCTTGCCGCAACTTGTCCCACACCTCGGCGTTGTTGGGTTCGCGACGCCCCTGCTCCTCCATGATGCGGATAGCCATATTACGATTGCGCTTGACGACAGAGACGCGCTCGTCATCCAGGTTGTACAGCATGATAGCATAACTGTCCCAAGCCTGATTGGGGCACACTTCCCAAGCTTTTTTATAACGCGCCAAGGCGGGGGCAATCAGGTGACTCTGCTCGTATACGTGTCCTAAATAGAGGTTGACGGCGGCATCGTTGTCGTCCAGGTGGTGACAAAAACTGAACAGGTGGAAGGCATCCTTATACTCGCCTTGCATGAACAAGCGTTGTGCCTCGTAGAAATAATAGAGGAACTGCTGCCGCTGTTCGACGGTAAGCACCGCCGCCACCGGAGTGTGACTGCGTGCTGCGGCTGTTAGTAGGCTCAAGGGACCTATCAGCAGGGCGATAATAAGTATGTATGTTGTGCGCCTAATCACTTATTTTACTCCCGAATGGCCGAATCCTCCGGCTCCTCGTTCGGTCTCGTTTAATATAGTTACCTCTTCTAAAGCGGGCTGTTCATGCTTGGCAATCACCATTTGGCAGATACGTTCGCCCGGCTCTATTGTCTGGTCTTCGCCGCTCAGATTGATGAGGATGACGCCTACCTCGCCGCGGTAATCGGCATCTATAGTGCCCGGGGTATTCAGTACGGTCAAGCCTCGTTTGAGGGCCAACCCGCTGCGCGGACGAATCTGAGCCTCATAACCAACGGGGAGTTCGATAAACAGCCCTGTAGGCAATAAACGACGCTCCAGCGGACGGAGAGTTATCGGTTCGGACAGGTTGCAACGGATATCCATGCCTGCGGCTTGTGCACTCTCGTATCGCGGCAGGGGATTGTTGCTCTTATTGATAATCTTAATAGTCATAATCAGAATCGTTTTTCAACCAATACACGCAGGCCGTCTTCTACTATCTTGATATTCAGTTCGGCCGGCATATTGACAGGCTCGCCATCGAGGTGCATCGGTCCTTCGTGTTCACGGATGACGGTCACCTCGCGCGCCTTGACGACATTCATATACATGTCCTTATCAATATTCTTGGTAAACAGACTGATGGCCAATTCAGGAACCATGATAAGCGGGAACTTACTCAAGATGGCAATGTCCATTTTACCGTCTTGTATACTGGCCTTAGGGGCGATAAAGACATCGTTACCCCATTGGGCTGCGTTGGCAAAGGTGATAAGGAAAGCGTCCGTTTCCAATTCCTGTTTGACTCCTTCTGGTGTGCGTTTACCTTGCTGCTCCAGTTGCTTACCGCGGATAATATAATGCTCAGGTTGGTAGCCAAAGAAGTTTTTCACCACACGCTCTAGATAGGTCTTGAGTCCGCGTGTGCCGGCTGCCGCAAATTGATCGGCTATCAAGGCATCAAAGCCCATCCCGCAGGTGCAGAAGAACGGACGACCATTCAGCAGGCCGTAGTCGGCCCGAATAACTTCCGAGTGATTGATCTGTTCGATAGCTCGTTGTGTACGCATCGAGATACCGATGTGGCGGGCAAAACCGTTACCGCTGCCTAAGGGAATAATACCTAAGGCTGTCTCTGTATCGCGCAGGCCGGCTCCTACTTCATTGACCGTACCGTCACCACCGCAGGCTACAACAGCATCGAAGCCCATCATAGCATACTGGCGCGCTAATTCGGTAGCGTGACCGGCGTATTCGGTAAAGACGATATTAGGCATCCAACGGGTGGTGTCTAATTCTTTTTCAATCAACTTAGGTAACTTCTTCTTGTTAACCGTACCTGAAATAGGATTAATGATAAAGGCTATGTTCTTCATATCAGTTTTGTTTAACGGCGGCTTTGCCGCCGCAAAGTTACATTTTTTTTCTGATATTTGCAAAAATATTTGTTCTTTTCCTAAAAAAGCAGTAATTTTGTCCGCTGAATGAACAGTGCAAGCAAGATATATGACCCTCTTTATCGCTGGTTTGAGGCGAATAAACGGGTGTTACCTTGGCGCGAGACGAGCGATCCGTATAAGATTTGGGTGTCGGAGATTATCCTGCAGCAGACCCGCGTACAGCAGGGTTTGGAATATTATATGCGTTTTGTGGAGCGTTTCCCCGATGTAGCCACTATGGCTCGCGCCACGGAGGATGAGGTCTTGCGCCTATGGCAGGGACTGGGCTATTACACGCGTGCGCGCAATATGTATAAAGGTGCACAGATGATAGCCGAGCGCTGGGGAGGAGTCTTTCCTACGACTTTTGACGATATACGGGCTATTCCCGGAGTTGGAGAATATACAGCTGGAGCTATTGCCAGTTTTGCGTATGACTTGCCTTATCCGGCTTTGGACGGCAACGTCTATCGCGTGTTGGCGCGACTGAACGACTGCGATGTAGTCTTTGATACTACTGCTGGTAAGAAACATTTTCATTCTTTGGCTCAGCGGATGTTGGATGAGGTGCATCCTCGGTTGTTTAATTCGGCCATTATGGAGTTGGGGGCGCTACAATGTGTGCCGCGTGAACCGGATTGTACTGCTTGTCCGTTGCGCCATTATTGTCTGGCGTATGCACACCACATGGTAGAAGTATTACCCGTTCGCAAACCTCGTCCCGTGGTTCAGGATAGAGAACTGAATTATGCTATTTATCTATGTCCGCAAACCAATGAACAAGGACAAAAGGTAGTATATACTTTACTGCGTCAGCGGACAGAAAAAGATATCTGGCATCATCTATGGGAATTCCCGCAGCAAGAGACCTCTGCTCCTTCTGCGCAGCGCGAACTGACGTTTACGCATCTTCTCAGTCATCGTCGCTTGCATGCTACATTCAGGGTCTATCCAGTGACGTCGCTGCCGGCTATCCCGGATACGATAGCTGTAGCGTGGACAGCGTTAGATGATTATGCTCTTTCGCGCCTGACATTGCGAGCCCTGCAGGCTTTACAATAAGGAGTAAAACAAAAAAAAACAAGCAGCCCCAATTTGAGGCTGCTTGTCGTATTATAGCGTTTGTCGTTTAACGGACAATAGCTCCTTGGACATTGTAAATCTTACCATCACGTAAGATGTACAATTGACCATCATAGATGAACTTGGTCACTTCCGTATTCATCATTACTTGCTCCAGACCGGTCTCACCCTTTTCAGGATAGGTGACAGTCACTTGGATGTCATTACCAGCCTGTGTGAAGGTGAAGGTGTATTCACCGGCCACATCTGTCAACAGACCGCAGTTGGACTGCATAGCGGTAGTGAAGGTCCAATTCTCGTGGTATTCACGATTCATAATACCATCATTGCCGTACCAGGTCTTCTGTGCGCCGAAGATCTTCAGAATCTTGAAGCCGTAGGTGCGATTTACGTCTGACAAGGTAGCCTTGGCGGTGCCGTTAACCATCTGAATCTTGTTGGTCTCCCAGTCGGTCATATCGCCAACTAAGTACCAAGCTTCTTCAGGAGCAGCACCCCAATAACCCAGACTGCACTCCTCACCCCAATCGGTGATGGTGAAGATCAAGGACGGGTCGATAGCCAGCATATCGGTGTGATTCCAGATAACAGACATATCCAGAACAGGAACAGCTGTCGCGCCGTTGAAGCGAGCGAAGGCTATACTGTCTGCATCAACAGGTATCTGACCAACAACAGTGTCGCCACCGATGAACCAGTCGGTAAGAACGCCGTCATCAAACATGCTCTGGCCTTGTTTCCAAGTAACAGCAGCAAACTTAGCCGTTACACCCTCTACGTTCCAGATGGTAGGAACAAGACGGATAGCCTTAGTCGGGATAACCGGCTTAACATACTTGCCCACCATAACGGCAGTCAGTGTGCTATCAGCAGGATTGAAGGAGAAGAGAACGGTATCGTTGTCAGCTATCTCAGCACCGGCGATAGGACGAACACCTGCTTCATTAACGGTGTTGCTGAAGAAGATGTTGTTCTCATCAGCA
>JAFSJN010000011.1 GCA_017439235.1 Paludibacteraceae bacterium
CGGACATAATCATCGGGGCGGAACAGTCTGCCGCACAAATTGCCCGGCGCAGAGTAGGCATTAGCTAATCTTGCGCTGTCATCATAACATTGTCCCTCGCTACGCAGACTATCCGCCTCGCACAATACGCTCTGCACCTCGCGCATGCGACTGCATGAGGTAAACACAAGAAGCAGACAGATGAGATGTAATATAGAGCGGGAAGGTCTCATTTTATTGCGTATTTTGTTTACCTGTGTACGTAAATGGGAAAATATTTAATTCTCAAGACGATATTTTACCGTGAAAATAATTGTAAATATCTGAACCTCTTTTTGTTCCTGCTACCAATTGTATGTCCTCAAGTTTTGCCTCTTTTAGGCGTTTTATACTATGAAATGCTAATAGAAGCTCTTTTTTTGTCTTTTCTCCTACTCCGGCTATCTCGTCCAGCTCGCTCTCTGTGCGGCGCTTGCTCCGGCGTTGCTTGTGGAACGAGATTGCGTATCGGTGCACCTCATCTTGTATGCGAGTGAGAAACATAAACACTTCGTCGGTAGGTTTCATGCCCACCTCTTTGGGTGGAAAACCGACAAGAAGCGTAGAGGTGCGGTGGCGATCATCTTTCACTAATCCGGCTATAGGGATATGGAGTCCTAATCCATCCTCCACCGCTTCACGTATAGCGTGCATCTGACCAATGCCGCCATCGGCGATGATGAGGTTAGGCATATCGCTTCCTTCTTCCAATAGCCGACTATAACGTCGATATACTACTTCGCGCATAGAGGCATAGTCGTCCTGACCTTCAACGGTCTTAATACGGAACAGTTTGTAGTCTTTTTTAGAAGGTTTGGCCTTGCGGAAGACGACACAGCCCGCCACGGGGTCGGAACCTTGGATATTAGAGTTATCAAAACTATCGATGAATACGGGCATTTTCTGCAAGCCCAATAGTTCCTGCAGACGCCCTAAGATACGTGCGGCACGCTGATCGGGATTGAGTTTATCTGCCTGTTTGAGTTTATCTTGTTTATACTGCCTAACATTCTGCATAGCCAGGTCCAAGAGACGCTTCTTATCGCCGGAAAGCGCAATATGGATATGCATATTTTCGTCGAATCCATCGGGAATAAACGGCACGAGCACTTCGCGTGTAGTACTGCCTAATTGCTGGCGCAGTTCCATCATACCGATAGCGAGGAGTTCCTCTTTAGGTTCGTCAAGATGCCGGCGGTACTTGATGGTTTGTCCCTGCACGATACTGCCGTTGCGCACATGCAGCATGGCGATGAATACATCGTTGTCCTGCTCGTCATAGCCAAAGACATCCATCTCGCCCAGGTGGGTATTACTGATGACGGTCTTGCTGCAGAATTTATCGATTAAATCAAGCTTTTCTTTGCATTCCTGCGCCTTCTCGTACTCCATACGCGTGGCATACGTAGTCATTTCGGACTCGAGCTGACGGGCTATCTCGCGTGCATCGCCGCGTATAATTTGTTTGGCACGGGCGATATACTGATGGTACTCGTCGGTAGGAATACATTGCTCGCATATCCCGCAGCAGGTATGGAGATGGTACTTGAGGCAGAGGCGGTATTTATGCGTCTCAACGCCCTGCGCCGTCATAGGCGTATTACAGGTACGGATGGGAAAAAGCTTATGGATAAGTTCTACAACCAGGTCAACCGTATTGCCGTAGCTATAGGGTCCGAAATACTCACCAACGCCTTTGAGTATCTTACGGGTCTTGAAGATACGCGGGAAGTCCTCACGGGTGATGCAGATACTGGGGTAGCTCTTGCCATCCTTGAGCATGATGTTATAGTGCGGCTGGTACTGCTTGATGAGGTTGTTTTCCAAAAGGAAAGCATCCTGCTCGCTATCCACGACGACGTATTTAAGGTCAGCAATATGCGCTACAAGTTGGCGCGTTTTGAGCCACTCATGCTCTTTCTGGAAATAGGAAGAGACACGTCGGCGCAGGTTTTTAGCCTTGCCGACATAGATTATCTCGCCCTGCTGATTGAAGTACTGATAGACTCCGGGTTTCTCAGGCAGGCGCGCAACGAGTTGCTTAATATGGTCAGATGGATTACTCATCGACCTCTAAAGCCATGAGGCAATAGATATCTTCGGCCTTGCCCTGCAGGTATTCGCGGCCATGTAGGCCCAGCAATTCGATAGCGCAATTGACATACACCTTCCGTACACCCAGTTTCCGAACCAGATCAATTGCCGCAGCCATTGAACCGCCTGTAGCCAGAATGTCATCGTGAATGAGCACGACATCATCGGGACTGAGGGCATCCTTATGGATCTGGATAGTATCCTCGCCGTACTCCTTCTGATAGGTAACCGAAACCGTCTCGGCCGGCAGTTTGTTAGGCTTACGGATAGGCACAAAGCCCACACCCATCTCCATAGCCACAGCCGGTGCAATGATAAATCCGCGCGACTCGATGCCGACTACCTTGGTAATACCCAGGTCTTTGTATCTAAGAACAATCTCGTCGCGCAGCCAACGCAGGCCATCAGGATTGTCTAAGATTGTCGTAATGTCCTTAAATTGAATGCCCTTAATAGGGAAGTCGGGCACATTACGAACCAATGCTTTTACTTCTTCTACTGTCATAAAGTCATTTACTATTTAATCATTTACTATGTACCATTTACTAAATTGTTCCACGTGGAACATTCTATTTATCTACCCGCCAAGACCAGCAATACGCTAATATCATTGGGGCTAACGCCGGGGATACGCTGAGCATCGCCAATGGTGCGGGGACGTATTCGGGCGAGCTTCTGACGCGCCTCGGTACTAAGAGACTGAATATCGTCGTAGCAGATGGAGGGCGGTATCGTTACATAATCCAAGCGCCGTAGTTTATCAGCAGCTAACCGCTCGCGATCAATATAGCCCTTATACTTAATCTCGATCTCCGCACTCTCGACCACCTCATGGGGGACTGAGGGTATTGCTTCAATAAACTCGCGCAGCGTAGGCAAAGTGAGACTAAGGTTCTGTATATCAAGCTGGGGCCGGAGTACCAAATCCATCAGGCGCGTTGTATGCTGAATAGGGGAGGTACCTGCAGACTCCAGTAGACCATTCACCTCGGCAGGCTGAACTGAAGTAGAACGCAGGAAATCTAAGAGCGCATCAATAGCCTCGCGCTTGGAGAGATAAAGTTGGTGTCGTTCATCGGAAGCGAGCCCCAACTGCCAAGCGCGTTGAGTAAGGCGTTCGTCGGCATTATCCTGCCTCAAAAGGATGCGGTATTCAGCCCGAGAAGTGAACATACGGTAGGGTTCATCTACACCCTTATTGACTAGATCATCGATGAGAACACCTATATAACTCTCGTCACGGCGCATAATAAAGGGTTCGCCGCCAACG
>JAFSJN010000012.1 GCA_017439235.1 Paludibacteraceae bacterium
CGGGTTGAACCCTTGTATAGTGCTACGTCTTGCCCTCGCTCTTCGGTCCGCAAACACTACGTTCGGTTTACGTCCCGAGGAACTCCTCCTGCAGTCGGAGGGTGTTAAAGGGTTAAAAATTATGACAAGCGCTTGTCGTTGTTTTGGAAATCCACTGCAAAGGTAGAGGTTTTGCGAGGGTGTGGGTCGGTGTGGATGATGTGGTCCACATTTCCATACAAAAAGCCATCCTTTCGGATGGCTTGAAAATCAATGGTTTAGGTTGGGTTGAAGAAAAATGGAGATATGTGGATTAGAAATAGTCTTCCACATCGTAGTAGATGTCCTTGTCGTGATTTGCTTTGAGCATTCGACCAAGGAGTGTGGATAGAGCTTCGGGGTCTGCAGCGCAGGAGATGCCGCATGTATCGGTTAGGAAGCGCAGTACGGCCGCGGGACTGGGTTTGGCGTCAATATATTTGAGTCGTTTCCATTTGACGCAGAAGCAGACGATAGCCTTGTTAACGGGGTTATCGCGGCTACAGTCGAGTTGTCGTTGTCCGAGGTGGTGCTCGGTGAGGTAGTTACGGAAGCGGTTTCGTTCTTCTTCGGTTCGCTTTAGGTCTTCGATGCCGTCGGTCATAAATAGCTTCTTCGTCCGTGCATCATTCGATGGCTTTGCCGTATCATTTGGCTGCGCAGCAGCATCATTGAGTGTACTCTGCACGCGCTCATTGTTGTAAATGTTTACATTCCCGTTGAGATTGTTGATCTGGATGGTCATGGTCTTTATTTTCTATAGCGTTAATATCTCCGTTGACATAGATGACGATGGCGTCTTGAATAGTTATGCTTGTGCTCCCATAAGTGTGAGTGTTAAAGGGCTTAATACAAGAATCCGAATAGCCACAACGGAATGCGGTTGCCGTGTCCTATCTCCGTCTCATCGACTGCCAAGAAACTATTCTCAAGGTCTTTGATCTGGTCGAATGTTTTGTTACTACCTCCAACCTCAAACAGATATTTCTCATCTACTAGAAAATCGCCCTTTGCAGGGTAATAGACATCATAGACCTGACTAACTTGGTTGAAGAAGAATGTCTCGCGTATTGTACCTATGTTCGTCTTTTTGCCTAAAGCGTACATCAGATTCGGATTGTTAAGGAAAATCTTATCCGGTCTGGAGAGCACTTTCAAACTCTTTGCTTTGTCCGTCAGCAAGGCCAGCAAGCCGCCTCTCTCCAACGCATAAAGCATTTTTAATCCTTGCACTCTGTCCGTTTCCAATTGTGCATATAATGTGTTCATTGTCGGCATCTGCGGCACGTTCTCCGCCAGTACCATTAGCATCTTTTTCGCTTTACGGATAGTGGAAATAGTGACCTCTTCCACTGCCGGATAGTCCACATCCAACACATGATGCACTACGCGTTGCAAACGATTCTCGAAACCGGTTTTAGCCACTTTATAGAACGGATAATAGCCATGATGCAGGTATTGTTCGAATAGCGGTTGAATAGACGGAATCTTGCCTTTTATGTCCATTGCTATCTGCACATGGTTTTGCAACAATTTCTCCAACGAAACGCTCGGTAGGTCAACTATACCTTCATATTTTAGGAACTCGCGGAAAGACAAACCGGCTACCTCGTAATCCAACAGTCGTCTCGATAGATCGCCCTCTTCGCTTTTGAGCCGCAACATAGACGAACCGGTATAGACGATTTGCAGATCAGGATAGGTGTCGTAGAAATTCTTAATCAACGTTTGCCAATGCTGGTAATAGTGCACCTCGTCCATAAACAGATGACGACCACCGTGAATATAATAATACTTCACAAAGTCCTGCAACGAGTGGTTCTCAAACCAAAGGTTGTCCAAAGATACGTACATTGCATCATCCGGATTCGCAAAGTGCTCCTTGATGTATTGTAGCATCATGGTAGTCTTACCGACACCTTTCGGACCTTTGATGCCAACCAACTTATCCGTCCAGTCGATGGAATCATAGATATACCTATGAAAATTCGACGTGGTACTTTGCAATCTCAAATGATAGTGAAGCAGTAAATCTTCAATTTCAGTAACAGGTTCCATAATTCATCCATTAAAAAACGCTGCAAAGGTACAACTTTTCTACGATATATGCAAATATTTTTGCAGAAAAAAGAGTTTTCAAACTCGTTTTTTATTAATATTTAGAGTTTGTAAACTCGTTTTATTGCCAAATCAAGAGTTTCCAAACTCGTTCTTCGCTGAACTTTTTTGCGTTTTTTTGTCAAAAATTACCGATATTCGAGAAAAATTATCCTTCCCAATCAATGCCACAGAGGCAAACGGGCAGTTTATGACCATGCTCTCGATGATGCTTCACACACTCGCAGCACTTTCCATGTCTTGGACATTCTTTCGGACAAGGGCATTCTATGTCGTTATGTGGACAGGGCATGTTTTTTTTCTTAATCAATCTCCATTCCCCATGTTAGATTATGAGCTGCTAGAAATTCGTCTATTTTCTTTAGTGATGTTTTTCCAAAATTGCGAATATCCTCAAAATCGCTTCGTTGGTGTTTCACCAAATCTTCCACCGTTTCTATCTCAGCCGCTTTCAGTCCATTCCAGATGCGCACAGGGAAATCCAAATCAAAGACGGATTGCTGCAGAAGGTCTCTTTGCTCAACAGAAAGTGATGACTTCCCTGCTGTGAATAATTTTTCTTGCAACTCTCGAATGGTTTGTTCTTGTTCCGCGATGGTGGCTTCCATTTGTTTAGTCCTATCAGAATAACATGCTACTCTGCGAATAGCTTTGTCCAAGACCTGCCGTGTGTGGCCACATGTTAATTGCTCCTTTTGTGCTATATCTTGCAGTTTCTCCCCTTCAAGAACCTGCGCCAAGATTCTTATTTCTCTCTCGGTTAATTTCCCTTCATAATTATGCAAGGAGGCAAGGAAAATCTCCTTAATAAAATGGATCCGCTCCGGGAACATATTCATATCTTCCAGCCGATCCTGCATCTCCTGTTTCGCTTCTCGAAGTTGTTCGTAAGCTTTGTTGATTTCTTTCTTATAATCCTCTATAGAACGCTCTATCTTATTTACTTCCGAGATTGATTGTGCATACTTCTCCACATCCTCACGACACACATAGAACAAGTTTGTTCTCATCTGATAGCGCAGCGTCTTTGCTTTGCAAAGATTGCGGATGGTCTGGGCTGTAACACCCACCATCTCTGCAGCTTCGGAAGCTGGTATGAATGTTAATTTTTCTGACATATATCTATTACAATTTTCTATAATTCTCTAATTCTCTAACTCGTTAATTCGTTAATTCGTTAAACATTAACTCGTTATTTTTCCCAATCAATGCCACGGAGGCATGTGGGTAGTTTCTTTCCGTGTACTTTGTGGTGCGCCACACACTCACAGCACTTTCCGTGCCGCGGACAGTCCTTGGTGCAAGGACAATCTATGTGATTATGTGGACAGGGCATAGTTTTAGTTTGTTAATCTATGGGATTTCTAAAGATAACTTTTGCTTCAATTCATCCAATGCTTCCTCGTTAATACCTTTTTGATACCAATATGGTGTCTGTTTGAACTGTTTCCTTAGGATGTCCTCTCCTTTCGATTCGCTATAAACAAAACTTGAACACGGACATCCTTCTTGTTTTTTATAGAACCTACAAAGAAGCCCTTCTTTGCCTTTGGCATCTTTAACAATCTTACCTCTGGTACAAATATAAGGATTTCGGGCAACCTTACCTGTTTTATTAAGATAAATGGAATATAATAACACTTGTGCTTCTTGCGATATGGTAGCATCTGAGACAATTAATTCTCGTCTTGCGTCTATATCATAATGAATGCCTTCTGAACAGGGGCTTGTTTCTTTCCTAATAAGTCCATCCTTCATTTTAAAATGAAGAAAGGTGTAGGCTGGGCTCGTTCGAATATACTTCTTGAAATTATGGAATCTTATCGGTTTTTCATAACTATTAGATTCAATTATTGGACGGTTAGCATCAGCTTCCGTCTGAATCTTAATTTCTATTATCCGTCCACCGTTTTTCTTTTTGTCTTCAGTACATTCATGAGTTACCCATACCTCAATGCAAGTCTGTGGGATGTCTGGATTTTGACTATTTGTCAGGATTAAATCTGCGATGTACTTCTTACGTCCACCCGGTATGTCTTGATAGTAACCTTTTTCCTCAGTACACGTGTCGTAAAACTCCTTGAGATCTATTTGATATAGTCCCTCTTCTTCGCATTTAGGTAAACGGCATTGAGAAAAGACTTCGCATTTGGAGCGGTTTTTACATTTGCGTGAAGCTTCATATTGTACGTAGAATGTGTCGCTCTCTTCAAATCTGCGTTTTATTTGCGCTTTAGCATATTCGTGGAGATATTTATCAGGGTCGCATATAGCGTCTTTCTCATGACGGAAATGAGACTCTTTTTTTGTACATAAGACCGGGAATAATTCCGCTCCACATCCATAACAATGATAGCGTGTGTGACGCCTGTTTTCTTGCGTCACTTCACCAATGTAAATGGGGTTACCATCGTCATTGATCGCAAATGGATATTTGTGTGGAGTGATTACCATCGTTCTACAGTAAATGATTCCACATACCAACTACAAAAAGGATAGCTATAATAGCAAACACTATAACCTTTGCCCAAATCCATCCATAGCTGACTTTGCTATATTTGATAAGTGCTTGGTTATACGTAGTTAGATACATTTTTTGTCCGTAGTTCTTCTCTAACGAAATCAGTTTGTTATAATAAAAACGTGTATCAAGAAAATAATGCAATATGTCTATCACTAGATATCCAAAACTTATAAATAGAGAAATTATCAATAGTAAATTAGGTAGTTTAAAAATGCCATTATTATATGAAACAACCCAGATAATAGCAATAATCCCCATGACTAAAGTTCTAATATTTTGTGATACCTTAGATGATTGAGCGCCATAGAAGCGATTACCTTCTTCTATGGACTCTTCAAATTTCTCTTTTACTTCCTCGTTTGTCATTACTTACTCGGTTTACCAGCGGGTCCGACATGGCGTCCCACTCCGTTTGTATCAGTCCGTCCTGAATGGGGTGACGGAATTCTGGATGAATTATTATTTCCCATAACTTATCTTTTTTCGGTTCCGATACCGACAGGTCCTATATGGCGACCTTCGCCTCTTTCTTGTTTCTCTTCTTTATCTTCCATAACACTATAGATTATTCCATCATTAATTAAACAAATCAAGGAAATTTTTCCAGAGGGATTTATCTTTGCTATACATTGTGTACTCCGCATTGTCATTAAATAACCATAAACCTTCTTGGAAGATTACGATTCCACCATAATACATATATTGTTTATCGTTATTGTTATTCAATGCTCCAATTTTTGCCGCCAATGCTTCGGCTTTATCCTTGACTTCCGATTCATTTGCAGTAAAGCCGCCTTTCGTATCAAAGATACCCAATTGATTTGCTCCTTTAAATTTGATAATCCAGTCGGGGTAGAAAATACGCACTTTATTGGTGGAACTATCCGTGTAACGAATACCGAATGCATCTTTACCGGTTCCATTCTTAAACCACCACTCTATATGCTGTGGATTACTCTCTAAAAACTTAATAAACTTAACTTCATTATCTCTTCCCGAATAACTCTCCAACAAACGGAATGGTTTAACGATACTTAATGATGAAGGTTGGAACTCCTTCATATCATCCGTATATGCATATTGAGCTTTAATGGTAAACACTTCGGCTTCCTGTTCCGCAATACGCTCCATTTTCTTCCGAACCAAAGCATCTCTGGTCGGTATGTATTCACGCAACGCCATTGTTATTACTCTACGGAAAACACTATTCTCTTTCCGGTCTATATCTTTGAGGAATATTTTATATTGGCTTATATATGAATAATTGGACATACCAATGGAGAACCATTGACGCAGGGCCTCTTTGAGTGGAGCCCATGAACGCGCAATATTACCGAGTTTTGCATCGTCCTCAGTCTGTTCTTGCAGGATCTCATAACAACGATAACTGAATAGTTTTTCCACATCATTTTTCGACACTTCAACCATCACGTCTCGCCCATATTCATTATTGATGTCAGCGTCGTAATTGTAAAAATGAGCATCAGCCATTACACTACGTTCATATCGATCATCAGGATCTATACCTTTGCTTCTTAGCATGTCCTGTTGTTCAGCTAAACTTTGCAGTTTCTCCTCACTTGAACCGAAGTAACGATTGAATGTTTTAATAAACGATGATTGAAAATCGCTTGCACGACCTATGTCACCATAATCTCCACGTGACTGAAAATCGGACTTTAGAATAGGATCAATTACCAAATCTTGTTCTCGTACTCCAGCCACACTGGATGCCAATTGAGCTATTTGACGAGAAATATCTTCTATTACCTGTTGTTTCTGTTCCCCTTCCTCAATCTCTTCTATAAACGAAGGGATTTCGTCTTCTACTGCTTGTTGTAATAGGTGTTTTTGTTCTTCTATTTGTGCTCGCTGATAATGATAATCCGTTTCCTGTTGGATGATTTCCTGTATCTTCTTAGCTGTTTCCTGCGCTTTTTGTACGACTGCCGGAACAATCTGCTTTACTTGTGTCAAGTGAGCAATATCATTGAGTTTAGCATCGAACAATGTACCGGCTAAATTTGTACCAAAATCTTGCAATGCTTGCGTAGCTTGGTATTCGGGAATCAGTTTTGAAATAGCTGTCTTTGGTCTATTCTCTGTGCTGTCTTTGGGATTTTGCACTTCATTACGACGGTAGTTCGTATAAAGATAGCCTGTTTTAAGAGCGGGATGTCCACTAAGGTCTAATCCTGGAATCGCCATACGAAGAATACGACCGAGTGTCTGTGTGCGGAATGTGTCGGATTTGACTTCACGATACATGACTAAAATATGCGCACGAGGGCAATCCCATCCGGTACCAGCTGCATATTTGAACAACATGTATTCTACCGGATTATTGCCATCTGAGATATACTCGATGTTTTCTTTCTTATTGTCAAACCATTTAGCAATATGATTAGCGGGTACACCTTTCTTGAGCAGATATTCGGTTACTATCTCCTCTTTCAGTTTGATGCCTAGATCTTTTGTTTTCTTATCATCATCTGGTAACTGAATGAGGACTAAAGGATTTATATTCTTGCCTATTTGTTCCCATTCCGCTTTCAGGGCAGCGCGTTTCTCCATTGCTAAGTCAAGAAGCAGATAATCATGGTCGATATTTTCAAAGACATTCAGGTCTTCTTCAGTTTGGGAGATAATCTCCTCTTTAATAAGTCCTGCGGCAATTACATCCTCACGTTCTACTTCAACGAACCCAGCGCGATTATGACGAATATCACTAATGGAAGGCTCTGATTCTGGCGTAGCGGATACCTTTAGAATAATCTTTGGGTTGAGCGGATCTATAACAACCTTTATAGCAAGGTCGGTTACATTCTTGTGGCTCTCGTCAATAATCATTATGATTCGACGACCTTCCTTATGCGTGTTTTCTACTATGTCTTCAAAATAAAAGCCTGTTTCCTTGTACAAACGTTCATCTTCTGGACGACGCAAAACACGCTTGTCCGCTTTCTCGGTAGATAGTTTCTGCCAGTTGAGAAACAAGATGTCATTGCGTTTCAGCAATCCTTGGTTAAAGTCCTGTACGGTCAATAATTGGTTGCCGATATTCGGATGAAAATACTCAAAGAACTTTTCCTTGCTCTGCATAGCGAGGTCATCCGAGAACGTAATCCACACAAACGCCACATCCTCATTCCAATCGGGCTGCGTGTGCAGACCGTTGATGAAATTAGACACCATGAACGTCTTGCCGCTACCGGTGGGAGACTTAAACACGATCTCATGTTTAAAGTCATTGTTGGCATACCAAATAGCCTTGAACTGCGTCGTTAATTCTTCTACTGCGTTTTGCTGAAACGCAAGCATATTAAATTGAGCCATAGTGCTATATTATAATTGGTGGATGTTCTGATAAATTTCCAAAATCGGCTGCGGAATAGGCTTGATAGTAAGCCCCGAAAGGTCATCAAACTCATTCTCAAAAACAGACGGATCGCCCCATGTGAACACATAGACCGCGATACGCGCTAACGGGTGCTCCTGTTGGAGTTGTTCTATATCGCGGCGGAAATCCACAAAGTGCATGAGGTTGCCAGAGAAATACACCGCCGTAAACTCAAAATCATTCGCCGGTTTGTCACCTTTGCGAAGTTGGAAGATTTGGTACGCCTTGGCAGTCTTTATTTCCTCTAATGTATTCTCGCCTAATGCCAACAAACAACCTGCGCGTTGAGTAAGCACCACTTTGTCCGAATCGGTAATGTGCGTAATATCGTTATCGCCCACAAATGCGGTGCGATAGTATTTCATGGAATTGCCAAGCCCTGCGACTTGTTCGCCTTTGGCATTGGTATAACCTTGCATCACACGGCGATTACGTTCGTATGTTACACTCTCGCAAATGTTGTTTTCGTTCTGTTGCACAAGAATACATTGCCGATGCCCACCATCTTCTTCATTAAGTTGCATGGTCGCGTGCATGGTAGTGCCACTGCCTCCGAAGAAATCAAGAATAATAGATGATTTATATCCGCCTATTCCAATTAGAATCTTAATAAATTCTACGGGTTTAGGATATTCAAAAATACCTTTGTCGCCAAAAATATCTTTAATTTGCAAAGAGGCTTTTTTATTGCCTTCTATATCTTGGAATAAATTGGAGACTTGTTTAGTTCTTCCTTCCAAATAATATTTTACATAAGGAGTCCATTTGCTCTTTTTATAACCATCTATTTCGACATCTTTGGAATTGTTATCTTCTTTCCAAAATATCATGTCATTTTGCAACAGCTCCATATATGTTTTTTTCGCGACGCGCCATCGACTTAAATAGTCACTAGGTCCAAATGGATAAACTTCACTTCCGTCAGGAGCTATTATTGGATAGAACATATTTGGTCTATCTCCTTTTCTGTCCGCATTTCCCGTCTTTCTTAATTGGAGTATAGAATATCTTCCTTTTTCGTCCTCTAAATTAAACCTTTTAGCATCGTCTGAGGATAAAGGTAAACCATTAAGAATGAAAGATTCTGATTTTTTATAGACAAAGCAGTAGTCTACAGAACTACCTATTTTATTAGCATCTTGCCCAGTTGTAGTTCCAGTTGCCCTTGTTATCATTCCAACATAGTTCTTCTCCCCAAATACTTGATCACATAGTAATTTAAGGTTGGCTTGTTCGTTATCGTCAATAGAAATAAATATAACGCCACGGTCGGAAAGCAAGTTCTTTGCCAATTCCAAACGCTTATGCATAAACGACAGCCAATAACTATGGCGCAACGGATGGTCGGTCGGAACAGTTGTGCCGTCTGGGTATTTATCCAAAACACGCTTGTCCTTATAAACAAACCCATCCGAACCGGTGTTATACGGCGGATCGATATAGATGACATCTATTTGTCCCTTGTGGGTATAGTTGAGGCAAGTGAGTGCGTGGAAATTGTCGCCCTCAATCAGAATGTGCGTCGGCTTACCATCATCATTCGTAAGGGCTTTCTCCTTGACTTCCTCCAAGATAGGGAGTGCATTTTCGCTTGCTGCTTCAAATGCTTCGGGCACATCCATCCAACGCAAACCATATTGCGTTTCGCTATTCTTCTTAATCTCCGTCTGGAGGCGCGTTATCTGTTTTTCCAGTTCGCGAATACGGAGTAAATATGCATTATCTTGTTCAGATGCCATTTATTGTTTTGCTCTTTAGAAATTTTCCTGTATATATTTCAACAATTCACCTGTAATAGACATAGCTCCGCGAGGCGCCATTTTCAAACCATTATCCAATAAGTTCGGGAATGACAAACGGGAATCTTTTGTCTCTCCAGTTATTCGAATGTGCACAAAACGGTTGCGCGCAATAACTTCATCAAAATCAGATGGATTAGAGTAGAACTCACGTTCACGCTCCATATCTGCGCTATAGGACAAATTTGCTGCCACTACTTCAAAACGATAGCGGATAGCGCTATCTGGAGCAGAACCATATAGGTAACCTATGTCGCCAGCCGCTAAATTCTTATGTTGGTTCCAATAAATATCTGCGTACTTCTTAATGCATTTATGCAAGTCGAAATACTTGGTGTTGTAAGGTATCATCCAAACACGACGCTCACCATCCTTACGCTTTGGTTCCACCTTCTCTTGCTCAGCATTCAGACCTAACATCTCACGCTTATGCACCTCTTCAATAACAGCATCATCAAGCAAAAGAGCAACATCCTTGAAGATGTCCAGCGCGTCCTCTGGACTAACATTGAAAAACTCTCGGTTGTTACGAATACGAAGTTTAGTAAAGCGCTCAATGTAACGGTGCACGAGTTTCTCTGCCTCTGCATATTTAGCCGTGCACATAGTTGCATAAATTTCAAACGGTAGTGGCACAGCCGTATTGTCCAGTTCCTTTGAACGTACATCAACCGGTCGGCTGCTCTTGCCTATCTTCACCCAGTTCTCGCGAAATGCTTGGTTGGTCAGGATGTAAACATATCCCTTTTGTTCGTTTGCCATGAAATATCTTTTGTGTTTATATTCGTTTTTCACAAACTTTGCGGTGCAAAGTTACACAAATTTTTTGACATGTGCAAATAAAAACTTTATTTTGCCTATATTTAAAGGCATAATAAAACCGTTGCGAGAAAAAAGATGCTCAAAATACCGATAGCATCCATTACCAAACTCAATGTTGTGTCTCTCATAATCGTTTTTATTATTTATATTATACCTTTCTCGGCGGAGGCCACTCCTTCCATTCCGTTGGAAGGACGTTCCGGGTGCAAAATTAGTACAACAAAAAGACACTACACGTCCGAAGGTGCAAAAATATTTCAAAAAAATGCAAAATTTCTTCATTTTTCTTCAAAAGAAGCGCTTCGATAGATTTTTGCGTCCTTTTTTATCTCTATTCCACAATACTCATCTATCGGCACCCACCAGAACTCTTTTCGTGTGGTATTGCGTTCAAGATGTAAAAATCGTAACACATATCCGGCGCGTAATCGGTTGTCTTCTAACCAAAAGAATTCCCTCCACTCGTCCAATGTAAATTCGATGATGTAACTTGCCGGAGTCACTGCTTTGTAATAGCGAAAACGAACAATGATAAACATAATGCGGTATGTATTTGAGTTTATAGTTACCGCCTTATATGACAGCGAGAGGGTCGTATGCCTTATAGCACGCGACCCTCCGCATGCCATTAGCATCTTTCTTTATAGTCGGGAGCAAAAGGCGAAAATGACCGACTTGAGGACTTCATTTCTGAAATCGGGTGCAAAGGTACACAAAAAATCTCACTTATGCAAGCATAATGTCATATAATCGGTCAAAAACAATGAATAATATTCATTTGGACGAAAATATATAAGAAAAATTTGTGTATGTGCATTTTTTGTTGTACCTTTGTGCGCTGATTATAGATTTTAGGCTATGGATAACGAAAAACAAACCCTCGTAGACGAGTTGAAAGAGCTGCTCAATAGCAATGTGGCAGAAGTAAAAGACCAAGTAGAAGAACTGAAGAATAAGTTCTATCGCCTTTACCACGAAGAGCAGGCTGCTCTTAAGCAGGCCGCCGAAGAGGCTGCCGCCGCTGCCGGCGAAGTGCTCGACAACTGGCAACCTGCCATGGACGAGGTAGAGAACCAATTCCGCGAACTGCTCAACGTGTACAAACAGAAACGCGCCGAGGTAACCAAACAAATGGAGGCCGAGATGCAGCAAAACCTGCTGCGCAAGGAGAATATCATCGCCCAGATGAAAGACCTGGCCGAATCGGAGACCGCTGACGTCATGGATAAGATGAAGAAAGTGCGCGAACTCCAAGCCGAATGGAAGACCATCGGTCCCGTACCTGCACCTAAGGCACAAGAGATATGGAAACAGTATAACCAGTATCAGGAGCAGTTCTACGACCTGGTGAAGATAAATATCGAACTCCGCGACCTCGACTTCAAGAAAAACTTGGAGATGAAGACGCTCCTATGCGAGGCAGCCGAGAAACTGGCCGACAACGCCAACATAGTAGAAGCCAGCCGCGCCCTGCAGCAGCTCCACGACGAGTGGGCAGAGATAGGTCCCGTAGCCCGCGAACTGCGCGAAGACCTCTGGCAGCGCTTCAAAGAGGCTTCCACCATCATCAATAAGAAACATCAGGCTTACTTCGATGCCCTGCACGAACGCGAGAAAGAGAACCTGGAGAAGAAACAGGCCCTGCTCGAGCAACTGCGCGCATTGGACTATAGCACCCTGAAATCGAATAAACAGTGGGACGAGGTATCCGCTAAGGTGCAAGCCGTACAGGACGAATGGCGCACCATTGGCTTCGCCCCCAAGAAACAGAATCAGGCTATCTACGACGAGTACCGCAAACTGACCGGCGAGTTCTTCAAAGCCCGCAGTGCGTACTTTAAGAATATACGCGACACCTTCAACGAGAACCTCAAACGTAAACGCGAATTGGTAGCTAAAGCCGAAGCCTTCAAAGATGCCGTAGACTGGGAAGCCGCTACTAACGCCGTCATCGCCCTGCAGCGCGAATGGCGCACCATAGGTCCCGTAGCTCATAAGTACAGCGACGAGGTGTGGAAGAGCTTTACCGCCGCCTGCGACGACTTCTTCAACCGCAAGCGCGAACAGGTAGGCAACGCCAAAGCCGAAGCACGCAAGAACCGCATGGAACAGACCGTAGCTAACGGCAACCGCGATAAACTCATACGTATGTATGAGCAACTCAAACAGGAGATAAAAACCGCTGAGAATAACATCCTCTTCTTTACCGGCAAATCCAAATCCGGCAACAAGATAGTGGAGGATATGCAGAAGAAGATTGACGGCCTCAAAGCCCAACTGAGCGAATTGGAAGACAAGATCAACGCGCTGGATGGAGCTAATTAATTACAAGAACGTCGAGATCCGCCAGAGCGAGCAGACCGTGCTCCGCAACGTGAACCTGAGTGTTCAGGATGGCGAGATGATCTATCTGCTGGGTAAGGTAGGTTCGGGTAAGTCGTCGCTGCTGCGCACCTTCTATGCCGAACTGCCTATCTACAGCGGACAAGCCTCATTCTTAGGCTACGACCTCACCGCTATCCGCCGCCGCCAGATACCTTACCTCAGACGTAGGGTAGGCGTCGTCTTTCAGGACTTCCAACTGCTCACCGACCGCACCGTAGGCGAGAACCTGATGTTCGTGCTGCGCGCCACAGGATGGAAGGACAAGAAGGTCATGCGTACCCATATAACCGACGTATTGGCGCAGGTAGGCATGTCCGACAAAGCCTATAAGATGCCCTACCAACTGAGCGGAGGCGAACAACAACGCATCGTCATAGCACGGGCGCTGCTCAATACACCCGATATCATCCTGGCCGATGAGCCTACCGGCAACCTCGACGCCGAGACAGGACAGGAGATAATGGAACTGCTATACGGTATACGAAAAGCGGGCATGACCGTTATCATGTCCACTCATAATCGTCTATGGACCGAGTTGTATCCCGGACGCAAACTCTTATTTGCCGGCGGTCAAGTAAGTGAGTGCGAATAGTTGCATTTGACGCAACATAGCATACACACCGTTGGTACGCGTAGGACTGAGGTGCTCACGCAAACCTATCTCGTCGATGAAGTATAACTCTGCATCGACGATTTCTTTTGGTGTATGCCCGCTCAATACATGGATGAGTAATGCTACTATACCCTTGACCAATACGGCATCGCTATCGCCACGATAGATGACTAAGCCATCCTGCATCTGAGCCGTAAACCACACCTTAGACTGACAACCGTCAATTAAGTTGCGGTCGATGCGCTCCTCGGCAGGCAGCGGCTTCATACTATGGGCATAGTCGATAAGCAGCGTATACCGGCCCGTCCAGTCGTCAAAAAGACCGAACTCCTCAATTATCTCGTCTTGGATTTCATTAATAGACATATCTGTTCTGCTATTTGTTCGTCTGCCTCGGGTATGAATCCCGGAGCATCGATGATGTGATGCGCCTGACAATAGTACGGCTCACGAGCCTCTAACTGCGGTGCGATAAAGGACAATAACTCCTCTTCGGTGCGCCCCTGCAAGACCGGACGCTCACTCAAATCGGTCAGCATCAGCCTTTTAGCCAAGTGCTCCGGACGCCAACGGATATAGATACTGGTGCCTAACTCGTTCATACACTCCATATTATCCTCATAACAAGGATAGCCGCCGCCGGTAGCATAGACGATATTGTCAAAAGGTGCCATATCCGCTACGTCCTCCAATACATATTTCTCCTTGCGGCGGAAATCATCGATGCCGTACTGACGGATATAGTCGGCGGTACTCAGGCCGTGTATCTCACGAAAAGCATCGTCCAGGTCAACAAAATGCCAACCCAAACGCTCCGCCAACAGACGCCCGACAGTAGTCTTTCCGGCGCCCATATATCCGATTAAATAGATAGGGGTCATTGTATCTCTTCGTCCCACTGCGCCGTATTGTCGCGCCAGCGGATACGCTTATCTTCTATCCACGCCTCCGGAAAGACCGCGTGCGGCCACGGAGCCGGGATACGCCCGAGCAGTTTCCACTCCTTATTATATACGCGCACGCACGATGAGCAGATAGGCGCACAGGCTGTCTCTACTATATATATGCTGTCGCCCGAATAGAGCGTATCGCAGCGGTAGGTCGTCTGAGCCGAGCACACGCCTATAGCTGCTAAGAAGAGTAGGGTAACGACCATTCGCTTCATCCTTGTCCTCCTTCCAATAGTACGGCAGCATACGCCGCTATACCTTCTTCGCGACCGACAAAGCCCAAATGCTCCGTCGTAGTAGCCTTGACGCTCACGCGTCCTACCTCGATACCCATCACCTGAGCCAGGCATTCGCGCATAGGTTCGATATACGGACTCAGTTTGGGCGCCTGGGCAGCTATGGTAATGTCGCAGTTGCCAACCTCGTAGCCTGCTTCGCGCAGCATCGTCATCACGCGCTGCAGGAGAATCTTGGAGTCGATGCCCTCGTATTCATTGCCTTTGGTATCCGGAAAATGATACCCAATATCGCGCATAGCGGCAGCACCCAACAGGGCATCGCACAGCGCATGAATAGCTACATCGGCATCCGAATGACCTAACAGCCCGCGCTCACTCGGCACGCGGATGCCCCCTAACCACAGAGCGCGGTTAGGGGCAAACGCATGAACATCGTATCCGAATCCGATTCGCATCTTATCGTTTGTTGTTCACCAGGTCCTTGATGCCGTACAGGTCGAAGCCCAAGGTGAAACGCATCGTCTGGTCCAAGGGGTTGGACGCTGCGGTAGCGATACAGTAAGCGGCATCGAAGCGAACGATGGAGAGTTTGAAACCGGCACCTACGGTGAAGTAACGGCGGTTACCCTTCATCTTATTCTCGTGGCTATAACCTACGCGACCGAAGAACTGACGGTTGTAGCTGTACTCCAAACCTACACCCCATTGTACCTCTTTGAACTCTTCCGACGTGCCGCCCGGAGCGTCGCAGAACGACTGCCACCAACCCTTAGGCGAGGAAATCTTACTGTACTCGTCGTTGGTGAACTGATGCGTCGAGTCGTTGCTGGCAAACTTGGAATAGAAAGTGGGCACCAACATCTTGTTGCACTCTACGGATGCCATCAAGCGGTTGTAGTTGTCGAACGGAATCTCATAGCTCACACCGATGCGCATATTGGCTGGGATGAAGTTTTGGGTGACGTTCTTGTCATAACTCATCTTTCCGCCTAAGTTGGACAGGTTGAAACCTAAAGCAAAATGACTCGTACCCATAGGCAACTCGATAGGCTGACGATAGTACAACGAGATATCGGCCGCAAAGGTCCAAGCCGGTTGCATCTCGGTCATTCCATTACCCATAGCCATAGTCGACGAGTTGGCACCGTTGTTCAGGTCGCTGTACATAAAGCGCAGCGTAGCAGCCATACTTACATACTCGTGGAGCTTACGGGAATAAGCTACATCGAGAGCCCATTCGTTGGGGCGTACATCCTGGTACGATTGACCTTGTGCATCTACCAGACTAACCTTACCCATCGAGAAATAGGTGAAGCTGGCCGAGATAGCGTTCAAGTCGTCAAAACGATAGAAACCGGTCAGGTAAGCCAGGTCGATATCGCCTACCAACTTACGCAGCCATGGGGTGTACGAGGCACTGATACCGCCGCGTTCGTCGATAAAGGCGTACTTAGCCGCATTCCAGTGCTGCGAGTTCATGTCCGGCGTGGTCGCTACACCAATATCACCCATACCTGCAGCGTGTGCATCGGGAGCAATGGTGAGAGACGGCATAGCCGTGATAATCGGGTTAACTTCATAGGCCATCACGCTTAGCGTCAGACCCATCAGAGCCGCAAGGCTCAAAAGTGTTTTCTTCATACTAAGAACTTTTATGTAATTTGTGTTTGTTACTAATAATGGTTAGGTTTGTTGACTTTTAAAAATTTATCATAGGCAATCAATTATTTCGTTTAGTACACAATCAACTTCCCGCGTTTAGTCGAGTAGGAGCTTGTGTTGGTTCGTATTTGCAGTTGGTATACATATAAGCCATTGCTCAGCGGTGTAGCGCCAAGGTCGAGGCTGAAAGTAGGCGTATTATATTCGGTGTGGCGATAGACGACGTGTCCCTGCAGGTCGTAGAAGGTCAGGCACAACTCCGTCGGGTCGGTCAGGTGGTCGTGGTCTACCAATACGGTCAGCGTACCCGATGCCGGACAAGGATTGGGATAGACAACACCTTGGTAGATAATCGGGTCTAAGCCCTTGACTACACGGAAGCGCAGCGTCTTGGTGCTGCTGTTGTTCATCAAATCCCATGCACGGAAGGTCAGACTATGCTCACCTTCGCTCAGCTCCGAGAACGGATACATCACCGTACCCGACGTGTAGTCACCCAGCGACGATGAGAAATATTCGTTGACGGTATAGGTCTGTTTGGTATCGGCATCTACTATTAGCAGCAGGTCGTGACCGATACCCGAACCTACGGTATTGATACCGTTCTCATCGTATATGTCGGCATAGAAGACCGGCTTCTCGTCCGTCTTGCCGCCGTCCTTGAAGTTCGTGTTGTTGAGGTAGATAGTCAACTCGGGTCCCTGTTCATCCTCTATCACTACCGACGACGTACCGCCGATGACTACCTCGTTATTATGTCCTACCGCCTCGGCAGGCTCTATCTCCTCGCCCGCATCCTCAGCTGTACCGACAGCGTAGTAGACGATACGTCCCTCGCCGTAGTTGTAGCGGATATCCTTAGGCAGCATGAACTCAAACTCGAAGACGCCATCCTTCACCTCGGCTGTACCGCGGAATAAGCGATTGGGGTAGTCGTTATAGGTGTAGAAACGTTTCTTACTGGCATCCTGCTCGTCGTTGTCGCGCGTAGTGATCTGCTGCATCTTATCGTAGATAGTGACGGTGAGCGTACCGTTGAACAGTACGGTATCGCCGGTATGCGGGTCGCGTATGCAGCCGTGTACTGTCTGATGCGACAGGGCGGTCAGCGTATCCGGCATATCGGAAGTGGTGACCTCATAACGCGTGGGGTACATCAACCGCAGCGTCGGGTCGCCCAAGAGGATATAGGCCATCCTGTTAGCATCGTTCACCCTGCGCCACTTAGCCCAACGGACAGCGTCACCTAAGGTCATCGTATATTGATTGGCGCTATTGTGCGCAAACAGGCTGTCCATGAGTAGGGTGTTCAGGGCTTTGTTTTGCGGGGCATACACCGTGCGGGTAGACGACATCACAGCTATCGCACCACCGTTAGGATTGATGACCGCTGCCTCGGCCGTACTGATATGTGTTTGGTCAAACTGGGCAAAGTTACAGGTAGCTAACATCCAAAAGCCGCGGTTGGCATTCGTCATAGCCTCGACATCTTTGAGCGTGAGGAACATCTCGGAGCATATATTGCCCGAACTGCCGTGACCGCAGTAGTCCATCAGCAGGGTACCGCTACGCAGCAGGTTGGTGAAGCGGTTGTACGCCAACGGATAGCGTTCGCCCGAAGCCGACGTCTCCTGAGGATAGGCATCTAAGAAAATCTTATTGACGATAAAGTCCGGATTATTGACCCTCACTCTCTCGGCTGCCTCATCGGCTGCCTCCGTATGCGTATAATGGTCGCCGTCGTCGGCTAAGAAGCATAGTTGCTGACGCCAATCGCCTGCGTTGGTATTCTCTAAGTAGGTTGCAATCTTGCTGACGGTCCCTTCGGCCTCGCTGAGCGTATTCACCGGCAGACGTCCCACGGCAAGGCGCGGACGCGCCGTATAGTCGTAGAATGTCGAACCGCTCACGCCATCGTTGGACTCCAGGAAAGTAAAGTAGTCATCCGAAGCGTAGGCATTCACCTCGTTGAGCGAGTTATCGGCCTGGTAGGTGATCAGGGTGTTCTTAGCGGAGGTGGTCAGCAACTGACGGTTGTCGAACGAGCCGTCGCCGAAGAGCAGTACACTCTTGGGCAACTCATCCTCGTTAGCCGCGCGGTCGTAGAACATCTTCATCATATGACGAATAGCCGAGGCGTCCGGCGTACCGCTGCTGAATTCGTTATACACCTGCTCGTCGGTTACTACCTCCCAGGTCTCGTTGCTGTACATGCGGTGTATCTCCGCCAGACGTTTAGCCTGCGGGAGCAGCGACTTAGGCGAAACGATGATGTGATTGGTCTGCGGCAGACCGTGTATGTCTTGGTTCTCCACGCGTCCGATGATGTCCGGACTCTTCCATCCTGAGCCGTGTGCCTCGCGTACCAGAAGGAAACGGTGTGCCTGACGGTTGGAGGCCTCATAGACGAGCGTGTCACCCGTACGCGTAGTCGGGTAACGGTAGATAGCTGTCGGGTCGGTGATGTCCCACACCTCCGTGTCGTGAGTAGGATCGGCTACGTGGTAGCGCGTCGTATTGTCCTGACCGTAGTGGTTGAGGTTGTAGTAAGGCAAGGTATTGCCGTCTGCCTGCAGGAAACACGGAGCCGCCAACTCCACAAAGTTAAGCCATCCTTTGGCGGCCGAGAGCGTGTTGTTGAAGGTCACCTGAACGGTAGGCGAGTTATTGTCGGCCTTAGCGTTCACCATGCGTATAGTAGCGGCATAGGCTTTGGTATAGTAGTCGTTCGACTGTATCTCAGCCGTCATACCGGTGCGTGTGGTGTTGCCGATACGGACGGTAAAGGTAGACGGTATAGACGAGGCGGCCGCCACATCCGTACGGCAAATCATATTCGCCGTTGTATCGATGCGCGGGAAAGAGAACGGTATCTTGAGCGATGGATTGGCAGCACTCATACTCTCGCCGTAAAACTCCTTACCGCCGCCTTCGCGACCGTAAGTGGCATCGATGAGGTTGACGATATCCTGTTCGTGCAGTTGCGGTACCCAACCGATATATTCGTGATAAGCCGGTGCACCGGTCATCTCTGTATCGTTGTCCTCGATAAGACGTTGCTCACCCGCCACATCGCTCACAAAGCAGTACCCGTAATTGCTATATGGATTGCGCGTATGCGTGAACGATGAGCCTGCCGATACCCAGTCTACAGGACCGGTTACCCAGAAGAGTATGTAGTCGCCTTTGCCAAATACACCGTCGGCTCCTTTATGCATATAGAACGTGCACGAGGGCAGGTCGTCGTGCCAGGGCTGCAGGAAGTTCTGACTCTGCATCGCTCCGCCGTAGCCTAATATGCGTACGCTATCCGGCTTAAGACCCATCGACTGCAACTGGTCATAGGTCAGGCAATAGACACCGCTCTCGCTCACGCGCAGTTTGACGACAGTGCCGTCAGCCAAAGCCGAATGACCGGCATACTCTATACCTGCTGCATAGGCAGAGGATAAGAGCGCGAAAAACAATATAGCTATAGTCTTTTTCATTTAATCTTGCAGTATAAACCCGGTTGTTCGATTATCTGTTCCCGCATCAGGGTTTGTCCCTCAACGGCCCGGTCGATATATACCAGGTCGCCCATGCGCAAGGTGACGATACGACTGATTTGGGCTATCGCCTCGGCAATCTGTTCCGCCTCCGGCACTACAGCCTCGTCTGTTATCTCCTCCCATGCGCCCACGCACAACGAACCGTCAAAAGCCGTCGCCTGCGCGTAGTTCGTATCTATTTTGTCCGCCGCGTAAAAGTCGATACCCGGTGCTACAGCATCGTAGTAACGTCGTGCAAAACGCGGTTCGATACACTTACCCAGTCGGGATATCCTCACTACCGTGCATGGTACACCGCGCCACTCTTCTGCCCAATCGGGCATAAAGAAGGGCTTGCGGTTGTTGAGCAATGACGCATCACACTTCATCGTGAAGTGCAGCGCCGAACGATAGTATGTCAATCCCAGTATCTTCATTTATTTAGCACGTATAAATAGTTGCACCGGTGTGCCGTTGAAGTCCCACCACTCGCGCAACTTATTCTCCAGGAAGCGGCGATAGGGCTCTTTAACGTACTGCGGCAGGTTGGCGAAGAAGACTATCGTCGGCACCTGCGTATTGGGCAACTGGGTGCAGTATTTAATCTTAATATATTTACCTTTCAGCGCCGGTGGCGGATAGTTCTCTATCAGGGGCAGGAACTTCTCGTTCAGTTGCGCTGTAGGCACTTTGCGTTGTTTATTCTCATATACATGCAGGGCCGTCTCCATCACCTTATAGATACGCTGCTTAGTGAGCGCCGAGCAGAAGATGATAGGAAAATCGGTAAACGGAGCCATTCGCTCACGGATAGCCTGCTCAAAAGCTTTGATATCCTTGTTACTCTTCTCCTCGATAAGGTCCCACTTGTTGACGCATACTACCAATCCCTTCTTGTTCTTCTGAATCAGGGCGTAGATGTTCAGGTCCTGACTCTCGATACCGCGTGTGGCGTCCAACATGAGGATACAAACGTCCGAGTTCTCGATAGCGCGTATCGAACGCACGACGCTGTAGTATTCCAGGTCCTCGTTGACCTTGGCTTTCTTGCGTATGCCGGCAGTATCCACCAGGTAGAAGTCCTTTCCGAACTTATTATAACGCGTATATATGCTATCGCGCGTAGTGCCCGGTATGTCGGTTACTATCGAGCGGTCCTCACCGATGAAGGCATTCAGTATACTCGACTTACCGGCATTGGGCCTGCCGACGATAGCGAAGCGGGGTAGGTCATCTAACTGCTCTCCGGCCTCGTCTTTCTTGAAGCGCGAGCAAATCTCGTCCAACAGGTCGCCTGTACCCAGTCCGTTCTCCGCACTGAGGATATACGGCTCACCCAGACCGAGTTTATAGAACTCCGGTGCTCCGTACTGACGGTCAAAGGTATCTACTTTGTTTACTGCCAGCACGCATTCTTTCTTAGCCTGACGCAACAGGTGGGCAACCTCCATATCGAACTGTGTGACGCCCTCGTTGACATCTACCACCAGCAGCACCACGTCGGCCTCTTTGATGGCGATATTGACCTGACGGTTGATCTCGCTCTCAAAGGTGTCATCCGAATTGACCACCCATCCTCCGGTGTCGATGACGGAGAACTCCTTACCGCACCATTCGGCGTGGCCGTATTGGCGGTCGCGTGTAGTGCCCGCCTCGTCCATGACGATAGCACGGCGGGTCTTAGTCAGACGGTTGAATAGGGTGGACTTGCCTACATTAGGCCTTCCCACAATTGCTACAATGTTTGCCATCGTTGTCGTTATTACATTCTTTATCGCAGTTGTTGCAGCTTCCGTGGCAGCCGCCGCAGTGAGGATGCGTCAAAGCGTCCAGTTCAGCTTCTGTAACAGGGCGCACAGCTAAGACCTCACCTACAAAGTGCAGGTTCTCACCCGCCAGCGGATGATTCAGGTCGATAGTCACTGTCTCCTTGTCAATAGCTACCACTTGGGCGTTGACGACCTGACCGTCGGTGGTGTTCATGGGCACGATAGCGCCTACGGTCACTCGTTCTTCGTCAAACTCGCCGTCGCCGTTGTAGAACATCTTCTTGTCCAACTCCAGCACGCCGTCGGTGTCGTACTCGCCGTACGCATCCGCGCAGGCAATACGAAAGTCAAACTTATCGCCGGCCTGCTTGCCTTCCATCTGCTGTTCAAACTTAGGGAGCATCATCCCGATACCCTGACACCAGGTCAAAGGATGCGTCTTAGTAGCGCGCTCCATCAATTCTTCTTTTCCGTTTTCGCCATCTACGAACAGGTCATAGATGCAGGTATATACATTGTGTTCCATAATGCGTTGTTGTGTTTACCACCAATCCACTTTCTTATTGGTGCTGCTGTTGCTCGATTTATCGTATTTCAGGTCGGCCAGCATAGAGGCATTCACACCTATGTGGAAGTTATAACTCCTGTTCGGACCGAAGGGCACAAACGAAGCCGACATATTCCAGCAGTGCAGGTCGCGACTGACATTGATAGTAGGCATAGCCCATTTTTTAGCATATATATCGTACGATATCGTACCGCTCGCCTTCCATCCCTTACCTAAGCCTATCGTGCCGGCAAAGCTGAGGTTGTGCGTCACAAAGCCCATCTTATACTGCATCTTGCTCTCGTTGAAGTTGGCTCTGGTATGCGGCAAATCGCCGTATCGTATGGTGTAGTTGATGGTCAGGCTCCAGGGCACGTCGGTCTTGACATATCCGTCCTGTACCTCGGCTTTCTTCTCGTGGTCGTGCCCGTTGTCGCGCTTGCCGTTGGTCATCATTCCGTTATCTTGAGCGGTTACAGGATCCATGTTGCCTTCGTCATCGTGGTCGCCGTCGTTGTGTTTCTTGTCCTTACGGAACCATTCTTTAAACTTCTGCGACGAGAAGGTGTAACTGAACGATGCTGTCGTACCTGTCCAGTGCGGGAAACGACCGTGATGCCAGTATTGCTTATTGGTACGCACCGGGTTGCCGTTCTCGTCAAACTCGTACATGTACGGATCCAACTGCGTACTGAGGTTGATGGTGTAGTTGACCTTAGGTATCTTCAATCGCAGGTTGACGGAGAAATTCGACCAGTTCATCGAGTCGGCAGCAAAGTTATATCCGCCGTTCACCGAGAAGTTATCGATGACGCTGTATACCTTATAGGCTTCCTTACCCGTGGTGTCTTTGTCGTTGCGCACCTTGACCTCTAAGTTGTTCTGCAATCCGAAATCCAGACGCGCCTGCAGTCCTCTACCTGTCGACCCGTACATGTTGTGCTCGTAGCGCGAGTACTGCCGCGTGGTGTAGACCGGCTGACCCAAGCTGTCTAATTGCTGCACCTTGTAGCCGTTGGCGTCCAATACCCACATGCCGTTGTCGTCTTTCTGGTATACCGGCTCGTCGTACGAATCGTAGTAACCCCAGAACTTATCTCCGAAGTCAGGACGGTAAGTAAAACTGAGACTCGGCGTCATCACGTGACGGAAACGGTCTACCTTGCCGTTCTTGAACAGTTTACGCGAGGGGATATAGTAACCGTATATCTTGGTACTCAAGGTCAGCGATACGTTGAAGTCGAAGACATTGTAGAATCCCGTCGTCGTATCTGTGCGCACCGCCTGTACCGATTCGTCCCAACTCTTGCGCTCACGTGTGAAGTACATGCGATCAGTCATCGTGATGTTGGGTGTTACACTCAGGTATTTGAATAGCATCCAGTTGGCGGAGATAGGTATTACATGCTTGAAACCGGTCTGCCAGTCTCGCAAGAAATCAGATTTGAAGAACTTGTCCTCGCGTATCTTACCGATAGCTATCTTGGTATTACCCGAATAGCTCAACTTAATCTTCTCATACCAACGTTCCTTACCTACGCCGTGCTTGCGCTTAAAGGGGTATACGCTGGTCATATTGACGCTCAGGTCCGGCAAGGTCATCGAGATAGTGGAGTCGCGCGTCGATTGACTGATGAGCGCACTCATCGACAAGTTCCACGGACTATTGGGGAAACGTTGCGAATAACTGATCGAACTGGATTTGGTGTTCTCCGAATACAACTGGCTGTTGTAATAACTGTTGATATTGCTGCGGTTGTATCCGCTGGTCGAGAAGTTGACGCTGGCCGAGAAGGTAGCATACGGATTGGCTTTGCTATCCTGCTGGTGCGTCCATAGGATACGCATGTTGGTAGCTTTGGTATAATCCGGCATCCCACGCTCACCCGTTACATCGGTGCGGTAACTGAAGTTGATATTACCTCTAAATCGGTAACGCTTCACGTAATGCGACTGTGCATATACGGCCCACGTACCTTTGGTGTAGATATCACCCGTTATCTCCAGGTCCATATAGTCGCTGAAGGCAAAGTAATAACCTATACCGTTCAGGTACAGACCACGCTGGTAGTCATCACCGAACGACGGCATAATCAATCCGCTCGAATAACTCTTGGTGAACGGGAAATAACCGAACGGTATAGCTAAGGGCACCGGCACATCACCTACTACCATATATGCCGGACCGGTAGCTATATAATCGCCGGGTTTGACTTTGGCTTTAGTCATCTTCAGGTAGAAGTGCGGATGGTCGTGCAGATCGCACGTCGTATACCGTCCGCCCGACATCATCATCACGTCCGAGTGCTGCTTCTTGGTCTTCTCCGCTACTACGTAGCCTTCGCCCTGCTCCGTTACTACCTCACGAATGAAACCCTTCTGCGTCTTGATATTATAGGTCAACTCATTCGATTCGTATTCGTCCTGGCCGTCCTTGAAGATAGGCTTGCCGACTACCTCTCCCTCTATCGTATCCATGACGCCGCTGGCATATATGAGGTTGCTGTCCAGATTCATGCGGATGTGAGCCGACGTCAATTCCATATTCTGGTAGTTGACTTTACCGTCACCGTACATGATAGCCATACCGTTACCCATCAATACGATGGAGTCTTTGGCCGTATAGGATACCGGATGGTCGATAGAGTTCTTCTTCTTTTTCTTGACTGCTACGCTATCCTGTGCCTGCGCCGTACTGTCCTGTACCAAGGACGTACTGTCTTTGCGTATACCGAGACTATCGGCAGCCATAGCCAAACTCTCCTTCGATAACGAAGGTAGTGCCTGCTGACCCCAGACGGTTCCAATAACCAGACTGAGCAACGCTACTATGTTGATAATCCGGTACTTACGCATACGCGTGCGCACACAAAAAGCCAAAATAACGCGCAAAGGTACACTTTTTTTTTGATACTGCCAAATAAAATTGGAAATTTCATAAATTTTGCCAAAATATTCCCAAAGATTTGCATATGTGAAAAAAAAATACTACCTTTGCAGCCCGAAATAGTGATTTGTAATAATGGCAGATTCGATGCAGGATAAGATTCAGCTCTTGAGACAGCAAGTAGAGCAGCTGAATGCACAGAGTGCCGAGGAATTGGAGGCGCTGCGTGTTAAGTATTTGAGTAAGAAAGGCGAAGTCAGTCGCCTCTTCGATGAGTTTAAACTCTTCCCGAAAGAGGAAAAAGCCGTTTGGGGGGCACCTCTTAATGCCCTCAAACAGCGTTTCGAAGCGCGTATGAACGAGTTGCGCGAGGCTTTGCAGTCGAAGGTCAACGCCGGTGCTGGAGCCAATAGTGCCGACCTCACCCGTACGCCCGATCCTATCGCCTTAGGGGCGCGTCATCCGCTCTCCCTCGTGCGCGAACAGATTATTGACATCTTCTCCCATATAGGCTTTACCGTAGCCGACGGACCGGAGGTAGAGGACGATAAGCATGTGTTTGCTATGCTTAACTTCGCTCCCGAACACCCGGCTCGGGATATGCAGGATACCTTCTTTGTGGAGAAAGAAGAGGGCGTACAGCGTCCTACCGACGTGCTCCTACGTACCCACACTTCCAGCGTACAGACGCGCGTGATGGCCGACTTCGCCAAGCAGTTGCAGGACGGCTCGGCTACTTCGCTCCGCATCCTCTGTCCCGGACGTGTCTACCGCAACGAGGCTATCTCGGCCCGTGCACATTGTTTCTTCCACCAGGTAGAAGGACTGTATGTCGATAAGAATGTCAGCTTTGCTGACCTCAGACAGGCTCTGCTTTATTTTGCTAAGGAGATGTTCGGAGAGGATACCCGTATCCGCTTGCGCCCGTCTTATTTCCCCTTCACCGAACCCAGTGCCGAGATGGATATCAGTTGTAATATCTGTGGCGGTAAAGGCTGCGCCTTCTGCAAGGGTACCGGATGGGTCGAGATATTAGGCTGTGGAATGGTTGACCCCAATGTCCTTGAGGCCTGCGGCATAGATAGTAAAGTGTATAGCGGATATGCGTTCGGTATGGGCGTTGAGCGTATCGCCAACCTCAAATATCGCGTTAAAGACTTGCGTCTGTTTAGCGAGAATGATGTCCGCTTCCTCTCGCAATTTGAGAGTTGCTAATACCCCAAATCAACAATCATTAAAATAAATTTTAATCTTAAATCTTCAATTATGAAATCCCCATTCTTTCTGGCCTTATGTGTGGCCATCTTCGCCTCGTGTACCCGCCCGACGGCTGTAGTAACTGTTACCTCCGCTGCCGGACAACATTGTGACACTGTCGCTCCTCTCTGTTTTGATGCTTCTGCATCCGAAGATGCTATCGTTGTTGACCTTGGGTCACCGCGTCAGACGATAGACGGTATAGGCGTCTCCTTAACCGAGTCGTCGGCTTTTGTGCTGGCGTGTATAGATAGTGCACAACGCGAACAGGTGTTGCAGGAGTTATTCAGCGCCGAGGGTGCCGACTTTGCTGTTACACGCACGCACATCGGTTCTTGTGACTTCTGTGTAGAAGGCTGCTATGCCCTCTGCGAGACGCCCGGCGATACCGAGATGACGACTTTCACCCTCGATCCCGATAAGGAAGGCTTCGACCCCGCACGCTATCCTTATATCAAAGGTCAGTACGACCTCTATCACCTCATGAAAGATGCTCTGCGCATCCGCGAGGACGGCGTCTACCGCGTTATCGCCTGCCCCTGGACAGCGCCCGCTTGGATGAAGGATAACGGACGTTATTATGAGCGCGCCAATGGTGTACACCGCGGAGGTGCTCTCTTGCCGCAGTACTACCAGGCGTATGCCAACTATATCTCCCGTTTTATCGAAGAGTGGAAGAACGAAGGACTGAATATATGGGCAGTCACTCCCGTCAACGAACCCATGGGTAATGATGGCGGATGGGAGAGTATGGACTTCTGGCCCGAGGCTGAGGCTAACTTTATCGGCCGCTACTTGGGTCCTACCTTTGAGCAATGCGGATTGGCGGAGACGCAGATTATGGGCTTCGACCAAAATATCTTTGAGATTGGTCCTTATACTGCGGCTATCTATGGTGACTCGGCTGCCAACCTCTATACGCCGGCTATGGCGCTCCACTGGTACGGTAGTACCTATTCCTGCTTCCCTGAAGTGCTGGATTCTTTGCACGCTTTGTATCCCGATAAACGTTTGATGCATATTGAGGGCTGTATCGACAACCTCGGATGTCCGGCCTGGACAGGCGTCACCGATCCTAAGGGCTTTACCGAGTCCGGATGGTTTATGAACGAGAACTTCTGGTGGACCAAATCGGCTACCGACTGGGCATATTCTACGCCTTGGGATAATGGCAATCACCCTGCCTATTCACCTGTTCACCGCTATGCGCAGTTTATCATCGATGGTATGAATCATTGGCTTACCGGCTTTGTGGATTGGAATGTGGTGTTGGATAGCATTGGCGGCCCCAATCACGTCAATAACTTTGCCGCTGCCCCCGTTATGGTGGACTATGCTAACGCTAATGTGTGGTTCACGCCTTACTACTATGTCCTCAAACAGTTCTCGCGTTCGATGCGTCCGGGCGATACCGTGCTGACCGTTCGTACGCCGGAAGGATGCCCCTTACATGTGTGCGCTGTGCGCCGCACTAACGGACACGTGAGCGTGAATATCTTGAATAAGGAAGAGGTAGCAATCGCCTTCCCCTTGACCGTGGGACGCTATACCGCTACCGTCTTTGCACCGGCTAACTCGGTGATGACATTAGATGTAACTCTTTGAGATACTTACTCTTGGAAAATATGAGTAGCTGTACGGAGCAGGAGGTTGAACGCCTCCTGCCTCTGGTTAGCGACCAACGTCGTCAGCAGGCGCTTCGCTTTCGTCACTTGGCGGGACGCTATGCTTGTCTGCAGTCGTACTGTATGTTGCAGCAGTTGATGGAATGCGATACCTTGCCGCCCTTTGAATACAATACCTACGGACAACCATATTGGCCTGACGGACCGTATTTCTCTATCTCCCATTGTCGCACGGCGATAGCCGTTGTAGTGAGTGACCGACCGGTCGGCATCGATGTCGAGTCGGTGCGTAAGGGCCGTCTGGAACTTATTGCCCGCACGATGAATGAGCGCGAACAGCAGGAGATTAGTGCCTCGGCTGATCCGGCTAAGGCGTTTATTTGTCTCTGGACACAAAAAGAAGCGGTACTCAAATGCCGCGGTACAGGTATCGTTGATGACCTGCATAGCGTACTCTTGCCGGATAAGATAGCCGACCTTTCGTTGCGCACATGGGAACTGTCCGACGCGCAGACCTTGTGTACTATTTGTGAGGCTAATCCACCCGAATGACGCGTATGCCGTTCTTGGCGTACTCGCTCAGTAGGGTAGGTTCTAACATTACTTTTCCTCCCCGCATAGAGGCGTGAATGAAATGCCATTCGCCTTGGTCTTTAGTGGCTAAGGCTACGTGGGCAATGTCCAACCCTTCGTGGCTGTCGATAAAGCAGATTATGTCACCTTCGTGTAGCCATTGTTGCACCTTGTCCGTGCACAGTTGTTCTTGCGTGAGGCGGTAGTACGGACCCGACAGCGTCAGTCGCTCTTCTATTTCGCGTATACGCTGCTGTGCGGCGGTGTCGTCTTTGAGGGCTGCGTAGCGGGTACTATGCGTTGTCATCCAGGAAAAAGTCTGCTCTATCTCTTCGCCCTGCTCCTGCGTTATCTCGTGCATCAGACCAGAGCTCTGCGCCTGCTGAATCCATTCGGATGTGTAGTGTATGCGCGACGTGTAACCGTTAACCTGCCCGTTGCGGTAACGCAGATAGCGGATGTTACAGCATAACTGATCGTACGTGGCTGCGGCTTTGTGGCGGTCGGGCAGGGCATAGCCGTGTAGCGTGTAAGCCCAGGCAGTGCATAGTTCCACGAACAGGATACAGTCGGTCTTGTCCAGATAGACGCGCAGCGTTTCCGGTTGCTGCTCTAAGGTACCCGCCACATACGGCGTACCTATCATTCGGCGCGCTATAGCCATCATCGTCGAGGGCAGGGTAGAGTCGCTGTAGGCACTCACCTCGCGACTCACCCTGTCGTAGATAGCCCTGTTGATGCTGTCTTGCGCCTCGGCGGCATAGAGTGCCGGAGCGATACTGCACAATAGGCAGACTATGAGATAACGAATCGGCTTCATCCTCTTTTATAGCAGTTGCAGGTTGGTGGCCAACTGTTCTACGCTGCTGGCGCCCACTAATGTCGAGGTTACGCCTTTCTGCGCCATCACCCACGCTAACGCCTCTTGCGCTATCGTGTGATTGGCGGCCTTAGCTTGCTGCTGCAATTGCTGCAGGTAAGTCAGCAACTCGGGCGTGCGGCGGTCGGCTTTTAGGAAGTGATTATGCGCCATACGCGAGTCGGCAGGTATGCCGTCTAAGTAACGGTCGGTCAGCAGTCCTTGTGCCAGTGGTGAGAAGGCGATAAAGCCTACTCCCTGCTGTTGGCAGAAGTCGATGATACCTTCGTCTATCGGTTCGCGGTTGAGCAGGTTCAAACGTCCCTGGTAGATGAGTAGCGGCGCATCGTGCTCGCGCAGATAGGTGACAGCTTGGCGCAGCGGCTCCAGAGGCCAGTTGGAAATACCTATATACAAGGCTTTGCCTTGACGCACGATATCTACTAAGGCTTGCAGTGTCTCTTCGATAGGCGTATTGGGGTCAAAACGATGCGAATAGAACAGGTCTACATAGTCCAATTTCATCCGTTTGAGCGATTGGTCCAGACTGGCCATCAGGTATTTGCGGCTGCCCCATTCGCCGAAAAGTCCCGGCCACATATCATATCCGGCTTTGGTGGAGATAAACAGTTCATCGCGGTAGGGTGCAAAGTCGTCCATCAGGTGTCCCCACGTCGTCTCGGCCGAACCGTAAGGCGTGCCGTAGTTGTTGGCAAAGTCGAAGTGCGTGATGCCGTGGTCAAAAGCATAATGCGTGATAGCGCGACTGCGCTCGTACGGGGCATCAGCACCGAAGTTGTGCCAGAAGCCCAGACTAATCTTGGGCAAGCGTACGCCGCTCTTACCGCAGCGGTTGTACATGGTGTCCATTTTGGCATAGCGCTCCTCAGAGGCTATGTAGCGGGTGTCCATTCTCATAGTTCAGATGTTTTAGTTGTTTAAACATGCAAAGGTACACTTTTTTTGCCGAATATGCAAATTTAATTCTTAATTTTTGAAATATAATTCTTAATTTTTAATTTTTAATTCAAATTTTTGCATATCTGCAAATATTTTTGTATCTTTGCACTCTCAAATGTTACAGATATGAATTTTGAAGCCCTTTGCCGTCATCGGCGTTCTATTCGCCAATATACCGAACAGCCTGTTGAGCAGGCTAAGTTGGATTATGTTTTGCGTTGCGCTCTTATGTCGCCTTCGTCTAAGCGCACCAATCCTTGGGAGTTCTTTGTGCTCACCGACCCGGAGCGTATCCGTCCGTTGGCGGGTTGCCGTACGTATGGCAGTGGTATGTTTGCTACGGCTATGGCGGCTATCGTGGTGGCATTAGATACCTCGTTGACCGATACTTGGCAGGCCGACGGCGCTATCGCGGCGGAGCACCTCTTACTCGCCGCTGAAGAACAAGGACTGGGGGCCTGCTGGTGCCAGGTCTACCAACGTGAAGGTGCCGAAGCCCTCGTCCGCGAGGTGGCAGCCGTGCCGGATAACCTCACTATCCTGTGCGTCATCTCCCTCGGCTACAAGAACGAAGAACGCCGCCCCTACGACTTGGACAAACTGCTCTATTCCAAGATACATCAGTAATCTGTATATTGCATAGAGAACCGTCACTCTCCAAACGGGGCAAAACCTATGAAGCCGTAAGAGTAGGAAAAATCGAACTAATACAATGAAACAATCTTTATTTGTAACTATCGCATTTGTGTTTGCAATGCTTTTTGTTACACCAGTAAATGCTCAACGATTAGAGAAGCAAGATTCGTATTATACATACGGAGGTCGTGTTATCGAGAAATCCGAGATTTCGTCATTTCTTAAGAAAAATTGTCAAGAAGCTTATGAACAGTACCATAATAAACAACTCAAGATAGGTTGGGGAGTTTGTGTACCTTCAATGGCGATACTTGTAAGCGGAGCGATAATGTCTTTTTCTGGTGGTAATAGTGCTATCGTTTATACTGGTATTGGATTTGGTGTTGCAGGAGCTGTTGGCATATTAACATCTGTTCCATTCCTTTCTATCGGATATGACAAACGTAGGGGCACCTGTGCGGTCTTCAATAACTACTGTGCAAAAAAAAGAGCAGATGCTTCAATCATATTTGATCTCAAAATGGGACCGCAATCTTTAGGCTTGGCAGTAAATTTCTAGATAACAATCAATTCACTAGGTTGGCTATTGCCCAGACAATCTGCGTACCGAGGACAGAATAGCCCTTGTTCTTTGCTCTTTGTTCCTTGTTCTTTGCTTCCGCGAAAAAATCGCGTTCGTCTTTCAGCAAGCGCATGCTGACGTAACGAGACTCCAACAAGCCATTAACAAGCCGTTAACAAGACTTGAACAAGCCATTAACAAGAGTATTTTATAACATGCTGATTGGTAATAAATTACAACGACACACCCGCGTAAATCTCTGAAAATGAGCAGAAAATGGTATCCTTGTTCTTTGTTCCTTGCTCCGTCGCGTTTTCGATCAAAAATCCCTAAACCCTAATCGAAAATCGATTTTTTACTAAAATATTTGCATACATGCAATATTTTTTGTACCTTTGCAGCGATTTTGCATAATAGGGCAAAAAATGAACATTATGAAAAAGTTATTTACTCTCCTCGCTCTCTGCACGTGGCTCCTGATGCCGGCGTATGCGGCTAAGGACAAGAAGGGCGACATACAAAAGATACACATCACCTACGACTACGTATCCGATAACCCCAATGAGACACCCGATGCTGCCAAGCAGACGGCTCTCGCACGCGCTAAACAGCAGGCCTTGGAGGAAAACTTCGGACTGGACATCAGTAGCGTCAAGTCGATGGTGCAGAAATCGAAATCCGGCGACGGAGAAGTGTCCTCCTCTACTCAGGTGATGAACCTGTCTGATATTTCCGTACGTGGCGAATGGGTGGAGACCATCTCGGAAAAAGTGCTGGAGCAGAAGTTCGAAAACGGCTTCTGGCATATTCGCGTTTACGTGGAAGGCCGCGCCCGCAAACACACGTCCGACAAAGCCGAGATACAGTATGTCCTACTCAACGACACCAGCGACCGACATATGCGCGACACCTACTATGACGGCGATATGATATACCTCCGCTTCCTTGCGCCCGTGGACGGAGCGCTATGTGTCTACCTCGTGGATGAGAATAACGACGTCATGTGCCTGCTGCCTTACGAGGGTTCTACACAGGGCTTCCAGCCTGTAAAAGCCGATAAGAAATACCTCTTCTTTGACGTCAACCCCAACCAATTCGACTTCTTGGGATACCAACTCGGCACCACAGGAGGTATTATCCAAAATACTATCTATATCATCTTCTCCCCCAACAAGATTACCAAAGCCGTCGACAAAGCTTCCGACAAGAACTGGCGAGGCGAACGCGTACCGCGTAACCTTTCCTATGCCGACTTTAAAAAGTGGCTCGAACGCAATCAGACGCTCGACGAACAACTCGTCGTGCGCAGAGAAGTGATAACCATTCACCCCAATAAGCAATAAATCATTCACCATACATGAAACCCGTAATAGCAATTACCGCCGGCGATATCAACGGCATCGGATATGAAGTCATACTCAAGAGTCTGAGCAACCAGCACATGACTGAGATATGTACGCCCGTCATCTATGGCAACTCTAAGGTGGCACAGATACACCTCAAGACCTTAGATGTCGAACTGCATAACTTGCAATTGAACCTCATCCAACACCCCGAAGAAGCGAAAGCCGGACTTATCAATATTATCTCCTGCTATGCCGATACGACGCCCGTCAATTTCGGCACCAGTACTAAGGAAGCCGGTAAGGCTTCGTTGGCTGCCCTCGAACGCGCTTGTGCTGACTTGAAGGCCGGAAAGGTACAGGCTCTAGTCACAGCGCCTATCAATAAGGAGAACATCCAATCGCCCGAGTTCCGCTTCAGCGGACACACCGAGTACCTGACTTCCGTCTTCGGCGACGGCAACGAGAGCCTGATGATGATGGTGAGCGACGTGATGCGCATAGCCTTGGTGTGCAACCATACGCCTATCAGCCGCGTGCCTCAGATGATGAGCAAAGAACGCATCCTGCGCAAACTTACCGTTCTCAACGCTACCCTCAAACGCGACTTCCTCATTCGTCGTCCGCGCATTGCCATATTGGCTCTCAATCCCCACGCAGGCGATAACGGACTCATAGGCACCGAAGAGCGCGACATCATCCGACCCGCTATACAGGCCGCTAAAGAGCAAGGCATAGACGCCTTCGGACCTTTCAGCGCAGATGGATTCTTCGGAGCCGGTAACTATATCCATTACGATGCCGTCTTGGCTATGTACCACGACCAGGGACTGATCCCCTTCAAGTCGCTCGACATGTCCGGCGTCAACTATACCGCCGGCCTCAATATCATTCGTACCTCTCCCGACCACGGAACAGCTTACGATATGGCCGGCAAGAATATGGCCGACCCTATGAGTTTCAACCATTCTATCTTCCTCGCCCTCGACCTGATGGAACATCGTGCACTGACTGATGAACTGGCGCAAGACCCGCTCGTCATCACCGAACGACCGCGTCCCGAACGACCCACAGGACGATTCTTCGTACCTAAAGAGGAACTGGAAGCTGAAGAAGCAAACGAGTAGGGATTTATGATTAGCGATTAGTGAAAAGTATACTATACAATGGCAAATAACTTAACAAGCAAACAGATTCGTCAGTCCTTTCTGGACTTTATGGCGTCGAAGGGACACCAGGTCGTGCCCTCCGCGCCGATGGTAATCAAAGATGATCCGACACTCATGTTCACCAATGCCGGTATGAACCCCTGGAAAGGTATCATCCTCGGTAACGACCCCATCAAATATCCCCGCGTGGCCGACTCGCAGAAGTGCCTTCGCGTGTCGGGAAAACATAACGACCTGGAGGAAGTAGGACATGACACCTACCACCACACCATGTTCGAGATGCTCGGCAACTGGTCCTTTGGTGACTATTTCAAAGCCGAAGCTATCGACTTCGCATGGGAATATATCGTCGACGTACTCAAGATAGATCCGGCTAACCTCTACGCTACCGTCTTTGAGGGCTCACCTGAAGATGGTCTCGGTCGTGACGACGAAGCTGCATCTATTTGGGCTAAACACCTGCCCGCCGACCATATACTGAATGGCAATAAACACGATAACTTCTGGGAAATGGGCGATACAGGTCCTTGCGGCCCGTGCTCAGAGATACATGTCGACAGCCGCCCCGCCGAGGAACGCGCTAAGGTGCCCGGACGCGAACTGGTCAACAAAGACCATCCGCAGGTCATCGAGATTTGGAACATCGTCTTCATGCAATACAACCGCAAAGCCGACGGCTCACTCGAACCCCTCGCCAAGAAAGTTATCGACACCGGCATGGGCTTCGAACGACTGGTGCGCACTATACAAGGTAAGACCTCTAACTACGACACAGACGTCTTCCAACCGATGCTCCGCAAAATAGGCGAGATAGCCGGCGTTAAGTATGGCGACCGCGAAGACGTAGACATAGCTATGCGCGTCATCGCCGACCATATACGTACTATCGCCTTTGCTATTACAGACGGCCAACTGCCCTCTAACGAGAAAGCCGGATATGTCATCCGCCGTATCCTCCGCCGCGCCGTACGCTACGGGTATACGTTCCTGAACATGCGCCAAGCCTTCCTCTACCAACTCGTGCCGCAACTCATTGCCGACATGGGCGAGGCTTATCCCGAACTGGTCAAACAGCAGGCACAGATAACGCCCGTCATCAAATCCGAAGAAGAAGCCTTCTTGCGCACCCTCGACAAGGGTATCGGACTGCTCGATAAACTGATGGACGAAGCACGCAAAGCCGGCAAGAAAGAGATATCAGGCGTAGATGTCTTTACCCTAAAAGATACTTACGGCTTCCCGCTCGACCTCACCGAACTCATCCTGCGCGAGAACGGATTTACTACCAACGAAGATGAATACAACCGCGCCCTCGAACATCAAAAGTCCATGGGACGCGAAGCCAATAAACAAGACCTCGGCGACTGGACCGTCCTGCGCGAAGGCGACACAGAGTTCGTCGGATACGATGAGCTGTCCTGCGAGACGCAGATACTCCGTTACCGCCAGGTGAGCCAGAAAGGTAAATCATTCTACCAAGTTGTCCTCTCTAAGACGCCCTTCTATGCCGAGATGGGTGGCGAGGTTGGCGATACCGGAAAATTAAGCTTGCGGAATTCAACTGTCAGCTGTCAGATTATTGATACGAAACGAGAAAATGGTCTGCCCGTGCATATTTTGACGGAGTTACCGCAAGAACTGACGGCTGAAGGCTCAGTGTTGATCGCTACCATCGATGCCGAACGTCGTCAAGCTATTGCATGCAATCACTCGGCTACACATATCCTTCATTACGCTCTCCGCGAAGTGCTTGGTAAGCATGTCGAGCAGAAGGGTAGTCTCGTGACGCCCGAGAGCCTACGCTTCGATTTCAGCCATTTCCAGAAAGTGACACCGGAAGAGTTGCGCGAAGTGGAGAAACTGGCGAACAGACTGATCCGTCAGGACCTGAAACTGGAGGAAAGCCGCCATACACCGATAGCGAAAGCCAAGGCGATGGGCGCGATGGCACTGTTTGGCGAGAAATACGGCGACGATGTGCGTGTGATTAAGTACGGTCCGTCTATCGAACTTTGTGGTGGTTGCCATGTCAGCTCAACCGGTCGTATCGGCTCGGTTCGCATTATCATGGAGACCAGTATAGCTGCCGGTATACGTCGTATAGAGGCCGTGACCAGCGCAAAAGCCGACCAACTGTACTATGGTATGCAGGATATACTTAACCATCTGCGTGACATTTTCCATAATGCTCCCGATTTGGAGGGCGCTATTCTGAAACAGATAGAGGAAAATACCGGTTTGAAAAAACGTATCGATCAGTATATGGCGGAGAAAATCGAAATGTTCCGCGATCGTATTGTCGCCTCGGCCGAAGATTATAACGGCATCAAGCTGGTGCGCCTGACTGGTGAGCATAATCCGGAGATGATTCGTGGTATGCTGCCTCTGCTCCGTGGTAAGTTCACCGATGTGCAGTTTGCCTTTATCGCCGCTACACAATGGGACAATAAACCTCAGATAGCCGTCTTCCTCTCTCAACCGATGGTAGAGGCCGGTAAGAATGCCGGCACTATGATTAAGGCTGCGGCTAAATATATCCAAGGCGGCGGAGGCGGACAACCCTGGATGGCTACTGCCGGTGGACGCGACGTCAACGGACTGGAGGCCGCAATGAACGAACTAATTGAGATGTTATGAGACTGTTGACCGACCGCTTAGAAGAACCCTCACGCTCTGCCGTACGATTTATGATTGTCGGCGGTATAGGTACCGGCGTGCAATACGCTATCTATTATGCCTTTCTGATGCTGTTTGAGCAATGGGGCATACTGAGCGAACTGATGGTCAACGTAGCGTTCATCTTAGGATTCGGATTGGAGATGATAGCTAACTATATCGCTACCTGCTACTATACCTTTGGACGTAAACCCAGTTGGGCCAACGCCGGAGGATTTGCTACGGGTAGGGTAGCTAACTTCCTCGTCCAAATGGGCGTACTTAACCTGCTCATCTGGGATCGTATCGGCATGGACGACCGCTGGGCAGGTATTGTTGCTATCGTCATTGCCGGTGTGGTCAACTATTTCGTACTCAAATTTGTCTACAAGAAATCATGAAGATATATCGCGCTAATATCATCTATACCCCTGCGCCGAATAAACTGGAGATAATACCGAACGGATACATTGTGGTTAAATCCAACGGCTTGGTAGACGGTATATACACCGAGTTGCCTGAAAATATGGACTGGCGACGCCAGGTGATGGACTTCGGCGATAAAATGCTTATCCCGGCCTTCAACGACCTGCACGTACATGCGCCGCAGTACCGCAATATGGGATTGGCTCTCGACCTCGAACTCCTGCCTTGGCTCAATACCTATACGTTCCCCGAAGAGGCTAAATATGCCGACCCGGACTATGCACGCCGCCTCTATCGACGCTTTGTGCATGAACTGTGGATGCAAGGAACGATGCGCAGCGCCGTCTTTGCTACTATCCATCCGGAGGCAACGCGTATCCTGGCCGACCTGTTTATCCAGGCAGGAATGTGCTCCTATGTGGGCATCGTGGGTATGAACCGTAATAGTCCGGACACCCTGCAGAATACTACCGCCGAACTTATCAACGGCATGCGAATGCTCAAGACCCATCTGGACGAACACGGCGAAGGACGCGTACAACCGATTATCACGCCGCGCTTTGTCCCCTCGTGCTCCGATAAGATGCTCCGCGCCTTAGGCGAATATGCTGCCGAGACAGGACTGCCCGTACAATCACACTTGTCCGAGAATCGCTCCGAGATAAATTGGGTCAAAGAACTCGAACCCGACACCACCTGCTATGGTGGTGCGTACGATAAATACGGACTCTTCGGCCAGACACCTACGCTGATGGCACATTGTTGCTATACCGATGGCGAGGAGATGGAACTGATGCGCAAGAACGGAGTCTATGTAGTGCATTGTCCAATGTCGAATAGTAATCTATCTTCAGGAATGGCACCTATTCGCAAGTTCTTGAATGCCGGTATTAACGTGGGTCTCGGAACCGATGTATCTGCCGGACACCACATGTCGATGCTTCGCGTCATGCAGTATGCTATACAGGTTTCTAAACTCAACTACGCCCAGACGAAAGGCGAAATGCCTTTCCTGAGCCTGAGTGAGGTGTTCTATTTGGCGACCAAAGGTGGCGGATCGTTCTTTGGCAAAGTGGGCTCATTCGAACCCGGATATGAGTTCGATGCCCTGCTGGTAGACGATTCGTACCTCAACTACGACCACTATACGCTCGAGCAGCGTCTGGAACGCTATCTTTACCTCGGCGATGACCGCGATATCAAGCGGCGCTTCTGCCGAGGCGTAGAATTGACGGAACCTGTAATGTGAATTTGAAGTTTGAAATTTGAAATTGCCAAATACGCCGAAGGTCTCACGCTGGCTGAGTACCTGCAGATAGAGCAGGACCTGGTCCGCGAGGTGCAAGAGCCGACGCTCTTTACGTGGATTGTGTCGCCTACCGTCATCTATGGTCGTCATCAGTCTGCCGAAGCCGAGGTGAACGAGACCTATTGTCGCGAACATGGTGTAGCCGTTGTACAACGCAAGAGTGGGGGAGGATGTGTCTATGCCGACCGCGGCAATGTGATGCTGTCCTTTATACTGCCCTCCACGCATAGCGAACAGGTATTTGCCGATACAATCTGTCTACTGGCTAAAGCATTGACCGATTTAGGCTATGAGGCGGTGACAACGGAACATAATGACATACTGGTAGCCGGACACAAGGTAAGCGGGAGCGCCTGCTATACTTCGCCTACGGGCACGATAGTACATAGTACTATGCTGTACGATGTCGACTTTGACGCCCTGCACCAGGCTATCACGCCCTCGCCGGCCAAACTGGCTAAACATGCTGTACAATCGGTGCGCCAACGAGTGGCGAATTTGAAACAGATAAAAAACATCGGCTCGACAGAAGATTTTCGTCGGGCTTTGGAGAAAATGATTATCAAGAATTATGACTAAGTATTTATTTACTTCTGAATCGGTGTCCGAAGGACACCCCGATAAGGTGGCGGACCAGATAAGCGATGCTATCTTGGATAACTTCCTGGCGCAAGACCCGCACAGCCGCGTGGCTTGCGAGACACTGGTCACTACTGGACAGGTCATCATAGCCGGTGAGATAACCAGTGCCAACTATGTAGACGTACAATCCGTTGCCCGCCGCACCATAGCCGAGATAGGTTATACCAAGGCCGAATATAAGTTCGAAGCCGAGAGTTGCGGTATATTAACCGCCCTGCACGAACAGAGTGCCGATATAGCTCGCGGTGTGGATGTCCAAGGCGCCGGCGATCAGGGAATGATGTTCGGATATGCTACAGCCGAGACGGAGAACTTTATGCCGCTTACCCTCGACCTGGCTCACACCTTAGTATATACGCTTGCGCGCATACGCAAAGAAGGACAACAAATGACCTACCTGCGTCCCGATGCTAAATCACAGGTCACTATCGAATACAACGACTTAGGCGAACCCCTGCGTATCGATACTATCGTTGTCTCTACCCAACACGATGAAGGCGTATCGCAAGAGCAGATTCGTCGCGATATCGAAACAATTCTCCTGCCTCGCGTCGCTACCCGCGATCATCGGTATGCCGAATTGCTGAAGGGAAACTTCCGTCTGCTGGTCAATCCTACCGGCAACTTCGTCATCGGCGGACCTCACGGCGATACCGGATTGACAGGACGCAAGATAATCGTCGATACTTACGGCGGTCGCGGTGCACACGGTGGAGGAGCTTTCTCGGGTAAAGACCCGTCAAAAGTGGACCGCTCGGCGGCTTACGCTGCCCGTTGGATAGCTAAGAATATGGTGGCTGCCGGTGTGGCGCGCGAAATGCTCGTACAGGTCAGTTACGCCATCGGCGTGGCCGAGCCGGTAAGTATTTGTGTTAACACCTACGGCACCGGTATTTGCTCCGATGAACAGATTGCCGCTAAGATACAACAACTCTTTGACCTCACTCCCGCTGGTATCATCCGCGACCTCAAACTGCTCAATCCAATCTATGAACCTACTGCTCGTTACGGACATATGGGACGCACACCGCAAATAGTGAAACGTGAGTTCCGGGACGGCAACGGACAACCCTTCACACTGGAGGTAGAGCTGTTTACCTGGGAGAAACTGAATCGCGTAGACGATATCCGCAAGGCTTTTGGACTATGACGCGCATAACGAAACAATCGCTGTTGGTGACCGGCATCATCCTGCTGGCCGTAGGGCTTGACCAAGCTCTCAAACTCTATGTCCATTCGCATTTTGCCTTGGGTGAGAGTCATGAGATATTGCCTTTCTTCCAGTTGTGCTATGTCGAAAACGATGGAATGGCCTTTGGTATAGAGTGGTTCAACAAAATCTTCTTAACCCTCTTTCGTATAGTTGCGGTTGGCCTATTAGGCTGGTATATACACATCTTGATGCGCAATAGTGTCAGGACTTCCTATCTGACGATGGTAGCTCTGGTTACCGCTGGTGCCATAGGCAACATAGTGGACTGTGTATGCTACGGACGCCTGTTCGGATATGCCGGTTGGTTCTACGGACGCGTCATCGATATGCTCTATTTCCCTATATGGGTCACCGATGCCGGACAGGTGCTGTTCTTCTCGCCGGTCTTTAACCTCGCCGACTCGTGCATCACCGTAGCCGTCATTTGTATTATCCTTTGGTTCAGGAAAGACCTGGACGCTAGTTTGAAGAAATGAAACACTCCTATCTTATATTCTTATTCGTAGCCATAGCCGTATTGGCTTCCTGCCGTCCGCGCCACGTCTTGTCGCCCAAACAGATGGAAGATATCTTTGTGGACCTGCATATAGCAGATGGCGTGCTGTCTGAATCCGGATACAACTACGGTCACGATGAGGCCCTCAAAGCCTACTATAATGTGGTGCTGGCAGAACACGGCACAACGCAAGCGCAGTTCGACTCGTCCTTAGTCTGGTATACACGCCATCCTAATCAGTTCGATAAGATCTATCCTAAGGTGGTAGAACGCCTCACCGTGCGCCTGCAACAACAGGATGAATTGTTGGAGGCACAGAAGAAGACTCCTATTCTTCCCGATTCGGCCTTGAAGAAGGGGGACGGAGTCCTTTTGCGACAAAAATGAATGAAATAGTAAAAAAAATGCGCAAAGATTTGCATATATCAAAAAAAAGCAGTACCTTTGCACGCTTTTTATGAACCCGCTAAGCTGGGCAGTGGTCCCGTGAGGACGTAAATGAGGTCTGTCGGCTTGGCCTAAAACACAATTAATTAAATGGATACTTTATCTTACAAGACGGTATCGGCCAACAAAGCAACCGCTCAGAAAGAGTGGGTTGTTGTCGATGCTGAGGGCCAGATTCTCGGCCGTATGTGCACGAAGGTAGCTAAGCTGCTCCGTGGCAAGTACAAACCCAATTTCACGCCTAACGTGGATTGCGGTGACAACGTAATTATTATCAATGCTGCTAAGGTTCAGTTGACCGGCAACAAGTGGGACGGCCGTACGTATGTACGCTATACTGGCTTCCCCGGTGGTCAACGCGAGTATACGCCCGCTGACCTGATGGCTAAAGGTGCCGACCGCCTCGTGCGCAAGGTGATTAAGGGTATGCTTCCCAAGAATCGTCTCGGTGCTAAACTGATTACTAACCTGTATATCTTCGCCGGTGCGGAGCACAATATGCAGGCACAACAACCCAAACAAATTGACATCAACACCCTTAAATAATAAATTTGAAGTATGGAAACAATTAATGCATTAGGACGTCGCAAAGCTGCTGTCGCTCGCGTATATGTGAAAGAAGGTGCTGGTCAGATTACGATTAACAATCGCCCTCTGGATGTATATTTCCCCAGTTCGATTCTTCAGTTTATTGTTAAGCAGCCCCTGGCTAAATTGGGTGTAGAGGCTAAGTATGATATTAAAGTTAACCTCGACGGTGGCGGTTACAAAGGCCAAGCAGAGGCTCTGCGTCTGGCTATTGCTCGCGCACTGGTTAAGATTAACGCTGAGGATAAACCCGCTTTGAAGGCTGAAGGTTTCATGACTCGCGATGCTCGTGAGGTTGAACGTAAGAAACCCGGTCAACCCAAAGCTCGTAAGCACTTCCAGTTCAGTAAACGTTAATGTCCAAACGGCAGGGATTTCCTTATTGGAACTACCCTGCTGTTCTTTCACCTTATCCAAGGTGGGCGTCTCACTACTGAGATAGACACCTGCCTCACTCTGGTTGAGTTGAGGTGACGATAGAGGCGAAAGCACGGATACAATCAATAATTATCAAACAACCAAACAAATCAAAATGAGAACAAATTTTGACCAACTGCTTGAAGCAGGTTGCCATTTCGGCCACCTCAAGCGCAAATGGAATCCCGCTATGGCTCCCTACATCTATATGGAGCGTAATGGTATCCACATTATCGACCTCAACAAGACGGCTATCAAGATTGACGAAGCTGCTGAGGCAATGAAGAACATCGCTAAGTCGGGTCGTAAGATCCTCTTTGTCGGCACTAAGAAACAGGCTCAAGACGCTGTTGCCAATATGGCACAGGAAGTAGGTATGCCCTACATCACCGAGCGCTGGGCCGGTGGTATGTTGACTAACTTCCCCACTATCCGCAAGGCTGTGAAGAAAATGTCCAACATCGACAAGATGATGACCGACGGCACCTTCGACAATATCTCGAAGCGTGAGAAACTCCAAATCACTCGTCAGCGCGAGAAATTGGAGAAGAACCTGGGTTCTATCGTTGACCTGACTCGTCTTCCTTCCGCACTCTTTGTTGTGGACGTAATGAAAGAGCATATCGCTGTTGCTGAGGCTAACCGCTTAGGTATTCCCGTATTCGGTATCGTAGATACCAACTCGAACCCCAACAACGTTGATTTCGTTATTCCCGCTAATGACGATGCTACCAAGTCTATCGAGGTTATCCTCGGCGCTGTTTGCGCAGCCGTTAAGGAAGGCCTGGAAGAGCGTAAGGTAGAGAAAGCTGACGAAGAGGCTGCTGCCGCTCAGGCTGTTGCAGAAGGCGCTGAAGCTCCCGCTCACAAAGAGCGCCGCGCTCGCGTTCGCAAGGCTGAGGCTCCCGCCGCTCCCGAGAAAGTAGCTGCCGCTGCTCCTGAACAGGTGGCTGAACCCGCTGCAGAAGAGGCTAAGGCTGAGTAAATAAATCACTAATCGTAAATCATTAATTACAATGGCTGTTACACTTGCTGATATTAAAAAACTGCGCGATATGACCGGCGCAGGTATGATGGATGTTAAGAAGGCTTTGGAAGAAGCGAATGGTGATTTTGAGGTAGCTAAAGACCTGCTCCGCAAACGCGGTCAGGCTATCGCCGCTAAACGTAGTGACCGTGAGGCATCTGAAGGCTGCGTATTGGCTAAAGCTGAGAACGGCTTCGGCGCTATCGTAGCTGTAAAGTGCGAGACCGACTTTGTGGCTAAGAATGAGGACTTCGTGGCTCTCGTTAAGCTCATCCTCAACGTAGCTATGGACCGCAAGCCCGCTGATTTGGAGGCTCTGCGTAACGAAGTTATTGATGGTCGCACCTTGGCTGACTGGGTTACCGAGCGCTCTGGTGTTACCGGTGAGAAGATGGAGCTCTCTGACTATGCTTTCATCGCTGCTCCTAAGGTAGATGCTTATAACCACCTGGGTAATAAACTCTCGTCGCTCGTAGCTGCTGACAAGGCTGATGCTGATCAGGAGATCGTGCACGGCATGAATATGCAGGTTGCATCTATGGCTCCCGTAGCTCTCGATGCTGACCACGTAGCTCAAGAAATTAAGGATCGCGAATTGGCAGTAGCTATCGACAAAACCAAACAGGATGAAATCAATAAGGCCGTTGAGAACGCTCTGCGTAAGGCCGGCATCAATCCTGCTCATGCCGATAGCGATGACCACATCGCTTCCAATACCACTAAGGGTTGGTTGACGCCCGAACAGGCTGAGACGGCACGCAACATCCGCGCTACCGTTCCTGCCGAGGCTGAGGCTCAAATCAACACCAAGAAAGTGGAGATGATTGCTCAAGGTCGTCTGCAGAAGTTCTTGAAGGAATCGACTCTTGTTGAGCAACAATACATCCTCTCCGACTCGAAAGAGCTCGTGAAGGACGTGCTCAAGAAGTCTGGTGTGAATATTACGGACTTCCGTCGTATCACCCTCAACCAGGAGTAAGCATTCAACGGGATTAACCCGCTTACCTAAGAAGAGCAGCCCTCGGGTTGCTCTTCTTGCAAACCAATCCAAACTATGACCGGCAAACGCATTCTCTCGTTAGACGTCCTCCGTGGAATGACAATAGTAGGAATGATTATTGTCAATAATCCCGGCTCTTGGGCAAATATCTTTGCTCCCCTGCGACATGCTGAGTGGAACGGGTGTACACCTACCGACTTGGTCTTCCCGTTCTTTATCTTCTGTATGGGAACGGCTATGTACCTGTCCTATCGCAAGTTTGATTTCCGTTTAACTTTGCATACGGCTTGGCATACTATCTACCGCGGCGCGCTTATCCTATTAATAGGTTGGGCCTTGTCCTGGTTCGGAATGGCTTTGTCCCACGTGTGCGCAGGAGACGGAGTCTACTATAGCTTGGTACAATTCCCTATAGAGCACATGCGCTATATGGGCGTATTCCCGCGCCTTGGTATCGTATCCGCATTAGCAGGACTGCTACTCTTGCTCTGTAAACCCAAGGGAATCCCCTTTGTGGCAGCGGCCTTACTAATAGGATATTGTATTCTCCAATCTGTAACAGACAGTTTTGAACTTGATGCCGATAATGTGGTGGCTCGTGTGGATGTGGCGTTATTGGGCGAACAGCATATGTACCATAAGGGAGGTATTGCCTTTGATCCGGAAGGATTGCTCTCTACTATACCCTGTGTCGCACATTGCTTAATCGGTGCCATCTTTGGCTCGCTACTGATGTCCTCCGGCCAGCAGGAAGTGCGTATCTATCGTGTACAACTCTTAGGCGCTGTGATGCTCTTTATGGGATTCCTGTTGGATTATGCCTATCCGATTAATAAATCTATGTGGTCGGCTTCGTACGTCTTCCTTACGTGCGGCTTAGCGGCTTTGTTGCTGGGTGTGTTTACCTGGCTCATCGACCTGCGCGGATTCCATCGCTGGAGCGTATTCTTCGAGAGTTTTGGTGTCAATCCCTTGCTGATGTTCTGCTGCTCAGCTATCCTGGTGTATATCATGCGCGTCATCCGCTTTACCATCAACGAGACAACCTATAACGTCTGGGGCGCGTGGTACAACTTAATTATGCAACCCTGGTTGGGCGATAAGTGGGGTAGTCTGGCTTGCGCCGTATCTCTGGTTGTTATCCTATGGGCCATTGCTTGGCCGCTGTATCGTAAGCAGATATATATCCGCATCTGATACGATAAACATATTCTTGTCTGCCACGCGACTGCCATTTTGTCAGCCGCGTGGCTTTTGGTATACACTTTGTGCTATTGGGGGTAAAAAACACTGATGACTATGAATAACAACAACGAAAATCTTCAAAAGTTTGCCATCAACCTGTGTGAACGGGCGCAACAAGGCAAATTGGATCCCGTCATCGGTAGAGATGACGAAATCCGGCGTGTATTGCAAATCCTGTCACGCCGTACTAAAAACAATCCTATCCTCATTGGTGAACCCGGTGTGGGAAAAACAGCTATTGCTGAGGGCTTGGCGCATCGTATCGTACGAGGTGATGTGCCGGAGAACCTTAAGCGCAAACAAATCTATTCGCTTGATATGGGTGCACTTATTGCCGGAGCTAAGTATCAAGGCGAGTTTGAGGAGCGACTCAAAGGTGTGATTAATGAGGTTGTACAAGCCGCTGGTGAGATAGTCTTGTTTATTGATGAGATACACACCTTGGTGGGGGCCGGTAAATCGGGTGGAGCAATGGATGCCGCTAATATCCTTAAGCCGGCTCTGGCACGTGGCGAACTGCGGGCCATAGGCGCAACTACATTGGATGAGTATCAGAAATACTTCGAGACAGACAAAGCCCTCGAACGTCGATTCCAAAAAGTGATGGTGGACGAACCGGATGAGGCCGCTACTATCTCCATCCTGCGTGGATTGAAAGAGAAATACGAGACTCATCATCGTGTACGTATCAAGGATGATGCGTTGATAGCGGCAGTAACCCTGTCGGCACGGTATATAACGGATCGTTTCTTGCCCGATAAGGCTATCGACCTGGTGGATGAGGCCGCTGCCAAACTGCGTCTGGAAGTGGATTCTAAGCCGGAAGAGATAGATAACCTCGATCGCCAAATAAAGCAACTGGAGATAGAACGTGCGGCTATTAAACGCGAGAATAATAAGGAAAAACTGCAAACTTTGGAAACGGAACTGACGACCTTGACGCAAAAGCGCGATACCCTCAACCGGCAATGGGAGAAGGAGAAAGGCTATGTGGCTACTATCCAAAACGAGAAAGCTCATATTGAGCAGATGAAACACGAGGCTGAGGTGGCGGAACGGGAAGGCGATTATGGCCGCGTAGCCGAAATACGCTATTCGCGCATCCCCGCTGCAGAAGCCAATATCAAGACGGCTCAAGATGAACTGACCCGCCAACAAAGCGACACATCCGCTCCGCAACTGATTAAGGAGGAGGTGGACGAAGATGATATAGCCGAAGTGGTAGCACGCTGGACCGGTATTCCTGTAGCGCGAATGATGCAATCGGAACGCGATAAACTCTTGCATCTGGAGGAAGAACTTCACCGCCGTGTGATTGGTCAGGACAAGGCCATAGAAGCCGTATCGGATGCTATTCGTCGGTCGCGTGCCGGGTTGCAAGACCCCAAACGGCCTATAGGCTCCTTTATCTTCCTCGGTACGACAGGTGTGGGTAAGACCGAATTGGCCAAAGCGCTGGCCGACTACCTGTTTGATGATGAGAACATGATGACGCGTATCGACATGTCGGAGTACCAAGAGAAATTCTCGGCTACACGACTCATCGGAGCGCCTCCCGGATATGTTGGCTATGATGAAGGTGGACAACTCACCGAGGCTATCCGTCGCAAACCTTATAGTGTAGTCCTCTTCGATGAGATAGAGAAAGCCCATCCGGATGTCTTCAATGTCTTGTTGCAAGTGCTCGATGATGGACGACTGACCGATAATAAGGGTAGGCTGGTGAACTTCAAGAATACGCTGATTATTATGACTTCCAACCTCACCGAAGAACAACTGCGAGCATCCGTTCGACCGGAGTTTATCAATCGTATAGATGAAATTATCCATTTCGAGGAACTCAGCGAAGATAATGTGCGTGAAGTCGTTCGCTTGCAGATAGGGCGCATCCATGAGATGCTATCGGCACAAGGTATCGAACTGCGCGTTACTGACGATGCCATCGCTTATATAGCGCACGAAGGCTATGACCCGCAATTTGGGGCAAGACCTGTTAAACGTGCTCTGCAACGACTGGTGCTCAACGAACTCAGTAAGCAGATTATTGCCGGACGTATCGATCCTAAACGCCCTGTCATCGTAGAACTTCGCGAAGGTGAACTGCGCTTCAAGAATTAACGCCTGACAGGCTAAAAAACTCAAAAAGTGGCATGCGCTCTTGCGTATGTCATTTTTTTTGTGTACCTTTGCACCATCTTTTGCTCGCTATGAAACCCATCGACTGGAAAAAGGCTTGGACGAATATCCGTAAATACGTGCTTAATAAGTACGTCATTACCTTCATTGCTTTTGGCCTTATCTTCCTGCTCGCTGGCGAACAGAGTGTCATCAGCAGTATACGGCGTCAGCGCAAGATGCGTGCAGTACGTAAAGAACTGCGCGAAACGCAAGAAGCTATTGAAACGGCGCGCCGCGAATTGGATAATCTGCGCAATACCGATAGTCTGGAGCGCTTTGCCCGTGAGAAATACTATATGCATGCGGAAGGCGAAGATGTCTTTTACGTGTCCGAAGATAATAACTGATTGATCCTTTTGAACTATGCAAGACCGACTCGTCAATGAACATATTATCCTGGGGGTCGACCCGGGTACATTGTTTATGGGCTATGCCGTACTCAAGACTTGCGGGCAAAAAGTGGAGATATTGGAGTTCGGGGCGTACGATGTGCATAAACTCGAAGGACAGTATCCGCGCTTACAGAAAGAGTTCTTCTTTTTGCAAGAGATAATAGATAAGTATCATCCGACGAGCCTCGCTATTGAAACGCAGTTCGTGGACAAAAACCCGCAGACGATGATTAAGATTGTCCATGCACAGGGGGTGGCAATTGCTGCGGCGCTCAGCAAGGATGTGCCTGTCTACGAGTACTCGCCGATGAAGATTAAGATGGCCATCACCGGCAATGGCCATTCGTCCAAGGAGCAGGTGGCAGGTATGCTCCAGCGCTTCATGCATATCCCTGACGAGCAAATGCCTAAGAAATTGGATGCCACCGATGCGCTCGCTATCGCTTATTGTCATTACCTACAATTGGGGATGCCCGTCTCTGAAGGCGGTGCCAAGGACTGGACCACCTTCGCCAAACGTAAAGGTCTGACCGACAAAGGCCTCACCGGTCCTGCAGCCCAACTGATGGCAGTACTGGCTACCGCTAAGAAAAAGAAATAATTCTTAATTTTGATTTTTTCTCCCTAAAATTTGGTAGTCTCGATTTTTTGTTGTACCTTTGCATCGGAAATTCAACAACCCATAAACGGATAAACTGATAAACTCATAAACTGATAAACCCATAAACTTAAAAATCATGGCTTACAAAATTTCAGAAGATTGTATCGCTTGTGGCACCTGTAAAGATGAGTGCCCGATGGGAGCTATCTCCGAAGGCGATCGTTACAGTATTAATCCGGATATCTGCACCGAGTGCGGAACTTGCGCAGATGTCTGCCCAAGCGGAGCAATTTCGTTGTAATCCGACTGAGACCGGCCTTCGGGTCGGTCTTTCTTTTGCCTAAAATGGTGGTGTAAAATGCTCAAATGCATTTTTTTATAAAAAATGTAATGTAGAGTTTGCATTTCTCATTTTTTTTTTGTACCTTTGCACCCGAATTTCGTAGTACCTCTTAATTGTTGTTTATGTTAGAGAGCTTTTACAAAACACACGATTACCTGGTGGAGCATGTGCAAATGCCTGTTCGCCGCCGATTAATGGATGAAATCAACTGGCACGACCGCCTTATTGCTATTAAGGGTTCGCGTGGAGTAGGGAAGACCGACTTCCTCTTGTCGTACGCCAAGTTATTAACCGACCGCGATCCCGAAAGGAGGCGCGAGATACTCTACATCAACTTTAACAACTTCTATTTTACCGAGCATTCCCTCTACGAGTTTGCCGGTGAGTTTGTTAAGCAAGGCGGTAAGACGCTGCTCATTGATCATACGTTTAAGTACCCCAACTGGTCTAAAGAACTGCGCGATTGCTATTTCCACTATACCGGTCTGCGTATTATCTTCTCTGCATCGCCTGTCATGCGCCTTATCGAGGGTAACTCGGATATTGGACATATCGTTAAGATGTACAATATGCGCGGCTATTCATTCCGTGAATATCTCAACCTGCAAACCGGTACTAACCTGCCCGTATATACGCTCGACGAAATTCTGCACCATCATGTGGATATAGCACATTCTATCTGCTCGCAGGTTAAACCGATGTGGTTCTTCCGCGACTATCTGGAGCATGGCTATTATCCATTCGGCGTGGAGAATGCTGATTTTATGGCATCTTTGCTCAAGACTATGAATATGATGCTGGAGGTGGATGTGCTGCTCATCAAGCAAATCGAAGTTGCTTACCTCCATCGCATTCGTCAATTGCTCTATATGTTGCTCTCTGAGGCTCCCTGCGGACTCAATATCAGTAAGCTCTCTGAGTCTACAGACACCTCGCGTGCTACAGTTATCAACTATATCAAATGTCTCAAAGATGCGCGCCTCATCAATATGCTGTATGCCGAGGGCAAGGAGTTCCCGATGAAGCCTGCACGCATATACATGCAGAATCCTAACCTCTGCTTCGCTCTGCCGACACGTCAGGTGGACGACCAGGATGTAGCAGAGACATTCTTCTACAATGCTATTCATGGCTTGCACAAAGTCAATGCTGTGGAGAATGCTACCTTCCTTATCGACCAAAAGATGCGCTTCGATGTCTTGGCTACCAAACCTAAGGTGCCCGGCTTCCGCTTTGCTGCTATCGGCGATATGGAGATAGGTGTGAATAAACAAGTGCCCCTATGGCTCTTTGGCTTCTTATATTAGAGTTAGAGATATGTCGAAGGTATCACGAGACAATCACGTATCATACTACACCCTATAATATATTATATATATTATCCCGTGATTTTGAAAAACAACATCAAACTACGTCAAACAATATCAAATAAAAATATTAATTTTTCACAACAATGGCAAAAGAGAAAAAATTTATGACCATGGATGGTAACGCAGCTGCGGCACATGTGGCTTACATGTTCACCGAGGTAGCTGCTATCTATCCTATCACGCCGTCGTCTCCGATGGCGGAGAACGTGGACGAGTGGGCAGCCGCAGGTCGCAAGAA
>JAFSJN010000013.1 GCA_017439235.1 Paludibacteraceae bacterium
ACAGTTCAGTAGCGGGAGCATTATAAGTCTTTTTCATAATTGTCATAATTTTTAAGTTAGCGATATTCAATCTTAACGTGTCAATTATCAATTGACTTTTTGTCCCTGGAGGTTATAGATGTTGTCACCACGGCGGATGTATATTTTTCCATCCTCCATGAACTTCTCGGCCTTAACGGTAGCTTCCACCTCGCGCACGTCGGTAGGCTGAGCAACGCGGATAGCGATGCGAGCAGGAGCACCGGCAGAGATTGCGATAGGCAGATAAGCCTTACCTGCGGGAATAGCTTCCGTACCTACGTATTGATAGAGGGCAGTAGTGCCGCCTACGTTACGGAGAGTATAGATAGCGTCAGTAATATCGGCAGGGTCGGTGGCGATAGTGCAACCTACGATCTGGTTATCAGTGAGGGCGGGAGCCGAAGCGGCAGCAGAGAAGTAGTAGGTAGTATTAGCAGCACCATGAACGAATACGCCGGCGCCGGCAGGGATAGCAGTTACTTCAGTGAGGTCAACAACCATATTGTCGGGATCAGTAGTATTCAGCGCGCCTTTGTAGGCAGTGAGACCGGCAGGATAAGCCGGAGCCACGTCAGCCGTATAAGCGAACGAAGCCCATCCGTCTGCATTGGTAGTAACGGAAGTTACGAAAGCAGCAGGATTGTAGTTGAGGACGAAACGGTCAGCGATAACGCAGTTCTCGCCTTCTACATAGTTAGCTTCGTTTTGGAGGGTGAAGCTATAACCATCAACACCGGTGATGGTGTTTAAGTTGATAGTTACAGGTGCTCCACCGCCATCAGGACGCAGGTCGGTAAGATAAACATCTTCTACGTGGCTGGCGCCGAACTCAACGAAGAACTCATAGTTCTGCTTAGCAGCAGCTTCGCGACTAGTAACAACTACTACAGGTACGTTGACAAATTCAGGAGCATACAAGGCCATGTAGTTGCCACCCTGATATTGTACGTACAAGCCGATATTGCTGGCATTACCCAACTCAGCAGCGTACGATGCGCATGAAGCGGCGTTAAACGGACTATAGGAGTTGCCGGCAGCCATTTCGGCATAAACCTCTTTGGTATCGGTTTCCAAATAGAGCGTGAACTGTGAATTGATTGCAGCGAACATGCTAATGGTACTAACCAAAGCAAGTGCAAGAGCAAAAATCTTTTTCATATCAGTATTGTATTATGTAAATACGTTAATAGGTTTATTAGATGTATAACTTGCGTCCGGGAGCCATAACCGGATTATTCATGCCTTTATCATCAGGGGTCCCCTGGATATTACCGCTCGGAGAGCCGGTCATAAGCATAACTGCTCCTATTACGGGAGTAACATTAACAAGTGGTGTTTGATACATTTTCATCTTTTCATTTTTAAGATTGTTCTCTGCTGCCCTCCGGCATTTACCGGAGAGCAACAGCAACAATGATTATTTTACATTCTGTCCTTGTACAGTATACCACTTATTATCGCGCAAGATGTAGAGAGTACCGTTCTTGAGCACTTTCTGCTGAACAGAAGCGGCGTTCTCGAGATCTTCGATGTTGGTAGTAACCTTATCGGCAGCTACGATTTGGAAGCGAGCGGGAACGGTTGTGTTAGCCTCCTGCGAGAAGGTATAGGTAGCACCTTCTGTCATCTTGATGACCTGGCCGGTCAATACATCGCGGAGCGAATATTGTTCGCCGTTGAGGTTATCGAAGCCGAGTGTATATTCAGTCTCGTTGCCCGAACGGAAAGCGATAGTCATATTAACAATTTCGTCAGAAGCCACAGCGGCCATATCGCCGTTTTCGGTAGTTACATAGAGGTTGAGACCGTTGTTCATCCATTTGCTGGCATCTGCGCCGTTATCGAAGGCAGCAGAGTAAGCGTTATTGCGGATGAAGCTAACTTCGTCCTCTTGTTTCTGACCAGCTACATAAACGGTAAAGCGGTCTTCGTTAGCAGCTACGCGCTCAGGAGCGGGAGTAACAGGAACCAGATTATATTTCGGGTTGCCCCAGATAGCCGTTGAATAGTCAACTGTTGTATTGCTCTGACCTTCAGCGAATGTATTCATCAAGAATGCCTGCATGGAGCGGATGTCGGTAATGAACTCATGACGAGCCTTACGAGTGCCATAGTATATAGTACCATAATTGGTCTCTGTTATAGCTTTGAAGGCATCAGCATAGTAGTCGTAAATCCAGATGGTCTTCTGCATATTCTCGCCGAAGCTTTGGAGGAATTTCTTGATGTCGATGTCGCCAGTATAACTATTACCGAAGAAACCGAAGCCGCTTTGTGCGAACTCGTAATTCTTATCTGCATTACCAACGATGTTACCTTCGAATACATAGGTTACACCAGCGTTCAACGAGTTGTTGGACAACTGATAACCCTTGAACGGCTTCATATCTTTGAATCGATCCAAACCTACCCAATCTTGCTGAGCATCGCTCCATCCATAGAGACCTTGCTGGAATGCACCACCGTCGTAAGTTACAATACCTGTAGTGCCGCCTTCGATAGAGAAAGTAGTCTCTTCGCCATCAATAGTCGGGATAGCGAAACGCTCCCAGAGATATTCATTAGCAGCAACTTGTTTACATTTAGTAACGAGTTTGATGGTAGCCTTTGGCTGGGTGTTCTCTGTTACTTCCGGTTGGAGCAGGAACACACCTTGATCTTCCTCAGTAGCCTCGATAACCAGTGCCTCTTCTTCGGTAGTAACTAAACCGGCAGAACCTACGGTTACAATAGCACCCGGTTCAACTACGAGTTGACCACCGTTAGCGATGTTCACACCACCTTCACCTACGGTCAGGGTTGTACCAGTCTCAACCGTCAGCTTAGCATCATTCCCAATGAAAATCTGCTCTGCAACAGCGTCATTGATACCATTGTTCTTGTTGGCATCTCCACTAATCACAATTTCCTTTTCTGCAGGAATAGTTACAATTGTGGTAGCTACAGGAACTTCATCTGTATTGGTAGAGGCTTTATCTGCATCCCACGTAGAACTCTGCTGCCAAGGAATAGTAGTTGCGTTAGGATCAACGATTTGAACATCATCGCTCTCACTTACTACTTTCCAACGATATCCTGCTTCAAATTCATCTGCATCATCGCCTGCATTCTCAACTGCCACATAAACGTATCCTGCAGGAAGCGGACCAAAACCACCGTTCAAAGCAGCTGAATACCAAGCCGAAGTTTCAGCGACAGACATTGGGAAGAGAATTTCTTCAGCAGATGCTGTAGCTTGATCAACATACATCTTGTCTGTCAAGTAACAGCCTGCATAGATATTTACTATACCGAAGGTTCTACCCTCATCCAGGTCACCAACGTGTGCGGCATAATTAGCACGCGGAGATTTCATCTTCGTGTTCTTAACCGAAACCATCGAGTTAGTAGCAACTACAAGAGCACCATTAGCGTCTTCAAGATTCTCAGAATTCTCGGTAATGAGTTCACAACCATCGATATCCAGAACACCTTTCTCATCTTTACAGATAACTGCGCCATGAACACCGGTAACAGTTGCGTTGATCAGCGACATCGTACCTGCGTTTGCGATAGCATAGCCGTAGTGGTGGTAACGCTCAACAAACGAGAGATACTCACCGGTTTCAATAGATGCGCTTGAACTATACTCACCACCCTTGATAGTTACATTACCTGCACAGTTATCTACAGCGTAGCAACCAGCATCGAAGATAGCGTTTGTTAATTTAACTGTACCACCGTTGTTGCGTACGATATAGGAAGAAGATATCTGAATTTCAGTAACATCATTTGAATAAGTGATATTCTCTGCTTGCTGCTGAGTTGTCTTATAGGTACCATCGTTGATGCTCAGTTCACCACCTTCGTTTACATTGAAGCCGTTGCCCTTCTTCGAGATAATCTTACTACCGCTATCAGTACCATCAATATTCAAAGTACCATTAACAATCAACTTATCTGCCGAACGACCGTTTACAGTCAATACGTGACCATTCAGGTCAAGATTACAAGTATATCCAGCATCTATGTAAAGCGGAGAGTTAACCGTCAAAGTGTAGTCTTTCAATAATTGGATATTAATGTTTGTACTCCAACCTTCGTGAATGAAATAATTGAGAATATCGCTCATCTTACGAACATAGGTGCTAGTTCCAATCAGTGCGATAGGATCAGCCTCGGTGATTTCCCACCAACCGCCATTATTATTCATTGTATAACCAGCTTCTGCAACCTCAACAACCATACCATTGCCCGGGCCAAAACTCGGGATATACACAACTGGTTTTTTACTAAAGCGCGCTGTTGATGTTCCCGGAATACTGAATGTTTCTGGGTTATTGGTTTGAGCAACAATAATCGAGTCTGTTCCAGTCGTTTCGTACGAACCGCTTGCAAAAATTACTTGAACATACGGATCGTTGTTATTTGTCATAACTACGGATTTTACCGCTGTAACAGTGTTGTTCGACAAAGTAACAATTCCCGCATTGAATATCATTGCAAATGCACTGCGATTAAAATAATTAGAATTTGCTTGAGAGTAATCTCCGGATACATTGATGTTACAATTAGAAATGCTCAAAGGTTTACTGATGTATGATTCTGCATCTTCAGCCAGATCTTCGTATGATCCCCATCCTCCATCAATACGGATAGCTGTAGCAACCGAATTAATGGTTAAATTTTCAATTGTAGTAGTTGTTCCTCTGTATACCAAATAGATTGCTGCATATTCGGAAGATGTTTGGGAGGAGTTATTGATTGCTCCGCCTGTGAGAGATAATACATCAAAGGCATAATTATGTCCTCTAATACCTCCGGCAGTAAAGTTAGCCAAACCACCATCCATATATAATTTAGCGGTGTTCGCTGCTGAAGTTATAGAAGAAGCATTCAATACACCTCCATGGATATTCATCGTACCGGAGAGATTAACAGAATAAGTGCTATTTAAGGTACCGCTATTCAGCGTAAGTGTTTTTCCGGAAGCAATGTTAGCAGAATTAAGTGTTACATTTGCGCCATCTACCGTTATATTACCATTAGCATCAATTTTCTTGTATGTACCAGCGTTAAAATTAGCAGTCGAACCACTTACTACATCAACCAAACCATAGAACGTTTGTCCTGCGTTGCTAAAAGTTACTTCTGCGTCAGCTGCAAGGGAAATCTTTCCTCTATAGTCACTCTGAGCGGATACTTTAACAGCTTTATTAAGGTTGATTGCGCCACTCAAAGTGCAGTTTTCCAACAATCGCAAAGAGTCACCATCTGCTGTACGAGCATCATTGTATAATGCCATAAAATCTGTACCGGTTAAACCGAATCCCTTAGTGACATTTACTAAGGTATAAGTATTAACAGTCCAAGTTCCATTACCATTATTAGTAGCATAGTATTCGGCGGCCAGATAATCAGAAGGATCAAAATTCATTGTTCCACCCGTAATTTGTAAGGAGGCAGGAGTGTTACTTCCATTTGCAGGGGCATATATTCCGTTTGATATAGTTAACTTGGAATTACCGGAATATGTAACTATACCTGTATAATTAGAATTACTGCCCAAAGATAAGGTTCCACCATTAACATCTACGTTTCCTGAATAAGCAGAAGATAAAGATAATGTACCCGCACCTATAGACAACGATTCACTAACGATAGAACCTCCATTATAAAAGTAAATTGCACCTTTCCAATCATTATCAACAATAATATCACCTGTGAGGTTTCCTGATATAGTTAAAGACGCATTATTGGCAAGAGTAATATCACCAGATACAGTAATGTTTTTAGGGATTGTTATTCCACCTGTATACGTGTTTACATTAAAACCTGCTGAAATTTCATCTCCACTGGAAAAGCCTTCAATTTTTGCTCCACCATTCCACCACTTATTACTAACTTCCGAAACTAATCCTATATTACCTGCCAAGCCATTAGTACCTTTCTTCAACGAAAGATTACTACCATTTGCTTTCAAAATAATATTGCCTCTAAAAGTGCCATTTTGAAGAACAATATTACTATTAGAAGCACTTGAACATCCTGTAACTTCAATATCCTTTTCCAATTCGAATCCACCCAGATCAAAGGTAACATAAATTTTATTGGAGCTACTTCCTGCTGCACTTAAATCTATGGCAATAGCATCACCTGTTGTTTCGTTTGAAGTTAATGTAACGGTGATGTTTGATCCACTTTTAAGTTTTGCATTAGCATAGACATCACTGTTTGTCAGCGCAGCGTTTAAATTGGGATAATCAGACCCATCGGACGATCCAACGGAGTAAGAGAAGTCTGTACCCCACGCCATAACGCATGTACAAAGCGTCATTAGCGGAATTAGAAAAAATCTTTTCATAAATTTAAAAATTTAAATTTCTGGAGCTTCGGCGTCATCGAGTCGGGTAAGCAAGCTTACACTCGATTAGCACGAACCTTCATCATTTTTTTGTTAATACTGTGAGCCTTGCGGCTCGGTTAATTATAAATTGGTTTTGTTGTTTTTATCTATGTATCTGGTCTACTGGTCTACTAGTCTACTGGTCTACTAGTCATATAGGCGATCATAGACGACGAAAAAGCGGTAATCCGCTTTGAGTGTTTCCACTCTATTGGATTACCGCTTTTGTAAAAATAGTTATATATTATGTTACTTAATAGAGGAAGCCGAACAGCCAGAGAGGAATCTTGTTGCCAAACCCTACATCAATACCATCTGCAATAACATAGCTCTCCGGCATATTGGCAATCTGACCATAGCCTTTGGTCTTGCCACCAACTTCAAAGATATAGGTATTATCAATCAACAAGTCGCCTTTGGCAGGCATAGCCAGTCTATGCGAGCATAGCATGTTGGACATAAATGTCTCGCGCAACGTACCTGTATCCGTGTTTGGCGATAAGGCATACATCAAGTTGGTATTGTCAAATAATATTTTTTCGGGTTTCTGCAGCCTCTTCATACCAGTGGGTTTCTGGTATAAACGTCTTATCAGTCCGGCTTTCTGGAGCAAATCCAGCATTTTATAGACACTATCTCTGGAGGCTCCTAATTTGGTTGCCAAATCAGACACATTCAGCGTAAAAGGATTCAACTCGGCTAAGATACCCAATAACACTTTTGTCTTATATACCAACTCATAAGAGACTTTCTCTACTGCGGGTATCTCGACATTTATTATCCAATCCACCTCTTCTTCCAAACGCGCGGCAAAGCCATCGCCTTCTTCTTTGTAGAACGGGTAATAACCATGTTCCAGATATTGCTCAAAATACTTCTGTATCGGCAGTTGGTTTGTCAGATGCGCAGCTATCGTTTGATGGGTGGAAAGAATTTCATTGAATGGGATAGCGGGCAGTTGCGCCAGATGCTCAAACTCCAGATATTCTCTGAAACTCATTCCCTGCATCGTGTAAACACGGCAACGGCGTGACAAATCTGCATCCGTTGAACTCAGTTGCAGCATGGAAGAGCCGGTGAGCACGATATGCAATTTAGGGAAAGCATCATAGATCTCTTTAATCTGCCTGTCCCAGCCGACATATTTATGCACCTCATCCAAATACAAATGGGTTACGCCATGCGAAACAAGGAACTCCGCCAAATCAACAAGCGTGTGGGTGGCAAACCAAGATGTATCTACTGAGGCATAAAAAGCTTTGGATGTATCCTCAAAAGTCCGTTTGATATGCTGCAAGAGCATGGTGGTCTTGCCTACACCTTTAGGACCTTTCAGTAAAATCAACCTGTTTCCCCAATTGATTTCCCGATAGATATACCTTGTAAAATCAAGGGTTGTATCATCCAATAATTGCTTGTACCGTTGGTTTAATCTTTGCATAGATGTCGTTTACTTTAGTCAAAAATGAACTTATTTTGACGATTGCAAAAGACAAATTAGTTTGTATTTTGTCTATTCAAAAAGTCAAATTCGACGCAAAGGTACAACTTTTTTCTGATATACGCAAGTTTTCGAGCAACTTTTTTACTTTTGTCGCTCATTTTTACGGTAATCCAATATGTCAAAGATCATAAACATATCAAAAAAGCGGGCACTTCAAGATCGAAGCACCCGCAAACTATATGCAAAAATAAAAGCGGGACTGCAATCTTGCCGTTCCACTTACAGAGGCTCTGGTACTGCCTTTCGTTACAAACAGCAACACCGTAGCCCACGCCGTACGTATATATAATATGGTACACGCAGACGCGCGTACGCACTAAATACATACCATAGGCATCTTAGTGTCGCAATGTTTTGTAACTCTTTTGTGAAATTTACCAGATTTCTGTAAGTCAAAACAAAGCGCGTAAGACGCTATTTATCATGTCCTTGCACCCCACCCGCACTAATAGGACACTTCCCTGACGTGAGCTCAAAAAAAAGTAAATCTCACGTAGTACGGATAGAAATACGGCGCTAAGATACAACAAAAAATGATATACGCAAATATTTTCCGAAAAAAAATAAAAATTAGTACTGATGCGATAACTTTAAGAAAAAAACAGACAAAACACTTTTGAATGAATAAAAACTTTGTTTTTTGTGTCAATTACTGCTAAAAACTCCTTAAAAATATATTTTTAGATAGTTTTTACCACCAATTCCCCCAACTCTTCGAGTTAAATCATTCAAAAGACATAAACATAAAAAACATTTTTTTTTCAAATCGAAAAGTCTGAATATATTCATAGGTTGATGAATATAAACAATATACAGAGTAAGTTACTTAAGTTAACGCATCAGTAGTAATTAAGAATTAAGAATTTCTAATCACTAATCACTAATCGAGGTCGTCGCTTGTGAAGCCACGTGAGCGGGGATTCTTGGTTTGTCGGATAGCTTTCTCGAGGGCACGTTGGTACTCATTGGGGTCGATGGCATTAAGGGCATCATCGATGACGGTCTCGGGCAGGTGTTTAGCCCGTAGGGCGGCAGCAATCTTGAGTTTACCCCACCCATTAAAACGCACCTTATCGCGTGCAAAAGCGGAGGCATAGCGTCTATCGTTGAGGTAGTCGTTCCGGTGCAAGAGGTCAATGACCTGCTGCGCCTGTTCGTCCGTTCCGCCCCAGAGACGCATCTTAAGGCGTATATCGTCGGCACAGTATTCGGCACGTGCACAGAGTTGTTGCGCCTTAGCCGATAAGTCGCGCAGAGACAAAGCGGTCTTTTCCATAGGAGTCGTGATAGAGTTGTATATCGTTATAGCCCAAGCCGTCCAACAGGTGGCAGACAGCAGGGCCGAAGGATTCGTTGATTTCGAAGAAGAGGAGGGATTCTCGATTAGTGATTTTCGATTTTCTATTAGTGATTAGGAACTCGGCTATGCGGCGATAGAAGAGCAGCGGGTCGTTGTCGGGGACAAAGAGAGCAGTATGCGGTTCGTAGTCGAGGACGGAGGCCGACATATCCGCCGCCTCGCTATGACGGACGTAGGGAGGGTTGGAGACGACGAGGTCGTATTTAGGATTTAAGATTTCAGATTTAAGATTTAAGATTTCAGATTTAGGATTTAAGATGTCAAATTTAGGATTGAGGATGTCGGCGGTGAAGAAGGTGATGTCGACGTTGTTGCGGCGGGCATTCTCGCGGGCGACGTCAAGTGCCGATTCAGAGATATCACAAGCGAAGACTTGCCATTCAGGATGCGCTTTCTTGAGCGCAATAGCGATGCAGCCGGAGCCGGTGCCGATGTCGAGGACGCGGATTTTAGATTTATGATTTAAGATTTTAGATTTATGATTTAAGATTTCAAATTTATGATTTAAGATTTCTTTTCCTGACGGAACGATTACTTCAAATTTATGATTTAAGATTAGAGAGACTAATTCGGCGGTTTCGGGACGTGGAATAAGGGTGTCAGGAGTGACTTTTAGGTCGAGTCCATTCCACAAAGTATGCTGAAAAATATACTGTATGGGCTCTTTTTTTGCAATTCTTTGTAAAATATTTTCGATATTCGGAATATTTTTTGTATCTTTGCCGCCCGTAAGGATTTGCGTGCGTGAAAGGCCTGTGGATTCTTCGATAATCCAGAAGGCCGTCTCGCGAGCCTCAGCCGGTGAGAGATAGGGTAAGAGGCGCTCGGTAAGATGGTGCAAAAAGTCTTTCACGGTGCAAAGGTACAAAATTATTTGCAGGCCTGCAAATTTTTGATTTAAAATTTAAGATTTGACCCGAGAGGAACGATATATAGCCCGTTGTGTAGAGTTAGCCCGTTTAGGGGAATACTACGTAGCACCCAATCCTATGGTGGGAGCGGTGCTGGTAGATGCATCAGGCAAAATCATCGCTGAGGGTTGGCATCGTCATTATGGCGGTCCGCATGCAGAGGTGGAGTGTTTTAGGGAGTGGGAGATTAAAAATGAAGAATTAAAAATTAAGAATTACGACCTCTCCGAATGTACGCTATATGTGAGTCTGGAGCCGTGCAGTCATTACGGTAAGACGCCGCCGTGTGCGGACATGATAATAGCTAAGGGTGTGAAGCGCGTAGTAGTGGGCATGGAGGACCCTAATCCGTTAGTGGCCGGTAAGGGTATAGCACGTATGCGTGAAGCGGGTATAGAGGTGACGGTAGGTGTAGGCGAGGCGATGTGTCGGGAAGTGAATAAGCGTTTTATCTGCCTGCACGAGAAACACCGCCCGTATGTGACGCTCAAGTGGGCGCAGACAAGGGACGGCTTCCTGGATAGGAAGCGGCAGGGTGAAGAGTCAAGAGAGAAGAGTGAAGAGCGGCATTTGAACGGAGCCTTGGCTATCTCCAATACGGTGACGAAGCAGGAGGTGCATAAGTTGCGGGCGGAGAATATGGCTATCATGGTAGGTACGCGCACGGCGTTATTGGATAATCCGGGATTGAAGACAACTCATTGGCCGGGACGCAATCCCATACGGGTGCTGTTGGACCGCAAGGGTGTGGTGCCGCGCGAGAGCAAGCTCTTCTCGCCGGACGCAGAGACGATAGTGTATAGCGAGTGCACGGATTGGGAATATATCCTCAACGACTTGGCGCAGCGTGGCATACACTCGCTGTTAGTAGAAGGCGGTGCGCAGGTATTGCAGACGATATTAGACTCAGGCATCTACGACGAGGTGCAGATAGAATACGGCGATGAGGCTTTAGGCACAGAAGGCGTTAAAGCGCCGGAGATAAACGAGACGAAGTATGAGAAAAACAACACTATATTTTTTGGCGGTCATCTGTTTAAGCGCTTGCAGTTCTTTCAGGCATAAGCAGCAAGCGGGTGTAGCCGCCGAGGTGGCAGGTCAGCGTTTGGAGTACCGCATTATAGACGCGGTGACGGCCGATGCTACGGACGCGGAGGACAGTGCCCGTATAGCAGACCGTTATATCCGTCAATGGGCGACGGATATCTTGGTATACGAGAAAGCCAAAGACCGTGCCTCAGCCGACCTGGAGCGCTTGGTAGAAGACTACCGCCGTTCGCTATATGTGCATGAATATGAGCAGCGTTTAGTGGCTCACCGCAAACCCAAGCAGATACCGGACACGGCTGTAGAGCGTTTCTATGAGGACAACGCATCGCTGTTCGTGTTGCGCGAGACGATAGTAAAGGGAGCCTTGCTCATCGTGCCCAAAGCCGCGCCTCAGCAGGATAAGTTACGCGGATGGCTCGGTAAGATGACCGACGAGAACATAGAGAAGATAGAGAAATACGCCTATCAGTATGCCACAGGTTATGAGTTATTCCCGGATGAGTGGAAGACCGCCAATCAGTTGCAGATGTGGTTGCCTATGCAGCCGGAGGTGCTGCAGCAAAAGATTCGCAGCCACAGTATGATACAAGCCGAAGACTCGGCCTCGGTATACCTGTTGCAGGTGACGGACAAGAAGATGCGCGGCGAACAGATGCCGGTAGACTATGCCGCTCCGGAGATACGCCGATTATTAGAAGGATTACAACAAAAAGAATATTTACAGGAAGAGAGAGAGCGTCTGTACGAAGAAGCATTACTCTTTCACAAACTGAAACTGTATGAAAAATAAGACACTATTGACCATGCTGTTCATGGCACTCAGTGTGCCCATGGTAGCCGATAATATCATTGACGAGGTTATCTGGATAGTAGGTGACGAAGCCATCCTGCGCAGCGAGGTAGAAGAGGAGAAGTTGCGCGCGCAATATGAGGGTCAGGAGATGAAAGGTGATCCGTACTGCGTTATCCCCGAACAGATAGCCGTGCAAAAGTTGTTCCTCCACCAGGCGGAGTTAGACTCCGTCGAGGCTAACGAGTCGTCGGTGAGTCACCAGGTGGATATGCGAATCAACTACTATATCTCGCAGATAGGTTCCAAGGAGAAGATGGAAGAGTATTTCCGCAAGCCTCAGACCGAGATACGCGAGGAGTTGATGACGACGGTGCGTAATCAGATGATCATCCAACAGATGCAGCAGAAGTTGACGTCGCATATCAAACCCACTCCGGCTGAGATACGCCGTTTCTACAACTCGCTGCCGGCCGACTCGATACCATTGATCCCGGCACAGGTAGAGGTGCAGATATTGAGTTTTGAACCGCAGGTGCCCAAAGAGGAGATAGAGCGTATCAAGTCGCGTCTGCGTGAGTTCACGGAGCGTGTGAATACGGGCAAGGCCGACTTCTCGATGCTTGCGCGTCTGTACTCGGAAGATACAGAGAGTGCGAAACGCGGCGGCGAGTTAGGTTTTGTGGGACGCGGACAGTTGGTGACGGAGTTTGCTGATGTGGCCTTCAACCTCAACGACCCCAAGAAAGTGAGTCGTATAGTAGAGTCGGAATACGGTTTCCACATCATCCAGTTGATTGAGAAAAAAGGTGAGCGTATCAACTGCCGTCACATATTGATGAAGCCGCGTGTATCGGCTACCGACAAAGTGCACTCGCTGGAGCGCTTGGACTCCATCATCAACGTGGTTCGCCGCGGCGATGCGACCTTTGAGCAGGCTGTGGCTTATTTCTCGCAAGATAAGTCGACGGCTATGAATGCCGGTCTGATGACTAACTCGTCTACCGGTTCGAGTAAGTTTGAGTACCAAGACCTGCCTCCGGAGATAGCCAAACAGATTTACACGCTCAAAGAGGGCGATATATCGCAGCCCTTTGTGATGATGGACCAAGCGAAGAATAAAGAGGTGTGCGCTGTCGTTAAGCTCAAGACCAAGAAAGAGGTGCACCGCGCGAACATGGTAGACGACTACCAGACGATACGCTCCATGCTGGAGCAGAAACTGAGTGCGCAGTATATCTTAGACTGGATTAAGCGCAAGCAGAAAGAGACGTATATCTTTATTGACGAACACTGGCGCGGATGCGACTTTGAGTATCCCGGATGGATTCATGAGGAGTGAATGAGTGAATGAGTGAATGAAGACGATGAGACATATATATTGGTTGATAGGCTGTATCGTACTGGCGACTGTACCTTGGGTTGCCACGGCGCAGACGATGGTGTACCTGGAGCACTCCGAGACGCTGAGTTTCGATTCGCGTAGGCATTTGGAGGCACAGCTGCTCAAGGGCAACGTGCGTTTCCGCCACGACGAGGCGGTGATGTATTGCGACTCGGCCTATTTCTACGAGAAGACGAACTCGTTTGATGCCTTCGGTCATGTGCGCTTTGAGCAAGGCGACACGTTGCAGGGCTTTGGTGATGTCTTGTACTATGACGGTAATACTAAGTTGGCGCGTCTAAGGCATAACGTGCGCCTTATCCACCGCAACACCATCCTGACAACCGACAGCATGAACTACGACCGCGTGCTCGACTTGGCGTATTATATCCAAGACGGCACTATCGTCGACAGCCTTAACTCGCTGCGTTCGGTATGGGGCGGCTACAGTCCGTCGACCAACGAGGCGCTCTTCCGCCATAAGGTACATCTGGAGAACGAGTCGTTCACCTTAGATGCCGACACGTTGATATACAACACCAAGACCAACGTGGCGCAGATAGTATGTCCCACCACTATCGTATACGCCGGCGAGACGACGATTCTCAGTTCCAACGGTTGGTACAACACCGCCAGCGAGCAGTCGATGCTCCTGGACCGCAGTCAGATTATTCATGACGACGGTAAACAACTGACGGGCGACACTATCTATTACGATAAGAAGATAGGTATAGGTAATGTATTCGGGCATATGGTAATGAAGGACACCGTACAGAAGATGACGCTCAAAGGTAATTACGGCATCATGTACGAGAAAGAGAAAGGCGGCTTTGCTACGGACAGTGCGCAGGCTATCGACTGGTCGCAACCCGACTTCACGTATATCCACGCCGACACGCTGTTCACCGAAGAGGTGCCGTGCACGCCCGACTCGTTCTATACCGACACGACGTATCGCCGTATGCGCGCCTATCACAACGTGCGCGCCTATAATGTCGACTACCAGATAGTATGCGACTCGCTCACCTACAACGGCCGCGACTCGATGATGACGCTGCACCACGAGCCGGTATGCTGGAGTGCCGAGAACCAGATTTCTGCCGACACGATACATATCTATTTGCATAACGGCAAACTCGACTACGCCCACGGCATAGGCAGCGCCTTAGGTATCAAACAGGAAGACTCGATATGTTACGACCAGTTATCGGGTAAGGAGATGAAAGCCTTTATTATCGACGGTCAGGTGAAGCGTGTAGAGGTGAGCGGCAATGCCGAGACGGTCTTCTTCCCGCGCGACGACGACAGCGTCTATGTGGGCGTGAATAAATCGCAGAGCAGTTACGTGACGATGTTCTTGGAGAATAACAAGATTCATCACGTGCTCTTCACCACTATCACCAACGGCACCCTCTATCCCTTAGACCAGATAGAACGCAAAGATACCTACCTGTTAGGCTTCTTCTGGGCTCACCAGGAGCGTCCGCGTTCGCCGCAAGATATCTTCAACCGTCCCCGACGCACCGCTCGTCCGACACAGAAAGCTTTGTCGGCTACCGAAGATGAAGAGGATGAGGAAGACAACGATACCCATAAAAAGAAAAATAAAAAACGTAAGAAATGAAACGTATAGTATGTATAATGGCGGTCTGCATGGCCTTAGCGCCCCTCAGCCACGCCGAAGTGACCCACTCGTTAGGTGTGCAGTTCGGCTTCAACCAACAACTCTATCGCCTCAACACCCCTACCCCTCCGGACGAGGTAAAAGACTGGTCGACCTATAAGAACAGTAAGACCAAATTAGGCAAGGACATCCTGAACGGATTGAAGTTGGGTCTGGTATACGACGTCACCTACGTCAAAGGCTTCGGTAACTTCTTCGCCTTTAACTATGTCTACGGCGTTCACGACTCCAAGTGGGCCGAGTTCCCGTACGATGAGCACGGTAATCCGACGGGAGGTTTTCCGTCCTTAGATGTCAAATCGCATGACGAGATGCACACCTTGGAACTGAATATCGACTTCCAATACAAATTCGAGATTGCCAAACAGACCTGGCTCATCCTCTACACCGGTCCTACGGTTCAGTACCGCGTGCATCACTATGCGAAAGACTTCTTCCGCGGTCACCTCATGCACGACGACAAGTACCCCAACTTCCCGAATCTTATCTTCGGTTACTCGGATACCGAGGATATGCATTATTTCCACGACGTGAATGTGCTGTGGGGCTTAGGCGCCGGCTTCCAATACAAGCGTTATTACCTGCGCGGCGGCTACGACTTCGGACTGATGAATCCCTACAAAGCCGACAACTTCGGCGAGATGGGGTATAAACTGGCTAACGGCAACCCGGACGACCGTCTGACACGCGGACGTATCGACCAATGGAATATACGTATAGGAATTTATTTCTGGCAATCGGATAACTGATTTACTGCTCCCTCATGATTCCACGCGACACCATAGACCGCATCTTTTCCGCTGCCCGTATCGAAGAGGTAGTGAGTGACTACGTGTCGCTCAAGAAACGCGGTGCTAACCTTATCGGTCTCTGTCCCTTCCACGACGAGAAGACCGGTTCGTTTACCGTGTCGCCGTCGAAAGGTATCTATAAATGTTTCGGATGCGGCAAGGCCGGCAATGCCGTGGGTTTCATCATGGAGATAGAGCAATGCGGCTACATAGAAGCCCTGCGCATGCTCGCCAAACGCTATCATATAGAGATAGAAGAGCGCGAACTGACCCAGGAAGAACAGCAGCGCCAAGATGACCGCGAGTCAATGTTTGTGGTGAACGAATGGGCCAACGAGTGGTTCCAAAAACAGTTGTGGGACACCCGCGAGGGACAAGCCGTAGGACTGACTTACCTGCGCGAGAGAGGTTTGCAAGATGAGACCATTCATAAGTTTAAGATTGGCTACTCGCCGGACAAGAGCCTGCTGAGCAAAGAGGCCGTGCAACACGGTTTTGCAGAGAAATACCTGCTTAACGATTCGCAGAATGCACCGTTTGTGGGCACCGGTGTGTGTCTCAAATCCGAAGACGGCCGTCTGTACGACCGCTTCCATTCGCGCGTCATCTTCCCCTTCTTCTCGCAATCGGGCAAGGTAGTGGGTTTTGCCGGACGACTGCTCAAGAAAAGTGACAAAGCCGGTAAGTATGTCAACTCGCCTACCTCGCCGCTGTTTGAGAAACATAACGAGTTGTTCGGCCTCTTCCAAGCCAAGCAGTCGATAGCCCGCCTCAATCATGCTTACCTGGTAGAAGGCCAGATGGACGTTATCTCGATGTACCAGGCCGGCATCACCAATGTAGTAGCCAGCGGAGGCACTGCATTGACGACGCCCCAAATCAAACTCCTGCACCGTTTCACCAACAGCATTACAGTCCTCTACGACGGCGATGCGGCAGGTATTCACGCGGCGGTACGAGGTATAGATATGATTTTGGAAGAAGGCATCAACGTCAAAGTGCTGCTCCTGCCCGAAGGCGAAGACCCGGACTCGTATGCCCGCTCGCACAATGCCGACGACTTTATTGCCTATATAGAAGCCAACCAGACCGACTTCATTCGTTTCAAGGCCAAACTGCTGAGTGCCGAAGCCGGTTCGGACCCTATCAAACGCAGTGCGCTGATACGCTCGGTAGTCGATTCGATAGCCGTTATACCGGATGCTATTACGCGGCAAGTATATATTAAAGACTGCGCTGACCTACTGAAGATGGACGAGCGGCTGCTACTCAGCGAAGTGAATAAGTCGCGCCGTCAACGTTATGCCGAGCCGCAAAAAGAAGGTGAGGCTGCGCCCAAAGAGGAGACACCGATTAACGAACCTGCACCCGCCCCTGTGGAGACCAAGCCCGCTCCTACTGCTACCCCTCGGCAGGCACAGTTTGCTACCAACTATAAGAACATTATCCGCCTCATCATTCGCTACGGCGAACGCGATTTATACGCCTACGAAGACGGTTCGGTAGTGACCGTTGGCGAATATGTGATTTCCGACATGCGCAATGACGAGATAGTGCCCGATGAGCCTATCTACCAAAAGATTATTGACGAATATATGGCGCATTGCCATGAAGAGGGCTTTGTGGCAGAGCGATTCTTTGTGCAGCATCCAGATACGGAAATTAGCCGTCTGGCTGCCAATCTGGCTACGGATAAATACCAACTCAGTCGCATCTTCTCCAAACAGGCCATATCGGAGAATGTGGTTCAGGAAGTAAACCAGCAGACCGATGCAGACCGCTTGCCGGAGTTGACGCAGCGACTGCTATTGGAACTCAAATATACGGTTGTCAACGAGCGCATCGCGTTACTGGAGAAGATGTTGGCAGACGCACAGACCGGAGGCGATTGGAATACCATTCGCGAACTGCTGCAACAACAACCTATCCTCCACCAACTCCGCACCGAGATTTGTAAGGCGTTGGGCAATCGTGTAATAGTAGGCTGATGCTATTCGATACCATCATATATGGCCCTATTCATTCGCGCCGCTTGGGCGTGTCGCTCGGTGTCAACCTGTTGCCGACCGACCATAAGGTGTGCACCTTCGATTGCGTCTATTGCGAATGCGGCTGGAATACGCCCGTCTCGCACCCTATACTCCCCACGCGCGAACAGGTAAAAGAGGCTTTGGAACAACAACTCGCTTCCTTCGCCGCCAATCAATCGCCCTTAGACGTCATCACTTTCTCGGGCAATGGCGAGCCGACCCTGCATCCCGATTTTGAGGATATCATAGCCGACACCTGCGCCTTGCGCGACCGCTATTATCCTCAGGCTAAAGTGTCCGTCTTGAGTAACTCCACGCAGATAGGACGCGAAGAGGTGCGCCGCGCACTCATGCTCTGCGACAACCGCATCCTCAAACTCGACTCGGCCATTGACACCACGATGCGCCTTATCGACCGACCATCGAATAATGAACTGACGGTAGCCGCTATCGTTGAACGGCTGAAAGCCTTTGAGGGGCAGTTTACCCTGCAGACTTGTTTCCTGAGGGGCGACTATTACGGCACGCCCATCGACAACACCACGCCGGACGAGTTGCAAGCCTGGTACCGCGTAGTGGACACCCTCCGGCCGCAACAAATCATGATTTACGTCATCGATAGAGCGACACCGCTGAAGACTTTAGAGAAACTGTCCCGTCCGGAAATGGAGGCTATAGCGGCTCCGCTGATTCAACAAGGGTATAACGTCCTTATCTCCGCCTAATGAAGATCTTCGTTGCACCACTCAACTGGGGACTGGGACACGCTACGCGCTGCGTCCCGCTCATCCGACAATGGATAGCCGAAGGGCATCAGGTGGTCTTAGGTGGTGACGGCGAGAGTCTGCAAGTGCTGCAGCAGCATTTTCCCGATTTACCGGCTATTGCTCTCCCGCACCTGCAACTTAGGTATTCATCCGGACGCAGTCAGGTATTAGCTATCCTGCGTTCCCTGCCCCACCTCATCGCTGTATCGCGTGCGGAGCATAAGGCTTTGCAGCGCATCCTCGAGGAACAACACTTCGACCTTATCGTCTCCGACAACCGCTTTGGACTATATCTGAGTCGTCGCTCGCGCACTCGTCATCCTAATACGCGCTGCGTTTATATGACGCATCAACTGACGATATTGTTGCCGCGCGGTTGGCGTCGGTTGCAACCCTTGGTGCGACGTTTGCACGCCCACATCTATGGCCATTATGATGAGGTTTGGATACCCGACTTTGCCGAGGCCACCCATAGTCTGGCCGGCATTATGAGTCATCCTTCCTCCTTCCGATACCTCGGTCCGCTCAGCCGCTTCGAGGCGTCTACATCTTACACCGTACACCCTACGCCTTACACTGTGGTCGCCCTCCTCTCCGGATTGGAGCCGCATAGGACGATGTTGGAGCAGGCAATTCGTGAGCGCTATCGGGGACAGGAGGAACAATTGCTTATTGCCCGCGGTAAATATCCCTCGCTCAGCGATGACGAGTTAGCCTCGGCTCTCCTGCAAGCCAAACACATTATCGCCCGCTCCGGCTACTCGACTATTATGGATTTACACGCCTTAGGATTGCTGCGCAAATGGCACGAAGGGCGCGTGACGATAGAACTTATCCCCACTCCCGGCCAACCGGAACAGGAATATCTGGCTCAATACATTCGTCAATAGTGTGCGCGCGTGTGCGTACCTTAAATAAATAAAAAAAGAAAAGCGGCCTTGTGAGCCGCTTCTCTTGTAATAGGTGGTATTCCCGATTACTTGAGTTCTGCCAAGTATTTGATAGTGCGAACCATCTGGCTGGTGTAGCTGTTCTCGTTGTCGTACCAGCTAACAACCTGTACCTGATAGGTGTCGTCGTCAATCTTAGCCACCATGGTCTGAGTAGCATCGAAGAGCGAACCGTACTTCATACCGATAACATCGCTCGATACGATCTCGTCCTCAGTGTAACCGAAGCTCTCGGTACCTGCAGCCTTCATAGCAGCATTGATGCCCTCTTTGGTGATGTCTTTACCCTTAACAACGGCAACCAGGATAGTGGTCGAGCCGGTGGGAGTCGGAACGCGTTGTGCGCTACCGATGAGCTTACCGTTCAGTTCAGGAATTACCAAACCGATAGCCTTGGCAGCACCGGTGCTGTTGGGAACGATGTTCTGAGCACCTGCACGGCTACGACGGAGGTCACCCTTACGTTGCGGACCATCGAGAATCATCTGGTCGCCGGTGTAAGCGTGGATAGTGCTCATAATACCGCTCTGGATAGGAGCATAAGCATTCAAAGCAGCTGCCATAGGTGCCAAGCAGTTGGTGGTGCAAGAAGCAGCGGAGATAACCTTATCAGCCGGAGTCAGAGTCTTGTGGTTAACGTTGTAAACGATGGTGGGCAGATCGTTGCCTGCGGGAGCAGAGATAACGACTTTCTTTGCGCCGGCCTGGATATGAGCCTCAGCTTTAGCCTTGCTGGTATAGAAACCGGTGCACTCCAAAACTACATCGATACCGAGTTTGCCCCAGGGCAGCTCAGCTGCGTTCGGCATAGCGTAGATAGTAATCTCCTTGCCGTCAACGATAATCGAACCCGGAACGAGAACGGTCTTGCCATCCTCAGCGAGTTGAGCGTCTTTGTAAGCTACAGTGTGCTTGCCCTCACCGAACTTGCCTGCGAAACCACCTTGAGCGGTGTCGTATTTCAGAAGGTGAGCCAACATCTTCGGGCTGGTCAAGTCGTTGATTGCAACAACTTCGTAACCCTCAGCTTCAAACATCTGACGGAATGCCAGACGACCAATACGGCCAAAACCGTTAATTGCTACTTTTGTCATAGTGATAAAAAATTTAGTTTATTATTGTTTGATATTGTTTGATGTCGTTTGAGGTTGTTTTTCAAACCGGACTGCAAAATTACGCAAAATCCTGCATATACACAAACTTTTCTACATTTTGATAACTCAAGTTATCATTTTTCCTACTTCCTGCCAAAATCGGCCGGTATCTCGCCCCATAGCGACGTCTCCCACTTGCAGATAGGCGTCGTCCACGTATTGGCTTGCAACCACGCTTCGGCCTTGCGAACGGTCAGTAGCAGGTCTTGGTTCTGGGCGGTCCACTCCAACTTACTCTTGCATTTCCTCGCCCTCACCCACGCCAAAGCTGTTATGCTGTCGGTATAGAGTGTCCAGGGCAAGTGATGCTGCTTTAGGTAGGCCAGGCCCAGCACTAAGGCCAGGAACTCACCAATGTTATTGGTGCCCTGCACATACGGACCTCGACGGAACACTTCCGTGCCCGTATCCGCTATCACGCCGCGAAACTCCATGATGCCCGGATTACCCGAGCACGCAGCATCCACAGCCAACGCCGGTAGTTTAGGCTGGATTATATTACTTCCTTGATTCAACATGTATCTTCTCTTCTTGTCCCGCCAAGAAATAAAGCACATAGTGCTATTTCGCAGGCGGAGAGCGGGTTAACGGCGAAAACTCTTATGAGCGACGAGTCGCGAATCGTGTTGAGCCGTATAACACGCAAAGTAGTCCCACCGGGAATCGAACCCGGATCTAAGGTTTAGGAAACCCGTATTCTATCCATTGAACTATGGAACCCCAAAAAAGAGGACTGCCTATGCGGCAATCCTCCTTTGGTCTATTTACTTATTCAGCGCCAAAGCAACGTTTACAGCGCACGCTACGGTGCAACCTACCATCGGGTTGTTACCGATGCCCAGGAAGCCCATCATCTCAACGTGTGCGGGAACGGAACTCGAACCTGCGAACTGAGCGTCGCTGTGCATACGGCCAAGCGTATCGGTCATACCATAAGATGCAGGTCCGGCTGCCATGTTATCGGGGTGCAGCGTACGACCTGTACCACCACCGGAAGCAACCGAGAAGTACGGTTTACCGGCCAGAATACGCTCTTTCTTATACGTACCTGCTACCGGGTGTTGGAAGCGGGTCGGGTTGGTCGAGTTACCGGTAATCGATACGTCAACATTCTCGTGCCACAGGATAGCTACGCCTTCGCGTACATCGTCAGCACCGTAGCAGTTCACCTTGGCGCGCGGACCATTGCTGTAAGCTTTCTTGCGAACAATTTTCAGTTCGCCCGTGAAGTAATCGAACTCAGTCTGTACATAGGTAAATCCGTTGATACGGCTGATGATCATAGCGGCATCTTTGCCCAGACCGTTCAAGATGCAGCGGAGCGGTTTCTGGCGCACCTTGTTGGCCATCTCGGCGATCTTAATAGCACCTTCGGCTGCAGCGAAACTCTCGTGGCCGGCCAGGAAAGCGAAGCACTCGGTCTCCTCGCGGAGCAGACGAGCAGCTAAGTTACCGTGACCCAGACCTACCTTACGGTCATCAGCTACAGAACCGGGGATACAGAAAGCCTGCAAACCGATACCGATAGCCTCAGCAGCGTCAGCGGCATTCTTGCAACCTTTCTTAATAGCGATAGCGGAACCTACTACATAGGCCCACTTAGCGTTCTCAAAACAGATACGTTGGGTCTCCTCACAGGTCATATAAGGATCCAATCCATATTGTTCACAAATCTCATTAGCCTCTTCAATAGACTTGATGCCGTTGGCATTCAGAGCAGCGAGAATCTGTTTCTCGCGGCGGTCTTGCGACTCAAATTGAACGGGACGAATCATAGCTTACTCCTTTCTTGGGTCAATAGATTTAACGGCACCCTGTTCTTTCGTTGTACGGCCATACGTACCGGTGACGCTCTTCAGGGCCTCATTGGCGTCAACACCTTTCTTAATAGCGTCCATGAACTTGCCCATGTGGACGTATTCATATCCGCAGATCTCGTTGTCTTCATCCAAATACTCTTTGGTGATGTAGCCTTCGGTCAGTTGCAGATAACGCGGGCCTTTAGCCTTAGTCGAATAGAGCGTACCGCATTGGCTTACCAGTCCCTTACCCAGGTCTTCCAGACCGGCACCGATTGTTAGACCGCCTTCCGAGAACGCACTCTGCGTACGGCCATAAACGATCTGCAGGAACAACTCGCGCATAGCCGTGTTGATGGCGTCGCATACGAGATCAGTGTTCAGGGCTTCGAGAATCGTCTTACCGGGCAGAATCTCTGCTGCCATAGCGGCACTGTGCGTCATACCCGAGCAACCGATAGTCTCTACTAGAGCCTCTTCGATGATGCCGTCCTTAACATTCAAACTCAGTTTGCACGCACCCTGCTGAGGAGCGCACCAACCTATTCCGTGGGTCATACCCGAGATATCCGAGATCTCTTTGGCTTTCACCCACTTTCCCTCTTCGGGGATGGGAGCCGGTCCGTGATGAGGACCTTTGGCTACCTGGCACATGTTCTGTACCTCTTTGCTGTAAATCATGTGTTAAAGGTATTGTTTGTTAATTGTTGTTTTCAAAACCGGCTACAAAATTACAAATAATTTTGGATATACGCAAGCAAGCGCGCATTTTTCGTAAAAAAAACTGATTTTTGCGCGCTGGAATTTGCAAATTCGGAGAATTTGTATTATCTTTGTATTCGAATTCATATTCCTCTTATTTGACTCACATATATAGCCAAATCAGACTAACGAGACACAATCGAGAGAGAATCGGAACGAGACTGGAAAGGGACTCATACCGGGGCGACACATGGTTAACTTAAACTACCAACTTTATGGCAAAAGCTACATTAAACAAGAAATTCAAAGACTATACGGGCGCAATGCCGCCTAACGGCCATCGTTTCTATCTCAGTAACCGTTTTGGCGAGACCGTCATCTCCCATTGTCCCGAACATCGTGCCCCGGATTCCGTGACGGAAGCTCAACGTCAAGCCTTCCAACTCATCAAACAAGCGTCTGCTTTAGCCGATGCCGATCTATGTGATCCCGTCAAACACGACGAATGGCTCCATAAATGGCACGAATCTCTCGCTATCCATGGCGCTAAGCACTACAAAACCCTTCGAGGCTTCGTCATCGCCGCCTACCGCCAACAACTATAATGCCTGTGCCATTTGATGAATTTGTTCAAAATAAGCAGCATGAGCGCGGTCATGGCGTTCTTTCGCTTCAACTGCAACTTCGTGCATCAGTTGAGCCAATTGTTCTTCGGTCGGCTCCTGGTCAATGTTTATGAAACGATAATCATTCATAGTTCTCAAACCTTTCGTTATTATTCTCTAAGGTCGTTAATATAGGCGCCGGAGGGGGAAAGGGTGAAGTCCGGGGCGGCGTCTGTATAGCGGGCATTGAGCAATTTGAGTAAGGTCGTCTGGTTCGGTTCCTTCATCTCCAACGACACCGGCAGCGGTTCGGCTCCAGCCTTGATGCGCAACGTGAGGCGCGTGAAGGGCAGTTTGGTGGCCTCCTTCGGTGTAAAGACAGCCAATATATCCGAACCTTCTTCTGCCGGATTAACCGCACGTTCGTTCACCTCGCATAACTCTTCTATCCGCTGCGCCAACAACAGGGGATTAGCTTCCACCAGTTCCTCTTCGGTAGGCGTAGAGAGCGTCACTTCGTCCACATCCTCGTCGTATACATACAACGTCGCACCGTCATAAGCGGCCTGCGTGCCCATCATGGAGAAGCGGAACTGCCGTCCCTGCATCGTCACCGTACCCGGATAAGTAGCGCCGGGCGATTGGGCATTATTAGTCGAGACGGTCACGGTAAAGTCCGCTACCATCACTTTCTGCTCCAACGCGGAGAAGAGAGCACTCAAAGCCGTTAAGATGAGGAATAGGTGTGTCATCATTTTACGCCTAATTCGGCTAATAGTTTATCCAATTGATCCATATCGGTAATCAGCACGTCGCGTCCCTTGGGACCTTTATTCGGACCAACGACACCTGCTGCCTCTAACTGGTCAGACAGTTTACCGGCGCGGTTGTATCCAATCTCAAAAGCACGCTGCAGACGCGACGTCGAGCCTTCCTGTTTAGCCACTACGTACCGCGCCACATCAGCAAACATAGGATCCAGACGTTTCATATCTACGCTACCCGGAGCCAAAGCATCGCCTTCGGCGCCTTCAGGCACATACTCCGGCAACTGATACGGCTCGGTATAGCATTGCTGCTTAGCGATGTGACCGACTATCTCGTCTACCTCAGGCGTATCGACAAACGCGCATTGCACACGGGTGATGGACGCATTACCGGCATAGAGCGAGTCACCGCGACCAATCAGTTGTTCCGCACCCTTGGCATCCAATACCGTACGCGAGTCAATAACGGATTGCGTGCGTAGCGCTATACGCGTAGGTATATTGGCCTTGATAACACCTGTAACAATATTGACGGACGGACGCTGCGTAGCCAAGATCATGTGCATACCTACCGCACGCGCTTTTTGGGTGATACGTGCAATAGGCGTCTCCACCTGTTTACCGGCCTGCATGATAAAGTCACCGTACTCATCGATGATGATGACAATATAGGGCAGATAACGGTGATGCAGCGTATCGGCTACCACCTTATTCGGATTCAGACGACGATGGATAAACTTATCGTTGTAGTCCTCCAGATTACGCACGCCGGCATCCATCAACAGCTTATAGCGGTTCTCCATCTCAATAACCAGCGAGTTGAGCGTATTGATGACGCGGTCGCAATCGGTGATAACCACCTGCTCGGGATCGGCATCCGGCATAGCAGCCAAATAATGCTTCAACAGCGGCTTATACGGAGCAAACTCAACCATCTTGGGATCTACCATGACGAGCTTCAACTCTGCTGGGTGTTTCTTATATAGCAGCGAGGTAATAATAGCATTGATAGCCACCGACTTACCTGTTCCCGTAGCACCGGCCACCAACAGGTGCGGCGTCTTAGCCAAATCGAACATAAATACCTCGTTGGTAATCGTTCGTCCATAGGCTATCGGTAGGCGCATCTTTTGCTCTTCCTGGAAGCGTTTGGAAGCTATTACCGAGTGCATCGATACCGTTTGCGGGTTCTCGTTCGGCACCTCGATACCTACCGTTCCTTTACCGGGCATAGGAGCGATAATACGGATACCCGTCGCCGAGAGCGAGAGCATGATATCCGACTCCAGATTCTGTATCTTAGAAATACGCGTCCCGGCCTTCGGTACTACCTCATACAGGGTCACCGTCGGACCTACTGTTGCGCGAATAGATTCTATCTCTACGTCGTAGTTACGCAGCGTGGTCACGATACGGTTGGCATTGGCCTGCTGCTCCTCTTGGTTGATAACCGGCGATGTCTCATTATCGTACACTTTAAGCAACGATAAGGGCGGGAAACGGAAGTGCTCCAAGTCCTTGCACGGGTCATACGGCTCTAACTGCTCCGAGAGCTCCACATCCTGCGTATCTTCTATATCCAAACCGACATCCTCGCCCTCCGGCTCAGAGTCCTTGGTCTTCGGTTCATCTTCCGGTTGTTCTTCGACAGCAGGCTCTTCCGGAATCTGCTCAATAGTCACCTCCAGATCGCCATTCTCACTCGGTTCATTCTCTTCCTCTACCGGTACGTCCAGCGTCACTTGAATATCCGGCGTCTCGTCCGTCACGATATCGTCCATCACCTCTTCTGCCGGCTTCTGGCGCGTGATGCGTGCCCATAGCCACTCCCACCAACTCTGTGTACGCGGCAGGAAATGACGGTCGGCCACAATGAGGAAGATAATCATCGTCACTAAGATGATAATCATCGATCCCAAGGGCTGCACATAACTATTCATCCAGGTCGCTAACCACTGGCCGTGAGCACCTCCCAAACGGAAGAATCCGTGTTCACCCGACATCAGGTGTATAAAGCCCAAAGTAACGGAAGACCACACCAGGCAGAAAGCGGTACAAAAGAACAGTTTCCACTCCTGCAACGCCATCACCCGCAGCAACCGTAAAGCATACACTACCAGCAACATGACGAACAATATAGACGAGATACCGAACGTACCGTCTATCAACCAACGCGACAGGCGTGCGCCGGGCAAACCCAACGCATTATGCACCTCGCCACGACGAGCTATCCGCTCCGCCATGGGCAGGTCTAAAACCGATGAATCGGCAGCACCGGTAATCAGAAAACTTATGTACGCCACCAGCATAAAAACAGCCAAAGTTAACATCAAAATAGCGATGATGGCACGAGTGCGATTATCGGCAAAGAAATCACGCACACGCTCCATCAACGGAAGCTTCTCCGGAGTCTGCGAAGTGGGCGTGGTATATTCCAGCGTCGGGATACGATTGGATTTACGAGGCATAATTAGTCAATATACATAAAATTAGCATGCAAAGGTACAAAAATTATTTGAAAAGATAAAATTCATATCCTAAAAATTCACCATTTTGACTAAAAAATTTATTTTTTTTAATAAAATGTACGCGCGCACTTGCGAATATGAAAAACTTTTTGTACCTTTGCACGCTAATTTGTTGTCATGGACGAACTGATTCAACATACGGGAGTAGTACTGAGCGTGAACGGACAGACCGCTCGTGTGCAGATAATGCAGACCAGCGCATGCTCGGCATGTAAGGCTCAGAGTATGTGTATGTCGTCCGAGAGTAAGCAAAAACAGCTGGACGCCATCATCATCGACGGTCCCGTAAAGGCGGGCGACCAAGTGGAGGTAGAAGTGCGCGAACGTATGGCTTGGAAAGCCGTAGTAATAGCCTATCTGCTTCCATTTTTTGTGATGTTGGGCGTGATGGCTGCCCTGGACTATGCTACTGACTGGGGCGAGGCTTGGGTCGGCACGCTGTCGCTCAGCGGCATCGTGGTGTACTACCTCATCCTCAGCTGCTTCAAGCATCGCTTGCAGAAACAGTTTACCTTTACGGCACGAAAAATATAATTATTCAAAATAACAAACAACATGAATTGGTACTTAATTCTTATTTCAATGGGAGTGCTTGGCGTGATAGCCTTCTTAGCAGCGTGTCTGCTGTATGTTGTCAGCCTGTTCTTCAAGGTAGAAGAAGATCCTCGCATTGATTTGGTTACTGCCGTGTTACCCGGCGCCAACTGCGGCGGATGCGGATTTGCGGGGTGCCGCAACTTTGCAGAAGCGTGTGTTAAGGCCGGCAAGACGGACGGTTTGGCTTGTCCTGTAGGTGGAGATCCCACGATGGACGAAGTAAGAAAGATTCTGACTCCTGCGGCTGCCGAAGAGGATGCACCCGCAGCTGAGGGCGGTGAGAAGAAAGGATTCGATCCTGCAATTGCCGCTAAGATTAAAGCTCTGGCTACTCCCAGAGCCACGTTCCCCAATAACATCACAATGGCGCAAAGGAGGTAGAAGTATGAAGACATTTAACATAGGCGGAGTTCATCCGCATGACAACAAACAATTCTCCGCTCATCAGCCCATCACTGAATGCCCGCTGCCCAAGCAGGCTATCATCCCGTTGGTGCAACATATCGGTGCACCGGCGCAGGCTGTTGTAGAAGTAGGAGCTAAAGTAAAAGTAGGTGAACTGCTGGCTAAGGCCGGTGGATTCGTCAGCGCAAATATCTGCTCCCCCGTGAGCGGTACCGTAGCTAAGATTGGCGATTGGACCGACGCATGGGGCGCTCCCGGACAGGCCATCTTCATCGATGTAGAAGGTGACGAATGGTTGCCCGAGATTGACCGCACCCCCACATTGATGCGTTCGTGCGCACTCGAACCCAAGGTTATCATCGATAAGATAGCCGCAGCCGGTATCGTCGGCCTGGGTGGAGCATGCTTCCCCACTCACGTCAAACTGTTGCCGCCTCCGGGTAAGAAAGCCGAAGTGCTCATCGTTAACGGTGTAGAATGCGAACCGTACCTGACCTGCGACCATCAACTCATGCTGGAGCACGGTGAGGAGATAATCGTCGGTATCGAGATTCTCAAACGCGCCTTAGGGGTAGAACGTGCTATCATCGGCATCGAGAACAATAAGAAAGACGCTATCGCCCACATGACCAAGTTGGCGCAAAACAAACTTGGTATTCAGGTGATGCCGCTCAAACTCAAATACCCGCAAGGCGGTGAGAAACAACTCATCGACGCTTGTATCGGTCGTCAGGTGCCCAGCGGTGCACTGCCTATCGAAGTAGGTGCCGTAGTGGACAATGTGGCAACAATCTACGCCGTATACGAAGCAGTACAAAAGAATAAACCGCTCATCAGTCGTGTAATGACCGTCACCGGTAAGCACGTAGCTAAACCCGGAAACTACTCCGTTCGTTTTGGTACGCCTATTGAGGAGGTTATCGCTCTTGCCGGTGGTGTTCCTGCCGGCACAGGTAAGGTTATCGGCGGCGGTCCCATGATGGGTCGCGCGATGGATCATATCGAAGGCATGCCCGCCAATAAACGTCTCAGCGGTCTGCTCTTCTTGCCGAAAGAAGAATGTATCCGTCCGGAAGAAGACCCGTGTATCCGTTGCAGCAAGTGCGTACAAGCTTGCCCGATGGGTCTGGAACCCTATCTGCTGCAGAGATTGAGCCAACTGGAGATGTGGGAAGAGTGTGAGAAACACGACGTCATGGACTGCATCGATTGCGGTTGCTGCGTATTCACCTGTCCCTCGCATCGTCGTCTGCTCGACGGTATCCGTCCTGCTAAAGCGAAAGTAGGAGCTATCCTCCGCGAACGTGCCGCTGCCAAAGCAGCTGAGAAAAAATAAATAAATTTGAAGTAATCGTTTTAGGTTACTAAATAAGAAATCATAAATCAAAAATCATAAATATGAAGAATTTCATAGTTGCTCCGGCTCCACACGCCCACAGTGGTGATTCTGTGCGCCGGAATATGCTTTTGGTCATTCTCGCGCTGCTGCCTGCTTATGTGGTATCGGTGATGGAATTCGGCTGGGGCGCTCTGATTACGGCAGCTATAGCGGTTGTAGCCTGTGTGCTGACCGAATGGCTCATCAGCCGTTTCCTGCTCAAAGAGCAAAAACAAACGATAGGCGACCTCTCGGCCGTACTTACCGGTCTGCTGTTGGCCTTCAACCTGCCGTCGAGTCTCGATTGGTGGATCGTACTTATCGGTGCGGTAGTAGCGATAGGTGTAGGTAAAATGACCTTTGGCGGTCTGGGACAAAACCCCTTCAACCCCGCTCTGGTAGGTCGTGTATTCCTGCTTATCTCCTTCCCGGCTCAAATGACCACTTGGCCTGTAGCCAAAGGCTTTGCTACCGCTTATGTAGACGCCGAAACAGGTGCTACCCCGCTCTATTATCTCAAACACATCGTTAAAACCGGTGACGGTAGCGTCATCGACCAACTCGTGCCGCTGAAGAATGCGTTGTTGGGTGCTATGGGTGGTTCGCTCGGTGAGGTGTGCGCTTTGGCTCTCATCATCGGCGGTCTGTTCCTTATCTGCACGAAGGTTATCACATGGCACATCCCCGTCAGCATTATCGCTACCGTAGCGTTGTTTGCTGCTTGTACAGGTTGGGTTGGCGCGCTGCCCGAAGGAATGTCCACCTGCAGTTATGTAGCTTACGAACTGTTGACCGGTGGTCTGATGCTCGGTGCGTTCTTTATGGCTACCGACTATGTGACCAGTCCCATGAGCGCTTGCGGTAAGATACTCTTCGGTATAGGTATCGGTTTTATCATGATGGTTATCCGTACCTGGGGAGCTTATCCCGAAGGTATGTCGTTCGCCATCTTGATTATGAACGCTTGCGTTCCGTTGTTGAACAAGATTCGTCCGATGCGTTTCGGCGAAAAGAAAAATAAAGTTAATCGCGCCCTTGCGGCAGAGAAAAAATAAGGAGGAACAGCTATGAAGAAATTAGAAAGTACCTTCCTCAACATGGTTTTGAGCCTCGTTATCATCTCGGTGGTAGCAGCAGGCGCTTTAGCCGGAGTCTATCTGCTGACTAAAGCCAACATCGAGGCTCAGAAGAAAGCCAAACAAGAGGCCGCTAAGATGGCCGTTATAGCCGGTCACGAAGACGGCACTGCTGTAGAGGCTGTCGTAGACGGTTTCGGCGGTCAGTTCCGTATAATGGTTGGTTTTGATGCCGAAGGCAATATCCTCGGTTACGAGGTTCTGGAGCACCAAGAGACTCCGGGTCTGGGTTCACACATGACCCATTGGTTCAAGAACGCCGACAAACCCAATCAGAATATTATCGGTCGTAAAGCCGGAAGTCTGACGGTATCGAAAGACGGCGGTGATGTAGACGCTATCACAGCTGCTACCATCTCCAGCCGCGCCTTCCTGAAGGCTATCAACCAAGCCTATGCCGATTTCCACGGCGTAGAAGCACATACCGGTGCCAGCCAACTGAATAAAGAGGAGGCTGAAGAAGATGTTATAATCATTGAAGCATACGGCGAAGCAGATCGTACGAATGCAATGAGTAAAGAAACGGAGGTAAATCATGAGTAACGGATTAAAAACACTGATGAACGGTATTCTCAAGGAGAATCCGACATTCGTCCTCGTACTGGGTATGTGCCCGACGTTGGCCACGACCACCAGCGCCATCAACGGCATGTCGATGGGCTTGGCAACGATGTTTGTGCTGATATGCTCCAATGTCGTTATCTCGCTCCTAAAGAACCTCATCCCCGATAAGGTACGTATCCCGGCCTTCATCGTGGTGATTGCTACCTTCGTGACGCTCGTGCAACTGTTGATGCAAGCTTACCTACCGGCTATCTACGACGTGTTGGGATTGTTTATCCCGCTGATTGTAGTTAACTGTATCGTGCTCGGTCGTGCCGAAGCGTTTGCAGCGAAGAACAGCGTAGGCCTCAGCGCTCTCGACGGCATCGGTATGGGTCTTGGTTTCACCCTCGCCCTCACCCTCCTCGGCGCAGTACGTGAGTTGTTAGGCACAGGTTCATGCTTTGGCTTACCGGTCTTCCCGGAAAACTACGGAGCACTCGTCTTCGTCCTCGCCCCGGGTGCCTTCATCGCCCTCGCTTACTTGATGGTTATTATCAACAAGTTGCAGAAAAAATAAATCATAAATCATAAATTTGAAATTTGAAATATTATGGTATATTTTCTGATATTTATCTCTGCGATATTTGTTAATAATATCGTATTGAGTCAGTTCTTGGGTATCTGCCCGTTCTTAGGAGTAAGTAAGAAAATCGACACCGCTATGGGTATGAGTGCAGCCGTTATCTTCGTGCTCACTCTGGCAACCGTTGTTACCTATCTGCTGCAGATGTTGCTGATTAAATGGGGACTGGAATTCCTCCAGACTATCCTCTTCATCCTCATCATCGCTGCCCTCGTGCAGATGATTGAGATTATCCTCAAGAAGATAAGTCCGGCACTGTATCAGGCTCTGGGCGTCTTCCTGCCGCTAATCACCACCAACTGCTGTATCCTCGGTGTTGCTATTCTGGTAGCTAATGGCACAGAGAAACTGCCTATGGGTGCAGAACACGGCATGCTGACCGGTACGCTGTTTGCTTTTGCCACGGCTGTAGGTTTCGGTTTGGCACTGGTGCTGTTTGCCGGAATTCGTGAACAACTGAGTATGAACAAAGTGCCCGAAGCAATGAAGGGTACACCTATCGCCTTGTTGACAGCCGGTCTGCTGGCAATGGCATTTATGGGCTTTAGCGGAGTAGTATAATGAATAGCAAGAGTTTTGGGCTGATAATAGCCTTATGCTTGCCTATAATGGTGTGGGGACAGCGCAAACTGACCCTGAACGACTGTAGGGGTATGGCCTTGCAGGACAATACGCAACAGCGCATTGACCAGGAGAATGCCGAGGCCGCCAAGTACGTTCGTCAGGGAGCGTTTGCACGCTTCTTCCCGCAGTTTAGTGCTAACGGTGCGTACATGTACAACACCGAGAATGCACACCTGATTCCCAAGACGCTCGACTTAGGTTCATTAGGAACCATCAGCGGCAGCGGATTGGGCAATTGGGAACCTATCACCACGATCGGGCAAGGCATCAACGAGGGTATAGGGTCTATCTACCAAGACCTGTACCGCCGTCTGACACTCGACTTCCAGCACGTCTTTGTAGCACAAGTGGGAGTAGTACAACCCATCTATGTAGGTGGTAAGCTCATCCAATTCTATCGCCTGACCAAGTATGCCGAGCAGTTGCAGAAGGTCAAAGCCGGCAAGAACAGAGGTGACCTGATAGTAGGTGTAGAAGAAGCCTATTGGCGCGTTATCTCGGTGAACGAGAAACGCAAATTGGCAGAGCAGTACTATAACTTGCTTAACACCCTGCTAACCGATGTAGAGTCGGCTGTAGCCGAAGGTGTCGCCACTAAGGCTGACGTACTGAAGGTGCGCGTCAAACTCAACGAGGCTGAGACCTCACGCAGCAAGGCTACCGACGGACTTAAGTTGTCCAAGATGGCGTTGTGCCAATTGATTGGTCTTCCTCTGGAAGAAGATATCGTATTAGACGATAGCGGATTGGATAATGTAGTATTAGAGAACGATTCGGTAGACATAGACCAAGCTGTTGCCCGTCGCGAGGAGATGCAGATGTTGGAGGCCGCCCACAAGATGGCACGCGTAGGTGTGCACCTGGCGGGAAGTATGTTGCAACCCAATATCATTGCCTCGGCTAACTATATCGCTACCAATCCCAACCTCATTGACGGCTTCAAGAACGATATGCGGGGATTCTTCTCGGTAGGCGTAGTAGTCAATGTGCCTATCGCGCATGCCGGCGACATCCTCAACTACAAAGCCGCCAAACACAAGGCTAAGACGATAGAGTTGAAGATGCAAGAGGCACGCGAGAAGATTGAGTTGCAAGCCACGCAGTCGAAGCATAAAGTAGTAGAAGCCAACCTGGACCTCATTCGTGCCAACAACAATATCAAGCACGCAGACGAGAACCTGCGTTATGCCAAAGAAGGGTACGAAGAGGGCGTGATTACCGCTACCGAACTGATGGCCGCTCAGACGGCTTGGATGTCGGCTCGGTCGCAGAAGATAGACGCTGCTATTGCCTTGCGTATGGCAGAACTGACCTACAAACAACATACCGGACAATTGCAATAAGCCGGACTTAATGATGGAATAGACAACTAAAGATATGGAAACAGAAAAGAAACAAGTTCAGATGGAGACGCCACAAGGCAACCTGATATTAGGTCTGGTTATCCTTTTCTCCGTAGTAGTTATTGTAGCTCTAATCGGTATATTGGCAGTGCGTCCCGATCCTATTGATATTATCGGCGAAGCCGAGGCTGCCGAGTATCGCGTCAGCGGTAAGGTGCCCGGTCGTGTCGAGATGTACCTGGCTGAAGAAGGTGACCAAGTGCGCAAAGGTGATACATTGGTTATCATTGACAGTCCGGAAGTAGAGGCTAAGATGCGCCAGGCTCGTGCTGCCCGTGCAGCTGCCGAAGCACAGAACCAGAAAGCCATTCACGGTGCCCGCGAAGAACAGATTCAGGGTGCGTATGAGTTGTGGCAGAAGGCTCAAGCCGGTGAAGAGGTGTATCGCAAATCGTTTGAGCGTGTGAAACGCCTGCACGAGAAAGGTGTAGTCAGCACGCAGAAATACGATGAGACAGAGGCACAATATAAGGTAGCTGTAGCCAACTGCAAGGCTGCTAAGTCGCAATATGACATGGCCGTCAAGGGTGCGCAAGAAGAAGATAAAGCTGCTGCTAAGGCTTTGGTAGACCGTGTAGACGGCGTTATCGAAGAGGTGAACATCGCTAAGGCTGAGCGTTATCTGCTCTCGCCGGTAGACGGTGAGGTAGCCGACTGCTTCCCAAAGCCGGGTGAGTTGGTGGGTCAAGGTTCGCCGGTGATGTCTATCGTGGATATGACGGATATGTGGTTCCACTTCGCTATCCGCGAGGATATGCTTCGCGATATCACCCTCAACTCCGAGTTCGATATCCGCATCCCGGCATTAGGTAACGGCACATGGCGCGTCAAGGTGACCTATATTAAGGTGATGGCCAGTTATGCTACCTGGCGTTCGACGCAGACCAACGGCGGCTATGATGTTAAGACTTTTGATGTCAAAGCTCGTCCATTAGGCGGTATACCTACCGGATTGCGTCCGGGTATGACGGCTATTGTAGTTCGCTAATCATCCTTATTATATGCTTAGCGGGAAAGAGATTTGGGCGGCTTTTGGCCGTGTGATTAGACGTGAGATGCGCTTGATGTTCCATCAGCCCATCTACTTCTACTCCACCCTTATTGTGATGATGGTCTGCACCATCTTTTTCCTCACGCTCCTGCACCGCGGTCAGCCGGAACGCATGCCTGTCGCCGTAGTGGACATGGACTGCTCGACTATCTCGCGGCGTATCGTACACGAACTCAATGCCACCCAGTCGGTTGTTGTTGCTTATCGCTGTGCCGACTTTGCCGAAGCGCGCAGGATGATGCAGCGCGGCGATGTATATGCTATCCTGGTCATCCCGGAGAACTTGTACAACGACATGCTGTCGTTCAAGCGTCCTACGTTGACCTTCTATATCAACGCCACCTACACGATGGGTGCAACGGTAGCGTATAAGCAACTGATGATGTTCGGCAACTTAGCGAGCGGTGCCTTCCAACGCGAGGTGTTGCGTAAGAAAGGTCTGCCGGATAGTCTTATCATGCAACGTATCCAGCCTATTGTCATCGATGGGCATATGCTCTCCAATCCGTCCAGCAACTATTCGGTCTATCTGAGCAGCGTCCTGTTGCCCGGTATATTGGGATTGATAGTGCTGGTGATTACGGTGTTCAGTATAGGTATGGAATTGAAGTGGAAGACGTCCCGCAACCTACTGGCCGAAGCCCGCGGTTCGATGGTGATAGCTATGGTGGGGAAGATGGTGCCGCATATCATGGTATACACTACGATGGGTATCTCGCTCAACATCCTGCTCTTCCGCATCATGGGCTTCCCGATGAACGGTTCGTTAGTATGGCTATGCGTAGGTATGTTCCTGTATATATTAGCCGTACAGTCGATAGGGGTAACCATAGTAGGTCTGCTGCCCGTCTTGCGTGATGCCCTCAGTATCAGTGCATTGTACGGCATGCTGTCCTTCTCGCTCTCGGGCTTCACCTTCCCTGTGGAAGGCATGCCGGGTCCTATACAGGTATTCTCATGGTGCTTCCCCTTGCGGCATTATTTCCGATTGTACGTGAGTGAAGCCCTTATGGGCAATCCTACGGTAGACTCGATGGTGTTTATCGGTTGTCAACTGCTGTTTATCCTGCCACAGTACCTGGTGCACAAGCGTCTGAAGAATGCATTTATTTACCAAAACTATCCGCTCAAGTAAGATGAAGACACGCTTTACATCCAAACTCATCCTCCGTATCTCGGATACGTGGATGGTCTTTACGGAAGAGTTGCGTCGCATCTTCCATGATCCGGGCGTCTTGGTATTGTTCTTCCTGGCGCCTATAGCGTATCCCATACTGTACAACTATATCTACATTGAGAATGTCATCCGTGATGTTCCTGTAGCGGTAGTGGATATGGATTGTTCGCCTGAGAGCCGGTTGTATATCCATCAATGGGACGCCACGCCGGAAGTGAAGGTTGCCTATTCGTGCACCTCAATGGAGGAGGCAGAGCACCTGCTGACTAAAGGCAAGGTACACGGTATATTATATTTCCCGGAGGACTTCAACGACTGTCTGCATTCGGGTCTTAAGTCGGCTCACCTGTCGCTGTACTGCGATATGTCCAGTTTCCTGTACATGAAGAATGTGTACATGAGTGCCAATCAGGTGATGCTGGATAAGATGTATCAGATACAGGTTGACCGCTACCGGGCAATGAATATGGACGAGAACCTCAGTTGGGCTATCGTGCAAGCGGTGCCGTATGAGGAGAACACGCCTTACAACCCGACCAACGGCTACGGAGCGTTCCTTGTCCCGGCGGTGCTGATGCTGATTATCCACCAGACCTTGATTTTCGGTATCTCTATGTTGTCGGGTACGGCGGTACAGGAGAACCGTGAGGTTTTCTTCCTGCCGGGTCGCCGACGCAGATACAGTGTCTTCCGTATCCTATTAGGGCGCGGTGCGGCGTATTTCACGCTTTATATGGCTATCTGTATGTATGTGCTTGTATTGGTGCCGCATATGTTCGGTTTGCCGCATGTAGGCAGTATATGGGATATTATCCGCTTTATCGTGCCGTACCTGTTGGCGACTATCTACTTCGGTATGATGATAGCCTCGGTATATAAGCAACGTGAGACGGGAATGATGACCTTGTTGCCTACGTCACTGATATTTTTGTTCATCAGCGGTGTGAGTTGGCCTACCGTGAGTGTTCCGCGTGTATGGCGGTATTTGGGTGACCTGTTCCCCTATACGTGGGGCGTACACGGTTTTCTGAATATCAATACGGCGGGTGCGACCTTGTATACCACTATCCGCGAATATATCGCCTTGTGGCTCTTAGCGGCGTTCTATTTCGGCTTGTGCTGCCTTATCTATATGGTGCGCAGTCGCCGTCATGAGAAGCGTTTGGAGGAGGGCTTAGACCAACATATCACTCACGAGCAAAAGATGCGTGAGTTGCAAGACCTCGTTCACGAGACGGAGGACAAAATGACGCGTGAAATGGAGCGTCACCTGAATAGTCTGTGGAGTCGTACCAAGCACGCTATCACGCGTGCTCCGGAAGACTAATCAATCCTTCTGTAAATACTGCGGATACGCCCGCAAGAATTGTTCTACGGCCTTGGCAACAGGGCCGTAGAATTCTCCACCTGCAGCATTCTTATGCCCGCCTCCGAAGAAGATATCGTGGGCCAAGATATTGACGGGTCTGTCGCCCTGAGAGCGGAGACTGATCTTGACTTTTATCTTCTCTCCGGCAGCACGTTCCAGTTCGTGCGGCAGCACTTTATCTTCGCGCATGAAGCAGGAATAGTAGACATCTTTTATCTGCAGGGGCATATTAACTATACCTTCGGCATCGCCGGCATGGAAATTGTATCTATATAGTTCTTTGCGGGTGAGGTAGATGAGTGCCAGGTGGTATTCGGGGAAGAGTTGCATCTTGCGGTTGAGGCAATAGCCGACGAGTCGCATACGGTCGGCGGACCACATATTGAAGACGCGGTTGTAGACCTCGTCTTTGTCGACCCCGGCAGCGACGAGTTGGCCGATTATCTCGTACATCTCGGGACGATTGGAGTTGAAGGAGAAATTGCCGGTATCGGTCATCATGCCGGCGTAGATGCAGGTAGCGGCATCGCGTAATCGAGAATCGCTCATCCCTAATCGGAAAATCCGATACACGATCTCGCTGGCGCTGGGACTGACGGAGTCGATGACCTCGGCATAGGGTCGTGCTGCGCGCACCTCGCTCATAGCCTCGTCGCATACGATGTGGTGGTCGATGACGGCTAAGGGGAGCGTCGGGCAGGTGTTCAGTTTATCTTGTATCTGTAGGCCTAAGGCGCCTATACGTTTGAGTTCGTGGAAGTCGGTGCAGACAATCATATCTGCAGCCTGTATAGCGGCATCGGCTTGCGATGTGTGTTGGTCGTAGATGAGTATATCCTGTGCACCAGGCATCCAGGCCAGGAAGTCGGGGAAGCCATTGGGAACGATAACGGTACAATCGGCTTGTACGCTATGTTTAACGCCCAATGCGGAGCCTAAGGCATCGCCGTCGGGCGACATATGAGTCACCACTACCATATGCTGCGCCTGTGCGCACATCTGCCGTATCTGTTCGGCTCCGTTATATTCGTTTGTTTTCATGCTGTTAGATAATTGGAGTGCAAAATTACAACAAAAATTGCACATATGCAAATATTTGAATGATAAATTAAAAATCGAGAAATTCAAAATCACGGGATATATACAGAGTATATATAGGGTATAGTATGATACGATGCTCCCTCGTGGTAGTTCGGGAGTGTGGTGGATTTGATTGCCTCCAGGACAACAAATCTGCATAAAAGGTGCAGTTTTTTTTGTATATGTCGTTTTTTTTTTGTAATTTTGCACGCAAAATGAGATAATAGGCGTAAAAAGGAAATGGGTAAATCGGATTATATCATAGAAGTGAACCACGTATCGAAGCAGTTTGAGGATGGGAAATATGCCTTAAACGACGTGAGTTTGCAAGTACGCAAGGGCGAGTTTGTGACGATATTAGGTCCTTCGGGCTGCGGTAAGACAACGCTGTTGCGTTGCATAGCGGGTTTTCAGGTAGCGTCAGAAGGCGATATACTGCTTAACGGCGAGGATGTAACGGAGACGCCGCCTAACGAGCGTCCGGTGAACACGGTATTCCAGAAATACGCCCTCTTCCCCCACCTGAACGTATACGAGAACGTAGCCTTCGGTCTGAAGCTCAAGAAAGTGCCGTCGCAGGAGATAGAACGTCGCGTACGTAAGGCGCTGAAGATGGTGAGTATGTCGGACTACGAATACCGCGACGTTAACAGTCTGAGTGGCGGTCAGCAGCAGCGTGTAGCCATAGCGCGCGCCATCATCAACGAGCCGGAAGTGCTATTATTGGATGAGCCGTTAGCGGCCTTAGACCGTAAGATGCGCGCAGACATGCAGATAGAGTTGCGTGAGATGCACCAGAAACTCGGTATCACCTTTATCTACGTCACCCACGACCAGGAAGAGGCGTTGACGCTGAGCGACCGCGTAGTAGTGATGCGTGAAGGTAAGATACAGCAGATAGGTGCTCCGACAGATATATACAACGAGCCGTGTAACTGTTTCGTAGCGGACTTCATCGGCGAGAGTAATATATTAGACGCCGTGATGATTAAAGACCGCTTGGTGCACTTCTGCGACCAGGACTTTGAATGCGTCGATGCCGGCTTCGGCGAGAAAGCGGAAGTGGACGTAGTGATCCGTCCCGAAGACCTATATATTTGGGAAGTGCCGGCCGACTTAGAGAAAGGCACCAAGACATTAGGTGAGATAGCTCAGATGCAAGCGGACTACGACCCGGAAGACCGTGTACCGAAAGGTAAGTTCACGCGTCTATATGGCGAAGTGCGCACCTGTATCTTCAAAGGCGTGCACTACGAGATGACCGTGATGACGGACAACGGTTACGAGCTGATGGTACAGGACTATCACCAGTTCTTACCGGGCACACAGGTCGGGATGATTGTCAAGCCGGAAGATATACAAGTGATGCGTAAGGAGCGTCTGTGCAACACGTTCGATGGCAAGGTGCTGAAAGATAACCAGGTAGAGTTCTTAGGCGCCACATGGGATCTGAGCGACCGCGTAGCCGAGCGTTTCGAGCCGGGCGACGAGGTAGAGGTAGAAGTGGACTTCAACCACGTGAACCTGCAGGACGATGAAGACGAAGGCACGCTGCAAGGCGAGGTGTACTTTATCCTATATAAAGGCGACCACTACCACCTACAGGTGCGTACGGACGACGGTGACGACCTGTTTGTAGACACCAACGATATATGGGACGACGGCGACCGCGTAGGTATAAAGATTGCGCCGAGTTGGATTAGGTTATATAAGAAGGAAGTGAAGAGCTGAGAGCTAAGAGTTAAGAGTGATGAGAATTACGCAAAATAGACGGAGTTGGGCATGGCCGTATGTGCTGTTCATGGTACTGTTAGTAGTGTTGCCGCTGCTGCTCATCGGTTACTATGCCTTTACAGACCCGCAAGGCGGCTTCACGCTCCGCAACTTCCTACAGTTCTTCCATAAGCAGGAAGCTATCAATACGTTTATCTACTCGTTAGCGATAGCGTTGATAACGACGATAATATGTTTGCTGTTGGGTTATCCGGCCGCCTATATCATGGCAATGCGTTCGTTCCGCACGCCTGCCGTGATGGCTATATTGTTTATCCTGCCGATGTGGATTAACTTCCTGTTGCGCACTATCGCTACCGTCGAGCTCTTCCATATGTTCGGCTTACCCTTAGGCGAAGGAGCGTTGCTGTTCGGTATGGTATACGACTTCCTGCCGTTCATGATTTATCCCATCTACAATACGTTGCAGAAGATGGACTTGAGTCTTATCGAAGCTGCCAAGGACTTAGGAGCCCGCCCCAAAGAGGTGTTCACCAAAGTCATCCTGCCGTTGTCGGTGCCGGGTATCTACTCGGGTATTGTAATGGTGTTTATGCCTACGGTGAGCACGTTTGCTATCTCCGAGTTGCTGACGCATAATAAGATAACGCTCTTCGGTAGTCTTATCCAACGCAGCTTCGGCGAAGGCGGTATAGCGATGTGGAACTACGGTGCAGCCCTGTCGCTGATTATGCTAATTATTATCGGAATGACCTCATTCTTTGGCAATAATGACACAGAAGATATCAATAGATAAACGCAACCTATGGGAACGCATAGCGGGTCAGGGATACCTCTGGCTTATCCTGTTTGTGCTATATGCACCTATACTGCTCATCATCGTCTTCTCGCTGACGAAGAGTAAGGTATTCGGCAACTGGACAGGTTTCACTTTTGACCTGTACCGCAACCTGTTTACCGGTTACGACATGACGGCTCAGGTACGCGTAGACCCTAACCTCTACCGCGCCATGCTGTACACGGTTATCATAGCCGTTGTGGCAGCTATTATCTCTACCCTCCTGGGCACAGTAGCCGCCATCGGCATCTTCCACATGCGGCAGCGTCATCGCAAAGCCGTCATGTTCATGAACTCGATACCGATGATCAATCCCGACATCATCACCGGTATATCGCTCTTCCTGCTGTTCGTATTCATCGGTATCAACCGCGGTCTTGGCACTGTTATCACGGCGCATGTGGTGTTCTGTACGCCGTATGTCATCCTGAGCGTGATGCCTCGATTGACGAAGATGAATCCCAACATCTACGAAGCGGCGCTCGACTTAGGGGCAACGCCTGCACAGGCACTGCGTAAGGTGCTTATTCCCGAACTATGGCCGGGTATGATAAGCGGTTTTATCCTCTCGCTCACGCTGAGTATCGACGACTTCGGTGTGACGTTCTTCACCAAAGGAAGTAACGGATTGGAGACCTTGTCGACGTTTATCTACGCCGATGCCCGCAAAGGCGGACTGACGCCGGAGTTGAGACCGTTGTTCTCGCTTATCTTCCTAACTATCCTGGTGCTACTAATCATATCTAATATACGAACCAATAAACAAGTAAAGAAATGAAAAAACTTCTCCTTAGCCTGTGTGCTGTACTGATGGCAGCCACTTCCGTGAATGCACTTGACCGCGCCCACACCCTGAAAGTGTACAACTGGGCGGACTACATCGACATGCAAAATGTACTGGACAAATTCCCCGAGTGGTACAAAGAGCAGACCGGTGAAGAGGTACAGGTCATCTATCAGACCTTCGACATCAACGAGAGCATGCTCACACAGATAGAGGTGGGTCACGAAGACTACGATGTAGTATGTCCCTCGGAGTATATCATCGAACGTATGTTGCGTCAAGACCTGCTGTTGCCCATCAATAAGGACTTCGGCACGACGCAAGACTTCACCCATTTAGTAGCTCCCTTTGCTCAGGAGAAATTCCAACAGATGGCTCCCGAAGGCAGCGACATACAGGTGAGCGACTACACGGTAGGTTATATGTGGGGTACCACCGGTTGGCTTTACAATCCCGAATGGGTAGACGCCGCCGACCTGAAGTCGTGGAGCGCTATCCTCAATCCTAAGTTCGCCGGACGTATCTTTATGAAAGATGCCTATCGCGATGTCTATTCCGTACTCGTACTCTATGCTTACAAAGACGAGATAGCCCGCGGCGAAGTCACCCGCGACGAGTTGGTAGCTCATGTTACTCCCGAACGTATCCGCCGCGTAGAGAAAATACTGCTGGAGGCCAAGCCCAACATAGCAGGATGGGAAGTGGACTTCGGTAAAGAGGAGATGACCAAGGGTCACACCTGGATGAACCTAAGTTGGTCGGGCGATGCCCAATGGGCTATCGACGAGGCTGCCGAGATAGGCGTAACGCTCGAATATATCGTTCCTGAAGAGGGTTCCAATGTATGGTTTGACGGTTGGGTTATCCCCAAGTACGCCAAGAACGTAAAAGCTGCCAGCTATTTCATCAACTACCTCTGTATGCCGGAGAATGCTATCCTCAACATGGAGGAGATTGGCTACGTGAGCGTTATCGCTTCTCCCGAGATATTAGCATGGGCTAACGATGCCGAGATAGACGAAGTAGCCGACTTGAGTTATTTCTTCGGCGAGAACGCCACCCGCATCCACGCCAATCAGGTGTTCTATCCAGACAAATCGGTCATCGAGCGCTGCGCCCTCATGCACGACTGCGCCGACAAGACCGAAGACATGCTGAGCATGTGGAACCGCGTCAAGGGAGACAACCTCAACACCACCATGGTAGTCATCATCATCGCTATCCTGGCAGCTGTTATCGCCTTTGCGGTAATCACCGTATTTACCAAGCGTCGTCAACGCCAGATGCAGAGCCGACGCCGCAAAAAATAAGACTACACTATGACACAACGCTTTGTAACCGCCCTCTTATTGTCATTAACCATCCTGATGCCCGTACAGGCTAATCAGGTAGAGGACGCGTTCCTTGAGGTGAAGCAGAGCTTCATCCATCGCGACAAAAACGCACAAAACGAACTCAAACAGTACATCCGCGACTATCCGTACACCACCTACATGAGCGAGACGCAAATGATGATAGGTGTACTGCAGGTAGAGAAAGAGAAGTACAAACACGCCTTACGCACCTTCCAAAAAGTAGAATGGAAGCAACTGGAGCGCGGTCAGCAGCCCATGTTCTTCTTCTACCGCGGCTATGCCTTCCTCAAGCAAGGTAAGTTTGCCGAGGCGGCCTCGTGCTTCAAGACCCTGCGCGACAGTCAGAGTCCCTATACCCTGCAGGGCAAGTATTACTATGCCTACAGTTGGTATGTACAGGGCGAGTATGACAAGGCTTTGCCCGACTTCTTAGAGTTGGAGCATACAGCCCAATACAAGAGCGTTGTGCCCTACTATATCATCCAGATCTACTATGCCCGTCGTCAGTTTGACGAGGTCTACTCGCGTGCTGAGCACCTGCTCACCTCCGCCCCCGACAACGACAACAACGGCGAGATACATCGTATCTTAGGTGAGATTCACTATAGCGAAGGCCGTTACAGCGAGGCTATCGACCACCTCAAACAGTACGAGCAGTCGTTCACCAAGCAACAACGCGACATAGTACGTGCCGACATCTACCTGCTCGGTATGGCCGACTACCTGACCGGCGACTACAACGAGGCTATCACCTATCTCAAACGCGTCAAGGAAGAAAAAGATACCCTGACCGAGAGTACATTCCTCCATTTAGGACACTCCTACGTCAAGACCGACAACATAGAAAAAGCCAAGCTTAACTACCAGGCTGCTATGCGCATGGGATTGAACGACCGCACCCGCGAGGAGGCTATGTACAACTACGCCCTATGCACCTATCAGACCGGTACGGCCTTAGGCGAGAGTATACATGCATTCAACGACTTCCTGCAGGCCTATCCCAATACCGCCCATGCGGAACAGGTATACCGTTTGATGGCGACTATGTATATGTCGTCCAAGAACTATGCTGCCGCCTTAGAGGCTATCGAACGTATCAAGAATCCCAATAGCGATCTTATCAAGACCAAGCAATACCTGCGTTACCAGATGGGCGCTGATGCCTTTGTACAAGGTAAAATGCAGGAAACCGTTAAATGGATGAGCGAAGTTATCAATAACGAGCCGGGCACTTCGGCCTACAAGACCGACGCGTATTACTACCGTGCTGAAGCGCGTTACCGTCTCAAAGACTACGAAGGCTCGTACGGCGACACCCAACTGTACCTGCATCAACCTGATGCCGCATCTTCCGCCAATCGCTCGGCAGCTAATTACCTATTGGGATATACGTTGTTCAACTTAGGACAATATCCTGAGGCCGAAGATGTACTGCGCACCTTCTGCTCCACAACCGACCAACCGAACCTCTACAGCGATGCTATGAACCGCATCGGTGACTGCTGCTTCAATGCCCGCGCCTTTGCAGATGCCGAGAAAGCGTATAAAGAGGTGATAGACCAAGGTAAGACAGGTGTCGACTACGCCCTCTTCCAATACGGTTATGTCATGGGCCTCACACGCCGTTATGAGGCTAAGGCTGAGATGATGGAGCAATTGGTCAACCGCTTCCCCAAGTCGGACTACGCCGATGATGCCTTATATGAGCGCGCACGAGCCTGCTTACAAGACGAACGCAACGAAGACGCCATAGCCGCCTATAGTCAACTAACCTCGCACTATCCCAATAGCCCCTTTGCCCGTAAGGCCGCCCTTGAGAAAGCTATGATCTATCGCAACCTGCGTCAGTACGACGAGGCCTTAGCCGCTTACCGTCTGACGATAGAGACCTATCCGGGCAGCGAAGAAGCATATGCCGCCCTTGACGGAATGGAGCAGATATATGTCGAGACCAACCAAATCAACGAGTATATACGTTATACTAAGCAGTTGGGCAAAATCAATATGGCTGTCTCCAGTCAGGAAGACTCGCTTGTCTACACCGCTGCCGAGTTGCAGTATATGTTAGGCAACTACGCCCAAGCCGCAGCCGGTTTGCAGACTTATATGACGCAGTACTGTCCGGGAGGACGTTACTGCACGATGGCCGCCTACTATGCTGCCGACAGTCACTACCGCCTCAACAACCGCGAGGAGGCCTTAGCCCTCTACCTGCCGTTAAGCGAGAGTGAGACAAATCCCTATATCGAAGAGTGCTGCACCCGCGCTGCCGAGTTGGCTTACGATAAGAAAGACTATTCGGTAGCCCGCACCTGCTTCCAACGTCTGCGCCTATTAGCCACCAACAACCAGACAGCCTTGACCGCCTCGTTAGGTGAGTTACGCTGCGCGTATTTCTTAGGTGACAACGAGGCTGTAGTAGAAGTAGCGACGAACCTGTTGGGCGAAGAGCACACTACCGAGGCCGTGCGCCAAGAGGCACTGTACAACCGCGCCAAGGTATACTTTGCTTCCGGTAAGTACGGACTGGCCGTAGTAGATCTGACGCCGCTGGCTAAAGATGTACGCATTGTGACCGGAGCCGAAGCCAAGTACCTGTTGGCCGAGTCGTACTACCACCTGAATGCTTTAGACGATGCCGAACAGGAGATTATGTCGTTTGCCGGCATGAAGACGCAACATCAGTATTGGCTGGCTAAGAGTCTGATTCTGCTGTCCGACATCAACATGCAACGCGGCGAGACCTTCCAGGCTAAACAATACCTCCTCTCGCTGCAAACCAACTACAAGGGCAACGATGACATTCGACAAATTGTCAGTGAGCGCCTGCGCCAGATAGAAGATGCCGAACGTCCTGTTGAGAACGAAGAAAATGATGACAATGATGAAGAATAATTGGATATATACCGTTGCCTGCACCTTCATAGCAGTCAACCTATTCGCCCAGACGCAAGATACTATCTCGCGCAGCGTAACTGTTGAACGTGAGTTCCAGCCCGTCATCAGTAGTGCGGGTAAGATGAGCGTCAAGCCTCAACGTATCGAAGAACAGCAGCCGCAAGCTTCCGTTGAGTACTCGGACTACAGCCGCGCTCTCAAGGCCGACTTCAATGTCAGTCCTCTGCGTTCGTCCTCTATACGTTTCAATCAACCCAATCAAGGCGGAGGTCATTTGAAAGCAGGCGTGGGACATAAGAACACCCTCTTGGACTTCGGCTATGCTATCTTCCGCAACGGCAAGCGTCCAGACGGCCATACGGAGCGTTCGGCACGAGGCATAGACCTGAATATTTGGGCTAAACATGATGCCGAGTGGGGTCGCAGCACGTGGGAGACCAGTACGATAGGGATGGACTTTATGAAACGCTTCTCGGAGTACGATGTCTATTTCGACATCAACGGCGGTAATCTTTTCTACACCCGTTACGGACGTTACTACGACGGCGACGGTAAGTTGAGTATCAAATCGTACGGCGACCTCAAGAAAGATGACAAACAGTCGATTTGGGATGTGCACACCAATGTAGGTATGCGCTCCAAGAAAAATGCAGATATTACCTGGTGGGCCGAGACCGGCTACAATGCGTACGTCATGGAGCGTAACGCTACTGAGCATAAGATACGCACCCAAGGTAATGTAGAGTGGAACGGAGAATCGCACCACGCAGGAGCGACACTGACAGTACAGAATGCGTTCTATACCATCGCTGACGAGGCTTTGATACCAAAGAGCAAGACCAATCCAAAGCATAATATACGCCTCAATCCCTACTATCGCTACGAGAACACCTCTGTTCGCGTGCGCGTGGGAGCGAATATCGACATAAATGTAGGTGAAGGTAAGTTCATGTCGGGCAACGGTAATCTCAGTTTTGCCCCCTCGCCGGATATCGATGTAGAATACCGTATTATCCCCTCTTGGCTGGCTTTGTACGGCGGTGCTAAAGGGCAGTTTGATGACGGCCTCATGCGCGGCTATGTGAACATGAATCCCTACCTCGTGCTGGCCGAAGGAATCACCTCGGAACATGTATGTGCCTATACGCCGGTGAATGCCTACTTGGGATTGAAGATTAAGCCTATCGACAATATGCTCATTGATGTGCATGCCCGTTATGCCTATTTGATGAATAATGCGGTCTTCTATGCCGACCAGACGATGCCAGACCCGCGCTTCTTCTATAGCGATTGGCAGCGCTGGACGGTAGGAGCCGAATTGACATGGCATTACCAGGATATCGTACACATCTTGGCCGACGGACACTATTATCACTGGACGATGGAGGACATCAACACGCTGGGCGAAAATGTAGCTTATACCCGCACCAACTACGACCGCCCCATGTGGGATGCCAACCTGCGCGTAGATTGCCATATCGACAGTAAATGGTCGCTTTACCTGCACAGCTATTTCGCAGGATCACGCAAGGCACTGACCTCTACCGGCAACGAGAACCTCAAATGCACCGTTGACATCAATATCGGTGCCCGCTACGAGTTCAATAAATGGCTGGCCGGATGGGTTGAGTTGGACAATATTATTCACCGTCATAACGACATCTACTATCATTATCAGAGTCAAGGTATTCACGGCTTGATAGGTATCAGTTGGAAGTTTTGATGAGAAAGGCATTCATAGCATATCTGCAAAATAAGTGGAACATTGTTCTATTGGTGTTGGGTCTGATAGCCCTGACACTCTTTTGCGCCCTATTCTTCAAACCTGTTCTTATCTCCGATTGGATAAGCACCTACCAGACCTGGCTCATGTGGGCGGAGATGGGATTGCTGCTGCTCATCATATTAGTGATGATACACATCAATTCCCAGTTGCAGACGCTGTTGGAGAAGAAAAACGAACCGGAAGAGGCGCCCGTAAGCGAGGAACTGACGATGTTTAACTTCTACGACGAACGCGGCGACCTTAAGTTATCCGCCAAGCCAGAGACGGTCTACTACCTGGAGGCCGCCGACAACTACGTGCAGATACATTATATGAATGCCGGTAAGATGCAGTCGTTATTGATTCGCAACTCACTCAAAAATATAGAATGGCGTTTTCGCAATACACGTCTTATCCGTTGCCATCGTTCGTTTATCATCAACTTGGAGCGCGTACGCCTGATGCGCCGCGTGGAAGGAGAGATAGTCCTGGACTTTGGTGAAGAGAAGATGCCCGTCATTCCCGTAAGTAAGATTTACGGAACCAGTGTCATTAAGCATTTTACATAATATGAAAGTCATCAACCTATCCGAGCAGAACAGCGTGCTCAACCATTATCTCCGCGAGATTCGCGATGTGAACATCCAAAAAGACAGTCTGCGTTTTCGTCACAACATCGAGCGTATCGGTGAAGTGATGGCTATCGAATTGAGTAAGACGCTCCACTACGAGCAGACCAACGTACAGACACCGCTGGGTGTAGCACAAGTCAACATTGCGTCCGATTCCCTCGTATTGGCAACTATCCTGCGCGCCGGACTGCCGCTGTATACCGGTATGCTGCGCGTCTTTGACCATGCGGAGAATGCCTTCCTCAGTGCCTACCGTCGAGTGAATGACAAAGGCGAACTGGAGATTGTAGCAGAGTATGTAGCTGCTCCATCTATCGAGGGCAAGACGCTTATCATCGCTGACCCGATGCTGGCGACCGGTCTGTCGATGGATGCTTCCTATCTGTCACTGCTCAAACACGGTCGTCCCAGTCATGTGCATATATGCTGCACAATAGCTACGCCGCAAGCTATTGACTATCTGCGTGAGGCTACGCACGATGCGGACGATATTACCCTTTGGTGCGCCGCTATCGATCCCATCCTCAACGAGCATAAATATATCGTTCCCGGCTTGGGTGATGCAGGCGATCTGAGTTTTGGTGCTAAACTCTAACGTATGCCCCGCGCCCCGTATATCCCCACTATCCTTGTGGCGGCAGGCATCCTATATGCCAGCCTGCTGACACAGCCATTAGCACCGCTGCCGCATATACGCTTTGCCGATAAATGGGGACATATGTTGGCTTACACATGCTTATCCGCCATCTTTCTATGGGATTTGACGCGCGCCCACGCGCCGCGTGTGCGTAAATATATATTGGTTGTAGTGCTACCTATCCTATATGGAGGATTGATAGAGATTCTCCAGGAGTACTTTTTTCCTCCACGTGCCGGTGAGTGGCTCGACTGGTTAGCAGACATCCTCGGCACCGTCATCGGTATAGGTCTTATGTTCCCCATCCTACGCTTCACCTATCGTCATGATTGATCAAGAACGTCTATATCGTATCGCCCTGTCCATGCTGTTTCGCAATCGACTCCGGCATCAGCGGGAACTCATCACTGCATACGGCAGTGCCGAATCTGTATGGGGACATATTGATGAGCCACAGCAGCAGGAAATGCTGGATCAGGCTCGGCGCGAAGCGGAGTTTATAGAGCAGCATCATATAGGTGTTCTCCTCCCCGAAGACGCCGAATACCCTTATCGTCTCAAACAATGCCCTGATGCGCCGACCGTCCTATATACCAAAGGACACGTAGAAGCCAATCTGGGTAAGTATATCTCTATCGTGGGTACACGCAACGCGTCGGAACGAGGCAAAGAACTCACCCGTCGTCTGGTATTGGATATCGCTGATATGCTACAGGATGTCACTATCGTCAGTGGGTTAGCCTACGGCATAGACGTGGCCGCTCATCGTGCAGCCTTAGAAGCCGGTATTCCAACACTTATTATCCCGGCACACGGTTTGGACCGTATCTATCCGGCGCTGCATCGTCCCGTAGCAGTAGAAGCTTTGACGCGCGGCGGCATCATCACCGAATATCCGAGCGGCACAGAACCTCTGGCTCCGCATTTTGTGGCGCGTAATCGTATAGTAGCCGGATTGGCAGATGCGGTGGTAGTAGTGGAATCGCGTGCCCGCGGCGGTAGTCTGATTACCGCTCGCATGGCTAATGACTATAGTCGTGATGTCTTCACCTTCCCCGGTCGGCCGAGTGACGAGTTGGCACACGGATGCAATATCCTTATTCGTGACCAAAAAGCCGCCCTCATTGAGAATGCTGACGACCTGGTTCAAGCTATGCAGTGGGAATCGGCCGCTCGTCAACCGGTACAAACAGCTATGAACGAGATGTTCGCCGACCTCGATGACACCCAGAAACAACTGCTCAACCGCCTGCGTCAAGAACCGGACGGACTGCATATCAACCTGCTGGTAATGGAGAGCGGATTAGACTATTCGGCCGTCTCCTCCGCCTTGATGATGATGGAGATTAACGGCATAGTAAAAGGGCTGCCGGGAGGTATATACAAGATTATTGAAGCTTATTGATGCGCGAAGCATCCATGCGCAGTAAGATAAAGAGCAGCAGCGTAAATCCCCACAACGACGATCCGCCATAACTAAACATCGGTAAGGGAATACCGATGACCGGCAGTAAGCCTAACACCATTCCAATATTTATCGTCAGGTGTACCAAGAAGATAGAGGCTACGCAATAAGCATATATATGACTGAACGTGTCCCGCTGTCGTTCGGCAATCTTGATGAGCCGCAAGATAAACCACAGGTACACTAACAATACCCCTATCGAGCCTAAGAATCCCCACTCTTCGCCTACTGTACAGAAGATAAAGTCGGTATCCTGCTCCGGTACGAACTTGAGTTTTGTCTGCGTACCCATCAGATATCCTTTGCCACTCCAGCCACCCGATCCGATAGCAATAAGCGATTGATTGACATTATAGCCTGCTCCCGTCGGATCATCTTTCATGCCCAACAACACCTCTATACGCGTCAGTTGGTGAGGTTGCAGTACCTTATTGAGTACCGATTCGGGAATAAGATTCAACTTCATCACCAGCACAAAGGTCAGTATAACCAATACTCCCGAGCCCATAATCTTACCGGTCATACCCTGACGATAGAAAGGCAAGAGGAAGGCCAGGAACACTAAGGCAGAACCTGTCTCGCGCTGCAGGAACATGATGATGACCATAGGCAGCAACACCATAGTGCACGGGATAATCCAATCTTTCCATGAACGGATAGTAAACCCGTATCGCCCCATATATTTAGCGACCGCAATAGCGGTAAAGCACTTGGCTAACTCGGCTGGTTGCAGGCTGACAGGGCCAAAGGATATCCACGATAGCGAGCCTTTGATATCGTGCGCCAACAGGGGTGTTATCAATAGTAACAATATCGTCGCTCCGTATAACCAATAGCCCAATATATCGTACGTGCGCTCATCGATAAGCAAGATACAGAAGCCCAACACCAACGCACCCATCAACCATACAAATTGCTTACCCGCACGGTTGGAGAACGAGAAGATGCTGCTCTGTTCAAAGGTATACCCTGCTCCGTAGATATTCAACCATCCGAAGATAGCCAAACATAAGAAGAGGGCGATAACCGTCCAGTCTACTCCTGCCCATATATTGTTGCGTCTGTTCATTCCTGTGTCTTCAATTCTGGCCAATGCTGCTGCAGGTACTGCCTCATCATCTTAGTAGCGATAGGACAAGCCCACGTAGCACCGAATCCCACATTTTCCACCACTACCGCCACCGCTATCTTCGGGTCATCCTGCGGAGCGAAACCGATAAAGATAGCGTGATCCTTGCCGTGCGGATTCTGTACCGTACCCGTCTTACCGCACATACGCCATTCGGGCGAGTTGTGCCAGCGTCCCGTACCGTTGGTCATCACGCGAAGCATGCCCGCCTTGACCAAATCGAAATACGAGGGCTGAATACCTGTCTCATGGCGATCCCACGACGAATCGTTATGCAACAGATGGGGAGAGATATAGTACCCGCCGTTGGCGATACAAGCCGCCTGGTTAGCCAATTGCAAGGGGGTCACCAATATCTCGCCTTGCCCTATACTGAGCGAACGGATAGTGATAGCTTTCCATCCTTTCTTGCCGTATAAGCGATCAAAAAGTTTAGTGGACGGTACGCTACCGCTCACTTGGTCAGGGATATCCGAGTCGGTGAATTTCTGTCCCAAGCCAAAACGCAAGATATCGTTACGCCATAGTTCGTACCGATGGCGGAAAAGTATATTGTCTGTACCGTAACCGTCTTTCTGCAACATGTCGCGGAAGGCACACCAGAAATAGGGATTGCAACTCTGCTCTATAGCCGAGAGCAAGTCGACCGGCGAACCATGGTTGTGGGTGCACTTGATAGGCATTGATGCCGGACCGGCACACGGATATTCGGTGCGGGGCGTTATACCGCCTTCTTGCAGGCACACTAAGGTCTGCAGTAGTTTGAAGGTCGACCCTGGAGGATACTGCGCTTGTACGGCACGATTCATCAATGGTTTATGTTCATCGTTAAGCAGGGCATTGTAATTCTTGCTACGTTGCCTTCCTACCAATGTCTTTGGATCCCATGCCGGTTGACTGACTAAGGCCAAGACTTCACCGGTCGCAGGCTCTATGGCTACCGCACTGCCTATATGCTCACTTAACAGTTGTTCTGCCAACTGTTGCAAGCAAATATCTACACTCAGGTGCAAGTCAGTACCCGCTACCGGGGTGCGGTCCAATTCGCCATCATGGTACGAGCCGCGTATACGACCGCGTGAGTCACGCATCAGCACCTCTACACCTTTCTGACCACGCAAGAGCTGTTCATACTGTCTCTCTATGCCGTCACGTCCCGAATAATCTCCCTGCTGATAGTAACTGTCGCGATCCAGATCACGCTGATTGACCTCGCCTACGCTACCCAGCAGATGCGCCGCAGCGTTGTAGGTATAATCGCGCAGGGTACGCTGACGAATCGTCACACCCGGGAATTGGAACAAACGCTCTTGCAATAGCGATACATTTTCTTTCTGCAATTGCCCCATAAACACCTGAGGCGTATAAGGCGAATAACCGCGGTTGCGACGTTTATCGCGTATCTGCGTTATACGCTCCACAAATTGCACGCTGTCGATATGCAAAGCGTGACAGAAAGCCAGGGTATCAAAACTTGCCCCCATCTCCTTCACCACCAGCAACACCTCATAGATAGGTTGATTGAAGACCAGCAGCGAGTCATTACGATCGTATATCAGGCCACGTGAAGGATAGACCACCTGACGTACAAGGGCATTACTGTCGGCCTTGGCACTCTTGGTATTATCCACCACCTGCAGGATAAATAAACGCACCACATATACCAACACCACCAGTATGGCTATGCCGGCAATGACATATCTGCGCTTGTAATACCTGTCGTTAATCATTTATTTAGTACGGTCAAAGAGAAGAACCAACACCATCGTCAGTATACTGCTCAACAATATACTCAACACCTGCCAACCGAACATATGCAGATTCCACGCCTCCAATACTACCACCATCGCATGGTGCAGCGGTATCAAGATGGCGCACAAGACCACAAACGGTTGCAGACCTATCGTATAGGAGCGAATCTCTGTATCAATACGTTCGACCTCCTGTACCAGGCGTCGTAACAGCAACGGCCGCAGATAGGCTATAGCCACACAAGCCGACATATGTACCCCGGGACTGCTGCAGGCAATATCCATTATCACACCTGTAAAGGCCCCTATCAGCATCTCCGTCCAACGAGGCAACGAGGCAGGCAGGAACAATAGAAATAGGATATAGATATACGGATGAGCAATGCCCAACCAATGCAGGTTATTGAATAGCAAGACCTGCAACAGTATCACCCACACAAAACGTAAACTATGTCGTACTATATTGTTCATCGTTGCTGAATAGATTGCATCTCGTCTGCCATAGGATTGGCCAACACCTGTACATAACGTAGCCGTTTGAAGTCGGTTGTCAGACGCATACGGATACGGTAGTAATCATCGCCCTCATCCAAGTCGGCACGCTCTATCACACCTATCATCAATCCCTCCGGGAAAGTTGCTGTCAGTCCGCTGGTGATAACACTATCACCCGGCATCACCTCGATATGTCGGCCTATCTCCGTCAGCTGTGCATGACGCGAGTCAACACCCGACCAGCGTGTAAAACCTATATAACCGTTCTTGGCGATACGCGATGACAGGTGTGTACCTATATGTATTACGGGCACTACCAATGAAAAATGTTCATTCACACTGCTGACTATACCTACAACACTGTTGCCTTCTATTACACCTTGTCCTACCTCAATATGGTCTCTGAGTCCCTTATTGAGCGTCAGATAGTTGCGTTCGTTGCCCGTAGCGATATCGATTACCTTAGCCGGAATCATTTGGTATCCCAGATGGGCATACTGATACCCCGCTGCCGCGGAATCTGTTTCTGTCTGCCCTTCCAACAGGTTCGTCAATCGCTCCACCTCGGCCTGCAAACGGCACACCTCGTCATTGAGCTGCATATTGTCGCTTCGCAAACCGAAATATTGTGCCATATAATCCGCTCCGCCATTCACTCCGGCCGATACACTATTGGCGGCCGTCATCATCGTACTGCGGGGATAAGCCTGGCGGGTAATAATAAGCAGGAAAGCCACTACCTCCAAAACGATAAATAGGAGGAAGTGGCTGTTCCGTACTATGAACTGCACCAGGTTGCGCATAGCCTACGGTTAACGAATCAGAAAACCGAAGTTCTGCGTATTCTTCAGCGCAATACCTGTTCCGCGCGCTACGGCGTGCAAAGGATCATCCGCTACGTGGAAAGGAATAGTGATACGGTTGGTCAGACGTTCGGCCAGACCGTGCAACAAGGCACCGCCACCCGTCAACCATATTCCGCGGTTCACCACATCGGCATACAACTCCGAAGGCGTAGCCTCCAAAGCCTGCAGGATAGCGTTCTCTATCTTAGCTATCGATTTCTCTAAGCAATGGGCAATCTCCTGATACGATACAGGCACCTGCATCGGCAGAGCCGTTACCTTATTCGGGCCTATCACGATATAGTCGTCCAGCGGCTCCTTCAACTCCGGCAACGCACTACCAACAGCAATCTTAATACGCTCCGCCGTAGGCTCGTCAATACGGATATTGTGCATGCGTCCCATATATTCCACGATGTCGGCATTGAAATCATCACCGGCAATCTTAATACTCTTATTGGTCACAATACCGCCCAACGAGATAACGGCAATCTCCGTTGTACCGCCACCTATATCTACCACCATACATCCTTCGGGACTCTCCACATCTATTCCCATACCTATAGCAGCAGCCATAGGCTCGTAGATCATATAGATATCTCTACCTCCGGCATGCTCCGAGCTGTCGCGCACCGCACGTATCTCCACTTCCGTACTACCCGAAGGAATACATACCACCATACGAATACTCGGCGTAAACAGACGCGACTGCTTAGGAATCATCTTAATCATACCGCGAATCATCATCTCGCAAGCGTAGAAGTCGGCAATCACACCGTCACGCAACGGACGCACCGTACGAATAAACGTTCCGCCCTTACCTATCATCTGCTGCGCACGACGACCGACAGCCATCATCTTATTATCCGCTGCACTTATAGCCACTACAGACGGCTCGTCTACTACCACCTCATCATCGGCGATAATAATCGTGTTCGCCGTGCCTAAGTCAATAGCAATACCTTGTGTAAAAGAAAAAAGTCCCATATACGTTCTAAATTAGGCCACAAAGGTACACTTTTTTTTGCATTTATGCAAATTTTTAAGAAATTAATACATAAAAATTTTGTCAAGTCATGAAAAAACAGTAACTTTGTACCCGAATAGCAAACATACTGCGATTGATAACCCTTAAAATACCTGCTCATATGAAACACATTTCTTCCCTTTTGCTTACCTTAACCGCCGCCTTGATGACGACTATTCTGTTGCCTTCGTGCGGAGGTACCGGCGCCAATAAGAACGATGCGCCTATCGCCTTACCCGAAATAGCCGCACCGGCCAAGGGTTCGGTTACATTAGCCGTTCACACCCCTGCGGGTACCTGCAACGGTATATATGCCGTGGGTACGATGAATGCCTACGATGCCGCTAATCTTGATTATACTTTTGCTCCCTTAGCCGGACAAAAAGACTGGTACACACTAACCCTGCCCTATGCGCCGGACTTATCCGTTAAGGTATTGGCTATTCCGGAGGAGAAGAGCGAAGCCGGTTGGTCGTATCAATGGGCTCCTCGCGGCTCAGCAACCGATCCTATGTTCCCCAACGTAGTGCTGCTGCAAGGTCCTGCTCACCTGCTATACGAGAATGGCAATCAACCTAAGTTGGACAGTATAGCTGATGGCGCTGTAGTATGGGTCAATATTAAGGCGTGGGCCGTAACTCCCTGCGACGAAGCCGTAGTAGCTACTGCCGTATGGATCAAGCACCCCTGGAACGGAGATAACTGGACGTGGGTCGAGATGGAGCCTGTCAGCGAAGGAATATTTGAATACCGCGGTGTATGGGGTGCTGCCGGTGCCAACCTCTCGTCCGATGGTTTGGACGGCGGTGTATGGTATCCCTATCCGTCAATAGAAGGTGAGGAACTGCCCGCTATTGGCGATACGGTTCTCTTCACCTTCGTATCCACGCACGGTGCACAGGGAACACTCAGTATTCGTTTGCTCGCTCATAGCGAGAACCGCACAATGCCTTATCCATATGGCGAAAAGAAACAACGCGGACCAATTATTGTACGCGTACGTCCTAAGACCTGGACGCATGTGAATATGTATGCTTGGACTCCGGAAGGTAAGATGCTTACCGAGTCATGGCCTGGCACAGCAATGAAGCCGGATCCTGTCACCCGAGGCGTATACATGTACACCTTCCCGGCGGATGTGAAGAGTGTGAATGTAGTCTTCAATAACTTTGATGCCGAAGGAGGCAGTCAGACTTCTGATATCCAAGAATTAGCCGGCAACTGCACCTTCATCATCGAAGATGACTGCACCTGGCACGTTCAATAATACTTCTTACCGTCACGAATGACAATACCTTTGTACTCGGCGCCTACGGGCTGGCCGAGTACATTGTATCTTTGGCTGCGTATATCGGCTTTTACTTCCTCTAAGGCATCCTCTACCGGCTGCCATCCGTCATCCATCGGTGTGCGCATGAGCATGAGTCCGTTCAAATACTCCTCCAGCATCGTATACCCCGATGCGGCTATCGTATTTTGGTCCGGCACATCAGGATTCAGACCGTGTGCCGTCTCCCACTCGTCGGGCATACCGTCGCCATCGGTATCCTCTGCGGCGGTTACTTCGGGATAAGCATAAAAACCTTCTGCATCGGTCTCTACATCGATGACACCTTTTCTCCGACTCTTACTGCCCGTAAAGGTATAACTTGTCATCCGGGTATCGTTGACCAAGCGTTTCTCCACATGGTCACGCGGAAAAGCTCCTGCTGTATCTAAGACGGTCTGCAGGGCCTCTTCGGCAGTCTGATAGGGTTGCGCAGCATAAGCCAGTGACGCCCAATCGTAGCGTCCGTACACCGAGTCGGCAGTCCAGCGATACCAGGGCGTAGCGGTACGAATAACCGTATCCACCAACAGTTGGTCTACGGTATAAGTCTTCTCACTCTTGAATCCCGACTTATTATCCTGCGTCAGGGCATCCTTGCCGTCCATAACATTGCCGCTCAGATGCCATTTTGACGGTCCCCACGAAGTAGCATTCTTGCGCGCATAACTCGACATAACGAAGAGCAGGGTGCTATTGGTCGTATTGGGCCCCATACGGTAGTAATTATTCAGCATATTGCATTCGTGGACCGAATTGAGGCCGTTGTATTCTCCTTGGGCCAAGTTAGCAGTATTCTCGCCTCCGTAGCATCCATTCGACCCGCCACCGTAGTTGTAGACAACGTTATTGATATAGTCGATATAGGTGACATAATCATTGCTCTGCGAGCCGTTGAATCGACACGAGCGCTGGTTGTTATGCACCAACAGGTTATGATGGAACGAAGCCGGAGAACCGCCCCATTGACTGCCATATCCGCGGGCGCCCTTGGGGTGTCCGGCGTTGTACAAGCCCTCGTGAACGATGCAATATTGTACGGTAATAAAATGGCTGTCGTAAGAATTCATATTCTCCTCAATAGACCATCCGAAATCGCAGTGGTCAAAGATATAGTACATACAGTTCTCGGCTCCTACAGCATTTTGCGTCAATGTATCTCCTTGGGTGCTCAACTGTCCTATGCGGAAGCGGAGATTGCGGACAATAAAGTTCTCGCTGCCGCCGAAGTTGACTTTATGGTGCGTGATGACTATTCCCAGTCCGGGCGCTGACTGTCCGGCTATCGTGTAGTTCTTACGATTGATGCGCAGCATACTCTCCAGACGTATCTCTCCGCTTACAGCAAAGAGCACCGTCAACGGATCGTTCGGATACTGCTGTAAGGCCCATCGCAGCGACCCCTCACCGTTGTCGTTCAGATTGGTTACATAGACCACCTTGCCTCCTCGTCCGCCCGAGGTATACTTACCGAAACCCTCAGCGCCGGGGAAAGCCGGCAACGAGAAATCCTGTGCACTTGCTACCAACGTCAGCACGCAGCAGCACAACCATAACAGATGTCTCATAATCGTAATTCTTCTTTGGTTAAATAAGCCGGTTTACCGATGGCCTTAAAGGCCTTCTGCAGGGTCGGCACATCGGTTTTATTAGCATCATAGGTTACCTCGACCGTCTTCTTGTTTAGGTCACATTTCAGGTCCTTAACGCCTTTCTCAAAGGCTATGGTCTTATATATCTTATCGATGCACCCTTGGCAGTGGATATTAACATAAAAGACCACGGTCTGCTTATTGGCTTTAGCCGCAGCCTCGTCCACTACAGTGAACAGCAGCATCATGGCTGCCAACCATATGATTAGTCGTCGCATCGTTTAGTTCTCCTTTCTATCTAATGCCCATCGCATACCAACATATAGCATCCATCCGGTGGTGGGGCCCCACACGGTAGACGCATCAAACTCCGGTGTGTCGGTGCGGATGATTCCTTGTGCATCTCTATCGCCCAAGATAGGATCCGCTTGAGTATAATTGGTCATATTCTCTGCTCCCACATAGATTGACACATTGTGCTTGAAATACTTCGTCACCTGTGCCATCAATTGGGGATACCAGGGGTAGCGACTCTTTGGCAGTCCGTCAGGCAAACGACCGGGACCGTTGAATTGTGCCGTGACATCGAATTGCCAGGTCTTGAGGGGCGTGACATAACTGGTAGTTATCACACCCTTGAAGCGATTGGTCAGCACTTTGCGGCGCAAGTCATAATCGCCTTTGGCGCTATTCCACGTTGTCTGCCGCACATCGGTATAACGGAAGGCGGCCGTCATCGTCCAGCCGCGCAGTATCTCTATCGTAGCCTCTATCTGGGCATTATGACTGAACGACTGCGCACCGCTCACATCACTCAGGTTGTAGAACACTACTCCGTAGCGACTGCTATCCATATCGGCTACTACGCAATCTAGGAAGCGCGTATAGTAATACTCGGCCGACAGTTGCATATTTCTATTGCCTAAGGGGATATCAAACGTCAATGTCAAGCCGGTATTGACAGCCCGTTCCTGTTTCACCTTACCATAGTTCCATACACGGTTGGACGGCATAAACTGCGCATTATCGGCTATGAGGTTCGGAGTGCGGTACCCCAATCCGGCCGAGGCACGTATCGTCCACCAGGGGAAGGGAGCATAGCGCACATTCATACGGGGCGTGCAGAACCATCCGTAACGCGATGACCAGTCGCCTCTGACGCCTGCTACTAAGGAGAACTCGTCCCCTATCTTGTAGGTATATTCGGCAAACACACCGGGTGTTACTTCCTGTCGTCCCAAGTCGGCACGCGGTGCGGCAAGTCCGCCAATGCTATCCGCGGTCTCATCATAACGGTCATAGTTGACGCTCACGCCTGCCGTCAAAGAATGTGTATTCTCTTTGCCGCCCAATATGGGTTGTCCGTCCCAGTGGTTCTCGAACATAGCATTGAGGTAGGCATTCGTTTGTGCAGCATTCCACTGACGCGGACCATATTTATTCTGCTGCTTATGGTACGAAGCTGAGGTGATGATACCTATCGACATACCTGTCTCTTCATCTAAGATGATGCCGTTCTTCATAAACCCTTCTATGCGGTCGGTATGCAGGTCTATCAGGTACGGAGGATTAGGGAATACTACCTTATGTTTCTTCCAAGCGCGATCTTTGCGCTGTCCTCCCCAGTGGTCATCATGCAGACCACGCACCAGGAATTGGAAGGTATACTCGTCGTTCTTGTAATACCAGCGATTAAGGATATTCAGTTGCTGGTTCATCGGACGGTCCAAGAAGCCGTCTTTATTCGCATCCATGCCAAGTCGGTCAATCTGGTAGTGCGCCATGACGCCGGTAGATAGTGTGCCCAACATCGGGTCATTGGGAATAGGTATATCCCATCCGCCCGTCATATTCACTTCGGCACGCAGGTCAGTGTTGAGCATGGCATTCAGTTCGATAGGGTTCTGCAGTTGCGGTTTGAGGTATTCCACATTGATTTGGCCGGCGATAGCCTCATAGCCATTGCGAACCGACGAGGTTCCTTTGCTGACCTGTATCGATTCCATCCACGGTCCCGGGATATAACTCATCCCATACGATTGCGCCAAACCGCGTACAGCAGGGCAGTTCTCACCTAACAGTTGCACATAGGTGCCGCTTAGTCCCAATAATCGTATCTGTTTGGCACCCGTAGCCGCATCGGCGTAGGATACGTCTACAGAGGCATTGGTTTCGAACGACTCACTAAGGTTGCAGCACGCAGCACGACACAGTTCTTCGCGACCTATGGTCTGCACATCAAAGGCAGAGAAACGGGAGCGCATCACTGACAACTTGCGTTCGGTAATCGTCACCTCGTCCAGCACCTCGTCCGATACCATCACTATCTTAATCAGACTACGGTCTTTGATAACCGTTGTATCGTTGCGGTAGCCCAAATAGGAACATATCAGCACCTTAGTCTGACGTATAGGTTCGATTTCAAAAAATCCCTCAGCATCGGTAGCTGTACCCACTGTAGTACCTTTCCACCACACATTGGCTCCCGCCAAGGGTTCGCCCTTGTCGTCCAATACGATACCTTGTAAGTGCGCCCATATAGGTAGCACCATCATCCCAAATACTATAGCTAAGATAATCTTTTTCACAACCTCTAAACTCTCAACCATAAACTCTAATCTTTTACCTTCTTACATTCTTCTCTGAGCGGACATTCCGTGCACCCCTGAGCACACTCGTCCGGCTTACGCCATCGGCGCACGATGAGCACGATAATCGCTATTGCGGTCAGTGCGAGCACACCATATACCATCACCTCCTGCATCATCCTATCAGTCTGCCCACCTGGTACACTATTACCGCCAGTACCCATGCTACAGTCGTACTATAGAGAGCCGAGAAGACAGCCCAGCGGCGTCCACCTTCTTTAGCTATCGCCACGATAGTAGCCATACAAGGGAAATACAACATCAGGAACACCATCATCGCCAAGGCTGCAGCAGCATCCATCTGACTGGTGGTTAAATCGCCACCATAGAAAATCTGCATGGACGATATAATCAACTCCTTAGCGGCACAGCCGGTGAGGAGGGATATACCTTCCTGCCAATGCAAGCCCATGGGCGTCACTGCAGGTTCGATAATCTTGCCGGCCTGACCGATATACGACTGTTCAAGCTGTTCGACCTGTGTCAAATCCTCGTGGTGCGGGAAATAGCCCAACGCCCAGACGGCTATACTGGCCAGCAGGATGATGGTGCCTATCTGCTTGAGATAAACTTTCGATTTATCCCACAGATGCACAGCCACATTTCTGGCACTGGGCAGCCGATAGGGAGGCAACTCCATGACGAACTGATCACTCGCATCGCGGAACACCAGTCGGTTCAGCACCAGCGAGGTCACAATAGCTACCAATCCGCCCAATAGGTATATAGCCAGCAGTATCAAAGCCTGATAGTTATCGAAGAACGCGTCCACCAGCATGATATATACCGCCAACCTATTGGCACACGATACAAAGGGGACCGTCAGCATCGTGACTATCCTATCTTTGGGATTCTCCAGTGTGCGTGTAGCCATTACGGCAGGTACACTGCAACCGAAACCGATAATAAAGGGAATGAACGATTTGCCGTGCAAGCCTATGCGGTGCATCATCTTATCCATGATAAAGGCTGCACGCGCCATATAGCCGGTGTCTTCCAAGATAGAGATGAACAAGAATAGTATCAATATATTGGGTAGGAACACCAATACGCCGCCTACGCCGGCTATCAGGCCATTGGTTATCAGGTCACGCAACATACCCGCGTCCATCACCGTCGGCACCCATGCGTTTAAAGCATCTATTCCCGCTTGCATCCATCCTTGTATGACGCCGCCCAAGCGGAAGGTCGTTTCAAACATCACCCACATAAAGAGAAGGAGGATAGGTATACCGAGCCATCTATTCGTCAGTAGCGTATCTACCGCATTGGTCATACGCCACTGTTGCTGGGCCTCGGCGCGTTCGAGTGTCTCACTCAAGGCGCCGCGTATAAAGCCGTATTTGAGTCCGGACAGTACACCGGCTATATCGTCTTTGTATTCGTGTTCGATACGTTCGCGGCAACGCGCGGCACAAGCTTCTATCTCTTCTATATTGGGCAGCGAAGCCAACTCCTGTTGGGCGCGGTGGTCATTCTCCAGCAGTCGCAAGGCCATATAACGTCCCGGATAGTCGGCGTGCATATCGGTGTGGGCATAGATGAGGGTTTTGATTTCATCAATGCACTCTTCTACGTTACGGCCATAGTTGATGTGGATATGTTTGGTTTTCTCTTGCCCCTCGTATACGGCTACCACCTGTTCCAGCACCTCGTCGGAACCTCTTCCCGTGCGGGCAACCATAGGCACGATGGGAAAACCTAACATCTCGCTCAGAGCTGCTATATCCAATTTATCTCCGCTGCGTTCCAACTCGTCGTACATATTCAATCCCATCACCATACTGGGATTGCGGTCGATAAGTTGGGTAGTCAAGAACAGGTTACGCTCCAGATTACCGGCATCGACGATATTGAGTACTACATCGGGGTGACGATTACTCAGGAAGTCGCGCACATACAACTCTTCGGGCGAGAACTCCGCCAGCGAATAGGTGCCCGGCAGGTCGACCATGTGTATGGTATAGCCACGGAAGGGGAAGGTAGCAGCTTTGGCATCAACGGTTACGCCGGAGTAGTTGCCGACTTTCTCTCGTAGGCCCGTCACCATATTGAAGAACGATGTCTTGCCGCAGTTAGGATTGCCCACTAAGGCTACGGTTATCTCGTGACTGCGTTCCTCTACCTCCTGCCGCACATGTTCTTCGATAGTGCCGTGAAAGGTATTGTCCGGGTGCGCTTGTTCGTCCAGCGATATTACTTCTATATGTTGCGCCTCACTGCGGCGGAGGGAGACGTGACTGCCCATTATCTCATATTCCACCGGGTCCAGGAGCGGGGCGTTCTTCACTACCCTCACCTCTTCCCCGCGCACGAAACCTAACTCCAGCACGCGATGTTGGAATCCGCCGTGACCGTGAACCTTCAGTACTACCGCCCGTTCGCCGGTCTTCAAATCCGATAATGTCAGTATCCCTTCGTCCATCTTATAGTTGACGCATGTTATGCTTCTCTATTACGGTGCCGTTCTTGAGCACTACTACGCCCGGATTGGCTCTGACGATAGTCTTGAGTGTGACAGGATCGGTATAGCAGAAGGTGCTCTTCATCGTCTCCTCGTCCCAGCCTAACTCTTCGGCAAAGGCGATAACCTCGTCCTCACCCGAACCGGTCAGGAAGTAGACACGACTGTGCTCGTGGATGATGTACATCAGTTTATCCATCTGCTTGCGGTCCACTTTAGCCAAGTCGTACATAATGACCAGCGTCACCTCTTCTTCGCTTTCCAGGATGTCGTAGGTGATGTCCTCGTAGTCCATAGTCAGTATTTCGAAGTCATGGATAGGCGGTTCGTAGCCTTTCTTGACCAGGCGAGAGTTTTGGCGCACGAAGGTCCAGGTAGAGTCATTCTTAGGATAGTTGTCCAAGGTGAACTCCTGTTGCTGGCCGTCTTTCTCGTATACAAAACTTATCTCATATTGGTCTGGCTCAGCATCTTCGGGCATCTCCATCAGCGCCGGCAGGTTATTGCCTACTTTATACGGGCGGAAGTCCCATATGGGCAGGTGCGTCATGTTGTAGGCCATAAACCCGCCTACTATGATAACTCCGGCAGCAGCCAATACGCCTTCCATCCATGGCAACCACAGCGGGCGCATCTCCTTGCGGCAACATAGCAGAATGATAACCAGAGCTAAGAGTACTATATTCTTGTAGAACGTCTGCCAGTTGGTCAGCAGCAGTGCATCGCCAAAGCATCCGCAGTCGCTGACCGGGTTGTTGAGGGCGATATAGAGTGTAAGGGGTGTCATGACTAAGTAGAACACCAGGGCTATCCAACTCGTCCATTGCGAACGCACGTTGAGGAGCATGCAGAAGCCCAGTACGAACTCTACCGCTATCAGGCACACGGCGGCAGCAAAGGCAAAAGGCAGCAGGTCGGTGAACCATCCGCCAAAGGCCTTCAGATAGTCTTCTATCTTATAGGTCGTGCCTAATGGGTCTACTGCCTTTACTGCACCCGAGAACAGGAATACAAACGCCAACAGCGTACGGCAGGCATCACCTACCATCCGCATAAAGGCCACTAAGGTATCACTCTTTTTCATTTTCGGTCATCTTTATGAGGTTAAACACTGCGTAGTTGATTATATCGAAATAGTTACCTTCTACGCCTTCCGAAGCTATCGTCTTGCCATCGTTGGCTAAGATGGTCTTGATACGCACAACTTTGGCCAATATCATATCCACTATCCCCTCTTCACTCATCCCGCGCCAGGCCTCGCCGTAGTCGTGGTTTTTGAGAATCATCAGGTTTTTGACCTCGCCTATCACTTGGTCGTAAAGTTGCATGGCCTCGTCGTTGGGTATATCTACCTCATCGGCATAGCCTTTGCGGTCTTGGATGATAGCCATGACGCCGTAGTTAACTATGGCACGCAGGTTACCCACTATATCGTCGCCCACCAGACTGACACCGGTCTCTTGGCGCTGACGTATGTTGCAGCATTTAATATATACCTGGTCGGTGATGCCTTGCAGGCGGAAGATGCGCCACGATGCTCCGTAGTCCTGCATCTTAGCCTCAAATACCTTGCGGCACCGAGCTATTATCTCGTCAAACTGTTTATTCGTATCTGCCATTTTCGATTAGGGATTGTCGATTAGTGATTAGGGATTAGGGTGATGAGTTCGTTGAGAGCTACGAGTTGTTGATTGCCGGTAGTCATATTCTTGAGCATGACCTTATTTTGGGCCATCTCGTCGCCGCCTACTATAGCTACGTAGGGAATATTGAGTTGATCGGCATAGCCCATCTGCTTCTTCATCTTAGTGGGTTCGGGATACACCTCGGTAGCTATGCCCTCTTGGCGCAGTGCCTCTGCCCAGCGCAGAGCGTAACGCAGTTCATCGGGACCGAAGGTAGCAAACAACACCTGTGTTGAACCCATCATAGCTTCGGGATAGAGGTTCAGTTCGTTGAGCACATCGTATATACGGTCGGCGCCAAACGATATACCTACCCCTGACATGCCGGGCATACCGAATACGCCGGTCAGGTTGTCGTAGCGTCCGCCGCCGGAGATAGAACCAATCTGTACATCTAAGGCTTTGACCTCGAAGATAGCGCCGGTATAGTAGTTGAGTCCACGTGCCAGACACAGATCCAGTTCTACCCACTCTTCATCGCCGATCAGGCCGAAGAGGGTCTCCAGCTCCTCTATTCCCTTCATGCCCACTTCGCTGGTGGCTAAGAATTGACGCAAGCCGGCTATCTTAGACTGATTCGTTATGCCGGCCTCCTGATGCAGTATAGGTTGCAACGCAGCTACGGCTTCGTCGGATAGTCCGCGTTCACGGAGTTCGGCATTAACGGCGTCTACGCCTATCTTGTCCAGTTTATCAATAGCTACGGTGATGTCGATAATCTTATCGGGTGCACCTATTACCTCAGCTATGCCGGCGAGTACTTTACGGTTGTTGACGTGCAGGCACACGCGTACGCCGAAGCGGCGGAACACCTCTTGGATAATCTTCACCAACTCGTATTCGCTAACCAGGCTGTCGGTGCCTATAATGTCGGCATCGCATTGGTAGAACTCACGGTAGCGTCCTTTCTGCGGTCTGTCGGCCCGCCATACAGGTTGTATCTGGAATCGACGGAAGGGGACAGCTATCTCTTCGCGGTGCTGCACCACATAGCGAGCAAAGGGGACAGTAAGGTCGTAACGCAGTCCTTTCTCGGGAGCCTCACCGGCTTTCTCGCCACTATTCTGGATACGGAAGAGCAGTTTATCGCCTTCCTCACCGTACTTACCCATTAATGTACTCATCTGCTCCATCGCGGGTGTTTCTATCTGGCGGAAGCCGTACAGACGGAAGACGCTGCGGATGGTGTCGAAGATATAATTGCGCCGGGCCATCTCTATGGGTCCGAAATCACGCGTTCCTTTTGGTATACTTGGTTTTTGCATAATCGTAAATAAATCTAAAATCCTACACCGAGAAAATCTCTCTGCTGATTTTCGCCGTTGCTCCTTTCTCGCTCGCCACATACGCTGCTGCGCGGGCACCTATCTCGGCATGATGTTCCAGTGCCTCGTCCATAGCGGCTGCAAACTCGCCATAGTTGCGGATACTCTTGCCGGCTCCGGCGGCTATCAGTCCTTTGGCTTCGCGGAACTTATAGCAGTTGGGGCCAAATACTACCGGCACACCGTATACTGCGGGTTCCAAGGTATTGTGTATGCCTACTCCGAATCCGCCGCCTACGTACGTGGCGTGGGCATAGCGGTAGATAGAGGATAGCATGCCCATGGTGTCTATTACCAGTACGCGGCAAGTGCGTATATTGCCGTTGGTGGCATCGGTATAGCGGATGAGCTTGCCCTGGAACATCAGGAAGATACGATGCAGGTGTTCTTCATCTATCTCGTGGGGCACTAATACGAGTTTGACATCCTCGTGCTCCTCCATATAGCGGGCGAACAGTTCTTCATCTTTGGGCCACGTACTGCCGGCTACAATCACCTTAGGTGCTCCTTCGGTAAATCGCGCCACGGTAGGTATATCCTTAGCCTGGGCGGCTACGGCGCTTACGCGGTCGAAACGTGTATCGCCTGCCACTTCCACTTCGTCTATCCCATGTGCGTTGAGCAGTTCTTTCGAAGCTTCATCTTGCACGTATATGCGAGTAAAAGTGCGCAACAGGTTGAGGTAGCCGCGTCCCCACGGGCGGAAGAACAGTTGTCCGGAACGGAAGATAGCGGATATACTATAGGTAGGTATAGCGCGGCGAGCTAACTCTCTGAGGTAAGCGGGCCAGAACTCATATTTCACCAATATAGCTATCTCGGGTTGTGCCCAGTCGAGGAAGGCGCGAGCATTCTTACGTGTAGCAAAGGGCAGGTACATGACTTTGTCGGCTTTGTCGTAGTTTTTGCGCAACTCGTATCCTGAGGGCGAGAAGAAGGTCAGGAGGATTTTAAAGCGACTATTGGTGCTTTTTAACTTTTCGATGATGGGTCTCGCCTGCTCGAACTCGCCCACCGAGGCGGCATGGAACCACACCCAGTGTTCGCTGTCTTTCCCCAATCGAGTACCGCTAATCGCCAATCGAGAGTCCTTTTCTCCACGCACGAGCAGTTGTGCTTTCTTATTCCCGCACAGCGCCGCCAGACGTATCAACCAAAAATATATTCTCATCGTTTTTTCGCTTTTAAGGCATTTTACTAACGAATTTTACTATACAATCTATACACGTGGGCTTACCGGTAATAACATCAATGAAGACATTCGCAGGGTGCATATCTTCCAGATGGAGACGGTCACCAATATAGTTCACACCATTTCCATCGCCGTTATCATGGAACCCTTTTGCACCGACCATCTCATCAATCTCAGCTTTTGTAGCCAGACGTTGGCATTCGACATATGGTTGCGTAAGGATAATACGGAACAACTCATCTGCATCGCGTGTAAAGCCAATCACTTTCATCTGCGTTTCAGGAAAGAGTGTATTGTGCAACGCAATAGCCTCCAACGCTTTACCCAGAGTTGCATAGATAGACGTACGTTCCTTAATAACGGATGTGTCGCCTGATTTGTAGTACACCTTAGCTTCTGCGCCCTTAGCAATCATCGGTCCATAGACAGCAGTAAGCACCTGTTCCGGCTTAGAGAACCAAATCCCTTTTGCTCTGGCCCATTGTTCTACCAATTCTTCTTGCTTAGCGTCTATTTCCCAATTAGTCGGGCCTCCTTCGCCCTTTGAAGAAAGAGGACCTGGTTCACAGCCTTCTCGCGCGTAACAGCACGCGGCATACGCCCCAACAAAAGTCGCACCTGCTGTGCAGACTCCTGCATGCTCTTGTTGATTAAATCGATCAAGATTTGTTCTTCCATTGAGTATATCGTTTGTATAGTTATCCATTAAATGGAGAGTGTGCAATGAGAATCCATTTGCTTGGATACTCTCAAAAACTGTTTGTAGCACATTCTTCTCTTCCATATATTTTTCGCTTTTAAGGCATTTTACAAAATCAGCCTGCAAAGGTACAAAAATATTCGCAAATGTGCAAATATTTTAATTAAAAATTAAAAAACAGGAAAGAAAACGTGCCGAAAACTTTTCAAAGTAATCGTGAGAACGTAGCGAACTAAGAAAACGTTGTTCCTTGCTCTTCCGTCCGTTAATACAGCACAATGGTGAACTTGAGGCCGGTGAAGAAGGTGTGGGCATACTTACCGTTGCTGACGGACGAGGACAGCGGGTGGTGCAGGCTCCATGTGGAGGGCTGCAGCGGATCGGTCATGTCCATGAGAGGTGTCGTGCCGTTGTCCATCTTAGGCCAGAGGACGCCATAGTCAGCATATACGCCCAGGCGGTAACGGCGCAGGCGCAGACCCAGTTCCAGACTCAGGCGCGTATCGGCTATATACGAAGGACGGGCATGACGACGGGTGACAGGCTCATCGAGACGAAGACCATGATTAGGCATCTGCTGGAAGGGTACGAAATATTTATCGTACATAGCCCAGTTGCTCATGCGGGCCTCAGAGCGCGTGTTGCCCCACAGGGGCACGCCGGCTTTGACACCACCCATCAGGTAGAAGCCGTTCCATTGTCCGCCGACCAGTAAGGGCACTTCTACATAGCCCATGCGTACGCGGTCGGAGCGGCGTATATGCATCGACAGGGTGCACTCATCGCCCTGCGTATCGGTATAGGCGGCAGAAGCATCGCTCTCGGAACGATGTTCTACATCTTGCCACAGCACACCTACGCCTAAGTCGAGCAGGAAATGGTTATGCTGGTATTCATACAGGAAGCCCAGTCCTACGCCGTATCCTAATCCCCAGCGGAAGTCACTGTTGCCGAAGGGTATATGCGAATAAGCGCCTAACATATACACCGCAAAATGATGTCCTTCCGACTTAGGTTTTTCGGGCACTGTATCCTCCACCACGACGGGCGGTGCGGGCGGTAAGACAGGCAGGGTGTCAACAACGGCCACTTCAGCCACTTCTACCGGCGGGATGATAACTTCCGGTTCGGGTATCGGATGAGCGTAGGATGAGAAATAACCGAACGAACAAGACGTAGGTACAGCATAACCTTGCTTATTGCGCACGGCCGATGAGGCATCGATGACTGAGAGGTGGAAGATGTCGCCGTCGGAGGTGACGGTGATAGTCTCATCTTTAGCGTGACGACTCATGTCGACCGTAGCGTACGACCACTCTTCGGCCTCGGGCACGGGTGTGAAGAGAGCCGTGTCGAGCAGCTGACCGTCAATACGTATGGCGGAGGTGTTAGCAGTAGGAGTGAGGATATGCATGCGTGTCCAACGTGCGTCGTTGGGACGGGCATAGACGACGCGCCGTGAGCCGCTGTTGTAGAGCGTGGGCAGTTGGGTGCCGCCGGCCTCATTGCCTAAACCGGACAGTTGGAGTACCTGGACGGGATGATCACGATGGATATAGAGGGCTTCGCGGCCACGCATAGAGATAAACTCCGTCGAGTCGGTCGTCAGGTCCGTGACGAGCAGTCCTTCCCAATTGAGTCCGTTAGACAAGGCTATATAGTCGGTTCCCAAGAGGGACGTCGGCACCTGTTGGTCAGCTACGGCATCCTCACCCATATATTTCTGGTACGGCGACATCGAGTCGTCCATGGTAAGGACGGAGATAGGTTTAGAGGCTACGATACGCGTGGCAGTGGGGTGTGCCTCAGCGCGTTTGCTGACGGCGCGGAAGCTATATACCTGACCACGGTGCAGCATCACCTGCCGCGGAGTAAGGGTTGTATCGGGATAGAGGAGTTGTGTAGGATAGATAGTGACGAGGGTGCTGTCTTCGGTAGCGATGACTTGCGCCGAGGCATAGGCATTCTCGTATATTTGATGTTTGGTGCGCGTATTGGAGTTGCGGAAGCGATTCTGCAGGGCCAACGAGAACTCGGTGCCCAAGGCATTCTCGCCCTTGAGGGTATATATCTCCCCGTTGACGCCGGTCATCTGTATATAACACGACACGGGTGCCGAGGCGCTGATAGACAGGGCGTTAGGGAGGATGCTATTGTGATACGCCGCAATATGACGCATATAATAGGTATAGTCAGGCGCCAAGAGAACCGTCTGGTGACTGAACGCGGGCACATGGATAGTACGTACGGGGAAGGAGGACGAGGCGGGCATAGCGATAGTAATGTCAGCATCGAGGGAGTCGGCAAATACGCACAACTGCAACTGCATATCAGCGCTGTGGCGGGCCATCTCAGGCGAAGCGAACCAGAACTGCTGCCCCACTTGGGCAAAGGTACTCAGAGAGCACAACAGGGTTAATATGACGTATATCCTCTTTCGCATGTTATACAACGTTTTTTAGCACGTATGGGTCGCCATCTGTCGTCCCATATACGGCAGCCTATACACTCGTGTGCACCACCCGGGGCACCTATCAATACCGTCAGTTTGACGCCCGCCATGAGGTTATCCAACAAGTGTGAACCGGACTTAAGAATAGGTTGCATAAGGTACGTATTCAGGTCCAGATGCGAGCCGGTATGGATGAGCGGGTCGGGTCTGGCAGCAACGGTCGCGGTAAAGAAACCATAGTCGAGGTAAGCTCCCAAACGCACTTTGACGGTAGCATTGGCGCGCGTAGGCACCTGAGCCACTACTATGCCGCCTTCAATAGAGGCACGCACATCATAGGACGATGGAGCGGTATAATGACGACGTATAGCCTGGTCGGTATAGTAAGCATGGTTAGCCGCGTCGTGGATAGGTACAAAGTACTGGTCGTAGACGCCGGCGGTAGTAACGGCTCCTTTCTGGCGCGACTTGTCGATGAGTCCTATGCCCACTTTAACACCGCCCATCAGGTAACCTATCCCCCATTCGCCGCCGAAGAGCAGCGGTATGTCGATATATCCGCGTCGCAGTTCATCCTGGCGCGTGACGGAGGTCTTGAGGATAAACGGTGTGCCCTGGGTGTCGACCATGGGTTGGTCGGGAAGGGAGACAACGCCGGGCATGCGCCATCCGGTCTGTTGCCATACGAAACCGGCTCCGATGTTCATGATGAAATGGTCACGCTGGAACTCGTACAGCAAATGCGCTCCGCCGGCTACGCCATGCAGCGGGTCCACATCCGATACGAAGGGATGTGAACGGGCATATCCGCCCTGCAGGGAGAGGCCGAAATAATGGTTCATCTCCACCCGCATCCTAGCGCTGATAGTGATGCACGTCGCCAATGCCAACAGCAATATTATACTACGTATTAATTTCAAATTTCAAATTTCTTATCCTTACGGAACTATTATTTCAAATTTTAAATCTCTAAACTCTAAACACTCAACTCTAAACATTACTCCACCATCACCTTGACGGCGCGGTATTTCTCCTTGAGCGGTTTGGTCTCGTGGCGTGGGGTGAAGACGAGGATGTACATCGTCTGGGCCTCAAAGAGGCGTATATCGAACACCTCGTGGTCACAAGGTTCATAATCCGCCGTGCGGAGCAGTTTGCCCGTCAGGCTGTAGATCCAGTACGTACCTTGCGTATTGGTCATCACATGTACTACCGGGTTCTCGTGACTGACGATAGTGGGTGCTACTGCCACATAGGGTTCGGTGAGCACATTGGTACTGTCGA
>JAFSJN010000014.1 GCA_017439235.1 Paludibacteraceae bacterium
ACAGTTCAGTAGCGGGAGCATTATAAGTCTTTTTCATAATTGTCATAATTTTTAAGTTAGCGATATTCAATCTTAACGTGTCAATTATCAATTGACTTTTTGTCCCTGGAGGTTATAGATGTTGTCACCACGGCGGATGTAGATTTTTCCATCCTCCATGAACTTCTCGGCCTTAACGGTAGCTTCTACCTCGCGCACGTCGGTAGGCTGAGCAACGCGGATAGCGATGCGAGCAGGAGCGCCGGCAGAGATTGCGATAGGCAGATAAGCCTTGCCTGCGGGAATAGCTTCTGTACCTACGTATTGATAGAGGGCAGTAGTGCCGCCTACGTTACGGAGAGTATAGATAGCGTCAGTAATACCGGCAGGGTCGGTGGCGGCAGTGCAACCTACGATCTGGTTACCGGTGAGGGCGGGAGCCGAAGCGGCAGCAGAGAAGTAGTAGGTAGTATTAGCAGCACCATGAACGAATACGCCGGCGCCGACAGGGATAGCACTAACAGCTGTCAGGTCAACAACCATATTGTCGGGATCGGTAGTATTCAGCGCGCCTTTGTAGGCTGTGAGACCTGCAGGATAAGCCGGAGCCACGTTAGCCGTAGAAGCGAACGAAGCCCATCCGTCTGCGTTGGTAGTAACAGAAGTTACATATGCCGAAGGATCGTAGTTGATGATGAAACGGCCGAGAACTTCAACCTGGCCAACCTGAGAAGGATCTACACTAAAGGCATAAGACTCACCTTCGGTGATAGTGGTTGTAGTTGCTGTAACAACATCATACAACTTCAACTCGCGACCGGACACATTGCTGAACTGCAAGGTATAGTTAGCATCAATCATATTAGTGGTGAAGCTGATAGCCTGACCGTCGAGGTTGTCAGTAGCGACATACTCACAGGGGTGAGTACCTACATACGCATAAATCAGTACGCTAAACGAATTGGACTGAGTCATCATGCTCTCAGCGTCGTATCCGCTCTCGTAGGAACTGTTGCGGGCATCATCTTCATTTAAAATTACTGTGCTGACAGCGTAGGTGGTATTGCTACCAACCAATTTGATGCGAGCAGCAGCTGTGGATGCAGCCATTGCAGAGAGGCTGAGTGCAACCGCAAGGATTGAAACAAATAGTTTTTTCATGATTTATTTCTTTAATTTCGTTAATACTTATATATATAGGCGTCCAGGAGCGAGACCCTGATTGGTATTCACTTCCGTAGGATTAGTTTTCTGCCCCTCACCGGATTCGTGAAGAATGGCTCCCATCAGGCGCATATCTGTACAATCAGTATTTGGTGTAATATACGTTTTCATCTTACTTTACAATCTTAACACCATCTACTACGTAAACACCTGCGGGCAGGGTATTGAAGTCCTCGCCAACATATTGGCCCATGAGAGTATAAATACCCTTCACGTTAGCCTTAACTTCGGTATTCTCGATAGCGGTCGTTACTTTATCACGCATTACGATTTGGAAGCGGCCTTCTACGGTGCTGTTCGGCTGAGCAGCGAACTCATAGGTAGCGCCCTCTTGGATAGCGATTACCTTGCCGGTAGCGTTATCACGGATAGCGTATTCTTCACCGTTAACCTTAGCGAAAGACATCGTGTAGTTAACTGCCTCAACGGTATTGATGGTAATCATCTTACCTTCAAGGTTGTCAGTAGCGATAGCGGTATAGTTAGCGCCATTAACGGTAGCGAACATATTCAGAGCATTCTCGTTCATGTATTTCTCACCATCGTAACCTTTCTCGAAGGAATCAGAGAACTTAGCATCCTCGGTGAACATTACGAAGTCGCTCTTGCCGTTCTCAGCCGTTACGATGATACGCATGCGAGTGGTCTCGTCTGCGATATTACGACTCGGAGCCGGAGTTACACTGTGTCCGTAACGCGGGTTTCCCCACACAGCGCTTGCATAATTCAGTTCAGCACTTGCATTCTCAGAACCATTCTGCTTCAAGATGAAGGTCTGCATAGGAGCAATCTCAGTAGCATATACGTCACCACCATCACGCAAGGTCAGAAGAGGAACTACGTGATAGTTTTGGTCACCGCCCCACACCCAAACAGAGCCATCAATCTTATTGTCGCCCATAATCTGCTCAACCAGAGCGAGAATGTCGATATAACCGGTGTAGCTATTACCGAAGAAGTTGAAGCCGTTACGTTCGAACTCGAGAAGGTTGTTGGTGTTACCTGCCAATTGGCCGGTGAAGGTATATTCAACATCGCCCAAGTTTTCGTAGTCAGCAGACAAAGTGTAGCCCTTGAACGGTACCATCTGCGTCAGAGCGCTCAACTGCTCCCAATTATCATTAGAATAGTTCCAGCCGAATACATAAGTGGATTTATTAGGATTCTTCACCCAAGTAGAAGCTTGCTGAATCGGCAGAGCGAAACGATGCCAGTAGTATTCCTTAGCACTTACTCCATTCATCCAACCGATAGATTTTGCTTTCATCTTAACGGTCAGGTTCGGAGTTTGGTTAACGGTAATCGTCGGATCCATGATCAGCGAAGCAGCACCATTCTCATTAGCGCCAATAACGATGTTCTCTGGTTTCTCGGTAACAATACCACCTTCGCCAATTTCGAGGGTAGAGCCGACCTTTACTTCAACCTTCGATTTACCTTGTACGTCAAGACCGTTATTGATAATAAGTTTCTGGTCTTTGTCTGTACCAGAATCTTTACCTACAGTAACGGTAGTAGCGTCGTCGCCATTATCCATTACTTGTACATAACCAGCTTTTGTCACCTGTTGGTTCAAGGTCATATCAGAGCCATCAGAGAGTTCAAAAGATGTAAACGGATTCTGACCTGCGCCAGCTGTCTCTACATTATCATTTAAGTCATACAACGGATCACCAGAACCGTCTTTTGCTGCTTTCTTAACCACACGGTAGAGAGGAGTAGCTACACCTTCCAATGTGATTGTCTTAACTTCATAGCCCTCAGGAATGGTACATTTGCGTTGTTCATATTCCGACAAATCCTCTGCACTAGTAAGATGTCCATTAAAGCGGTATAAATCAGGATTGATTGCATACGTACCACCCTGAATTGTAATATTTACACGACCGGTATAGGCCGGAAATGCTAATTCAGATTCATATCCAGTATCGAATGCGCCCTTAGTCTTGTTCCACTTTTGCCAATATCCATTAACGTAGATTTCAGTATCTTCATAAGCAGTACCATCTTCTCCAAATTTGAAGTTCCAGTTATTACATACGAAATTACCATTAATGTGAGAGTTGTCACCTGTGATATTAATGTTGATATTTAGCTCACGACGAGTTGCATATTCAGCTGCACTGACCATGTCTTGACCGGCATTACCCAATTGTTGAGCATTCATACCACAGTTGTGAAGATTCAGCGTAATTCCGTCATCTTCGCATGCAAAAACTGCGAAGTCATTTGAGTAACCGTTATGCACGTTTGGAGCGTTGAAGTCACAATTTTCTGCTTCAACTACAGAACCGCGAGTTCCCACGGTATTTCCATAAAGCCAAGATGTGGCGCGGTATTTGAAATACAATGCGCTATACCCTTCAAACGTGGAATTCTTGAGCGTTGCATCGATTGGTTTCAAAATATAGACAGGGTATTTCGATTCGCCTGCATAGATACGAGAATTCGTAATTGTCAAATCAAGCGGAGTGGAATTTATACCTGTAATAAGCAGCATTTGGTGCGCGCCACCAGGTTGACTATTTGTATTATTGTTACCATTTTTTCTACCTACAAGGATATTTACATTATCCATAGTCAAACTTGCTACACCGTCATAAACAGAGAGGCCATAGAAACGCGAACCGTCTTGCATGGATTTCTGTGTTCCATTAGCCCAAAACTCGTTTTTAATATTACCGAGTGTTAGGTTCTGTATCCTGACATTCAAAGTTGGAGCATTTACTGCATCAAACACACTTGCGTTAATTGCCAGAGCCGTCAAGTGTGACTCTGATGTACCATCTGCATTAACTGCAGCCTTTCCATAGCCAAACAATGAGTGTCCCTTACCATCCAAGGTAATGGATTTTTTGATGTTCAGCAAACTTGCTGCTTGACCATTTGTGGTGTAAGTGATGTCTGCCGTCATCTCAATAACATCACCATTGGATGCATTGTCAATGGCATTCTTCAGTGCAGCAAAGTCACCAACCGGCACTGTTTCTCCCCACGCCATAACGCACGAGAAGCACGCCAAAAGTGGAATTAAAAAAATTTTTTTCATAAATTAGTTTGTTTTAGTTAATACTTGAGGGTTGCCCCTCGGTTAATTATAATTGGGTTGTCAATTATTTCGAGTTCATTATCAATTGCAAGCCCTGTTTCGTGTAGAACGGAAACTTGCGGTCGCTTGAGATGAGAGGTATTTTTGCCGTCATCGCATGAGCGATAATAATGTGGTCGGAAGGGTCTCTATGATCTTGCGCAGTGTTGAGTTCCAAGTTTGAATACGTCTCTATGACATTCTTATCAATTGGAAGAATCTGTATTCCCAAGTCATTCTCCACATAGCGGATAACATCATTACTCGTCTTCCATTTTTTAAATTCAAACTTGTGATTGTTAAATCCCACTACCAACTCACGACCCGTCTCCGCACTAACACATAGGGTATTCTCGTTATCATAGAGAATCTCCGCTACATTCTCATCCAACAAATCATCATCAATGGCCATGAGCAAGACCATACATGTATCCAGCATGTATCGCATATCAGTCAAAGATTGAAGGGTCAAGAATGGTAATCGATCCCTGAGTTTCTCTGGTTGCCTGCCATACTCTGGATTCTTCTCTGGTGTTTTTCGCGTTGTTGAAATCCATAGACTTAACTCCTAATATCTTGTTGTTTCTGTTACTACTTGATGGTTGCCCATCGGTTAATTATAATTGGGTTTGTTTGTGTTGTGTCTCAATCAATCAGAATATAGATTCTATTATTCTATCCACTATTTCATCAAAATAGCGTCCCTTTATCGTACCCAAGCGGCGAATCACATCTCGTTCCACATAACCAGCAATAATCTGACATTTTACGCAACTTGGTTTAGAAAAAGAAAAGCCTTCAACCATTTCATCAGAAAGAGGATATGCATACCGAGGATTGATTATCTTGTTGGAGGTGATAAGCACCAAATACATCAAACCATACTCATCTTCTTGTAAATCGTCATTAGAAACTATCATCGCAGGATGAGCCTTAAATGTCCCATCCGCAAACTGAAAATTAACCTCTACAATATCTCCTTGATGATATCTCATATATAACGTGCGATTATGTCAGACATACTTCGCTTTGAGTGCTCCATAAACGCCTGGGTTAATTCGCGATCTTCGCGCACCTCCTCTTGAGTAGGGGTCTGCGACTGCATAGCCACCTGCGTAAACAAACCACTAGCCATCAAAGCTGCCATCTTGCGGCGGGCAAGGGCACTTCTTTGATCATATTGTAAGGTAACCATACACATAATATCGTTCCTTTTTTGTATTAACAATTCAATTTGGCGGCAAAGGTACAACAAATTTTTGATATATGCAAATAATTTTGAGAAAAAATTAAAAATTAGTACTGATGCGATAACTTTAAGACAAAACACTTTTTTTCAAATCGAAAAGTCTGAATATATTCATAGGTTGATGAATATAAACAATATACAGAGCAAGTTACTTAAGTTAACGCATCAGTAGTAATTTGGATTCTTTTCAGGGAGTTATAAAAATGTGCAATTGTAACAAATTGCAAATCAGACACTTGCAAAATGCTCTCGTTAATGACTCGTTAAAGTCTCGTTCATCCCTCGTTCATCCCTCGTGAATCCCTCGTTCACGTTAGGTGCTCTTATATGTCCCTTTGATGAGGGATTAGAGGTCGATGTGCTCGGGGGAGATGGAGCGGCCAATGAAAAGGCGGGCACTATCGGCAAACTTATCTGCCGACTCTGTAGTGAGGTAACGGCACGTGCCGCCACGCGTGCAGAATTGCTCATACTCGGGATGACGGACAAGATAATCCGCCAAACTGTCGGCGACGAGGGAGCCCTGAGGGATGCAGACTACGTCTGATTTCAAATTTATGATTTCTTTTCCTGACGGAACGATTACTTCAGATTTATGATTTATAGTTTGTGATTTCTCTGCCGCAAGGGCGCCATTAACTTCGTTTTTGTGGTTTTGGAGCCAGCGTTGGATCTTGGGGAGGAGGAGCGGATAATGCGTGCAGCCTAAGACCAGCGTGTCGATGTCAGGGTCTTGGGCAAAGATAGCAGAGAGGTACTTATCTACAAACCAATCGGCGCCGGGAGAGTTGTGTTCGCCCGCCTCAATAAGGGGAACCCAGAGAGGGCAAGCTTGTTGGGTAACAAGCAATTTATGATTTAGGATTTCAGATTGTTGATTGAAAATTTTCTCCAACTCCAAGACGTAAGACTCGGAGGAGACGGTAGCAGGCGTGGCGAGGATGCCGACATGACCGTTACGCGTGAGTTGCGGGACAGCCTCGACCGTAGGTCGGATGACACCGAGGACGTTTTTTATTTTTGATTTATTATTTATGATTTCAAATTTACTATTTATCTCGGGGAGGTCGCGCTGTTGGATGGTGCGGAGGGCCTTAGCCGAGGCGGTATTACAGGCCAGGATGACGAGTGTACAGCCTTGGTCGAAGAGATAACGGACGGCCTGGAGCGTATAATGGTAGATGACTTCGAAAGAGCGTGTGCCATAGGGCGCGCGAGCGTTGTCGCCCAGGTACAGATAATCGTACCCGGGCAACCGCTCACGGATCTTTTCCAAGATGGTCAATCCGCCATATCCGCTGTCAAAAACGCCGATCATGTTCGATTAGCGATTTTCGATTTTCGATTAAATACCCAGTGACGCTTTAATAGCGGGAACACGTGCTTCGGCGGCAGCTGTAGCCTTATCGTAATCGGCTATAGTAGGCATAGAAGCGGGTATCTCGAAGTAATACTTAATCTTAGGTTCGGTACCGGAAGGACGCACGCTAATCTTGAGTCCGCCATCCGTAAAGTACTGAAGCACATTGGATTTAGCACCCAGCAACATATGGATAGGTTTCTCTTCCCATTTACCATTGACGAGAGTACGTTCAACAAGTGCATCAAAGTCCTTGGTGCGGATAACTTTCTCGCCGGCAATCTCTTGCGGAGGATTCTGGCGGTAGTTAACCATCATAGCCTTGATCTCCTCGGCGCCGGTCTTACCCGGGCGAACGATATTGATAGTGGTCTCGCGTTGGAAGCCGTACTCCTTATAGATATTGAGGAGGTATTGATAGAGCGACATACCTTGGTCTTTAGCATAAGCGGCAATCTCGCAGATAAGGCAGATAGCCGAAGGCGAGCATTTATCGCGCACCTTGTCGTAAGCCATGAAGCCGAAGGACTCTTCGCCACCGCCTATATATTTGCGTTTTCCTTCCCATTCGCGGATACGGCCGGCAATCCATTTGAAGCCCGTAAACTCGTCGGTAAGTGTGACCCCCTGACGGTCGGCAATGCGGCGGATAACCTCGCTGGTTACGATAGTTTTAACCATGTACATATCGTCGCGCATCTTGCCTAAGCGCTTCATATTGTTGATGATATAGTAGCAATACATTATGCAGGTCTGGTTTCCGTTGATGATAACCCATTCGTTCTTGTCGTTACGGCAGACGATAGCTATACGGTCGGCATCCGGATCAGAAGCGATAACGAGGTCGGCGCCCAGTTTGGTACCGAGGTTCATACCCATAGTCATAGCCTCAGCATTCTCGGGATTGGGACTAACAACGGTGGGGAAATTGCCATCGATAACCATCTGCTCAGGCACGACGTGGATATTCTGAAATCCCCAGCTACGCAAGCACATAGGGACAATCTGGCGTCCGGTACCGTGCAGCGGCGTGTAGACGATATTGAGGTCCTTCTGGCGCAAGATAACATCTTGGTCAATCATGACGGTTTTAACGGCCTCCATGAAGTCGTAATCCATCTCGCCACCAATGATTTGGATGAGGTCTTTGTTGCCGCCGGTCTTAACATCCTCCATGCGCACTTTGTTCACCTCTTCGATGATGCCTTTATCGTGCGGTTGGAGCACCTGTGAACCGTCTTCCCAGTAAGCTTTGTAGCCGTTGTATTCTTTGGGATTATGCGAAGCGGTAACATTGACGCCGCCCTGACATTTGAGGTGACGGATCGCAAAGCTAACTTCAGGCGTAGGACGCAGACTTTCAAACAGATAGACCTTGATATTATTAGCAGCAAAGACGTCCGCTACGGTCTCAGCAAAGAGGCGTCCGTTATTGCGGCAGTCGTGGCCAACGACTACGCTCACCTGACCACCTTTGGGCAAGGTAGTAAAGCCGCCTTCACGGGCTACTTTATTGAGGTAGTTGGCATAGCCCTGAGTAGCCTGAGCCACGATATACTTATTCATACGGTTAGTACCCGGGCCCATGATACCGCGCAGACCGCCGGTACCGAATTCGAGAGTGCGGTAGAAAGAGTCAATCAACTCAGTCTTGTCCTCGGCCTCCATCATCTTCTTAACTTGAGCCTTAGTTTCGGCATCGTAATTGCCGTCGAGCCACGTTTGCGCCGTAGCCATAATCTGTTTCAGTTCTTCGTTCATGATATTAAGTTTTTAGCGTTATTTGAATGCTTCGGAATACCTTTTGGCACATTTTCGGGGCAAAGTTACTCTTTTTTTTGGATATATGCAAATTTTTGTGTAATTTTGTGCCCAAAAAAATTGTTGTATGACCAATAAAGAACTTTATGCGGCCTGGTGCCCTACTCAAGAGCGCATGCCGATATTCATGCAGCCGTGGTGGTTGGACGCCGTTTGTGCGGGTAAAGAATGGGACGTCATCCTGATGCGCGAAGGCGACAAGATTTTGGCGGCTATGCCTTACCTGATTCGTAAAAAACTATGGATGCGGTATATCATTATGCCGCAACAGACCCAGCGCATGGGCATATGGATAGCGCAAGATATTTGGGAGAAAGGTGCGGACGACGAAGCGCGCATATGCATGTATATGGCGCAGAAGTTAAAGGAAATGAAGTTACATTACTACTACCAGCAGTATGCACTCAATAATCCCTGCGTGGAGCGCATGCGCATGTTAGGATTCAGCGTCCAGGAGCACACGACGTACCGGATAGAAGACTTGAGCGATTTGGACAAGGTGATAGCTTCGTTCAGCAAGAATAAACGTCGTCAGTTGCAGAAGGCTCTGTCGCTGCATGCCGAATGGGATATGTCGGCCGAGGAGTTCTTCCGTTTCCATACCAACTGCATGTTGGAGCGTCACCGTAGGCTGAGTTATTCGCGTGAGTTCTTGCTGGTATTGGAGCGCAAGACGCGCCGACTGAATCAAAGTACGTTCCTGGCTATCAAGAATGCCGACGGCGAAGTCTATGCCGCCGCGTTCTTAGTGTGGGATCACCGCCAGTTATACTACCTCATTCCCTGCTATTCGGAGCTGCATAAAGAGTCGGGAGCGAGTGCCTTACTGGTATTGGAGGCCATCAAGAAAACGCGCGACTTGGGACTGATGTTCGATTTCGAAGGCGGTACGCGTCGTGGTTTAGCCCGCAACTACCGCCAGTTTGGCAGCACGGCCGCTAAGTACTACAGCGTGAGCAAAGTGTACAAATGGTGGTTCCATTTAGCACTGGCCTACAACTGGTTACGCAATTTTCGTTATCGTATATAATGCCCATGAAAGTCCTTTTTCTGAGTGCATGGTACCCCACCCCGCGCGATGCGATGGCGGGCTTGTTCGTGCATAAGCACGCGCAGGCTCTGCGCGAGCAAGGCGTGGACGTACGCGTGCTATATAACAAGGAGAAAGGCTGGGATTGGTGGAAGACGATGTACCGCGACTGGCGAGCACTACGCGACAATGGTTGGAAACCGGACGTAGTGCAAGTCAATGTGCTGGACAAGAACGGCATAGTGGCCTGGCTGCTATGGTGGCTGAAAGATATCCCGTATGTTATTGTAGAACATTGGAGCGGCTATCTGGCTGAGAACGGGCAGTTTATGCAGCAGCCTGGATGGAAAAAACGACTGATGCGTTTTGTGTCTCGCCACGCCCGGATGATACTGCCGGTAAGCGAGCGCTTACAAGCGGCTATGCAGGCCTGCGGAATAGAGAACAAGCGTTGGGAGAGAATAGATAATGTGGTAGACGACGGATTTTATGAGATAGCGACAGTTCGAAAAGCGGACCAGCCTAAGCGGCTGCTGCATGTGAGTTGCTTTGACGAAGCGTCGAAGAATGTGAAGGGACTACTGCGCGCCACGCGTGCATTGTTGGAACAGCGTAAAGACGTGACGATGAGCCTGATAGGCACAGGACGCGATTGGGACGAGGTGCGTCAATATGCCGACACATTGGACTTCCCGCAAGGTGTATTGGAGTGGAAAGGCGAACAGACGCCGGAACAGGTGTGCAAGGCCATGCACGAGCATGATGCGTTGGTGCTATTCTCTAATTACGAGACCTACGGTATCGTCTTAGCCGAAGCTATGGCGGCAGGGTTGCCGAGTATCAGTACAAAGAGTTGCGGTCTTGAGGTGCCCGAAGCCTGCGGCATCCGCGTAGAGGCAGGTGATGAGCAGCAGTTGACGGAGGCGATAAAGAAGAGAGTGGAGCATCCGTGGCCTCAGACACGCGAGAAGATGCAAAGTTATGCTTCTGCTTTCCGCGCTGAGACGATAGGGGCGCGACTGAAACAACTATACGAGCAAGTGATTAAAGGATGAGTATACTGCGCGACATATGGCGTAAGTTAGTGTCATCCAGGGTATTGGAGAATTACTCATACATGACTGCGCTGACGCTGATAAGTGCGTTAATAGGCTTTTTGATCTATCCGTACGTCATTCGCCGCGTAGGTGCCGAGGCCTTCGGATTGTACGCCTTTATGTTGGCCTTAGCGGCGTATTTTCAGATACTGACGGAATACGGATTCGACATGCCGGCCACCAAATATGTGGTGCTGCATCGCGACGATAAAGAGGCACTGAGTGAGATTATCTCGGCGGTATTTTGGAGCAAGTTGGCCCTATGGTTGGCGGCGGTGGCAATAGCTGTGCCGTTAATGATTTGGATTCCGATAGTTCGGGAGAACAGTCTGATTTTCAGTATCCTGCTACTGCAACTACTGACAACGGTTTTGTACCCGACCTGGTATTTCCAAGGGATGAAAAATATGCGGGTAGCGACATACATCAATTTGGCCTTCCGATTGCTGCAAGTTCCGCTGATTATATGGCTGATTCACAGGCCGGAAGATATCGTATTGTACGCGTCTATTGTAGCCGGGACGATGGTAGCTGGAGGTATCTGCGCTTTCATCTACGTCTTCGGACAAGGAATACGTTTGCGGATCGTGCCGAGGGGCACTTTTCGATGGCTTTTCGGCGAAGCGACACCGTTCTTCCTGACCGGACTGACCGGTAACATCAAGGAAAAAGTGCTGACGCATATTATCGGTATCTGCTTCGGAATGAAGGAGGTTGCCGTATATGATTTGGCGAATAAGGTCATACAGATTCCGCGCATCTTCACCCAGAGTATCAACCAGGCTCTGTTCCCCGAAGTGGCGGCCAAGGCTACGGCGGAGCGAGTGCACAAGATTTTGCGCTACGAACGCTGGATAGGTGTGCTGTTTATGGCGGGCATAGCGGCGGTAGGTTATTGGGTAATACTGTTCTTGGGCGGCCGCGAACTGATAGATGCTTATCCGATAGCTATCATTCTGAGCGGCACGCTGTATACCTGGCTTATCACGGGTGCATATCTGCAATTTGTGTTCATCCCGCAGGATCATTATCGGCTCGTGTTATGGAACCAGGTGACGGCCTTAGTGACCTGTCTGGTATTAGCAGGAATAGGATTATGGTGCTATCCGGGACTATATGCTATAGCCGGCGCTATCACGCTGTCGGGAGTGGCCGAGATAGCGTTTTGTAGAATAGCTTGCAAGAAATATCGATTGCTATGAGTCCGTTGGTTTCCATCTGTATCCCTGTGTTCAATGCCGAAAAATGGTTGAACGAATGTCTGCAGTCGGTTAAGCGGCAGACGTATCCGAATATCGAGATTGTGGTCGTGGATGACGGTTCGACGGACAATAGTTTGGCGTTATTGGACGATTCGGTACGCGTCATTCGGCAGGCGCAAAATATGGGACTGGTTTACACCCGTCGGCACAGCATCGAGGAGGCGAAAGGAGAGTATATTTTGTGCGTAGATGCAGATGATTATTTAGAGCCTGATGCGGTAGATATTTTAGTTAAGAAAGCACTTGATACCCAAGCAGATATTGTAGACTCCGCAATAGAGGAACATTTGGCCAACCGTTCGCGCACTTTACCGCCTTATCGTCCGCAGAGCGAAGACTATTTGGAGGACGTGCTACGCGACAGGATTTGTCACCTTTGCGCCAAGCTTATCCGGCGTTCATTTATGATGGAACACGACTGTTGGGCGCCGCAAGATTTCCCGTCGTATTTGGAGGACCGCATCGTGCTGCTGCGGGCGGCATTGTATAGTCCGCGGGTAGCGAGTGTAGAACAGGTGACGTACCATTATATGCACCGCACGGCCGACTCGCTGACGGTGAGCAAGACGCAGGCCCATTTTGATGCCTTAGCCCGCTATTGGCAGGAAGCGGATAAGTTATTGCAAGAGAATGGATTAGCCGAGCGCTATGCCAAAGTATGCGGGCGACAAAAGACGGAAGATAAGGCCGTACTGATGCTGCATGTAGCGGACAACAAGGTGCGCAAGAATAATCGGGAGTTATTTGCCGCCGAGGAGAAGAAATACGCTAAGTATCTGAGTCGCGGATTGCGTTGGTGCAGCCGGTTAGTAGGTTGGCGTTTATGGCCGTTATTATCCATCTGGGACGCCATTCGGAGAAAGTAAGACTCGTTTTTTCATTAAAAAACGCAAAAAAATTTGCATATATGCAATTTTTGTTGTATCTTTGCACTCGCTTTTAATGAGATAATCTATAAATCTAATCAATATGCAACTGAAAAAGAGCCCGCAAGCCAGTTTAGAAGACAAGAAGCTCACCTACGTGCTTCTGGGATTTGTCTTTGTGCTGAGCCTTTGCTACGTCGCCTTAGAGTGGACGGAAAAGGAAGTGACCAAGTATGAGGTTGCTGACATGGATTTCCAATTTGAGGAAGAAATCGAGATTCAGCAGACTTCGCAAGAAACGCCTCCCCCTCCTCCACCACCAGTAGTACAGGAGGTAGAAGTGCTGAATGTAGTAGAAGATGACGTAGAGACCGAAGAAATCCAGATTAATACCGAAGATGACAAGGACGTAGAAGTGGTCATCCAAGCCCCTGTAGAGATTCAGGAAGAGGAGCCGGAAGATGAGCCTATCTTCGTGATTGTAGAGAATAAGCCCGAATATCCCGGTGGTGATGCCGCACTGATGAAGTATATCAGCGAGAACATCAAATACCCGGTTATTGCTCAAGAGAACGGTATTCAGGGTCGTGTTATCTGCCAATTCGTGGTAAACAAAGACGGTTCGATAGTAGATATTACGGTAGTCCGCGGCGTAGATCCCTCGTTGGATAAAGAAGCCGTCCGCGTGATTAAGTCGATGCCGACATGGAAACCCGGTAAGCAACGCGGTAAAGCCGTACGTGTAAAATATACGCTGCCTATCGTCTTCCGTCTGCAATAATACAGTGGATCTGAGCGTTAGAGATATAACGTTTTGCAAGAATGTCGGTTCCAGACGGGCCGACATTCTTCGTAAAGAGTTGAAGGTGGTCACCGCCCTCGACTTATTATATCATTTTCCCTATCGCTACATCGACCGCAGCCGCTTCTACCGCATCAGCGAGATAGCCGACGAAGATACGGCGGTGCAGATTATCGGTCAGATAACCGAATACCACTCTATCGGCGTAGGACCGAGTAAGCGACTGAGTGCGACCTTCACCGACGGCACCAGTAATATCGAATTGGTGTGGTTCAAGGGCGTAAAGTACGTCAAGTTAGAACTCAACACGCCGTATCTGCTCTTTGGTAAGCCATCGCTATTCAACCATACGTGGAATATAGTGCATCCGGAGCTGACGCCTATGTCGAAGGTGAAGCCCGAGATGACCTTGGGTCTGGAGCCGCAATATCCCACTACCGAGGGCATGAAACGCGCCGGGATGACGAGTAAGGGTTTGCGTCAGATTATCGCTTCCCTCTTGCCCGACCTGCGCGCCGGTGTGCCGGACACCTTAGGGGCAGACCTGAAAGCCAAATATAAGTTGGTATCGCTGACCGAGGCACTCCTTAATGTCCATTTTCCCAAGGACACGGCCTCGATGCAGCGCGCCAGAGAGCGGTTGAAGTTTGAGGAGCTGTTCTATATCCAACTGCAGATACTGCGCCAAGCTAAGCGTCGGGAGAAAAATATCGGCTATCCTATGCCGCTGGTAGGTAAGAAGTTTCATGCTTTCTACCGCGATCACCTGCCCTTTGAATTGACGGGCGCACAGAAACGCGTGCTGCATGAGATACACGGCGACCTGAAGTCGGGCAGACAGATGAACCGGTTGCTGCAAGGTGACGTAGGAAGCGGCAAGACCTTAGTGGCGTTACTATGCGCCCTCTTGGCTGCCGACAACGGGTATCAGACCTGTATTATGGTGCCTACGGAGATATTGGCCAAACAGCACATGGAGACAGTGAGCAGGATGCTGGAAGGCACAGGGGTCAAAGTAGCGTTACTGACCGGCAGTACGACGCGCGTACAACGCGGGCCCTTGCATGAGGCACTGCGTAGCGGCGAGATAGACATACTGATTGGAACGCATGCGCTGATAGAAGACGAGGTGCAGTTTGCCAATTTAGGACTATGTATCATCGACGAGCAACACCGCTTCGGCGTCAAGCAGCGCAGTCGTCTATGGCTCAAGAACGAGCATGCGCCGCATATATTGGTGATGACCGCCACGCCTATCCCCCGAACGTTAGCGATGACCATGTACGGCGATTTGCAGGTGAGTACTATTGACGAACTGCCGCCCGGACGTAAACCCGTACAAACGTTCCATTATACCTTCAATCGTCGCCAAAGTATCAACGATTTTATCCGTAAGCAGATAGCCTTAGGGCGGCAGATATATGTTGTCTATCCGCTCATCAAGGAGAACGAGAAATTGGATATGCAGGACCTGCAGAACGGTTTCAACCAACTATGCGAGACGTTCCCCGAGTACCGTATCTCGATGGTGCACGGCCAGATGAAGGCGGCAGATAAGGAAGCTCAGATGCAGCGTTTTGTCCAAGGCGAGACGCAGATATTGGTAGCCACCACGGTTATCGAGGTGGGCGTCAATGTGCCGAATGCCACGGTAATGATTATCGAGAACGCCGAACGCTTCGGTTTGAGTCAGTTGCACCAGTTACGCGGTCGCGTAGGACGCGGTGCGGACCAGAGTTATTGCGTATTGGTGACGCGCACGGAGTTAGCTAAGCCCACGCGCCAGCGCATGGACATCATGGTAGCTACCAACGATGGTTTTAAGATAGCGGATACGGACCTCAAGTTACGCGGTCCCGGTGAGATGGAGGGGACATTACAGTCCGGCACGCCGTTTGAATTGCGCATAGCCAGTCTGGTTACCGATGGACAGTTACTTGAGATAGCGCGTCATGCGGCGAAAGATATCTTAGACGAAGACCCAGACCTGAGCAGCGACATGAACAGGATTTACAAGCATCGTCTGGATATCCTGCGTCAGAGCGGACAAGCAAATATGCTGTGGGGCGAGATCCTTTAACAAAAAAAAGCAGCGCGATGCTGCTTTTTTTCTCGTTTGCTTACTTGCGGATACCCAACTCTTTGATGATAGCGCGGTAACGCTCGATGTCTTTTGCCTTCAGATAATCCAGCATACGACGACGTTTACCTACCAAAGCATTCAGAGCGCGCTCTGTACCGAAGTCCTTGCGATTCTCTTTCAAGTGCTCGGTCAAGTGTTTGATACGGAACGTGAACAAAGCGATTTGGCTCTCTGCCGAACCGGTGTTCTTAGCATCCTTGCCATACTGAGCGAAGAGCTCAGCTTTCTTTTCAGCGGTTAAATACATGTTAAGTTTTAATTTGTGATTGTTGATGATTACCATCTTCAATCGGTTAAACAATGTCGGCTAAAGGAGTATCGCGGAGATAACAACTTCGCCGGATTTAGTGCTTTCTCTCAAAAGCGGCTGCAAAGGTACAGCTTTTTTAGCATATACGCAAACTTTTTTGCAAAAATTCGCGCAATAGTTGCAAAATAGGTGTTTATTTCTTCAATGAGAAGGGGAAACTGCCTATCTGATTGCCGTCTACGAAGAAGTCGGCGTTGTACACTCCGCTGTACAATATCTCCTCCACGGGCCAATACATGACTGAGGACATCTCCTCGCCGGTATACTCTATCTCCTGGCGCACCGAATACTCGATACGGCTGTTCTCAAACTCGAAGACGTTGTCCTCCGATTTGGTCATCACCTCGCCGTCAGGACGGATGATGCGCAGGTACACATACTTCAGGCCCGGTTCGCAGGTAATGTTTTTGCCGATAGAATAGCGGAACTCAAGTTTCTGTATCTTGGAGAAGAGCGTGGTCTTACGGTCATGGCGGTTGAGGGTGATGAGGCGGAAGTCGGTCATCTCCAGCATAGCGGCGCGCGAGACGGTCTGCTGCAACTGCGTATTGGTCTCGGCCAGTTGGGTATTCTCGGCCACGATACGCGTATTCTGTTCGCGGTACTGCTTATTCTCCTCGGTCAGTCGCGCATTGGTGCGGTTGAGCGAATCGATTTGCTGTACATAGCCCACCATCACTTGGCGCACGGTAGCCAACTCTTTCTTAAGTTCAGCTATACGACGGGCATGGGTGACCTTAGTAATACGCAGTTCTTCCAACAGGTCCTTGACGCGCTGTTGCTCGCGGTAGAGTAAGTCTTGCAGCGAGTCGTTGCGCACATCGAGTTGCTGATAACCGTCAAACTGGATAGCCAGGTCTTCGTACTCGTCCTGTAAGGCTTCTTTCTCAAACTCCAACTGCTCGACCATCTCGTTAAGCTGACTCTGCTGACGCAGTGCCCAAAAGAGCAGTCCGGCTACCAACACTGCTGCCACTACGGCCGCAGCGATGATTAGATTACGTTTATTTATCATAATAGATCCAATATTTTCTCCAATTGATTACCGCGCGAACCTTTTACCAGTATGTGGCAACCGCTTAACGGGTGCTCCGTAAGGTAGGCACGAAAAGCCTCTACATCGTCATAGACGGGATAGGGCGCTGTGGTATTCTTGTATTCATTGCCCAAGAGGAAGACCTTCTCGGCACGGCGCTCAAGAAGCATATTGACGATATTCTGGTGCTCGGTGTGACTATACTCGCCCAGTTCGCGCATCTCGCCCAATATATAGGTGTCTCCCTTAAAGGCCTCTATGGCGGCCTGCATCGAGGTAGGATTAGCGTTATAAGCATCTACCACCACAGTGTTCTTATCGGTCTGCATCAGTTGCGAGCGGTTGTTAGAGGGCACATAAGCGCGAACGGCAGCTAAAGCGTCATCATGAGACACGCCAAAGTACTCACCTACGCACAGCGCAGCTGACACATTCTCGGCGTTGTAGCCGCCTACCAAGTGGGTTCCCTCGGGCATGGTGCCGGTAGTGTATTCTACTATAGAGCCTAGGGATACCAGGTTGTCTAGCATCTTCTTGAGATAGGGGTTATCGGCATTGCGGAAGATAATGCCGTTATGCGCCACTAACCAGCCGTATAACTCGGCTTTGGTGCGCATGACACCTTCGAAGGAGCCGAAGCCTTGCAGGTGGGCGCGACCGACATTGGTAATCAGGCCGTAGTTGGGTTCGGCTATCGCCACCAATTCGTTGATATCGCCCGGATGCGAGGCACCCATCTCAACGATAGCCATCTCGTGCGCGCGCGTCATTTGTAATAAGGTAAGGGGCACACCGAGTTGGTTATTGAGGTTGCCTTGCGTATAATGAAGGTTGTACTTGGTCTTGAGGACAGCGGCGAGGAGTTCTTTAGTAGTCGTCTTGCCGTTGGTACCGGTAATACCGATAATAGGCAATCCCAACTCGCGACGCCATGCGCGGGCCAGGTCCTGCAACTCGGCTAAGGCGTTATCGCCGCTAATGATATACTCTGCCCCATCCTGACGGGCTTGCTCCACAAAGGCGTTACCGTCGAAGTGCTCTCCTTTGAGAGCCACAAAAATACAGCCGGGAGTGACCTTCCGGCTGTCTGTAGTGACGCTGAGCGCAGATTTATTTCTTATTAGGAAGTTCCAATCCATAGTTCTTGCGTTTGTCTTCTACTTTGAGAAGGAAAGTGCATATCAATGCAAGAATACCAAAACTTGCAAAGATAATCATAGGAATTGTAAATCCATGTGTCTTATCAATGACCCATCCTATTAAAAGTGGTACAAGAGCCAGGCCGATGTTCTGCACCCAGAAGATAAGGCAATAGGCCGAACCGAGCACTTTCTCATCAATAATCTTAGGTACTGAAGGCCACAAAGCGGCTGGCACAAGAGAGAAACTTACACCCAAAATAGCAATCAATGGGATCGCTAACCACTTGCTCGGGAATGCCGGGAGAACAAAAGCAAAACAGAGGTGACAAATAATCATTATCAGCGAACCTCCAATTAGCATAGTCGCTGCCTTACCCTTGAAATCAATAAATGCCCCAAGGAAAGGTGTCAAGGCCATAGCCAAGAATGGGAAGAACGAGAACATATCCGCAGCAGCCTCTCTGGACATCAAACCTCCATCTATCATAACAGTCTCGCTAAAGAATCGCACTGCGTACTTCTGGAAGGGGAAGATACCGGAATAGAATAAAACACATAGCATCGAAACAATCCAGAACATCTTATTGCCAAAGATGGCGAATAAGTCCTCCACATGAAATTCTTCTGAAGGATCCGCCTCGGGAGTCTTCTCTCCTATCGTCACTAACTGCTTATCGAACTTAACATCCATCACGCAGAATACGAGATAATTAATCAGTCCGATTAAAAGCAACAAAGTACCGAAAGCTACTGGTGCAAAGATAGAGTTATCGTAATAATTAGATATACGGGGAATAATAAGCATAACTGCTGTTACACCTAAACGTGCAATAGCCATCTCTATACCCATTGCCAAAGCCATCTCTTTGCCCTTGAACCATTTGGCAAGTACGCGGCTGACCGTGGTTCCGGCCATCTCACAACCGCAGCCGAAAATAGCAAAGCCGACAAAAGACAACTTACATGTTGCCGGCATGCCAATCATCCAAGTATTCAACCAAGAATGAATTTCGGAAGCACGGAATGCATCACTTACCGCAATCATCATGATAAAGGCACCGACCACCATCATCGAGGCAGATAAAATACCAGCAAAACGTGAGCCTTTTTTATCTAATATATACCCCGCGATAAGCAGAAAGCCTAACACATTGACGATATATTCGCCCATTAAGAATGTGCCATAATTGGTGCTTGTCCACCCAAAAAGGCCGCCCTCACTAAAAGGCAATTCGATGAGTTGCTCCAACGGCGATAATATATCCGCCATCATATACGCGAAGAACATCATCGAGGCCACCAGGACCAGAACGGTCCACCGTGCAGCAGCACTATCGCGGAGCGTCTGTTGAAGTTTTTCTACCATAATCTACCTTACGATTTGACCATTTCGATTTCTTCTTGAGCCACTCCGCTTTTTTCTTCTCGTACTCAGCGTAGTGACTCTCCAGATAACCGTCAGCCATTAGATACCCAATTGTTTACGAACGGCAGCGGTCACATTCAGTGCATCGTCCGATACATAACGCATCGACGATTGCTCTACGATATAGGTCAGGCCTTGTGCTTTACCTACGGCTTTGATAGCCTCGTTGAGGCGGTCACGAACGGGAGCAAAGAACTCTTCCTGTTTCTTTTGTACATCCTGTTGAGCCGACTGTTTGAAGGTCTCGATGCGAGCATACATCTCCTGCAGTTCCTCGCCACGCACCTGTTTGAGGGCGTCAGACATAGTAGCCTCTTGAGCCTGGAACTCGGTGTATTTACGTTGGAACTCTTCGTTCATAGTAGTCAGTTCTTTCTCCAACTGCGAGCTCATGCTGTCCAGCTTAGCCTGCATCGTTTTGTACTCGGGCATCAAGGGGATGATTTCCTCGGTGTTTACGTGAGCGATTTTTTGCGCAGCGGCAAGCATCGGCAAAGCCAGCGCAAGAGCGATAATAAGTTTTTTCATATGCTTAGTTTTGAAAATTAATTTTGCTAAAACATTAGCACAAATAGCGTGCCATTCTTATTTAGCACCCAATTTCTCGAGCACCTTATCGGATATATCCAGTTTATTGGACATATAGATAAGCGCCGGATCGGCGGTGCGGTCTTTTACTACATCGTAGCGTTTCTCGTTAGCTATCTCCTGGATGGCGGCATATACCTCGTCTTGAATAGGTTTGAGCAGCGCTTCACGTTTCTTGTACAACTCTCCGTCAGCACCGAAGTATTTGCGTTTGAGTTCCAATACCTCGTTCTCCTTAGCCAATATCTCCTCCTCACGTTTCTTCTTCATCTCGGGGCTGAGGAATATCTGTTCGGTCTGGTAATTAGCCACCATCACGCGCGCCTCTTGAGCCGCAGCGTCTATCTCTTTCTGCCAGCGCTTGGAGATAAGCGACAACTGGTCATTGGCCGACTCATACTGCGGCAGGTTTTTCAATACATACTGCAGGTCTACATAGGCCACACTAAAATCCTTAGCCGTCATCGTAGCGATAGACAAGGCCACCAGGAATAATGTCAATACTATCTTCTTCATAATCTTGCTAATTCTCTAAACACTTAACTCTAAACTTCTCTCAACACTCAACTCTAAACTCTCAACTCTTACAGCTCCTGTCCGAGGACGAAGTGGAACTGCGAACCGCTATACGAGCGGCTGCCGTTGATATCGTCGAAGCCCCATCCCCAGTCGATACCCAGCAATCCGAACATGGGCAGGAAGATACGTACACCTACACCGGCCGAACGCTTGAGGTTGAAGGGGTTGAAGTCCTTAATATCCGAGAAGCAGTTACCGGCCTCCAGGAAACCGAGTGCCCAGATAGTAGCACGCTGCTCGAGGGTGATGGGGTAACGGAGCTCCATAGTAAACTTATTGTATACATAACCCATGTTACGCCCCAGCGTATTGTCGTACGGCGTCAATGAACCGGAGGTATAACCGCGCATGGAGATATATTCGGTAGAATAACTGGTATAGCTGGACATACCGTCACCGCCCATATAGTAGGTCTCGAAAGGCGATTTGGTATATTCGTTGTAGTGACCCAGATACCCGAAGTCAGCACGTGCCATAAGTACGAGTTTGCTATCCGGCGTGAGAGGCGTAAAGACCTTACCGGACAACTTAATCTTATAGTACTCGATCAACGCATACCGTTCGGCGGGCGTCATCTCCTGGAATTCAGCCTTGGTAGTACCCTTGATAGCCGAATAAGGCGGCGTAAACTTAATACCGGCTATGAACTGCGAACCGCGGCGCGTATAGATAGGATTGTCGATACTGGAGCGCGAGAGTTGAAGGTTGATAGCAAAGTTATGGCAGTTGCCATCAGCTACCAATAGGTACGGCCAGTCTTTCATCATGTAGAGTTGGTAACTCAACTCGCCGTAGAAAGCAAAGTAGTCATCCGGCCAGCGCAGACGCTTACCGTAGCCCACACTCACGCCGACGGTACGCAAGTACTTATCCGGGTCAGCTTCCGACTCCTGCAACTGCTGGTAATAATCCGAGTTGCCGGAATAGTAGTACGAATAGGCGTAGTTGTTGTACAGGTTTTGGTAGGCCTTATAGTAACGGTCGGAATAACCGGTCTGCGACGAGAAGAACGCACTCACGCTCAGCGAGTTGGGGCGCTTACCACCCAACCACGGCTCCATAAAGCTTACGCTGATAGAGTTGTAATAGATACCGTTGGTGCGGAAGTTGATGGAGAAGGTCTGTCCCTCACCCTGCGGCACGATACGGTAAGCTTTCTTATTGAAGATGTTTTGGATAGCGAAGTTGGTGAACTTCAAACCCAACGAGCCTACCAGACCTGTAGCACCCCAACCGAGCGAGAACTCGATTTGGTCGCTGGACTTAGTCTCCAACTTATAGGTGATATCCACCGTACCCTCTTCGGGATTAGGTTGTATGTCGGGCACCAGTTTCTCCTGGTCGAAGTGTCCCATCTGCGCCAACTCACGCAGCGAACGCATGATATCCGATTGCGAATAGAGTTGACCGGGTTTGGTATACAGCTCGCGGCGTACTACATGTTCGTAGACACGCGTATTGCCGACGATGTTGATCTCGTTAATAGTAGCGGGGCGACCTTCGTAGATACGCATCTCGAAGTCGATACTGTCGTTCTCAATCTGCGTCTCCACCGGGTCAACATTGAAGAACAAGTAACCCTGGTCGGTATATAGTTTAGCTATGGCATCATCGTCCTCGGTCAAACGTTTGTTGAGTTGTTTGAGGTTGTAGATATCACCTTTCTTGATGCCCAACAATTGGTTGAGGTATTCATACGGATAGACGGTATTGCCCACCCAGCGGATGTCGCGGATATAGTATTTATCGCCCTCGTAGATATTGAGGTACACGTCTACACGCGTCGGGTCTTCCGGATTGGGGACAACGCTGTCGGAAACGATATAGGCGTCGCGATAGCCGTATTCGTTATATTTCTCGATGACGGCCTCTTTATCCTTCTCGTACAGATCCTGAACGAATTTCTTGGTGCGGAAGAGGTTGATGATATTGTTATCATTGGTCTTCTTCATCGCCTTGTTCAGTTTATTGTCCGACAGGGCCTCGTTGCCGCTGAAATAGAGTTTGCCGACCTTCGTCTTAGCCTGTTTATCTACTCGGATGAGCACTTTTACATATCCCGGGTGGTCCACATCAGGCTTTTCCAGCACGTCTATCTTAGCATTATGGAAACCTTTCTCGGCAAAGTATTTGGCGATAACCGTCTTAGCGCGGTCTTTGATATTGGGCGTCATCTGCGAACCGCGTGCTATACCTACCTTCACCTCTATATCCTCGCGTTCACTTTTCTTCAGTCCCTGATAAGTCAGTTCGGATATACGCGGACGTTGTTTGAGGCGTATCTCGAGCCATATTTTATTGCCCACAATCTTAGTAGCCACTATCTTGACATCCGAGAACAAGCCTTGCTTCCAGAAACGTTTAATAGCTTTGGTTATCTGGTCACCGGGCACTTCTATCTTATCGCCTACGGCCAGACCGGAGAAGCCGATAAGCACAAAGTCCTCATAACTCTCGGCGCCGGACACCGTAATGTCCGCTATCTCATAGCGTTTATGTTGCAATCCGTATTCTATCTCGGGCTGCGCGGCAGGTGCAGGTACAGCTTTGACGGTATCGACAGCAACGCTGTCCGCCTTCAGTGTATCGGCTACTACCTTGACCGAATCGGCAACCACTTTGACCGAGTCGACAGCTATACTATCCGTACGCACCGAGTCTATCGCCGCCGGTTGCTGCGCCACGATAGGCAGCACGGCTGCAAACAGGAGAAGCAATATGTTAGTTAACTTGTTCACTGGTCTTTCCGAAACGACGTTCGCGATGTTGATAATCGATAATTGCGGTATAGAAGTCCTCTACGCTGAACTCCGGCCACAGGCGGTCGGTAAAGTACAGCTCCGCATAGGCTAATTGCCACAGCAGGAAGTTGCTGATACGCAACTCGCCGCTGGTGCGGATGAGCAGGTCAGGATCCGGTATACCGGCTGTCGTCAGGTAAGCCGATACCGTACTCTCGTCAATATTCTCCGCCGTCAGGCGTCCCTTCGCAGCCTCACGGGCGATGCGGCGGGCCATATCGGTAATCTCCCAACGCGAAGAATAGCTGAGCGCCAACACCAGACTCAGTCCCGTATTACCGGCTGTCTGCGCGATGCAGTCTATGAACTTACGGCGGGCATTCTCCGGCAGACGACTCAGGTCACCAATAGTAAGCAACCGTACGTTGTTGTTCATCAGCGTGGGCGTCTCCAGCGCTATCGTATCTACGAGCAGCGTCATCAACGCATCGACCTCCTCTTTGGGACGATTCCAATTCTCGGTAGAGAAAGCATAAAGGGTAAGATAACGAATGCCCAATTCGGCGGCAGCTTCGGTGATGTTATGCACCGTCTGCACGCCTTGCTTATGGCCGAAGACGCGTGCCAACCCCTGACGTTTGGCCCAACGACCGTTACCGTCCATGATGATGGCGATATGTTTGGGCAGGTTAGCCTGCGCTATTTGTTGCTTAAGCGATTGCATTCGTTGTTTAGTTCCATTTACACATGCGGCACACTTTCTTATCTTTAGCGAACTCGAAGGTCAGTCCAGCAGTCAGGGTACCGGTGAGGTCGCAGTTGAAGATATTACTGCCGTTCAGTCTGTATGTATCGTTGTACGCGTCTACGTTCTCCAAGTTGTCGGCAAAGTACACATTGTGTTGCCAGGCAACGGTCAGGTTGAAGCGCGGAGCGAATTTCCATTTAAAGCCTATCGTAAAGGGCATATAAGCGCTCACCTTACGGGCATCGCTATGTACGCCGGCTCCTAAGCCGATAGCGATATAGGGCGTATAGGGTTTGACGCGCCTGTCGTAACTCTTCTCACCGAAGCGGAAGAAGTTAAACTCCGCCATTACGTCTATGTTCACCAGTTGGTTAGTCCATTTGCCGCTGCCTTTCTTAGCTACGCCTTCGCTGTCAGGCCTATTGCCTACGATACGGTGCCCCATCCCCTTAGCCTGCAGCGCCCAGCGTTGGTCGAAACGATAGCGGAAAGACGCTCCGTAGGCCTCGCGCACATTCATAAAGATATGTCGCTGCGCATCGCCCACATAGTATCCGCACCCGCCTTCTATACCGAATTCGCAGCGGTACATCCTTTCGTCCGCTCGGCCGGCCACAACAGCCGCCAGCAACGCGCATAAAGCCAACAATCGTTTCACCTGCTTCATGGACAAACTATCCCTTAGCGCAGCACTCAGCCGCACATTGAGCCCGCAAAGGTACAAAAAATAATCGGTACTACCAAATTTTTTTGAATTATTCGTACTTTTCGAATAGAAAATCGTTATACGGATAGCGTTGGATATGGATTGCTTTCACTCTATCGTATAGTTTTTCGCGCAGAGCATCTATGTTGGTGCGCTCCGCGGCGGAGATAAAGATACAGTCGTCTTGCAATCGCGCCATCCACGTACGCTCCAACTGCTCCAACGGTATATTCTCGCGCTGCATGGGCGTCAGGTCGTCTTCATCTTTGGGCACAAAGGAGAAGGCGTCAATCTTGTTAAACACCACGATACGAGGGATTGAAGGGGTGAGCGGTGAGGGGTGAGCGGTGAGCGAGGGCGCCAAGATGGAGTTGAGCGTATCTTCTACCACATGGTATTGCTCCTCGAAGTTAGGATGCGAGATATCTACTACATGCACCAGCAGGTCAGCCTCGCGCACCTCGTCCAGAGTCGATTTGAACGACTCCACTAAGTGGTGCGGCAGTTTGCGTATGAAACCTACGGTATCCGAGAGCAGGAAGGGCAAATTGTCTATCGTCATCTTGCGCACAGTGGTGTCCAGGGTGGCAAAGAGTTTATTTTCGGCAAAGACCTCCGATTTGCTCAGCAGGTTCATCAGCGTCGACTTACCTACGTTGGTATAGCCTACCAACGCCACGCGCACCATCTTGCCGCGATTCTGACGCTGTGTAGCCATCTGGCGGTCAATACGTTTCAGTTCATCGCGCAGCAGGGCTATACGCTGACCGATAATACGTTTATCGGCCTCTATCTGCGTCTCACCGGTACCACGGTTGGTGCCTCCTCCGCCACGCTGACGGTCCAAGTGAGTCCACATACGCGTCAATCGCGGGAGCATATATTGCAGATGCGCCATCTCGACCTGCGTCTTGGCATAACTGGTCTGGGCGCGTTGCAGGAATATCTCCAGAATCAATATCGTGCGGTCCATGACGCGCACCTCGCAGCGATCCTTGCTCTTCTCGCGCCAGTTGAGGTCGCGCTCAATATTACGTATCTGCCGCGGCGACAGTTCATCATCGAAGATAACCTCGTCGATGCGCTGTTCAGGGTCGTTTTGGCGTTCGATGATATACTGCCGTATCTCTTCTATCTTACCCGACCCCACGTAGGTGTTGGTGTCCGGGTGCGGCACACGTTGTACAAAACGCTTGACGGGTAGTATATCCCGCGTATCCGCCAGGAAACTCAGTTCGTCCAGATATTCCCGCGTGCGTTCCTCATCTTGTTCAGGGGTGATGAGTCCCACTAATATTGCTCGTTCCATATGACGCTGCAAAGGTACACTTTTTTTTTTACATATGCAAATTTGAGCAGTATTTTTATTCTGTATTCTGTCAGCGCAGCGGTCTGTACTCTGTATTCTTATTTAAGGAACTTCCTGCCGCCTTGGATGACGATGCCGCGATAATGGCCGTCCACTGGATTACCTAAGATATTGTACATAGGTTTACTCTCATCCGGGCCATCGGCATACGGATGATGGTCGGCGGTGTTACGCGGTTCGGCCTTGTAAGTTGCTACATACGTTACCTCCTCATACACAGGAGCAATCTTCGGTGTCCAGCCGTCGAAAGTATACGTATACTCACTATCCTCCTCACGTGTCGGTTCTGCACCTCGGTAGAAAGGTGTCTCGCCATATAAGAGTTCATCCGACTGGAGTATCGTTCCGTCATAATCGACAAAGCGGATACTATAATACCGCGTCAGCGAATCGTATTGCGCTATATAGATGGTATTCTCCAACGCTACGCTGATGGCCGGTGACCACGATTTAAACGTATACGTATAATGTGCCGACGGTTTGCGTGTTGGCGTAGGTCCTTCATATACCGGCATACGTTTGTAGCGCACTACCTGCGAATAGAGAAGCGTACTGTCGTAGTTCAAGAACAGTATCGTCACATACGATTCAATCTCCGTACTGTCATACGTAGCCGTATAAACCGCATTTTGCGTCACTGGAACGATTTTCGGTTCCCAAGCCTTGAATGTATACGCATACTCCTTGTTCGAAGCTCTGGAAGGCGTTGTGCCGGTATATTTAGGTGTGGCACCGTATTGGTAGTCTTGGGACTGAAGGACTTTACCGTCGTAGTTAGCAAAGGTGACAGTATAGAGGATAGCCGTCGTGTCGTAAATGGCGGTATAGGTTGCTTCCGCCGTTACGTCGGAGACAGAGGGCGTCCAAGCCTTGAAGGAGTACGAGTACTGCGCATCGGCAGGCTTGGTAGGCTCGGTACAGGTAGGAGTTGCTCCGTAATCCCACTTCTTACTTTCGAGCGTTGTGCCGTCAGCGTCTTTGAAGGTGACGGTGTATTGGTTCGTCGTTGTGGTGTAAGTGGCGGTATATTCGGCATCGGCGACAACGGCTACAACGGTCTTATCCCAGCCGCCGAAAGTATAGGTATATTGGGCATCGGGTTGTTTAGAAGGCTCGGTGCAAGTCGGTGTTGCTCCGTAGTCCCATTTCTTACTTTCGA
>JAFSJN010000015.1 GCA_017439235.1 Paludibacteraceae bacterium
TACGGACAGCATCGTTCTGGGTGAGACCTACTTACTGGGCTGCCAGACGATTACTCCGACACAGGTAGGAACTGCAGACTATGTGGAGACAATACCCAATGCTTGCGGTATGGATAGCGTTATCACGCTGACCTTGAAAGTCCTTCCTGCTTGCGCTCCGACTGCTTATGCTTACACGGACAGCATCGTTCTGGGTGAGACCTACTTACTGGGTTGCCAAACGATTACTCCGACCCAAGTGGGAACTGCAGACTATGTGGAGACCATACCCAATGCTTGCGGTATGGATAGCGTTATCACGCTGACCTTGAAAGTCCTGCCTGCTTGTCCGGATCCGATTACTGTTCCGTTGTTGGATACTGTAATCTGCGCTGCCGACACGGCTACCTTTATGTGGCAAGGACGTCACTTCAATGTGGATGGTGAGTACTATGATACCGTTCGTTATGTAGGTAAGGACTGCGATAGCGCTTACTTCTCATTGCGTCTGAAGATTAATATGACTATGGTTGCTCCGATAGAGTCGGATACTATCTGTGGCGGCGACAGTTACGACTGGGTAGGCCACACTGGTTACAATGACCTGACAGAGACTGGTGTATATAAAGATACCTTGCGTTATCCGAATGGTTGTGATAGTATTTACTTCACTCTGCACTTAACGGTATTGACGGCTATTGATGCTCCGATGGATACGAAGACTATCTGCGCAGGTGATTCGTACGATTGGCCTGAGCACCCGAGCTTCACCAACCTGACGGTTGATAGTACTTATCGTGATACCCTTAAATATAAAGGTACTGTTTGTGACAGCATCCGCTACACCTTGCGCTTGAAAGTGCAGACAGCCGTAGCAGCCGATGCTGAGACAGCCACTTTCTGTGCCGGTGACTCGTACAACTGGGTAGGTCACGCAGCGTATGCTAACTTGACCGAGGAGGGTGTATATAAAGACACCGCTCGCTATACTACCGGTTGCGATAGCGTTTACTATCAATTGACGCTGACTGTTCAGAGTGCTGTAACGGCTGATGCTGAAGAGGCTACTATCTGCGCCGGTGATAGTTACGAATGGGTAGGCCACGCAGCGTATGCTAATCTGACCGAGGAAGGTGTATATAAAGACACCGCTCGTTATACTACCGGTTGCGATAGCGTATACTACATGTTGAAGTTGACCGTTCAGAGTCCTGTAACGGCTGATGTTGAGACGGTGACTATCTGCGCAGGCGATAGCTACGACTGGGTAGGCCATACAGGTTACAACGACTTGACCAATGAGGGTACCTATAAAGATACTGCTCGTTATACTACCGGTTGCGACAGCGTATATTACATGTTGAAGTTGACCGTTCAGAATCCTGTAACGGCTGATGCCGAGACGGCTAATATCTGTGCCGGTGACTCGTACAACTGGGTAGGCCACGCAGCGTTTGCTAACCTGACCGAGGCAGGTGTATATAAAGATACCGCTCGCTACACTACCGGTTGCGATAGCGTTTACTATCAGTTGAAGCTCACCAAGCAGAGCCCTGTAACGGCTGATGCTGAAGAGGCTACTATCTGTGCGGGTGAAGCTTACAACTGGGTAGGTCACGCAGCATATGCTAACTTGACCGAGGCAGGTGTATATAAAGATACTGCTCGCTACATTACCGGTTGCGATAGCGTTTACTATCAATTGACGCTGACCGTTCAGAGTGCTGTAACGGCTGATGCTGAAGAGGCTACTATCTGTTCCGGTGATGCTTATAACTGGGTAGGTCACGCAGCGTTTGCTAACCTGACTGAGGCGGGTGTATATAAAGATACTGCTCGTTACACTACCGGTTGCGATAGTGTATACTATCAATTGACGCTGACTGTTAATCCGTCTTATTCGGATATCACGGATGCTCGTACCGTTTGCGGTAGTGAGTTGCCGTACACATGGAATGGTGTTCAGTTCGATGCTCCAGGCACGAAGACGGCAACCTTACCTACTATCTTAGGTTGTGACAGTGTTATTACGATGACCTTGGATACGTTTATCTTCGATTTGCCTGCTAACATCAGTGTCGACGATGTAGTAGCTATCTGCGGTAAGGCTATTGACGTAACGGAAGCTCAGCAGCAAGTTGAGGCTCATATCCAATTGACCACCGGTTATGCACCGAATGCTACGGTTGCGTGGTATCAGTTGCAAGGTGGCTTATGGGTTGCGATGTCAACTACTGCTATTGAGCCGGGTAAGGACGAGATAACCTTGCGTTACGCGATAACAAGCGACTGCGGCACTATCTACTCGGCTAACCTGATTATCCCTGTTCAGACTCCGTCTGCTGACAACATTCCGGAAATGGATAACCTTCCGGCGTTGGAGAAGTATGGTGATCGACTCCTTATGATACATCGCAGACGTATACGTGAGACCTATGGCTTCGATCCTACGCCCGAACAGGTAACCTGGTACAAGGTGACCGGTGCTGTCGATACCTTGGGTAAAATTACCGATGATACAGAGATAGGTCATGGTTATTATTATACCGCCGATGCCGTACTGCGTGGTGAGTTCTATGCGGTCATCGAAGAGACGCCTGCTCCGACCTCTTGCGGCGCTATCTATCGTACGGAACGTATTATTTGTGAGCCTGAAGATGCTCCGGCACGCGTACGTAAGGTTTGTCAGGATGAGCGCTTGTATATCATCGTAACCGATGAGAACGGCCGTGAGACGATTTACGATGCTACAGGACGTTTGGTAGAAAGTTTGCACGCTAAATAATAGGAGGAAACAAGTATGAAAAAGACTTTATTAGTATTGATTTCTATTTTGTCTGCCGCCTATTGTTTGGCTCAGACAACGCAAGTAGGTTATCGCGCTCAGCGTGAAGAAGACTTGCAGCAACACAAGGGTGCTACGGTGCCGGAATATACTTTCCAAGCCGGTGATACCATTATTATTGCTAAGGATTGCGCTACATACCTGACCGGTGAGAATATGTCCGAATGGGTGTACTTCGTACGTCATATTGTAGGTCAAACTGGTGGAAAGCGTTTCCCCAACGGACTGCTGATACGTGGTATCTATTCGTGGGTAGATCCTCATTGCGTCCATTTAGCCGGTCCTATCGTCCCCTCTGCGGCCGCTTTGGCTCGCGTTGAGGAAGATAAGCCTGCTGTGGAAGAACGTCAACAGGAGGTGCAAAACATGCCTCAGGAGAATCGTGATGCTCTGCGTGAGAAAGCCAGTGAGCATGATGCTATCCCCTTTGAGGAGCCTGATACCACGGCCGTTGTGGCTGTGGTAGAAGAGCCGGCAGCTGTTGAGGAAGAGCCTGTGGTAGAAGAGCGGGTAGAGGTCGTTGAAGAGACTGCCGCTGTGGATACAGTACCCGCTAAGGAGCCGACACCTCAGTATGACCGCTTTACTATTGGTGCTCGTGGCGGCGTAGCTTCGTTGCTGCAAGATGCCGGTAAGATGAATTGGAAGCCCGGTTTTGATGTACTGCTCGACCTGCAATATGCTCACTATTGGAAACCTGAGGCTAAGCCGGCTATGGGTATCATCGTGGGTGCCAGTGTCGGTTATTCGCGCAGCCCGTTGAAGGGTGATATTAACGACCGCTATACAACGGCTACCGATAACGGCGATATCGATTATACGATTACGGCTAAGAACCTGAATGAAAAGGGTGGACAACTGCAATTAGAGGTGCCTGTGCTCTTCTCGTTGATTACTGACAAGGGCTTCTTCTTCAATGTTGGTCCGCGTATTATGATTCCTGTATGGATGCGTTATAACCAGAAGATTGACGATGCTCATATTGTGGCATATTTCCAAGAAGAGGATGTTACTGTACCCGATGAGTTGGTAACGGGTAAGGTTACAGATAATACGACTAAGGGATCGTTCAAGTCGGCTAAGGTGAATATCATGCTCACTTGCGAATTGGGTTATGAGTGGCAGTTAAAGTCCGGCAATTCACTCGGATTGGGTGTCTATGCTGACTATAGCGTATGGTCACTCTATTCCAATAAGGCGGACAATAAGAGCCTCTTCAGTGTGACCAATCCCTCCAATGCAGGTAATGCAAAGGTAGACATTTTCTCTGCTAATGATACGTACAATAAGCATTTAGGCTATTTCGATGTAGGTATTAAATTAGCTTATCATTTCAACTTCTGGAAGAAATAAGTAAATCTACGAACGACCTCTCTTGCGGGAGAGGTTGTTCTTGTTTTTATACGTGTAATCACATCGCTAAAAATGCAAAGGCTTACCATCTTAATTACCGGAGGCGCTAGTGGTATAGGCGCAGCTACAGTTAGTAAGTTTTGCGACGAGGGCTGGAATGTCGTCTATACTGATATCCAAGAACCTAAGCAAACGCTTACGGAAGATTGCGTTCTCTTTGTTCATGCCGATTCGTCAGACAAAGCCCAGATGGAGAACGCTGCCCGTCTGGCGGAAGAGCGCTTCGGCGGTATTGATGCTGTTTTTTGTAACTCAGGTATTCACCAACGCAACACTATTCTGGATATATCGCCTCAGGAACTGGATGCCATTATTCATACCAATATCTACGGAACAGTCTATACCCTGCAGGCAGTGCTTCCATATATGATTCGTAGGGGTGGCGGTGCTGTGGTACTTAATTCGTCCGACCAATTCTTTGTGGGCAAGGCGCATAGTTTTGCTTATGGTATGACCAAGGGCGCTATTGGCCAAATAGCTCGTAGTCTGGCTATCGACTTAGGTTCGTATAACATCCGTGTGAATGCTGTCTGCCCGGGTACGATCCATACGCCCTTAGTGGATAAGTTGTTCACCAAATTCTCCGAACAGGACCATAAGACTATCGCACAGTATTGGGACGAGGAGAATGCGCTCTTTGCCCGCAAACAGGCAGGTAAGCCCGAAGAAGTAGCTGAGATGGTCTATTTCCTTATCTCCGATAAGGCCTCTTTCTGTACTGGTGGACATTATCTGATAGATGGAGGCTTAGTATGCCAATAATACAGAAACATTAACATCCAATTTATGGTACAAGATTTATATATCTTAATGATTACAGCAGGCGTTGTAAGTCTGCTTTTTAAACTATTGAAGCAACCGGTTGTATTGGGATATATCGTGGCTGGTGTGTTAGTTGGTCCGAACCTCTTAGGCGAGAATATTGTTAATCCGGAACATGTAAAGGATTGGGGCGAGATAGGTGTGCTATTTGTGCTCTTTTGTATCGGTCTTGAGTTTCGTCTTAAGAATCTGTTCGCCAGTGGTAAGACAGCGTTTGTTGGTGCGGCTACGATTATCTTGGGTATGATGGTATTGGGCTATGGTGTCGGTTGTCTGGCTGGGTTGAACAATATGAATTCGCTCTTTCTGGCAGCGATGCTGTGTATGTCCAGTACAACTATAGTAATGAAGGCTGTTGACGAGGCTGGATTGAGTAAGGCTCGTTTTGTGAAGGGTGCGACCAGTATACTTATCTTGGAAGATATTGTAGCCGTTGTACTGATGGTGTTGCTGTCCAATATCGCTATCAATAAGAGTTTCGATGGCGTCGTGATGCTGAAGACTATAGGCGTGCTGGCTGCCACGCTGGTAGTATGGTTTGTAGTAGGAATACTAATTATCCCGACGATTATTCGCAAGGTACGTCCATATCTCAATGACGAGACACTCATCATCATCTCGTTAGGTTTGTGTATGGGTATGGTGTTAACGGCAGAACAAGCAGGCTTTAGCAGTGCTCTTGGTGCCTTTGTGATGGGTATGGTATTGGCGGAGACATTAGAGTCGCACCGTATTGAGAAACTTATGGCGCCGCTGAAGAATGTTTTTGCTGCTATCTTCTTCGTCTCCGTAGGTATGATGATTGATCCTGTGTCTTTAGGTACCTATTGGTCCTCCATACTGGTTGTGGCCGTCGTCGTTATCTTGGGTATGATTCTATTTGGAACTCTCGGCTGCTGGTGGGGTGGAGAAACCCTAAAAGACTCTATGCAGACCGGTTTTTCGTTCGTGCAAATAGGTGAGTTCTCGTTCATTATCGCTACCCTGGGTAATCAATTAGGTGTCATCGATCCGGCTATCTATCCTATCATTGTAGCCGCCAGCGTACTTACAACTTTCCTTACGCCGTATATCATGAAGGCTTCTATGCCCTGTTACAACTTCTTCTATAAACATGTTTCGCCGCGGTGGCGCGATAATATTGACCATCGTGAACAACAAGTGGAGCTGGCAGAACAAACTATTGCGTCCGCTAAGGCAGCTCATACACCTTCTGTGGCCGATAAAGTGCAGCATGCCTTGCGTAAGACAATTATCACCAAACGTATCGTCCACCTATTTGTTACCAACATGACAGAGAACGATAAACCTCATGCTACCAATGTATAAAAGATTCGGAATAATAGCCGCACTCTTGTTGGGTGCTGCTATCGCGGTGGCGCAGGACGACCACGTGGTCGACGGACTATCTTCTGTGGTCGCTATAGCTGGAGAGACTCATATAGTGGAAGATAGTATAGTGGCTGTTCCTCCGGTTTCGCAGGTGCCTATGTGGAAGAAAAAACTCTACTACGGCTATAACTTCGACGTCTATTACCACCATGACTCACGCTCGGACCGTAAGGAGAACGGGTGGTCCATTGCCCTGGAACCGGAGTTAGGTTGGCGATTGACCGAACGTATCTATCTGGGATTGCGTTTGGGTGGAAGTTATGCCAATAGTGTTACCACCTACAATATCTCCCTTATCGACACCACCTATTCAACCGATCTGCGGGTGCAGCATGGCTCATGGAATGTGACTCCCTATGTGCGTTATCGCCTTAAGACTCTCTTTAATGGAAAGGTGGGTATATGGTTGGAGACGCACTTGTACGCGGGGATGGAGTTCCCGCGCGTGAAGGATGGAGTGGTACGTGGAACCGACTACGACGGACTGAGACATAGTATCACCTACGGCGTGCAAATGGCTCCCGTGATCACCTATCAATTCAACCGCAAGAGTACTTTTCAGATATTTTTCTCTATCCTCAGCATAGGGTATAGTGGTTCTACATATTTTTATTCTACTCCTGAGCGAGGCCGGTATAACGAATATACTAACGATGTCATCATCTTCTCGGGCAAACTGCGTAACATGATTGCCAATCAGTTTACCCCCGGCTTATATGGATTGAAATTTGGTGTTCAGAAAAGTTTTTAGATGAGCAGACGGAGGCTGTGGTGGAAAATCCCAACCGCCTTAATAGGTGTGCTTATGGGGATAGTCTTGCTGCTGCTGGTGGCCGCGGCTGTTGTCCTCTATGTGCCTTCTGTTCGTTCCGCTGTTCTGGAGCACGGCGTCGCTATCGCTAATGAGCAAACCGACTACGATATCGACATCGGACATATCTACCTCTCTCCGTTTCACCATTCTCCTTTACTCTTTTATCGTGCTTACCAAGGGCAAACAGACTTGCCCGTGGAGGTGCGTTTAGACAGCGTCTTCGTCGGGCACCGCGGACAGGATACCTTAATATATGTACATGCTCTTCGCCTGCGCACAACAGCGCTCACCCAATCGAAAACCGAAAATCGAAAATCGGAAATCTTAAATGTCCCTATCGTACTGAACCACCTGCGACTGGAATCTGCAGCCTTTCATTCTGATAGCCTCATCCGCACTGTAGGAGTAGATGTGGAGGTGGATAGTTTGGAAGTGGCGAGTCCACAGATCCTGATTGCTAAGGGCGAGTATCCTTTGCACGGACTTCGTCTCTCGGGCGCTGATGTGGCTATTGACCTACGCAAGAGCGCAGCCGATACGGTACGAGATTCGGTTCCTCTACGCTTGTCTTTCGAGGTTCCGGATGGCGAATTACGCGATGTGCATTTTCGACTTACTCCCATTGGATTGGATATCCGAACCGATTACCTGTCTACTAATGCCTCCATCGATGTGGGGGCGAATAGGTATGAAACGCAACGGCTGAATGTTGGCGGTTTTGCCCTCTCTATAGGTCAACTCTATCTGCCTGTTGATACTGTCTATGGCACAGCTTGTGCTGATATAGCTAACAACTTGGTTGCTACTCCCGGTCTGCATGCCCGTTCGGATGCTTTTGGAGCACGAGCCGATGTCGAGGCAGCTGTTATGGATTTGAATACAATGCTTATTGATGTCGTTACCGATGCCGAGTTTCAGGGGAGCAAGGCACAAGTGCGCGGCTATTACGATATCGATGATGAGGCATACAATGTCTTGGTGAATGTGGAGCAGGTTAATCTTAGTCCTTTCTTACACGATAGCACTCGTATCATTGTCGCCGGTGATATAGCGGCCGAGGGTAGGGGAATAAATCCGCATTCGCGTGCCATGAGAAGCAACGTACGCATGCACTTGACCGATGCTGTATACGATAATATTGTGCTCTCCGGCTTTTCCCTTGATGCCCGACTGTCTGACCAAACCGTTACAGGTACAATGTCTCTGCCTGTCACTATCACGGATAGTGCTATGGCCATACAGGCGCAAACCAGACATCAGTTCCGTGTATCCGACTTTATGAGGCCTAAGCGCATGGGGATCGACTATCATACGCAGTTGAAAGATCTGCAGGCCCATGTGGCTGACTTAACCTTCATGACTGATAGCCTGCGTCTGGATTTTGTTACCGATACGGCTACATCCTTATCTTTATCCTCTCCGGGGATGCAACTGACGATGAATAGTCCGAGGCATGTATTGCAATGGGTAGATAGCATACTGCCCTTGTTCCGTGCTGTCAGCGATTCGGTTGTTATCCGACCTGTCCTCTCGCTTACTGACCTAACGATTATAGATACGCTTCGCCATCTTGTCCCTGACATGAATATGGCGTTAGCCTTGTCGCATGGCAGTCCGGTGCAACCTGTCTTCGACAGCCTTGGTTTAGATATACGGCAGTTCGACCTTTCCTTTGCTTCCGATTCGCTCCAGACGGGGCTATCCCTATTAGCTTCTACGCCGGATATAGAACATCCGAATGATTCTGCCGCGCTTCGTCTCCCGCCGGCTAATGCATCGCTGAACATACTTATTACTGAAGGACATACCGCCGCCTCTCTCTTGGCGGATACGCGCCTCACCGATGGCGTGATGAATGTCTACGACCTTTGTGCCGATGCGGCGTTCCGCATGGAGATAGAGCGGGTAGGAAACTCCCTGCATGGCGACGGGCGACTTACCTTCGACAGCCTCGCTTATGGCAATATGGAGTTGGGTAACCATGCGGTAGATATCCTTCTCTCGCCTTCTCTTACCTACGAGCATGCTTTGCGCGCCGATGTACAGTTGGACGACATACCGCTGGATATTGTAGAGAGCTTCGTCTCGCTCCCGGAGATGGCTATCCGTGGCGCTGTACGTGCCTCGGCATCGGTAGACGGGCTGCCCCGCAAGAAGGATATCTCCGCTGAGGTGCAACCGCTCGGTGTGTCTGCAGAATATAAACCCTACCAAATAGCCTTTAGCTTGGGCAAGACGCCGATCATCATGTCCCACAATCATGTAGACCTGAATGGTTTGCCCATCTATGCAGTCGATAGCACTTATTTGGCGCTCTATGGCGGTCTCAATCTGGATAGTATGCGGCTGGATATTACGTTATCGGCAGATAGTTTTGCACCGGTCAAACTCACTAAGGACGGTCCGATTCCCGTCTATGGCGACTTGGCTACCGATATACAAGGTAGTATCACCGGTCCCCTGGATAGTATAGTGGCCGATGTGACCCTCACGCTCTTGTCTGTCACCGACATTACATACCCCATCGATAAGAAAAACCTTGCACAGGTCAAACCGCACGGTACCGTCACTCTCCACATTCCTGCATCTGCTATCGACTCTCTCTCCTTGGTGGGAAAGATCAATGTCGATGACGGTTTTGTACGCTATTCTCCTAAGGTCTATCCTATTATGCCTTTCCGTGTCGATTCGGGCAGTCACATCCTTTTCCAGGGACCGATTGGGCAAACACGTCTCGATGTGTCGGCTTCGCAGTGCTTGAAAGCCGATGTTGAATCCAATGGCGAGGAGACACGCCGTGTCGACTTTACTACGGGTGTAAGGGTGCATGGCGAGATTGACTCGATAGGATTGCATAGTATAGACTTCTTCCTGGAGGCACCCAATGATGAGACTATCACGCGCGAATTGGCTTCTGTTGATGATGATACACGCGAAGGACTGGCGGCTACTCTTCTGGCTACCGGTATGTATGTAGGCGAGAGTAATGTGGCGGCACAGCGCGATGGATATGCTCTATCCTCTATTGTCAATAGCCGTATCAATGCTGCTATGGCTAACTCCAAAATGGGCAAAAAGATTGATGTCGACTTCAGTAGCGGGCAGAGTACACACGCATCAGGAAAGACCAACGACATGAATATATCTATAAGCAAGTCTTTCCTAAAAGATAAGTTGCGTATAACCTTAGGCTCTACGCTTACCGACAATCCCGAGATAAATAAAACCAATGGCTTCTTCACCAATTTCTCGGCCGATTATAAACTCACCAAAGACGGCAATGTCCTTCTGCGACTCTTCTCGCAACGCGACTATAATAATATCCTCGAGGGCGAACTCTATAAGTCCGGTCTTGCCGTCCGTGCTTTTAAGGAGTGGAAAAAGAAATCTGAAATCTACAGTGATTCTATCACTCGCACCTATGGTCTTACAGCCGATGCCGGCGTAGCCTATCGCTCCAATAATAGTATCGGACCGGACCTGACACTCAAATCTACTATCAAGAATCTCTTGGGGCACGGTGAACAGTTTACCCTCAAGGCAAACGGCGCTTATTTCTGGGCTCTACGCAACCGTCATCCGGGGGACCCCAAGAAAACCGACACCTATAAACTCGGTGCCAACGCCTCTCTTATCTTCCCTTACCTCCATTGGGGCGCTCAAAAATCGACCATCCCGGAAGGGGATACCCGTTACATGCTCGGATATCAGTACGAGAATATAGCAGGTGGCTATGGTGTACATAAACTCTCCGGATCGTTCACCTATTTCATTCGTTCGCCCTTCAATCCTTATATCACGCATGCTTTTACGCCTCTCTCGCTGTCGGTAGTGTTGATGAAGGCGGAAACAGACAGCCTTTTGGACAAGGCGGCGGAGTATCCACAACTTATCAAAGTCCTAGCCGGTGATGAATTCGTGCCTTCTATCGGCTACAACTTTATCTATGATGACTATCGTTCCCGCCGTGCCGTTAACACCTTTCTCAACCTCGGCGTTAAGGAGTCCGGCAACCTCATCAATGCACTCTATTGCGTCTTTGGTCATCAATGGGACACCAAGGAGAAATCGCTCGGCAGGATTACCTTCAATCAGTTTGTTAAACTCACTGCCGAGCTGCGCAATAAGTTTAATATTACGGATCAGGTATGTATTGCTACGCGTTTGTTTGCCGGCGCAAATATTCCTTTGGGGAACTCCCATTTTAGCCCTCTCTCCGAGGCTTTCTATACTGGAGGCCCTAATAGTCTCCGTGCTGCTTCGCCTTATGCCTATGGGCCCGGTAACTTCTATTCCGCTAAGTATAACCAAAACTTCTTCCACTCTGGTGATTTCAAACTGGAAGCTAATTTCGAACTTCGTTTCCCTATCGTTTGGAAACTCTACGGAGCAGCTTTTGTTGATGCCGGCAATGTGTGGAACTGGTATTCTACTATCGACTTGTTCAAGGCCGCCGGATTTGCAGATTATCTGGAGCGTCTAGAGATTCCTGAAGATCTCCACGATGGCGTGTATAACAATCCTGATTTCGCGCGACAGATAGCGCTGGGTACAGGTGCCGGACTACGTCTCGATCTTGATGGACTCGTCATTCGCCTTGATATCGGTGTGGCTATCCATTCTCCCTACCAAACCTTCCGTTACGACAAGTCCGGCAAACCCGACCTCACCCGACCTATACATTCCTACTATAATATTCCCTCTGTCCTCGATGCTATACGTATCAACTTTGGCATAGGATATCCCTTCTAACGAATACTAAATTGTTTGGATATGAATCGATTTGTCTCTTATTTATTCATTGTGGTCACGTTAGTGGCTTGTACACCGAACGGTTACATCCGGTTCGCAGAAGATATAGCGCATAGCGAGATGCTGCATCATCCTCAGCTCTGGACCTGTGATGGGGCAGAGAAACCCAAATGGGAATATACGCCGACACTGATGGCACGGGCATTTATCGAACTATATGACGCAACGCACGATACTATATATCTACGCCATGCGCAGCAGTTCGCCAAGCAGTTCATTGCGGAGGACGGAACTATCCTTACGTATAAACAAAGCTTGTATAACATGGATCGTATACAGGGTGGTAATTTTCTCATCATGCTCAATGCTATCGATCCGCAGCCGCAATATATAACGGCCATAGAGACCTTGTACGACCAACTGCGCCAGCAACCTCGTACGACAGAAGGTGGCTTCTGGCATAAACAGGTCTATCCCCATCAGATGTGGCTTGACGGGTTGTTTACCGGCACAACGTTCTATGCTCGCTATGCCTCATGGAAACCGGAGCCGCAAGACTGGGACGATGTGGCGCAGCAGTTTATGATTGTCGATCGGCATACGCGTAAAGCCAACGGACTCAACTACCACGGATGGGACGAGAGCCACCTCATGGCTTGGAGCGATTCGCTTACAGGATGCAGTCCCGAGACGTGGGGACGTGCACAAGGGTGGTTTGTTATGGCGCTCGTCGATGTCCTCGAACTCATGCCGGAGAACCATCCTCAGCGAGGACAACTGATGGCTATCCTCCAGCGCGTTATTGATGCTTTATTGCAAGTGCAAGATATGGATACGCATCTTTGGTATCAAGTACCCGATAAAGCCAACCAAGAGGGCAACTACTTGGAGTCTACTTGCTCTGCTATGTATTGTTATGCTATGGCTAAAGGAGTGCGTATCGGCGTGTTAGACCGTCAGTACTCGAGGTCTGCGCAACAGGTGTGGAGAGGACTACGAAAATATAAGATTGTCACCAATGACGATGGTACTTTGTCTCTTATTGACTGCTGTGCCGTGGCCGGGTTAGGAGGCAACCCTTATCGTGATGGCACGTATGAATATTATATACACGAACGCATCCGACACGATGACCCTAAAGGTATTGCTCCCCTAATCCTTGCTTCTATAGAATTATCGAAACTGAACAAGATGCCGTAAAAAGAAAAAGACCAGCAAGGTCTCTTCTTTGTTGCTCAACCAGGACTCGAACCCCAGACAAACCCACAGTTGAGTTAATTTTCGTAACTTGCTGTAAATCAGCAATGATTTTGTTCAAAATTAGGATTTTGTGCGAGTTTGTGACACGATTTTGACACGCCTAAAACTCATTTTCGACCGCAAAATTACTACAAATTTTTGACATGACCAAATTTTTGGACCATAAACTTTAATTTAGGATTGTTTTTTCTCTGAATGGCTATTCAGGGAGTGTTTCTTTGCGGATTTTAGCCTCAACTTGCTTCCTCAATTTCTTGTGGATACGTTGCTTCTTTTTCTCTTCCGGAGTCGGGTTCGTATATACATGAGGATCACCAACTCCTTTCACGAACGGAACCATCAACGTGAACTCCGGTAGCGGCTTCAACTCAGCTATCGCTTTTGGATGATCTTGGATGTATTTCAATCTACTCTCCAACTCTGCCACACGATGTTTCAGTTGCTCCAGTACAAAGTCATTGGATTCGTTGAGCATCTGGTAGGCGCTCATCTGAGTCTCTTGCAACTTGATGAGTTTCTTCAAGTATCCATTCTCTGCATCCTTCTCCGTCTCATAATCCACGTACGGGTGCGCGCGATTAAATAAGGAGTCAATGCTCACTCCAAAGAAATCCGCTATCTTCTCCAGCGTGGCTGCAGTCGGATTCTTATATATATGATGCAGACTGCTGTTCGACCTGCCCGTTACTGCTTTCGACAATTCTGTCTTGGACTTGTTCTGCTTTAGCAATAAATGCTTGATTTCTTCTCCGTTGTACATAGTTTTTATGTTCAAAAATCACTATAGTGCGAAATTGCGTATTATAATGAATAAAATGTCAATATAATACGATTTTGTGCTATATTAAATTGTGTATGTCACCAAATAGCACTAATTTTGCACCACAAAAGTACTACAAATATCGCAATTATGCAAATATAATGCGCAAATTTTGTACTTTTTTAGGATTTTGTAACCATATTAACATAAAACTATAACCTATTATGAATTATTTACGCAATTTTTACTTGCAGCTCCCCGCTCCGAAGCGCAAGAATTTCAAGCAGACCGTGATGGCACGTACCGGATGGAGCAACTCTACTTTTTATTACAAAAGTGTACATGGAAACATCACTCGTTTAGAGTATGAAGCCATCTATGACATCATCAACTTGCTCAAGCGTGAGATACGTGCCGAGCAACGCTTTGTAGAGAATTACTACAAAGCAAAGTAACTAACCTTCAACCTTAACTGTTATGTTATCCAACAGAACCATTGAATTAGTCCGTCTGCAGGTCAATGTGCGCGATGTGATTGCCGGCTATGCGAAGTTACAACAAGCTGGTAGCAGGTCGAAGTGCTGCTGTCCACTTCATCAGGAGAAGACTCCGTCTCTAATGATTGATCCCGCGCGGAA
>JAFSJN010000016.1 GCA_017439235.1 Paludibacteraceae bacterium
CTTTGACGTTGACCGAAGGCGCCACATTGCTGGCGGTGTTCAGCATGTCATTGTTCAAAAACTCGTCGAATACGGTGGGGAACCATCCGTTTGTCGGCAGCCAACTGTTTCTACGATAGATTGCAGGTTTCATAATTTTGTCCTCCAAATTTAGTTAAACATCGTTTAACGTAGTTTGCGTAGTTTACGTTGTTGGCGTAGTATGCGTAATTGCGTTTTCACCCTAACAAAGGCAAATTATGTGCCAACCCTAAAATCCCTGCCAATATGTCCATCTTTCGTGCCAAATTGTCCACCCTCTGCCAATTTGTCCATATCCCGTACACCTAACACCCTCAACTCCTATCTATCATTAAGTCTATTACGCGTGTCCCCAACGCGCATACTACCCATAAGGCAAATGATTATTAGTTGTTAAGCGGTCTACCGGCACAGCCGGTGATAGTCATTCCACGCGAATGCGTAAACACCTTATTATATATCGCGCGCGCTACGCGCACACGTGCGAATACTTACTCTCGCGCGCCCTATGGTCGCTCGAAAAATTGAGAGAGACCATAGATTTTTTACCCACGAAACCAACCCTCTACTTCCCCTAATAGCCATCCTAATTCTCCCATATATGCCATCTCACGTCCTCCCCTGAAATCCATCCCCGATATCCTCTCGGCTACCTCATCGGTGTGGCGCGGGGCGGGCGGCGGTGTGCGCCATGCGGGGTGTGGGCTGTGCGCGCCTGCGGCGCGCGGGAGAGAGAGCGGAGAGGGGCGAGGGCACAGGGCAGATTATCTTATATTTAACGCCATCGGTAGCATGCAAAGGAAGGGAATACACCTTGCGTAGTCAATGGAGTTATAATTATCACGGAAATGCAAGTTCTCGTAGTACGATTTTTTGCGTTTGAAATACAATTTCTCGGACTGGATGGCCCATGCCACATTGCCGAGTTTCTGAGCAAGGAACCATTTCTCCAATAAGCGAGAAGCACGACCATTACCATCTGCAAACGGATGGATACTAACACAGACAAGATGAATCATGCTTGCATAATAAAAAACTTCATCGTATGACAGATCAGTTTGCACAAGCACGTCAATATCGTGCATGAGTTTATCCATTTCACTCTCCACGATATTCGGTTCTGCGCCGGTATATACTTTCACACCGCCTCCGAAAACGCCTACAGGCATGTCACGGAAAACACGTTTATACTTGTCTGCGATACCGGAACTATTGGAAAGAATCTTATGCGCTTCGAGAAACGAGGCTGTGTTGATCGTATTCTTTGCGGCAAACTCGTAAGCCGCAATCATATCATCGATTTCTTGCACGTCGCGGCTGATGATTTTGGCTTCTTTGAGCTTCATGTAATCGTCTTCGGTCATCGAAGAGCCCTCAATAAGGCTGGAGTTACAGGACGAACTCAACAAGTAGAACTTGAAGTCCTGGGGCGTGAGCGGTTGGGAAGCAAGTCTTTTGACGCGCTTCACAATAGTAATCGGCTGCTGCGCTTGGTAGTCAGCAAAAAACTCATTGTGTATAACCTGTAAGGACTCCATTTCCGTTTGTCTTTGCAACTTTCGGCTGCGAAGGTACACAAAAAAAATGATATATGCAAGAAAAATGGGAAAAATTTGCATATATCAAAAGTTTTTACTATCTTTGCAGTCGATTTCTAAAAGGCGTATTGAGGACGCCAAATCTTAAGAGAATCTTGTGATTAGATGGTAATAGTGTTGGGTGGAGGATCCATTCAGCACCCATTGAGCACCCATTGAGCATCCATTCAGCATCCATTGGAACAAGGTGGAAAGCAGGTGGAAGGGAGGAAGGAATAAGGTCAGTAAGGACTATAAGGACGGTAAGGTCTGTAAGGTCTTTAAGGGCAATAAGGTCCTTAGGGATTATTTCTATTCTGTGAGCGCAAGCGATACATGCGTTCGGAGAAGCCGCCCTCTTTCATGAAATCATTGCCTAAACGTTGTAGTTGTTTGAAGAGCAAGTAGTCTGCTTGCTTGATGAGCACAATACACATGTTGGCAATCGTCTCCGGCGGACGAGTCTCTGCCAGTGCCATGAAGAACTCCGCGTCATTGTGCTTTTTGCCTAAATCGCGCATGGCTTTCAGTTCTTCGGAATCTTCTTCCCATTGCCGGAAACCACGCGTCTTGAGGTAGTCTTCATAGTCCTCCAACAACTCCTGCAAACTGGCTTTCGCCACATTGATCAGTTTGATCTCCGTTTTAGCAGAAGTGCTGCTTGCCGCACTACCTTCGATAATATTTTGTTTGCCCGAACGAGCAGCTTGTAACATCTGGTCGTACGTGCGGTCGCCCTTCTGGAGGTAGTGCTCCACGAAATAGTACGTCAGACAGAAGATGACGTTCGTCTTCTGGTAACTGAGCAACTGCTTGTAATTGCCGCGATGGGGAATGAGTTGTTCGGGCATGGTGGTGAAAATTATAGGGTCTTTAAGGTCTTTAAGGTCCTTAGGGTCGTTAAGGACTTTAAAGATGTTAGTGAAAAAGAATAATATAAGGTACGCACGTATACGCGTGCGTACCTTATATTAGATTAACCTCCGAAGTTCGGACGCCGCCTTACGGAGGCAATTCTCCATAGCATAGCTATGTCGATTAGACCTCCGCAATTCCCCCGAAGTTCGATCCGCTCACTTTTGCGCATGAGGCGATTGTGGCATAACACAAACACCATGCGGTGTCTATACAACAAACACTCGGTCTATCCATGTGCAAGCACCTGATAAACCGAGCGTTGTCATATAAGGGCTTAAGCCCCGTTTGTGTAATGTCACATGAGCCTCATGCGTCCTTATCCTCCGAAGTTATCGAAGCGGATGTCTGCGTCGTCTACGCCAAGCGAGTGGAGTAGGTCGAGGACGGTTTTGGCCATCATAGGAGGACCGCAGAGGTAGTACTCGACATCCTCGGGAGCGTCATGCTGCTTGAGGTAGGTGTCGCCCATGACAGGAGCGATGAAGCCCGCGGTGTACTTGATACCCAGTTGGTCTGCCTTCGGGTCCGGACGATCCAGCGCGAGGTGGAAATGGAAGTTCGGGAACTCCTTCTCCAATGCGAGGAAATCGTCGAGGAAGAAGACTTCGTCGATAGCACGTGCGCCGTAGAAATAGTGCATCTGACGGTCGCGGCACTGGCGGGTCTTGAGCATGTGCATGATCTGTGCACGGAGCGGTGCCATACCGGCTCCACCACCGACCCAAATCATCTCCTTCTTACTGTCATAGACAGGACGGAACTCACCGTAAGGACCGCTCATGCGTACCTTATCGCCCGGTTTGAGCGAGAAGATATAGGTAGAAGCGATACCGCAGGGCACATCCATGAACTCAGGACCATTCGGGCACTGCTCTTTAGGTTTGAACGGCGGGGTCGCGATACGCACGGTAAGGGTGATGATATCGCCCTCGTCGGGGTAGTTAGCCATGGAATAAGCACGAACGGTAGCCTGGGTGTTCTTCTGTTTGAGTTTGAACAGGCCGAACTTCTGCCAAGCCGGCAGATAGAGGTCACCGATGAGGGACTTATCCATGTCGCGGTCGTAGTCGATATCGTACTCAGGGATGATGATCTGTGCGTACGAACCCGGCTCGAAGTTCATGTGCTCGCCCGAAGGCAGCTGCACCTTGAACTCCTTGATAAAGGTAGCGACGTTCTTATTGGAGATGACTTCGCACTCCCATTCCTTAACGCCGAGTACCGACTCATCAATCTTAAGCTCGAGGTCGTTCTTCACTTTCACTTGGCATCCCAGGCGCCAGTGGTCTTTCTGTTGCTTACGGCTGAAATGCACGGTCTCGGTAGGCAGGATCTCTCCGCCGCCTTCGAGCACTTGGCACTTACATTGTCCGCAACTACCCTTACCTCCACAAGCAGAGGGCAGGTGAACGCCGGCTTCGCCGAGAGTGGCAAGCAATGTACCACCCGCAGGAACGGAATAATCTTTATCCCCATTGATTGTTACTTTTACATTACCTGAAGCTACGAGATAGCGTTTGGCTATCAGCAGAATAATCACCAAGAGCAGGATGACAGCCAAAAAGACTCCAACTGCAATCAAAATAGCATTAAAATCCATAATTGTTATCCTCCTTATCTTATATATTAAGTCCACTGAAACACATGAATGCCATCGCCATCAAGCCTACGGTAATAAAGGTAATTCCGATTCCTTGAAGAGGTTTGGGAACATCGTTATATTCCATTTTCTCACGAATTCCGGCGAGACATACGATAGCGATGAACCAACCCAGACCGGAGCCGATAGCGTAAGCAAAGGCATCACCGATATTGGCTATTGCTTTGACATTCTCGGGGTCGAGTTGTACGCGTTGCTGCATAAAGAGGGAAGCACCCATAATAGCGCAGTTAACGGCAATTAAGGGCAAGAAGATACCCAAACTGCTATAGAGCGCAGGGCTGAACTTCTCCACTACCATCTCCACTACTTGCACGATAGCTGCGATAACGGCGATGAAGAGGATAAAACTCAGATAACCGAGATTAAGAGGCTCGAGAACATAGACTTGTAGCAGGTAGTTGATGGGCAGCGTGATTGTCTCCACAAAGAGAACAGCCAACCCCAAACCGGCAGACGTCTTCACATCCTTAGATACGGCCAAGAATGAGCACATACCCAGGAAGAACGCAAAAATCATATTGTCCGCAAAAATTGAGCGAACAAATAAACTAAGAGCATGTTCCATTACTTATTCTCCTTTCCGTCAGTAATAGCGCGGTGCGCCCAAATGATACATCCTACTAAAATTAGCGCCATGGCGGGCATGAGCATCATACCGCAGTTCTCATAGAAACCACCGTTGGCAACATACCAACTATCGGGGATAATTTGATAACCAAGCAGTTTGCCGCTACCGAATAACTCGCGCACAAAAGCTACTACTACCAATATCCAAGCATAGCCAAACCCATTGCCCAGACCATCCAGCAGTGAATCAAACGCATTGTTAGTCATTGCAAAGGCCTCTAAACGCCCCATCAAGATACAGTTTGTAATGATAAGGCCCAAGTAAACACTCAGTTGCATTGCTACGTCATAGGCAAAGGCTTTCAGCACTTCACTGACGATAGTCACTAAAGCGGCTACTACAACCAGTTGAACAATAATACGGATACGCATCGGAATGGTGTTTCGCATCAGTGAAATAACCACATTGGATAGCGCTACGATAATTGTCACGGAAATACCCATCACTAATGCAGGTTTCAGTTGCACTGTCACTGCCAAGGCTGAACAGATACCTAAAATCTGAACAAGTACGGGGTTATTCAGACTAAGAGGACCTAAAAACGCCTCTTTTGTTTTCTTAGATAGAGCCATTAATTATTCCTCCATTAAAAAGTGTTTGTATTCATTGAGATTTGTCATCAACATATCATTGACGCCGGTTGAGGTAATGGTTGCGCCGGACCAAGCATCCACTTGTTCCTGACCTTCCTCTGCTTTATTGCCGACCTTGAGTACAGCAACCGAGCGGAGATTGCCTTCTGCGTCCTTAATATGTTTGCCAAAGAAACGAGACCGGAAGTTCTCCGTGACAATTTCGCCACCAAGACCCGGAGTCTCGGACTCATGACCAAAGTTGATACCATAAATGGTGTTCTTGTCATCGTCTAACGCTATATAGCCCCAAATGCCGCCCCAAAGACCTTGACCTTTCAGGCGCAGAACATACTTGGTTTGACCATCAATGGTAGCCACCATGAGGGGCAGACCATCCACTTCGGTCTCTTGAATTAAGTCGTCATAGAGCGCAGCAGGATCTTGACCCTGAAAGTCCACGTTAAGCGCGGTCAGAATCTGTTTCTGCGTGTCAAGCCGGCGGTTAGCATCTTGGCGGGCCTTCAGTCCTTGACTGACTACAGCCATCAGCACACCTACGATGATAACCAAAATGACGGCATATACAATCGTATAAACGTTGCTATTTGTATTCAGTTTCATAATGCAGCCTCCCTTTTCATACGTTTGTTAATATTAGCACGAACAACGCACCAGTCGATAAGCGGCGCAAAGGCGTTACCGAGCAGGATGGCGAGCATCATACCTTCGGGATAACCCGGGTTGAGGACGCGGATAACGATGACCATGAAACCAATCAACGCTCCGTAAATCCACTTACCGCACTCCGTACGAGCACTCGTCACCGGGTCGGTAGCCATAAATACGGTACCAAACAGGAAACCGCCGCTCAGCAGCTGCATATACCACGGATAGTTGGCAACAGCCGTCTCGGGACCAAAGCGATTGAACAGCACAGCCGTCACAGCCGCTGTAGCTACGATAGACAACATCGTCTTCCATGAAGCCACTCCTGTGCAAATCAACAGGCCGGCACCCAATAGGATAGCCCATACGCAAGTCTCACCTACGCTACCGGGATATAGACCGTTCATGGCGTCCCAGAAGCCCATTGGCAGTAACGAGGCGTCAGCCGATGTAGCTAACTGCCCCAGAGGCGTTGCGCCCGAGAAGCCGTCTACTACAGCCTGACCACCGTCCCATCCCCATGTTCCGGAGGTGCGTACAAAGACGCTGTCACCCGTCATGTGACTTGGATAGGCGAAGAACAGGAACGCACGCGTAATCAACGCTACGTTGAATACATTATAACCTGTTCCGCCGAAGACCTCTTTAGCAAAGATAACCGCAAAAGCCGTAGCCACACCGACCATCCACAACGGAGTATTGATGGGCACGATAAGCGGAATAATAAAACCGGTTACCAGGAATCCTTCTGCTACCTCTTCTTTCTTAATCTGAGCCACGACAAATTCGATACCCAGACCGACAGCATAGCTGACGATGATGAGGGGCAGCACGGCCAGCAGACCGAAGGCAAAAGCCTTCCAGAACAAGGCGCAGGTCAGACCTTCTGCCAATTGTCCCGTAGCCAACAGGTGCTGATAACCCACGTTGTACATACCGAAGAGCAAGGCCGGTACGAGCGCCATCACCACCAGAATCATCGTGCGCTTAGAGTCACTTCCATCGTGAATCTGCGCACCATAACGCTTAGCTGTGGTCGAGGGCGTGAAAAGGAACGTATCAAAGGCGTCGTAGAAACTGCTCAGCTTCTCTAACTTGCCGCCCTGTTCGAAGTTCTTACCGAACTTCTTCCATAACTGATAAAACTTTTCCATTACTCGATCTCCTTTCTCATATTATCCAATGCCGCGCGCACGATAGCCTGCAACGGCATCTTCGAGGTACATACATATTCGCACAAAGCAAAGTCCTCAGGAGCCACTTCGTTGGCGCCCAATTGCTCCATCTTATCCAGATTACCGGCAATCATAGCCTTGATGAGGTACTCGGGATAGATATCCATCGGGAACACTTTGTCATACTCGTTGCTCACGATGATAGCACGGCGACCGCCTTTCAGACGGGCATCCCATTGGTATTTCTTCTTTCCGAATAACCAGCGCGTTACGCAGTTGTCCAACATCTTGGCCGGGTCGGTCTGACCGAAATGGAAAGCATCAAAGCGAGGCAACAGCCAGCCCATAAACTCATGAGCGTCAGAGCCTTCATCGATAACCGTAAACTGGTTGTCGTAGATGCTGATCATCTCGTCCATAGCAACCTGATGACCGCTCAGTGCATTACCTGCTATATAACGGCAAGGCAACTCGCAATGGGCATTGCTCTTCAGCACTGCACTTACAGGCATGCCGGGCAATACATTGTAGTACTGACGCCCGTAAGCCAACGGACCAGTCAACGCTACTTTCTTCTGCATGTCCACAATACCCTTAGTCAGCAGTCTGCCGATAAGCGCCATGTCCTGGATATTGATGGTCCAGATTGTCTCGCCCTTGCGCATAGGACGTAAGTTGTTGATTTGCACACCTACGTTACCGGCAGGGTGGGGACCCTTCACCTCAAACAATGTGCAGTTCTTCAGTCCGCGGAAGGCCATAGCCTTAGCACCTGCTTGAACACCTACAAACACCGGAGCCACGGCACTCAAAGCCGTTACCGCTGCCTGTACCTGCACATGCTCGTTACTCAATACCCATTCGTAATCAGGTGCCAGAGGAGCACTGTCAAACGAGGAAATAAAAATGGCTTGCGGAGTCTTGTTGGGCAACGCGATACAATCGTACGGACGCTGCTTAATCAAGCACCACAAACCCGACTGGAGCAAGAGGTCTCGAATGTCCTGCTTGACATCGAAATGCTCATACTCGATAGCGGCATCTGCCTCAATGTCTATTGACATCACCTTGCGGCGGTCACCACGGACAATCTCTTTGACCGTGCCCGATACAGGAGACGTGAATAGCATTGCTTCAAATGCCTTGTCGTGGAAGAGGGGGCTACCCGCCTTCACACGTTCGCCGGCCTTCACCATCAACTTAGGAGTGATACCGGCGAAATGATCAGGAACGATGCGGAACACCGAAGGGCGACATACGCTACCCAACGACAGTTCAGCCTTGCCATCCATTGGCAGGTCCTGACCACGTTTCACGAGGATTTGTTGCATAATAATCAGTTATTTATATTTTGTTTGTTTCGTTTGTGCTAACTTAACGCGTAGGAATAAGCGGGTCTACCTGAGACACTTCCTCTACGACCGGTTCTACGCGACGATAATTGGGCAGTATATCCAACGGCGCTAATTTAGTCCACTCCCCATTCGTCTTAGCCTCTATATTGCCGTCAAAGATATTCAGGTCATCGTACGGACCTTCGGCTATTATACTGCCATCCAAAGCGTACAAGGAAGCGTATCCCTCACGCAACGCACGCGCGTAAAAAATGTCCTCATAGCGGAATATATCCATACTCTCCCATTCATCCTCTACGCTATGCCTCCATGCTCCGCTCTCCGGATTACGCGTCACCAAGCCCCAACGCATCTTCTTACCCTTACCTTTGCCTACGGCAATAGGCGCATTGCGCGCTACACATTTCATGTCGTCGTATTTATAGTCGACAACCACCTGATTGCGGTAATAATGTTTCTTCTCCGGATGACCCAGCATATCTACGATGCACCACTTACCTCTCAACCATCTATGAATAACGCACGCACGCGCATCAAATAAAATGATTTGCAGGATAGTAGACGAAGACGGCTCCATGATCTGCCAACATTTAGCATTGCCGTCCCACACCGAGAAATATCCGTCTATGCCTTGCGCAACTACGTATCCGTCTGCCTCACAGCCTTCCTGACCGTACAGCAGCATGGCACTCGCATTCATCATCTGCTGACGCTGGATAGCGCCTACCAGATTACCTACACCCGCACTTACATTGTTGATGCCCGTTTGGATAGTGGCATTCTGTCCTACGGCAGGAATAACACCCGCCAACAGACCAGTCATCAGGCCTGCAAAGATGATTAAACGATGTCGCATAGGCATAATAGTCATGATTTCTCCATAAAAAGTCTGCAAAGGTACGAAAAAATATTCATTCTGCAAAATTATTTGCAATAATTTATGCAAAAAGAAAAAAATCGTCAACTCAGACTTGCAAGTGTAGAAAAATTTTTGTACCTTTGCACCCAAATGAGAACTTGGATAAGTAGTATTCTTTTGGCAGTTTGCCTCATGGGCGCGCACGCCGACGTGTTGAACGATATCGTCTTCAACCGCTATAAGGCGCGTACCCTCTCTATCAGCGAACAGGATTCGCTGCTTAATGGTTCCCCAAAAGAACCGCAGCGGTATATCCTGCAGTACCGTAATCAACACAAGATGTACCGCCATTCGTTTACCGCCGAATGGTACCTGTACGACACGAAGAAAAAGATCGAGTTAGCCCTCTCCGATACGCTGGTACGTGATGCCTGTTATTCGCCCGACGGACGCTATATCGTCTATGGCAAAGGGCAGGACTTGTATATCTACAAGGTCGACTTCCATACCGAAGTACCTATCACTCACGATGCCGCCGACGGCTATGACGTATTCAGCGGATTGAGTGACTGGCTATATGAGGAAGAGTTCTCCCGCACACGTCTCTTTGAGTTCTCGCCCGATTCGCGCATGGTAGCCTTTGTCCGTTTGGACGAAACAGCTGTGCCCACCTATAGTTGGCAAATGTTCCTGGGCGAGCGGTATCCTACGCTCCGATCCCTGCGCTATTCTAAAGCGGGTGATGCCAATGCTAAGGCTTCGGTTTGCGTCTACGACATACGCACCAAGGCTATCCACACCATGCAGGTGCCCGAGATGGACGATTGCTATGTACCGCGTCTCACATGGCGCGAGGTGCCCGGACAGAAACGCAAGAAAGATGAGCCGGTAGAATACGAACTGATGGTTCAAAAGATCAACCGCGACCAAACACGCATGGATATCTATGCCTGCAATCCTAAGTCGACCGTCTGCCGCCCCTTCTATAGTGAACAAAGCAACCGCTATTTTGTCGACTATGCACTCTTCGACCAGTGGCAATGGCTCACTGACGGTAGAGTAGTTGTCTTGAGCGAGAAAGACGGCTGGCGACAGGCTTTCCTCTATTCTGCGCAAGGTGCTCAGCAACAGGTGCTTACTCCTGCAGGAACAGACCTTACAGCTCTCTATGGTGTTAATGAAAAGGCTGGAATGCTCTATTGCGAAGCGGCCATTGTTCCATCTGAGCGCCAGGTATTCGCAGTTTCCATTAAGCCCAATGGTGGTAAGCCGGTTTGGTGGGCGTTGACCAGCGAGGCAGGTTGTCATAGTCTGCGTTTTTCGGCAGACATGAACCGCTGTATCGAGACCTTCCAGAGCGAGACAATGGCCAATCGCTACACCTTATATGAGGTGCGTGGTACGCAACTGCGACTCAAAGAGGTGGTCCTCACCAATGACTCCATACAACAGGCTTGGGAAGCACTACATATGCCTGTTAAACATTTTATGACTATCCCTACCGAACGCGGCGATTCATTGGAAGCATGGATGCTCCTGCCGCGTGACTTGGAACAGGACTTGGCGGCCGGCAAGACACCGCAACGCTATCCCGTAGTCATGTTCCAATACTCCGGCCCTTCCAGTCAACGCGTCATCAAACGTTGGCAACACCGCTTTGCCCATTACCTGGCATCGATAGGTTACGTAGTAGTGAATGCTGACCCGCGCGGCACGGATAATAGAGGTCGCGCTTGGCGCAATGCTACATATATGGCGCTGGGCAACAAAGAAGCCGAGGACCATCAGAGTGTAGCGCGGTATATGCAATCCTTGCCGTATGTGGCTCCCGACCGCATTGCTATGATAGGCTGGAGTTACGGCGGCTATCAGACGATTCGCACCATGATGGAACCCAACTCCCTCATTCGTTGCGGCATAGCTATTGCCCCTGTCTCGGATTGGGAATTGTACGATACCGGTTATACGGAGCGTTACATGCGCCGTCCGCAGGTCAACGATGGCGGCTATGCGGATGCCAACCTGATGAAACGGGCAGCCGACCTGCAGGGACGTTTATTGCTCATCCACGGTACGGCAGACGATAATGTCCACACGCACAATACCTTACTTCTATCTGACGCACTCGTCAAAGCCGGTAAGGACTTTGACATGCACCTGTATGTGGACGACAACCACTCCATGCTCATCCCTGAGAATAAAATTCATTTACACAATAAGATTATTCACTTCTTAAATATTAATCTATGAGTAACAAACAAAACCTGAATGTTGCGGCCATTGTCGTAATGTTTTTATTGTTCTTTATGATTGCCTTTGTGACCAATTTTGCAGGCTCGATGGGCGTCATTGTTAAGAATCAGTTCGGTGCCTCCAATGCGATGGCACAGTTAGGTACGCTGGCTAACTTCATCGCGTACGCATGCATGGGCATTCCTGCCGGTATCATCCTCAAACGCAAGGGATATAAGTTTACCTCCCTGCTGGCTGTAACGATAGGCTTTGTGGGAGTAGGAGTACAATGGGTTAGCGGCTATGCAGAGTCGTTCGGCGTATACGTACTCGGCGCCTTTATTGCCGGCTTCTCAATGTGCCTACTGAATATCGTAGTCAATCCAATGCTTAACACCTTAGGCGGAGGCGGCAATCGCGGTAATCAGTTGATTCAATTTGGCGGTTCGTGCAACTCCATAGGCGGCACCTTGGCTCCTATTATCTTAGGTTACCTCATTGGTGGTCAGATGGATACGGCCAGCGTGAGCGATGCAGCACCGGCTATGATTGCCGCTATGGCTATCTTTGCCGTGGCCTTCTTAGTAGTAGCGTTCTCTAATATTCCGGAACCGCATATTGAAACTCCCGAACAGCGTGCTGCTGCAGCGGCTAAGAAAGATGCGCATTCGCCTCTCTCGTTCCGTCACTTCGTACTTGGCGCCATTGCAATCTTCTTCTATGTTGGTGTAGAAGTGGGTGTCCCCAATACGGCTAACCTCTACATGTCCGGTCTGGAATCGGTAGGTCCTGCTGTGGCAGGCACATTAGTAGGTTTCTACTGGCTGTCGATGATGTGTGGACGTCTGTTGGGCGGCGCTATTGGCGGTAAGGTCAGCAGCCGCGTGATGTTGGCTACCGTATCGTCGCTGGCTATCGCTATGTTGCTGTGCGTCATGTTCTTCCCCGAATCGTGGACTATCGCTTTCTCCGGTAAGGCTGTACCTATAAGCATGATACTGATGGTGCTGTGCGGACTGATGACCAGCGTGATGTGGGGTGCAATCTTTAACCTCAGTGCCGAAGGATTGGGTAAGTATACTCCGGCTGCCAGCGGTATCTTCATGGCTCTGGTTTGTGGCGGCGGTATATTGCCGTTCTTCCAGAACTTATTGGCCGACCACACCAACTTCCTCATCAGCTATCTAGTACCCGTTGCCGGCTTGGCATATATACTCTTTTACGCCCTCGTGGGCTCCAAGAATGTCAATAAAGACATTCCGACTGAGTAAAAATGCGCAAAAATTTGCATAAGTGTAAAATATTTTGTACTTTTGCAAGCTTTTTAACGCGAGATAAAAAATAGACATGACTCAACCGCTTAATTTTGCGCTTATCGGGGCAGCTGGATATATCGCTCCCCGGCATCTTAAGGCTATAGCAGATACGGGCAACAATCTCATGGTTGCCTATGACCGTTTTGACTCTGTAGGACGACTGGACAGTTTCTTCCCTGAGTGCTCTTTCTTTACCGAGAATGAGCAGTTCGACCGCTTCTGCTCCAAGCAGATGCGCACCGACAATCCTCTCCATTGGATGTCCATCTGTACGCCCAATTATACGCACGATGCGTTTATTCGTTACGGACTGCGTCTGGGAACGGACGTGATTTGTGAGAAACCCTTGGTGCTCAATCCCTACAATATAGACAATCTGATTGAGATGGAGAAGGAGACAGGACACAAGGCCTATACGATTCTGCAACTGCGCCTGCACGAGGCTATAGCTAATCTTAAACGCAAAGTGGAACAGGGCCCGAAAGACAAGGTCTACGATGTGGAGCTAACATACATTACCTCGCGTGGCAAATGGTACTACTCGTCCTGGAAAGGCGATATCCATAAGTCGGGTGGAGTAGCCACCAATATCGGCGTGCATTTCTACGATATGCTGCAATGGATCTTCGGTTCCGTACGGCAAAATATCGTTCATGTGATGTCTTTTGACCGCGTAGCCGGCTTCCTCGACCTCGAGCGTGCACGCGTGCGTTATTTCCTTAGTATTAATGCAGAGTGCCTGCCGCCGAATGCTGTACAGGGTGAGAAGAAAACCTATCGTACCCTTAATATTGATGGTGAGGAATTTGAGTTCTCGCAGGGTTTTACCGAACTGCATACCGAATCCTATAAGCGCATTTTGGGCGGTCAGGGTTTCCGCATATCGGAGGCCAGACCATGTATAGAGACTGTCGCCCAGATCCGTCATGCTGTGCCAGTAGGCTTGGTGGGCGATTACCATCCTTTGGCTAAGTTGCCCTTGAGTAGACATCCCTTTGGATGGGACGAGATAAAAGTGTAGCAATGAGTAAGTTGAAGAACATAATTTGGGTGGCGCTGATAGGCCTGATGATGGCGTCGTGTGTGACGTCTAAGACGGTCAACCTGTTGCAAGAGCCTGATGATAAACGTATTCCGTCCTACACGGATACCTTGTCGTACGTAGATTATAAACTGCGTATCGGCGATCGTATCTTCGTATATGTCTACTCGGTAGACGAACAGGTAATGAAACTGTTCAACGCTTCCGGAATGACGGGTGGTGGAGGCCAAATGCGCCAGCAGATGAATATGGGGGCTAACGGCTACAGTGCCAACGAGTTGTATTCGTACCTTGTATTGGAAGACGGCACCATTGATTTCCCGCTGATTGGTCATATTCAGGTGCGTGGACTCAATACGCGACAGGTCAAGCTGGCGTTGGAAAAGGAACTCTCTACCTATATCAAGTCTTATGGCGACTATAGCATGGTGAGTTGCGAAGTCAACGTTGTACAACGCTCCTATAGCGTTATCTCGGAGCGCGGAACAGGCAATTACCCCATCATGAAAGAAAAACTGACCATCTACGAGGCCTTGGCGCAAGCCGGTGATGTAGGCGATTGGTCCGACCGCTCTAAAGTGAAGATTATCCGCGAGATAGAAGGTAAGACATCTATTATCTCTTTCGATGTACGCTCTAAGGATATCATCAACTCCGAATACTATTATATTGAGCCTAACGATGTCATCTATGTGCAACAGTTGCGCGGCAAGGCCTTTGGCGTATCCAATGCGGCTACTACGGTGGCTATCGTAGCCTCGACACTCGGTTTCGGAGGTTTCCTCTACGGATTAATAGTCAGAATCGTAAATGCAACCAAATGAAAGCAATGAACAACAATAGACCGATGATGTGGCTCGTTGCCTTTGCTTTCGGGCTGCTACTGACAGGCTGCTATCCCCATCGCGAAGTGGGACTGCTACAGGAACGCGGCAGTAAGGACATGGCGCGCCCACGTTACTATAAAACCGGCTTCATAGGTCCCCGACAGTTTAAGGACACTCTGCCGGTATACGACTCTGCCGCCTATGTGCCGTATCGACTGCAGGTCAACGACGAGATTATCTACCGCGTACTCACCATGGACGAGACGGTAGCTAAGACCCTGTTGGCCAATAATAACAATAGTTACAATACGCAGTACGCCAATTCGTATCGTATCTATTCCGATGGTACGGTGGACTTGCCCTTTATGGAGCCTATCAAATTGGAAGGACTGACCGAACTGGAGGCACAGGATACCGTGCGCAAGTATATGCGCGAACTCATTCCTGATGCGGATGTCAAACTGGCGCTGTATAATAAGCAGTTCACCATCTTAGGTGATGCCAGTTCGGGCGTGCGTTATATCTACAAAGATCGCATGACTATCTTTCAGGCTCTGGCTCTGACAGGCGACTTTATGAAATCGGCCGACAGACGCCATGTGCGAATTATCCGTCCCCATGGAAACGGTAAACCCGAAGTGCTGGAGTTTGATATTCGACCGAAGTCGATTATCGATTCCAAGTATTACTATATCTATCCCAACGACCTCATCTATGTCAGCCGTGAACCCGGTAGCTTCTTCAAACAGGAGTCGTACGGCAGTTTCATCGCTATCATCATGAGTTCGGTCAGCTTGCTGATATCTGTATTGAATTATATACCTAATGTTGGATTCTAATGCCCTGTTGCTATGAGTAAAGAGGAAAACAATCCGTATAACAACCCTTATAACAGTCCGTACAATTCGCCGTACGACAGCCCGTATAATACGCCCTATAATACGCCGTATAATACTCCTTATAATACCCCTTATAATACCCCTTATAACTCGCCGTACCAAAATCCTTACCAGGCGGCTCCTTATGGGCAACCGCAGCAGCAGGATGAGGACGATATGGGCTTCAATATCAATATCATGGAGTGGTTGCTCCGTATGGTACACTATTGGTATTTGTTCCTTATCGCGGCCATTATTGCCTTCGGATTGGCGTATTTGAAGAATAAACGCTGGATACCGCAGTATATGTCCTCGGGTACGATTATTATTAAGCAATCGTCGCCTTACGGAACGTCGTTGGGTGGAGGACTCATGCAGGGCTTTGGTATGGATGCTGTTTATTCCAATGTCCAGAACCAAATGATTATGCTCGGTTCGTACGACCTGATGGGCCGCGTAGTGGATAGTATTCCTTTCCTCAATGTAGAGTATTATACTCAGGGACGCTTTAAGACGCGTAACCTCTATCGTAATACGCCTATACTGATTGAATATGAGTCGCTTAGCGCTGAAGCGTATGCGCAGATGTTTAAGTGCTCATTCCAAAAAGACGGACAATTGTTGATTGAGTCCACCGATGACAGTCATCCTTTCACGGCTACGACTCACTTTGGCGAGAAGTTGTCCACGTCCATGTTTACGCTGACTATCTGGCCTACGCAAAATATGGATATGTTGCGTTCGGGACACGTATTCTTTAAGTTCCGTTCGCGTGGCAGTTTGATAGACGAGTTCCTCAGTCATATGGCTTTGGCGTTCTTGACCGAAGGAAGTACTATTTTGCGTCTCTCGTTAACGGGTGAGACACCTCCACGTGACTGCGAAGTAATTGATAAAGTGATGGATATCTTCTTGCTCCAAAACTTGGAACGCAAGAATCAGGTAGCTGAGAACTCCATTCGATTCATCAACGAGCAGCTGAAAGTTCTGCAAGGCTCCTTACAGGTAAGTGAGGGCGCTATGACCGATTTCCGTCAAGAGAATAAGTTTGTTGACGTCAGTTCCTATGCCGGAACACTTATGTCGCGCCTCTCGGACTATGATCAGGAGAAACTGACTCTCCGCCTCAAAGAGACGTATCTGGACTACCTTGAGCGCTATTTGCACGACCAGATAGAGCAGGGTGCTATTGTCGCTCCTGCATCGTTAGGTATCTCTGAGCCTATGTTGACGCAGTTTGTGGCGCAGCTCAACGACCTGCAACTGCAACGTTCGCAGCTCAGCCCCAAGAACGTCTATTACGCTAAGTTTACCAGCGATATAGAGCATGTCAAGGATGGCCTGCGTGAGGTTATTCGTACTATGCGTGCTTCGTTAGCTATTGAGAAACAGGACTTAACGAACCGTATGGAAGAAGTCGAACGGGATATGAAGAAGTTGCCTAAGAAGGAACTGGAGATGGTCAGCATCGAGCGTAACTACCGTATCGACGACAACTACTACACCTTCTTCCTGCAAAAACGTGCCGAGGCCGAGATTCAGAAAGCCAGCAATACGCCGGATAATGATATCCTGGACCGCGCACGCCAATCGATTTGTGTCAACTCTAAGGCTAAGTCAAAGACGATGAGTATGTACCTGCTCATCGGCCTGTTGATACCTATGATATTCATTATCTTGAGTGAATTACTTAACGATAAGGTTCGTACGCCTCGTGAAGCTGCCAAACTCGGTCCCTTCCGCTTGATTGGTTCGCTCCGTCACGCTAAGAATCAGAATCCTACGCTCGTGAAAGCCTCACCGCGTTCACTCTATGCAGAGTCGATACGTTCGATGCGTACGCGTATTGAGTTTATCGTGCAGAAGAAAGAAAAGATCTCGCTTTGTATTACCTCTGCTGAGTCCGGTGACGGTAAGACCTTCCTATGCACAAACATGGCGGCCCTATTTGGAATGACCGGTAAGAAGACTATATTAGTCGACTTGGATATCCGTAAGCCGAACATCCACGAGAAGTTGGGTCTTGAGAACGGATTGGGTATTACCAACTACCTGATTGGCGACTGCACGCTGGACGATATCATCCTTAAGGATACGCCCTTTGACTTCGACCTTATCCGTGCCGGTACAGTTCCGCCCAACCCGGGTGAGTTGATTCACTCCGACGAATTGGCACATCTTATTTCGTTGCTCAAGGAGCAATACGACTTTATTGTCATCGATACCTCTCCTATCGGACAGGTACCGGATGCTTATTCGCTTATTCCTCAAACGGATACCACGCTCTTTGTTATCCGCTGCCTGACTACGTCTAAGAGCCTGTGCAAGCAGACACTCGAGCAGTTGGCTATCGACCACGGAAACAAAGTCAACCTTGTGCTGTCCGACATGCCAACCGAAGGTTTCCACCATGGTTACAACTACACCTATGCCTACAACTACGGCGGCCGTTACGGTTACGGAGGCTACGGAGGTAAGTATGGCTACGGTTATGGTTACGGCTATGGCTACGGCTACGGTTCGTCACGCCGCAAGAATAGTCTCCGCTATAAATACGGTTACTATTATGGTAAGCTGTTCAAGAGCAGCAAAGACAACGAGCAGAAAGCAACGTATTACGTTGAGGATGACGAATAGGTCTGTAAGCCTACCAGCCTGTCGCCTCGTGAACCGACGGGGCGATAATAGATATAGATGGTGTACGAATTACCCGTCTGCCAATGTGACCCTTCTGTTTTCAGGAGGGTCGCATTTTGTTTACCCTTCAGCATGTACAGGTAATCGTAGCCGCCTTGCTTAATCAGGGCATTGAGATAGTAACAACGGCGCTCGTTGTCGTATAGCATTCTGTTCTCCGCCGTAAAACGATTATAGAAGATATCGCCTAAGATATAAATCCCGCCTTCCAGCAGCGGCTCCTGCATCGGTAGGGTCCAATGCACCCACATATATTCGGCCTCGGTAGCAACGTCGTTGAGTACGCGTTCGGCATTGACGCGGAACTGGCCGTCTTCATCAAATTCGTGCATGTAGTTGATGCCCGTTCTTCCTGCCTGATTGTTCGCGGTTCCGCGCACCTCATCCTCGGACAAAACGGCGTGATAGTCCGTATGATCGTAGACAATACGGTCGACATTATGTCCGCCGAAATAGGTGGACCAGGTATCGAAATGACGGTATTCATGACCGCCCTCAAAGACTAACTCACGACTATTGTGCCACGTCAAACGATTGCTCTCAACCATCGTTGGGCGAGGACGAAAGACTTCGTTATCTGTGCGACCGTTCTGGCGCACTACGGCAAAGAGACAATTCGCCAAGGGCTCACCGTTAGTCAAGGCGGCCTGTACGCTCATTTCCAGTTGCTGGTAACGCCCGGCAATTTCTTCTACCGTATTGGGCGTAATCGAAGCGCTCATCTGAACCAGCGGCTCCACAACGCTAAAGCAGGCCTGTGCAACAATCTCTTCACTCTTCCCGTCTTCGTAGATGAGGATGACATAGTTGCCACTACGCGTAATCTGCATGTCGGCATTAGGGAAGGTAAAACGATAGTGGGTATAAGCCTGTTGGGTATTGAGCGAATGCTCGTAATCGGTTATATCGGCGGTAGTAAATCCCTGCAGGTATTCGTAACTCTCCAGGTTGCTGAATTCATGGTCTGCATTCAGATGTCGCACGGTATAGGTATACATGTGCGCCTCGTGACTGAGTTCGTCGAAACTGATTTCCAATGTGTTATTAGGCTCTGAACCGTCAATGGTCATATTCGTTCCTGCTACGCTCTCGCGCACAAAGTCCGTCCCCGCCAGGGTGAGGAAAGGACGCTTGAGATGCGTCTTATTCGAAGCCTCTATATCGCTCACATAACGCACGGTAAGCGTCTTAATGTCGGTTCGCCAAATCGTCGTCTCCAAGCCTGCCTGAACGCTCATCAGACACAAGGAAACACAACAAAGGAAAAAGATTCTCTTCATAACGTCGGCAAAATTACAAAAAATATGCCAAAATACAAAAAAAATTTGCACAATTCAAAAAAAAGCAGTACCTTTGCACGCCTTTTCCAAAGACACTGCCACTTTGGCTCAGTTGGTAGAGCAACGCATTCGTAATGCGTAGGTCCCCGGTTCGAGTCCGGGAAGTGGCTCTAAGAGGAACTTTCGAGTTCCTTTTTTTGAAACCCTTAGGTGTTACAGATTCTGGAACATACTGCCCTTGTGCGAGCCGAGTGGGATAGACTCGTTGCGCAGAGTGAGACGGGAACGTGGTTCCAGTCGCCAGAGGCGTATGACTTCTTCGCGGCACAGCCGCACCTCTTTAAGCCTTTTGTGTGGGCTGTAGCGGATAATCAAGATTTGCTTTCCGTGTGTGTCGGGTATGTGACTCGGGAGTCTAATTCACTGAAGCAATTCTTTACCCGCAGGGCTATCATCATCGGCGGACCCGCTATAGTGCAGGATTGCACCGTTGAAGCGCTCGCCCTATTGATGCAGCACGTTAAAGAACAACTCTCCCGCGAGGCTATATATTTAGAGACGCGCAACTTCCGCGATTTCTCCCCTTGGGCTAAGGCTTTTGAACAAGCCGGATGGACCTATTGGCCGCATTATAACTTTCATATTGACTGTACGTCAAAGGACACTATCTGGGCTAACTTGAGCGAGACGCGTTGTCGTCAGATTCGCAAGGCTCTCAAGAACGGCGTGACGATAGATGCGCAGCCTACAGAGCAGGATATAATCGATTGGTATCGTATCTTACGCGAGATATACCGTACCCGCGTGAAGACGCCCTTGTTTCCCTTGAATTTCTTCCTCTCGTTCTATCGTCAGGGGATAGGCCGCTATCTGATCGTCAAATACGAGGGTAGGGTGATTGGCGGAATAATGTGCCCCATACAAGAGGAACAATGTATCTACGAATGGTTCGTCTGCGGGCTGGATTCGGATTATAAGGAGTGTTATCCATCCGTGATGGCTACGTATGCGGCGATGGAGTATGGCGTAAATAACGAACTCCCGCTCTTTGATGTAATGGGAGCAGGAGTTCCGGATATTCCGTACGGAGTACGTGATTTCAAAGCCGAATTTGGAGGCCGTTTAGTGGAGTACGGACGCTATAGGTTTATTGCTAAGCCGTCGTTGTTCCGCTTAGGCGTTTGGGTCGTGAGGATGTTAAAGGGACGTAGTCTTAATCTTTAACCAACAGGTATTAGCAGCTTTTAGAGCCGGTTCATAGAGTTGTGAATCGGCTTTTAGTTTGCGCGGCATAAATTGGAATTGTGCATCCAACTGTCCCACGATAAACACCAATACCAATACGATAATGGACCATTTAAGGGTACCCAATACTGCGCCTAACAGGTGATTCACCCAGGCTATGTGGATAGCCTTGAAGAATCGCGTCAGCCATTTACCGACCAGCGTCATCACTACGGTAATGCCCACGAAGAGCAGCACATAAGCCACTAAGATGGCTATTCTGCGCGGCATCTCGAAATACAGGTAGTGGTCTACTTCCATCAGCCATTCGGCAAAGGCGGGACCGAACCATCTGGCGCCCCAGAAACCGAGGATGACCGCCAAGACGGCCATCAACTCGATGACTAAGCCACGCATAATGCCGCGCACCAGACCAACCAGTAGCGGCACTAAGATAAGGATATCTAACCAGCAGACTTGCATAATTTGCTATTACCAACCGGCATAATATTCAATGGGTTGCCATACGGTACCGTCAGCCTTCTTCATGTCTAAGTCGCTCAGGTCGCAGATCGAGATAGCCCAGTTGGTGGCGGCAGGAGCATAGCCGGCGTTATCCATATAGTAACTCAATATACCCGTTACGCTTCCGCTGTATTCAGGACAGTGAAGAATACCCACTTTGTCCGACCAAGCCGAACCGTCGTATACATAGCCTGTTTTTCCTTCTTCGTCGATGAGGAATACATCGTCCATTGTCCAACCTTCCTCCACTTTGGCGGAGTCCATGCGAATGTAATAGGTCTTATTGGCTACGGTAGCAGACAAATAGTAACCTTCTGCAGGTACATCCGTTTGCACGGAGTCGAAAGGATAAACGGTGTGGAAGTAGGGACTCTCGGCACCGGGCAGATAGAAGTGAGCCTGCTTGGCATATTCGGACATCGAGACGCAGAGATACTTGCCGTTATTGTCCTCTACCAGACGCGATTGCGGATAGCCCACATTACCCGTTGTCGGCGCAAAGACGTTACATTCTTTGTCGGTCGTCGGGTTGCCGAAGGTGCAGTTCATAGGCGTCTTGTTAGACGAGAGACATTGTCCTGTATAGTGCACGTTCTCGATGCGTACTAACTTACCGTCTTCCCAGCGAGCCGGTTCTACAGCGTAGGAGGCCGTAATCTCAGCAATCGTCTTGGTGTCGTAATGCAGTTTGGATACATCGGGCTTGCCAATCAAATAGGTAGCAGCCTTGAAGCGGGCAAAGGGTATACGACCGGGAGCCCAACCAATCTTCTCGCGGAAGCGGTCGGCATAGACGTTATTATTGTACGAGGGGACGCACAACTGTACCTGATTGGCATAGCGACCGATAGCAAAGCCGTTGCAGCGAATCAATATCTCCTGACCGCGTTGATACAGACCGGATATCGAACCGGCATCTACGCTCAATCTGAGAGCTTGTTGCTCGCCGTTAACGATCTGCTGGATAACCAAAGCCTTGTAGAAGTTGCCTCCCCAATCGTCGGTGGTCACACGTCCGCGAATATAGATACCCGGGCCGTCGGGACGGATAGTATCTATCGAGAAGAGGTATATACCGGGATTCTTGGAGTTGTCGTTCGAACGCGTACGGTACAAGGCCGTATCGGACAAGTAGTTACCTTCTTCGCTCATAAACTCACGAACAAAGTCGTCTAAGGTGTACAATTGACCATCGGCGATAATGTCTTGTATCTGTTCCTCGTTGTAGATAAGCGATTCTTCCGAAGGAGCATTCGGCTTGCAAGCCGTAAATACTGCGGCCGTGAGGGCCAAAAGCATAACTGAAATAGTGCTGTATGTTTTCATAATCTTGTCCTCCGTAATTAGAATTTATAGGTAACTGTGAGGTAGAAATTGGTTCCCCAAGCGTAGTAATACTTCGACGGGAATTTCCAAATATTGGACGTAATCGTCGAGTTCTCGCCCTTGGTCTCACCTTGACGAATGCTGCGAGGCAGACGAGCCTGTTGATAACCGCCGGTCTTGAACTTCACGTTGTTGGTCAGGTTGGTGATGCTCAGGTTGATAGAGAGCGATTGACGATTCTTCAGGTAAATAAGTTTACCTACGCTGACATCCAACATAAAGCGATTCCACGGGTTCTTGTCTACCAACGACTCCTGTGCTGTCATGTATTTATACGGCTCCTGCAACTGCGGCGTACCGTATTTGTCGAGTACGGGAGTGCCGTCGGCATTCAGTTCCAGAGCGTTGATATACTCGTCGTGGTTGGTGTAAATCTTGGTGTAGGTACCATTGACCGTTGTGCCGTCGGTACGTTTGTCATAGAACAGACCTCTCAGGCGACGTGCAGGAGCGATATTCATGTAATTCCAGTCGTAATAGCTGAGGGTAATGTCGGCAAACCACATCTTGGGGTGGAAGAACGACAGCTTCAAGCTGGCCGACAGTTGCGGACCGTTACCTACGCGCAGACCGTTAATCAGGATGGAGTCGCGTAACTCGTAGCAGGGTGTCTGATTACCTTGATCGTCAATATTGTTATCCAGGGCCATACCATTCTCAGCCGAGAAGATACTGAACGCGTTGGAGGTGTAGCGATAGTCGCCTATAGAGGTCGCACCCGTCAGGGTGAAATACATACCCATCGGAACGGATACGGCAGCCTCTAAGCCGCAGTGGCGGCGGTTGAGGTTGGTAATAGCCTGATTGACAAATGTACGAGCCTCGTCATCGTAGTAACCGTTCAGCTGTGTGCCGTTCCAGAACTGCGTGAAGAAAGCCGTTACACGACCGCGCAGGAACGGGTAGTTGAATTCGTAACTCAGGTCACCACCGGCAATCTTCTCAGAGGCACCAAAGTAATCTTTGATGTTCTTAGCGTGGTCGTGGGTGTAGATATTCTCTACTACGCGGTCGTGGATACGCGGCGAGATATATGCGTCGCGGGCCAACGGTGCCTGCGTCATAGCGATAGCGTTGAACTTAATGTGGTTACGACCGTTAATCTTATAGGTCAGACCCATCTTGAAGCCCGGGTCTACGAAATCGTGGTTGTAACCCTTCATCGGCGTCATCTTTCCGTAGCTGGTCGTCATAGTCGAAGCCGAGGGACCTAAGTACAGGTTTGCTTGATCCGGGTTAATATTGGTAGCCAAATAGAGGGCACGTCCGTTCAGCATATTCGTTGTACGCTGCATATTGGAGTAGGTAACCGCCAAAGCATAGTACAAGTCCACGTCCTGCCACGTCCATTCGTTTTGGAACCAGGCTTTGACATTCGACATACTGATGCGGTAGTCGTAACCGAATTTATCGCCTTTCTTGACGGCTTTGGGATTGCCGAAGTGCTCACTCCAATATTCTATGTCGTTTTGCTTAACGTACTCTATGTCGGTCTGTGTCAGACCCACATTGGCAGCTAACTCACGTATGTCGCGTTCTGCAAAGGGGTCTACGTCGAGCCATTGTTTACCGCCGAGCATATCATCAACGGTTTTGTAGTGGATACCAAACGATTGCTTAACCTCGATGCCGACCGTCATCTTCAGGTTCTTGAACTTGGTGTTCTGGTAGTTAGCCGATGCCATCACTTCAGCTATGTCGTTGTGACGACGCTCAATCATATAACGTGCCGAACCGTCCGGATTGGTGATGTTATTGGCATAGTTGGCGGCGTAGAGGGCGTCCCAGTCTATCTGGGTGGTCTTGTCGTCGCGCGAGGTCCACAGGTCCGTCAGACGTTTGTACGAGTCGTAGTCGATGGAGTGACCTATCTCGTTGCCGTTATAGTATTGGTGATAAGCCAATAAACCGTCTTTGTCAGTCTCACCCATGGGATTGCCATTGACATCGCTGATGATGTAGGTGCCGCGAGGCGTCAACTGACCGTCAATAAGGAACGAGGGCAGGTTACGATAGTAATCCGGACGCGGGTCAGGAGCGTTGGCAAAGGTGATAGCCGAATTGGAATAGAACGAGTAGTGCGCTCCTATGGCCGCATGGAACTTATTGTGCTCGTTAATCTTGAAGTCGTAACCTACGATAAGGGTCGGGTCGAACGATTCTACTATACGCGAGTTGCGCATCTTACCGTCCTGCCAGCCCCAATAGGGGTTATAGTTGTTGTAGCCCCAGGTGTTGCAGTTGTATTGGTTGGTCAGGTCGTATACTTCTTGGGTAACGGCAGCATTCTGACCGCGACGTGTAGGAGCACCAAAGGTGATGATACTCAGGCGGTGACGGTCGCCCCACTTCTTCTCGGCGGAGAAGAAATAGCCCAACGAATAGTAGTCGATACCTTCGCCGATCTCGCCTTTCTTATTCGTATAGGGCGAGAAGCGGAAGGCTAACTGTCCCATGAACGACCAACCGGACTTCAGCGGTCCCGACGAGTAACTCACACGTACGGCGGCTTTGTAGTTACGATTGGTACCTGCGGCAGATACTTTCCATCCCTGAGCATACTTCGAGGCTGTCATCATGTAATTAGTGGTCTTGCCCAGTCCGCCGAACGAGAAACTGTTGGCCTCGATAGGGTCGACGGTCTCCTTGTAACGTGAGGCGTCGTTCAAGCCACCCATGGCGGAGAAGTTAAACTGACCGCGCTCGGATGAGTTAAAGGGCAGACCCTCAATATAATAGGTCTCGTAGGTTTGTGCATAGCCACGCTGACGATAGCGGGCTGTAGACCACGACCATGAGCTCAGCGAGTTGAAGACATCCTGGTCGGAACTGGCGGCAGAGGCTTGGTCTTGTGTACGACCTTCATCATCGCTCAGGTCCTGGTCAGCCAGGTTAAGCAGTACCTCGTCTTTTACTTCGCGAGCCAAATCCGGTTGCAGGGATAAGGACGCCAGTTCGGTGGCCTTGTCTGCTTCCAGTTGTACCAACTCGATACCGGCGTTATAGCCGTCGGCTTCGATGATAACTTCCTCCTCACCTGCTTCGAGATAGCGTAGCACGAACTCACCGTTCTGGTTCGTCGTGGTGGTGATGTTCTGGTTAGCCAGAGTGATGGTTGCTCCTGCGATGGCTTGACCGGTAGTCTCGTCTACCAATCGGCCCTTGAGGGTCGTCTCTGCACTAAGCGAGAGAGTCATCAGAGCCAGGAGTAAGGTAAGTGTTTTTCGCATAAATAGTATGTTTTATGAAGTTTTTGCGTGGGTTTAGAACTCGGCCGTCTTGGGCGTGCGGGGGAAGGGAATCACGTCGCGGATATTCTGCATTCCCGTAACGAAGAGCATCAGTCGCTCAAATCCCAATCCGAAGCCTGCGTGAGGAGCCGAACCGAAGCGGCGGGTATCCAGATACCACCACATATCCTTCATCGGGATGTGACGGTGTGCTATCTCGTCGTTCAGTTTATTCAGACTCTCTTCGCGGACGCTACCGCCGATTATCTCGCCTATCTGCGGGAAGAGGACATCGGTACCTTGTACGGTCTTGCCGTCCTCGTTAATCTTCATGTAGAAGGCTTTGATATCTTTCGGGTAGTCTGTCATGATAACCGGTTTCTTGAAGTGCTCTTCTACCAGGAAGCGCTCGTGTTCCGAACTCAGGTCATCGCCCCAGCTGCAGGGGAACTCAAACTTCTTGCCGTTCTTGATAGCTTCCTGCAGTATCTCGATACCTTCGGTATAGGGTAGGCGTACGAACTCGGTGTCTACAACGGATTTCAGACGCTCTATCAAGCCTTTGTCTACAAACTGGTTGAGGAACTCCAGGTCGTCCATGCAGTTATCCAGAGCCCAGCGGACGCAGAACTTGATGAAGTCTTCTTCCAGGTCCATCAACTCGTCTTTTTGGATAAAAGCTATCTCGGGCTCTATCATCCAGAACTCGGCTAAGTGGCGCGGCGTATTGCTGTTCTCGGCGCGGAAAGTAGGACCAAAGGTGTATATCTTACCTAAGGCCATTGCGCCCAACTCGCCCTCCAACTGTCCGCTGACGGTCAGGGCGGTCTGTTTACCGAAGAAATCGTCCGAATAGTCTATTTGTCCGTCCTCGGTCTTCTTGAGGTTGTAGAGGTTTTTAGTCGTTACCTGGAACATTTGGCCGGCTCCTTCGCAGTCCGAAGCCGTGATGAGCGGCGTATGGAAGTAGAAATAGCCGTGCTGATGGAAATAGGTGTGGATGGCCATAGCCATGTTGTGACGGATACGGAAGACCGCTCCAAAGGTATTAGTACGCGGACGCAGGTGAGCTATCGTGCGCAGATATTCCATCGACAAGCCTTTCTTCTGCAGCGGATACTGCTCGGGATCGGCGGTGCCGTACACTTCCAATTCGGTCAGCTGTATCTCTACGGCCTGTCCTGCACCCTGCGAGGGCACTAATATACCGGTAGCGGAGATACACGAGCCAGTGGTCACGGGCTTGAGGGTCTCCTCCGGGAACTTAGCTAAGTCCACTACTATCTGGATATTCTTAATTGTCGAACCGTCGTTGAGGGCGATAAAGTTGATTTGTTTGTTGCCTCTGCGCGAACGCACCCATCCGCGCACGTTAATCGGTTCGTTAAATGCTGTGCTCTTGAGAGCATCTATGATTACTGTTCGTTGCATATAATGTGTTAGTCTATTCTCTTAAAAAGGCGGATTGAACGAGTCTATCTGTGCTCCGTCGGGGTTATCGTTGGCGGGACCTGCGGCTCCCATCTTCGAGCGTATAGTTACCTCGCCGGCTTCCGGCAGAGGCGTGTTGTCATACTCGGTGGGGTCAAATTGCTCGTTCTCGTTTTGGAACTTAGCGAACTGCTTACGGAAGCGGAGCCATATACTATCGGTGGCACCGTTACGATGCTTAGCTACGATGATCTGTCCTAATCCGCGCAGGTCCTTACCTGTCTTCTCGTCGCTATAGAGGTGGTAATACTCGGGACGGTGGATAAAGCAAACCATGTCTGCATCCTGTTCTATGGCTCCCGACTCACGCAGGTCGCTCAGCTGGGGTGTCTTACCTTCTATACCTGTACGGGCCTCAACGCCGCGGTTCAGCTGCGACAGGGCGATGATGGGTATATCCAATTCTTTGGCGAGGGCTTTGAGGTTACGCGAGATAATACTTACCTCTTGTTCACGCGAACCGAAGTTCATGCCCTGCGCGTTCATCAGTTGCAGATAGTCGATGATGATGAGTTCTACATGATGCTCTCTAACCAGTTTGCGAGCCTTGCTGCGCAACTCAAAGACGGATAGGGCAGGGGTGTCATCTACATATACGGGAGCGCCTTTCAGGTCGTTAATCTTGGCCTCTATACGCTGCCATTCTTGCTGCGACATCTTACCGTTCTTAATCTTATCGCCTTCTATCTCGCAAACGTTCATAATCAGACGGTTCACCAACTGTACATTCGACATCTCCAAGGAGAACATTGCTACGGGGCGGCGGAAGTTAACGGCTATATTCTTAGCCATGGACAGTACGAAAGCTGTCTTACCCATTGCTGGACGGGCGGCTATGATGATTAGGTCGGACTTCTGCCACCCGGAGGTTATCTTATCCAAATCGGTAAAGCCGCTGGGGATACCGGATATACTGCCTTCGTTCTTGGAGGCCTTGCGCATACGCTCGAAGGCTTCGGTGATGACCGGGTCTATCTGGGTGACGTCACGTTTCTGGTTGCGTTGGCTGATGGCGAATATGTCGGCCTCGGCTTTTTGCATCAGGTCGTCTACGTCCTGTGTCTCATCGTATCCTAACTCCTCTATCTCTGAGGCCATGTGGATGAGGTCGCGGGCGGTAGCTTTCTGTGCAATGATTTGTGCATGGTAATGCAGGTGAGCAGCAGAAGCCACACGGCGTGTCAGTTCGCTCAGGTAGAGTACGCCTCCGGCCTGCTCCAAGGTACCTTGTTGTTTCAACTTCTCCGCTACCGACAGTACGTCTATCGGTTCCTCTTTGGCGGCGAGGGCATAGATAGCCTCGAAGATGCACCTGTTCTGGTCCTTATAGAAGGAGTCGGGGCGCAGCAGGTCGGCTACGGAGGCAAAGGCGTCTTTCTCTATCATCAGGGCGCCCAATACCGATTCTTCCAATTCGACGGCCTGCGGAGGCAGTTTGCCCATGTCGTTAGGTCCCACTTTTGGGATAGCGGTAGGTTTCTTATTTGTTCTTGTATTCGCCATACTGTTTGAGTAGTTGGTTGGCAGCAATAAAGCTGGACACTTCGTTGTTGAGTACACGTTGTTCGGCGCGTTCGATGAGGGGCTCCATGTCTGGATTTTGGTAGAAGCCGTTGAGTAGGTGGGCATTGATGGTCTCGTACATCCAGTACTTAGCCTGTTCGGTACGGTGTGCCTCAAAATACCCGTTCGCGCGCGTATACCTTATATATTCCTCTATCATGCGCCATACATCCTGTATGCCGGTCTTCTCGGTTGACGAGCAGGTCTCGGCATAGGGTTTCCATCCGGATTGGGTAGGCGGGAAGAGGGCAAGGGCGTTCTTAAAGCTCACGCGGGCGGCTTGAGCACGTTCTATGTTGTTGCCGTCGCATTTATTGATAGCTATACCGTCCGCCATCTCCATGATGCCTCGTTTGATACCTTGCAACTCGTCGCCGGTGCCTGTTACCTGCAGCAGCAGGAAGAAGTCGACCATCGAGTGGGCGGCGGTCTCGGATTGTCCTACGCCTACCGTCTCCACCAGTATAGTATCGAATCCTGCGGCCTCGCACAGCACTATCGTCTCGCGTGTCTTACGGGCGACGCCGCCTAACGAACCGGCTGACGGGCTGGGGCGGATAAACGCGTTGGCCTGTGTACTCAGGTCGTTCATGCGGGTCTTGTCGCCCAATATAGAGCCTTTGCTGCGTTCGCTGGAGGGGTCGATAGCCAGTACCGCCAAGTGCTTGCCTTCCTGACAAAGATGGGTGCCTAATGCCTCAATAAAGGTGGACTTACCTGCACCCGGCACGCCGGTTATTCCTACACGAATGGACTTGCCTGCGTACGGTAAGCACTGTTCGATGACTTTTTGCGCCACAATCTGGTCAGCAGGCAGACTCGACTCCACTAAGGTGACAGCCTGGCTGAGCAGCGTGATATCGCCGCGCAGTATACCCTCCACGTACTCTTCGGCCGTGCGTACTTGTTTGCGCCGGCGGAAGGTAGCATAGGGGTTGACTTGCGGCAGGTTGGCTACGCCTTCGTTGACCGTCAAGCCTTTGTATTCCTCACTATTTTCCGGATGGTCAATCATTATTGGATGGTCCAATGTATGTTGATGGTGCGGATAGGATTCTTCGGGTCGTTGGTGATGATGGTTATCTGACGCTCGTAGTCACCGGGCTCCAGACCTTGGGTCATCACTTCAAACTTAATATCTTTCTTGCCGGCTTTGATAGGCGCTTTTACGGCTTGGAAGCGTATATTGTCGGCATCGATGATGCGGCGGATAGCCAGGGGTGTCGAACCGGCGTTGACGATACGCAGGGCGGCTTTGGCTTTCTTGCCGTGAGCCAGTATACCCATTTGCATCTCGGTTTCTATCTCGGCGATAGGAGCCTGCAAGAGTTGGTCTTCGGTGAGTTTACTGAAGTCCTCGCGTACGTCAGCCGTTACGTTGATGGCGTAGGCGGGATCGGCCTTGCCGTTGACGCGCAGCAGGACAGTCTGCTGTACGGGGCCGTACATGGGGCAGGCGTTAGCATCGAATTGCACCATCAGCTGACCCGACTTACCGGGCTCGATGGGGTTGAGGGTTGCCTGAGCGTAAGCGTAGGCGGCATCCTGTGTCTCTACAGTTACGTTCTCCTTAGTCTGGTTGGCGTACTCGATGAATTTCTGTGCTGTCTCGCCTTTGTTGACGGTACCGAAGGCTATCTTGTCGGCCTTCAGACTCAGTTCGCCGAAGGTGACGGCATAGCGGTTGACGGGTTGTGCCGAACGGGGAATAACCTCACCCTTGATGAAGATACGCATCGTCTGTTCGGTAGCGTTAGAGGTGACGGTAATCGTCTTCTGGAACTTACCGGGACGACCGTTGGGGTTATAGGTCACGGTTATCTCGCCTGTCTGTCCGGGTTCGATAGGGTTGTGGGGCCATTTGGGAGTAGTGCATCCGCAACTGGCGCGCACGTTGGACAGTACTAATGGCGACATACCTTGATTGGTAAAGGTAAAGACGGTAGTTACGCGACCGTCGGCTTCGTTAATCTTACCGAAGTCATGGGTGGTCTTGTCAAAAGTGATGACCGGGTCTTGGGCTAACATCGCTACTGCTACAGTAGCTAAAGCCATTAAGGATAACAATTTTTTCATTGTTCTGTATGTTTATTTAGTTATTCGTTCAACAGTATTGATGGATGGTATCTCTTCCAGGGCGTTGCACAGGTGCTCTATGGTCATTCGGTCATAGAACCATATCTCTAATTGGCATTCTATATGTCCGTCTGTATTGGTGATGTGCAGGTCGCGTATGTTGAGGTGCATGGTCTCGGATACGGCGGTCAGGATGTCTACCAATAATCCGAAGCGGTCGTCGGCCGTCAGGGCAATGGTAGCCGTGAAGGGTTGTATGGGTTGCGTCTCCTCTATTGCTCCGCGTCGGTTGCAGAAACGTTTGATAGCCTGCTGCGCTTTGGCGGTCACCACCATGTTGAGCCATTCGGGCTTGGGTGATTCGCTTTGCGAGGTGAGTATCTCTATCTGGTCGCCGCTATGGATGAGGTAACTGGCGGGTTTGACTTCGTGGTTGACCTTAGCGCCAATACAATGGTCTCCTACCTCGGTATGCACCATATATGCGAAGTCGAGTACGGACGACTGTTGCGGCAGCACTTTTATCTCGCCGTTGGGGGTAAAGGCATATACCTCGTGGCTGAAGAGGTTGCGGCGGAAGGTGTCTAAGAAGGCCATAGCGTCCGTGTCGGGATGCTCCAATACGTCTCGTAGTCCCTGTAACCATTTATCCAACTCGGTGCTCTCCTGTGCGCCGGTCTTGTATTTCCAATGGGCGGCAAGTCCGTGTTCGGCTATCTCGTGCATGCGGTCGGTACGTATCTGCACCTCTACCCATTGTCCGTCATTGCTCATCACCGTTACGTGGAGCGCCTCGTATCCGTTGGCTTTAGGCGTCGATATCCAGTCGCGTATGCGTTCGGGATGGGGAGGATATATCTCCGTGATGGCGGCATAGAGTATCCAGCACTGGTCTTTCTCCGACATAGCCTCGTTGGGCGTGAAGACGATACGCACGGCCATGAGGTCGTATACGTTCTCAAAGGGCACGCCTTTGGTCTGCATCTTCTTGTATATCGAGTATACCGATTTCAGGCGCGCCGACAGCGTGTAGTGATAGCTCAGACTCTCCAATTTGAAGCGTATAGGCTCCATGAATATCTCTAAGTTAGCCATCTTAGCCAACTTGATAGAGTCTAACTTATCGGATATCTCTTTATATTCTTTGGGATTGGTATAGCGGAAACTCAGGTTCTCCAGTTCGCTCTTGATGGGGAAGAATCCCAGACGGTGGGCGAGGGGAGCGTATATGTATTGCGTCTCTTCGGCTATCTTTTTCTGCTTCTCGGGCGCTTGTGCGTCTAAGGTGCGCATGTTGTGCAGTCGGTCGGCTAATTTGATGAGCACCACGCGTATGTCGTCGGACATGGTGAGCAGCAGTTTGCGGAAGTTCTCGGCCTGCTGACTGGCTTTATCGGCAAATATGCCGCCGCTTATCTTGGTCAGTCCTTCTACTATGCTGGCAATCTTTTCGCCGAACCGGTATCGGATATCTTCTACCGTATAGTCGGTATCCTCGACTACGTCGTGCAACAGCGCGGCACATATACTGGTGCTGCCCAGTCCTATCTCGCTCACTACTATCTTAGCTACGCTGAGGGGATGCATGATATAGGGTTCTCCGCTCAGTCGTCTCACGCCGTAGTGTGCCTGGTTAGCGAAGGTGTATGCACGCTGGATGATCTCCACTTTTTGCCGGTGTGGAGTATGCGCATACGCGTCTAACAGGTCATCAAAAGCTGCTTGGATCTGCTGTTTCTCTTGCTCTGTGAATTCACTCGATTTCATCATTCTGCACAACAATCGTGCAAAATTACAAAATTTTTTGCATATGTCAAAATAAAAATGTACTTTTGTCTCCGATTTTGTAAGATTTTAATTTTTTATGCGCAGAATAACTTTCTCTCTCTTGGTTCTTTGCACCTTGCTCCTGGCTCCCTTATCGGCTCAGGAGGTAGCTAAGGATGTTAAGAAAGCCGCCGTTAAGAGTCACCTCAAGCAGCATTTCAAACCCTATGGGTTTATTCGCAACTATTTTGCCTACGACTCGCGTGAGTCGATGTCGGGTACGGGTGACCTGTACTATTTCCAACCTTATGATGTCAACTATAACGTCACGCCGGAAGAGGCAGCGGCTACGGGTGTCAAGCGTGAGGACTTGAATGCTGTTTCGTCGTTCCGTTTCCTGTCTATCACTACGCGTCTGGGTTTGGATATCGTGGGCTATAAATGGCGCAATACCGAGTTTGGCGCAAAGGTCGAAGTCGACTTCTATGCCGCCCTGACGGGTACGGTCCATAAGGCCAATGGTGCGGCGCTGTTGCGTCTGCGTCAGGCGTACCTCACGCTGGCGTGGGACAGTCTGCGTATGAATGATAAGGACTATGCTCGTGTGGACCTGTTGTTAGGTCAGGCGTGGCATCCTATGGCGGCGGATCTGAGTGACGTCATCGCCCTTAACTCGGGTGCTCCCTTCGGTCCTTTCAGCCGTACGCCTATGGTTAAGATGGACGCTCGTCTGGGTAAGTATGTCACCCTTACGGGTGCAGCTTTGTGGCAGATGCAGTATATGTCGCTCGGTCCTAAGGGCAGTTCGGCGGAGTATATAGCTTATTCTAAGACGCCGGAAGCTTATCTGGGACTCAGTATCCACGATCGCGGTTTCCTCATGCGTGTCGGAGCCGATGTGCTCAGTATTTGTCCGCGTGTGACGGGTGCGGCATTAGACTCGGTGCTGCAGCCTATCATGGGTACCGACGGCGCGGTGCAGGTGACCGTCTCCGACCGTATCACTACCGTCACGCCTTTCCTGTATGTGCAGTATAAACACGGCGATTTCTCTATTAAGGCTAAGACCGTCCTGGCCGAGGCGGGTGAGCACCTGAATATGAACGGCGGTTACGGCGTCAGTAAGATTAAGCCCGGCGGCTCGTATGAGTATACGCCTACGCGCACTTCGAGTACGTGGGTTAGTCTTGTCTATGGGGGCAGGGTAGGTCAGCAGGAGGATAAGCATCCCCAGATGCTACAAGGTATCCTCTTTGGAGGATATATCCGCAATTTCGGAACTACTCACTCGCTTGTCAGTGCCGACCTCTTTTACTATCCGCGCGTAACTAATCTCAACCGTATGTGGCGTCTGACGCCGACTTTGCTGTATACGGTAGGTCGTTTCCAACTGGGTCTCGAGTACGAGATAACCTCTGCGCAGTATGGCGATGCCGCTTTAGGTCTCAACCTCTCCAACGGCCTTGCCGACCGCGGCCTCCACTGGGTCACCAACCACCGTCTGCAACTGATGACGAAGTTTAACTTCTGATAGATTTAGGTGTGCGTTATTTTTTCGTGAGAATAATCGTCTGCGGGCTACCGTAGAGCGTTATTTGTACAGTCATGGTTTTGGTCCTCAGATCGTAGGTGCCGGAAATGGTGTCGCCGACTTTCACCTGTCCATCGGCATCACCGGTAACGTTGATAACGGTTACGAAGAAGTTAGGTTTGCTTTCCTTATATGCACCGCGAATAGTGCCGACAGCATAGCCGGACATCGTTATGTAGCACTCCTCATCTACGAAAGATGCTTCTATGTCCGTCAGTTCGATGGTTCCTGCCCACTTAGTGCCATCCAGGTCACTACTCTTGGCAGTTGAGTCGTTTTTCTCACAACCGGTAAAAGTCAATCCTAATAGGCAAAAGAATGCCATAATGAGATGTTTTGTGCTCATAATCGTTGATTTTTAAATATGGAACAATGTTTTCACGCTGCAAAGGTACAACTTTATGCCGCTCTGGCGCGGAAAGAGGTGTAAGGAGTAAGGATGGGGCGCAATCCCAAGCAGGATGAGTTGAGCGGTTGGAAGGTTTGAACAAGACCGCTATGCCGACTGAAGACAGACGGCTGTGAGGACAGAAGACGGATAGTAGCAGAAGTAAGTTCAATAGAGGTTTCTGCATTTTTAGCCGCCTCGCGAAGGGATTGATAGATAGCGTTATATACGAAGGTGTAGAAGTGGGGATAGAACTTCTTTTCAGGGTCTGGATGATAGTATTGCGAGAGGAAGCGCACGCGCCAAGGGAGAGCACGAACGGGATCGTGTTCGAGATCATGCGCCTGACGGCGTGCTTTGGCTTGGAGGGCACGATTGTCAAGACAGCCTTGAGACCACTGTCTTGGCTTATTCAAAACGTATAGGACATGCAGTCCCGGGTGACGACGCGAGGGTCGAAGGATGATGTTTTTATTGAAATGATCGGCCTCTCGAAGCAGGTTTACGGCACCACGAAATGTTTTGATAGCATCGGTGAGTTGGAAGTACATCGCTCCAGAGGATTTGGAGCCCGGAGAGGTGCCTATATGAACGATGGAGCCGATGGTAGCCCTCACGCGCTTAGAAATTTGTGTTTTTAGATGTTTTCCCATATTTTTAGTTAAAGTTTAAGTTGTTGATAGTTTGAGGTTTATAGGTTACAATTTTGTTAAAAGTCTAGGATTCGCGGGACCAGGTCCGCTTCCGGGGTTGGAAATGGGCAGGAAGGGTCTCCTTCACGAATCCGAGTGCAAAGGTATAAAAAATAATTGACATATGCAAATTTTCGGGGAACAAAAATTCATCAGAAATGTGAGAAAATGAGTGTTTTGCGTGCGTAAGTGATTGATATGAACAAGAAGTATGAAAGATGAAAAAAGTATGCAAAAAAGTAAAAAGATGAAAAAAGTATGCAAAAAAGTAAGAAAAATTTGCAGATGTGGAAAAAAAGTTGTACATTTGCAGCGGAAATCCTCACAAATAGATAACGAAACAACTTGTACCGCTATGAAAAAAGTTCTACTTACTCGTATCAATGCCATTATAGCCTTTCTGCTGACGGTTTTAGGATTTGGCAGTTGTAACCGCAATGAACCTGCTGAACCACGGGTAGCATACGGAGTTCCGTACGCAACATTCGAAGCCGCCGGTAAAATTACCAACGAGCAGGCGCAACCCGTAGAGAATATCAACGTACGTGTAATGTACCCATGGAATCATTGGTCTTTTCTGGAGCAATATACTGACGCTGAGGGGGAATATCTTGTTTCTACAGACGCTTATAAAATCTCCGATTCGGTTGACATTGTCGTCACGGACACGGCAGGTATCTACCAAGGCGATTCGGTACGCGTCAAGGTCGAATATGACCGTTCCGGCGTAGAAATAGAGGACTATTGGAATGAAGGGAAAGGCCTTGTCTACCACGATTTCCAATTGAAGAAAAAATGAATTTCCGCCGTAAATTAGCTCTGTGGTTGGAGAAACTACGACGGAACAACCTAAAACAACTTCACCCACTTCGTCAGCTCTTTTGGGAATCGACGCTTCGTTGTAACGTCCATTGTCTACATTGTGGTAGCGACTGCATAGCATCCACAGAGACACCGGATATGCCGGCAATGGATTTTCTGCACGTTATTGATACAGAGATTACCCCGCATGTCGATCCGCACAAAGTGATGGTCATCATTTCCGGCGGTGAGCCTCTAATGCGCAAAGACTTGACAGATGTCGGTCGTGCATTGATGCAACGTGGTTATCCATGGGGTATGGTGACGAATGGTCTGGCACTAACGGAGAAGAAATTCTTCGAACTCAGGCAAGCAGGGTTACGTTCTCTTACTATCTCTTGTGACGGCTTGGAAGAAGACCATAATTGGCTTCGCCAGCATCCTTTAGCATTCGAAAGTGCCACACGTACCATTCGACTCTGTGTTGCCGAAAAAGGTCTCGTATGGGATGTCGTCACCTGCGTCAACCAACGCACGATTAATCATCTGCCCGCTATCCGTGATATGCTTTGGTCTCTCGGCGTTTGTGACTGGCGCGTGTTTAGCATCGACCCTATGGGACGCGCTGCTGAGAATCCAGAACTTATCCTTAGCGACGACCAGTTCCGTTATCTGATGGACTTCATTGTCGCGGAACGTGAAGCCGGGCGTCAGGTATCCTACTCATGCGAAGGCTATTTGGGAGAATATGAAGGCCGTGTGCGTGACCATCTTTACCATTGTGCAGCGGGTATTTCTATTGCTTCCGTTCTTATCGATGGTTCTATCTCCGCTTGTACCTCTATTCGCGGCAAGTACTATCAGGGAAATATATATCGCAACTCGTTCTGGGATATTTGGGAACATGGTTTCAAACCTTATCGCGACCGCACCTGGATGCGCCAACTTGAGCCTTGCAAGAACTGCAAAGTCTTCTCTTTCTGCGAAGGGAACGGCATGCATCTTCGCCGCGAAGATGGCTCGCTGATGCTCTGTCATTTGCATCGTTTAACACCGCATTCGTAGGGCAAAGAAAGAAGCATCGTAAAATTAGTCCTATTGTATTTTTGTACGATGAGATTAGTTACTGAAAGAAACTGAAATGGACGCTGCCGTAGGTGCGTGTCTCGACATGGCGGGGATGGTCCGTGAAGTCGTTATCCTTACCATGCTCGAGGATAAACCAGCCCTCGTCCTTGAGGTGGGGTAGTACGAGGTCGGGCAACTCAGCCAGACGCTCCAAGGCGTAGGGAGGATCGGCATAGATAACATCATAGCGCACGCGGTCGGCACTAAGGAAACGGAAGACATCACCGCGCACGAGGTTGAGGTTGCGGATGCCCAGCTGCTTGCAGGTAGAGATAATGAAGTTCTGCTGCACATGCGCCATCTCCACAGCCGTCACACTACGTGCACCCCGCGACACAAACTCCAGTCCTATACCTCCCGTGCCGGCAAACAGGTCCAGCATGTCGATGCCCTCGAAGTCCAGACGATTGGTCAAGAGGTTAAACAGCGACTCCTTAGCAAAGTCCGTCGTGGGCCTGGCTGTTATATTTTTAGGGGGCGACAAGCGCCGCCCCCTATATGTGCCGGAGATAATCCTCATTACTCCCAGTTACCTGCGTTATTATTAGGCGCGATAATGTCGCCCACCTTAAGTCCGGGATAGTGGTCGAGTTTGGTCTCGCGGTCGATGAGGTTGACACGCTCCTGGTTATCGAGGTCGTGCAGATAGGTGTCATAGTGAGCACGCATCTCCATCAAGGGCACGCGGATACCCTGAGAGGTAGTATAGGTATTGTTCACCTCTACTTCGTAGCGCAGATTGTCGGTATAGGGGATATAGACGATATCACCGATATTGTCGGCATCGTATTCGCCCTTATAGAGAACGGCAATCATATTCTCATAGATAGTATCACGACGGAAACCTTGCAGGCCGTTGTTCTTAATCTCACGGTCGTTAGCCCAGATATACTCGTAGAGAGCATCCTTATCGGCATCCTTCATCTTAGCTTTCGCCTTAGCCAAGGCGCGCTCCAGCATCTTAGTAGCCTTATACTCGGTCAGACCGGCTTCCAACTGCTTATCGGAGAGGCTTCCTTCCTTCATCACCTCTTTCTTAGGCGTAGTCTTGAGGAAGAGGATAAGCGAATCCAGGTCGGCCGTATAGTGCCCCTTAATCAGTTTATACTCAGCTTGAGCCGTACGCAACGCTACCAGGTTCTTAATAACCGCTGCCTCGCGCTCCATGCGCTTCTCTTCAAATTTGATAGGGGTAACGACACTGTCTATGCATACATAAGCCAAAAACAATGCTGCTATACCCAAAAGGATACGATAGATGATTTTTGCTTTCATTTTGGTATAATTTTTGTATTTGACTGCAAAAGTACAATTTTTTTTTTGTATGTGCAAATTTTTTTGTACTTTTGCATCGATTTTATATGGAAGATAGCAACAAAGTATTATTTGACATCCTAAATGAGCGCCTCGAACTGATGCGTCGTCTGGATAAAGAAGGGGACAGCACCTACCGTCGTCATGTAGCTCGTGAGACATCCGAACTGCATGCCCAGTTGGCGCACCGTCTAGGTCTGTACCAGATAAAAACGGAGATGGAAGATCTCGCCCTTAAGTTCACCGATTACGACACCTTTAAGTATATCGCGCGTGCGCTGAATGCCAAGAAGTCGGAACGCGATGCGTATATAGAGCGTTTTATAGCCCCGATAGCCCAAAAACTGACCGAGGCAGGCTTCGTCTTTACTATCAAAGGTCGTCCCAAATCCATCCACTCCATCTACCATAAGATGCAGATGCAGCATTGCGATGTGGATAAGATATACGACCTGTTTGCCATACGTATCATCCTGGACTCGCCGCCCGAGCGCGAGAAGAGAGACTGCTGGCAGGTCTACTCGCTCATCACCGACGTCTTCCAACCCAATCCCAAACGCTTGCGCGACTGGCTGAGCGTGCCTAAGGAGAACGGCTACGAGAGCCTGCACACGACCGTCTTGGGTCCCGACGACCGATGGGTAGAGGTGCAGATACGTTCCCGCCGTATGGACGAGGTTGCCGAGCAGGGCGTAGCCGCACACTGGGCATACAAAGGCGTCAAAGGCAATATAATGCATACAGACAAACAGTATGTATACGTCTTCACGCCGCAGGGTGACCTGAGACGTCTGCCCGCCGGAGCTACCATACTCGACTTCGCCTATTCGATACACACCGAGATGGCCGGCCATTGCGTGGGCGGTAAGATATTGGGTAAGTTAGTCCCCATCCGTCATGAGGTGCAGAACGGCGACCAGATAGAGATACTCACCTCGGCTCAGCAGCACCCCAACAGAGACTGGTTGAGTTTTGTCGTCTCCCACCGTGCCCGCAATAAGATAAAGCAGGCAATCGCCCGTATGGAGGCCGAGAACGGGCCGGAGGTATACGAGTCGGTACACAACCAACGCGAGAACCAGGAGGCACAGAACACTCCCGCTCCCGCCGCTACAGTACATAAGAACGGAACACAACTGACACCCAATACGCCTATGTCGTTAGAGGTCACCAACCTCAGCGGCGTCGACTTCCACCCCGCCAGTTGCTGTAACCCGCAACCCGGTGACCCCATCTTCGGCTTTATCAGCGTCACCAAAGGTATACGTATCCACCGCCAGGACTGCCCCAATGCGTCCTATATGCGTGAACGATTCGGATACCGCGTCATCCCTGCCCATTGGAAGGAGAAAAAAGAAGAATGAGACAGGTAGCATTACTATGGCTCGTGCTGTTGTTCGGCAGCCTGCAAGCTGCTGAATGGCAGGGTAGGGTGTGCGATGAGAACGGACAACCGATACTCTATGCTACCGTCTATCTGCAGTCGAATCCCCTCGTGGGCACCGCCACCAATAAAGACGGCTTCTTTACCCTTACGCCCGACACGACCGATCCGGCGCCCGTACTCCTTATCTCGTGCATAGGCTACGAGAAACAGACCCTCGTGCCCACTACCGACACGATGCTTATCACCCTGCGCGAACAGCCTATCGCCCTGGAGCAGACCGTTGTGCAGACTAAACGACCGCGACTGAGTAAACGTAAGCTATTAGCGCGTATCCTCCACGATACGTACCTGAAGATGGAGCAGGACCTGCCGCAACAGCCTATACGCTACCACGTAGTGAGTGACGTACGTATGGATGCCCAGTCGGCTCCCTGGGGCATGGAGGAGATGTTGGCCGACGTAACCGAGTTGCCCTCGACAGACATCACCAAAGACGACTCGGTGCAGTTTGTGGGTACCTATTGCCGCCGCTACTGCGACCCGGACGTGCGTCGCAAACTCGACACGATGTACACCCACGAGAAGGATGCCAAACGCCGCAGGATGGCACAAGCCCTCGACTCCGGTTCGTTGGCCCATAGAGCCTTGTGGAAGATGCGGCTCAGAAAAGCCCACTTCCTGGACACCAGTGACGAGTTGCGACGCTGGCGACTGAGCACGGAGAACGACTCGGTAGCCGTACTGACCTACACACGCAAACATAATATGTTTGGTATCGTCCGCGCCACGATAACCGAGAACCACCTGATAGACAGTTACGACTTCACCCTGCGCGGCTATACGATGGACATGCAGGTCAAGCTGTTCCTGCCCTTCAGTATACGCCTCAAAGGAGCCGAATTAGACTGGCTGAACCTCCTCAACATGGGCAATAAGACGATAGAACGCTTCCGCCTCAAACGCGGCAACCTGCACGTGCGGGTGTCGGTTCTCTATGCCTTCCGCGAGGGCGTATTGGTGCCGGTAGAGAAAAACCTGCAGGCCTCCGGCGTACTCGAAGACCGCAAACATAACCAACTGCCTTGCGCCCTGCGCGCCACGCAACAGGTGACGAGTGTGCAGACAGAAGGCGTAGAAGCGGTGCGTAACTACCGTAAAAATCGACTCGTACCACGAATTTTGGTGCCAATCTATTAAAATATTTGCGTATGTGCAATTTTTGTTGTACCTTTGCACGCTGAATGGGAAATGACCAGTTAGTAAATAGTGCGTTGTTGTCGGATGCGGTCAGTCAGTTTGCCTCGTTGCCGGGGCTGGGTCGCAAGACAGCCTTGCGTCACGTGCTTAGTCTGCTCCGTCGCTCCGATGCCGAAGTGGAGGCCTTTGCCAATACGCTGACGCGACTCAAACATGAGGTGCACTATTGCCGCGTATGCCATAATATATCGGATGCCGAAGTGTGCCCTATATGCCTCTCGCACCACCGCGACCACCATACAGTATGCGTGGTGGAGAATATACGCGATGTGATGGCTATCGAGAGTACGGGACAGTATAACGGCGTGTACCACGTATTGGGCGGCATTATATCGCCTATGGACGGCATAGGACCGCGCGACATAGAGATAGACTCGCTCATCGCCCGTATCGAGCCCGAACAGATAAAAGAGGTCATCCTGGCTCTGCCCACGACGATGGAAGGTGATACGACGAACTTCTATATTTATAGAAGGATACAGAGTACGGACCGCTTTGCCGACAGCATACAGACGGGTGCTCTGCGCGTATCGCAGATTGCACGAGGTATAGCAGTAGGCAACGAACTGGAATATACCGACGAGATAACCCTCGGACGGTCCATAGTGAACCGTGTAGAATATAAACAAGCATAAGATGGAAAAGAATATCCTGCGCCGCTTGAACGGCTGTTATTACGGAGTCATGGTGTCCGCTATCGTCATAGCGACAGCCTGCTACTTCGCTATTACCAAAGAATGGATCAGTCTTGTCTCGCCGATGGGTGAGGTCGGCAAGGGTTTGCAATACGCCGCTTACCTGATGACCATCGGATTGATACCGCTGGCCTTATGGTGGCATAAGAAAAACTGCAAGACCCTCTCCACGATAGAGAATCAGGAGCAGCAGGGAGCAGCCTATGAGGCTTCGGCACGTTGGCGTATCGTACTCATTGGCCTGGCGCTGAATATGGACGTATTGGTCTATTACCTGTTAGGCGCTTATCAACCAGTCTTGTGGGCTGCCGGCATAGCCGCCATAGGACTGATATTCACCAAGCCGACAGAAAGCAAGATGTACCACGAACTCCATCCTACGGAGGAAAACTATTGATTGTATGACTATAGCAGTAGATTTTGACGGCACTATCGTCACCCACGCTTATCCGGCTATCGGCAAGCCTATCCCCTTTGCCATCGACACGCTCAAACGCCTGGCGCAAGAGGGACATCAGTTGATTCTATGGTCGGTGCGCGAAGGCCAACTGCTGCAGGACGCTATCGACTACTGCAAGGAGCGCGGTTTGGAGTTTTATGCCGCCAATACCAATTTCCCCGGTGAGGAGGGCATACACGACGGTTTGACGGCCAGGAAGTTGACTGCCGACCTGTTTATCGATGACCGTAATTTAGGCGGCATACCCGATTGGGGCGTTATTTATCAAATGGTTCGTTCCGGCCGTTGCTATACGCCTCCCGTGGACCTGATACCGCAGGAGATACCCGTTAAACGCTCGTGGTGGCAGAAGATATTCAGTTGATGGCAGAGGGATTAAGACATAGTAAGCTTATCCTGCGTAAGTTGGAGCCGAGTGACTTGCCTTACCTCTACCAATGGGAGAACGACGCGGCAGCGTGGTCCGACGGAGCGACGCACAACCCTCTCTCGCAGCAGGACTTGCGCGACTATATAGCCTCTACTACCGGCGACATCTACCGCGACGGGCAGTTGCGATTGATAGCCCAAGATGAGGAGCTGACGATAGGCTGTGCCGACCTCTTCGACCTGGACCCGCGTAACCGTAAAGCTGCTATAGGGTTATATGTGGCTCCCGAATACCGCGGGCAAGGGTATAGCGAAGATATCATGCAGCTATTGGAGGAGTATGCTTTTACGCACCTGAACCTACGACTGCTATATGCTATCATCCGTACAGACAACGCGCCTTGTACGGCACTATATGAAAAATGCGCGTACGTCCCCTCGTCGCCCTTACGTAACTGGACACTCGAGGCAGACGCTATACTTTGGCAGAAAACAAAACAATAAGGTTATCAGGCATTTGTGGGCCTGAAGACCGTAAACATTTGTACGTTTATATATATGATTAAAATTACCTTTCCGGACCAGAGCGTCCGTGAGTACGAAGCCGGCGTAACGCCGCTGCAAGTAGCTGAGTCAATCAGCAGCCGTCTGGCACAGGATATCCTATGCGCCAGCGTTAATGACCAAATCGTAGAGTTGAACTATCCCATCGAAGCGGATGCAAGTATCAAATTGCACAAGTGGGACGATGCCGAAGCCAAGCATGCTTTCTGGCACACCTCCTCGCACTTGATGGCCGAAGCACTCCAGGAGTTGTATCCCGGTATACAGTTCGGCATAGGACCCGCTATCGAGAATGGTTTCTATTACGATGTCTATCCCGCCGAAGGGCAAGTAATCAAAGATGCCGACTTCCCCGCTATCGAAGCTAAGATGATGGAGTTGCGCGCCAAGAAAGAACAGTTAGTGAAACAATCCATCAGCAAAGAGGATGCCCTGAAAGCCTTTGGCGACAAGGGACAGACTTACAAATGCGAACTCATCAGCGAGTTGGAGGACGGACACATCACTACCTATACACAGGGTAACTTTACCGACCTGTGCAAAGGCCCGCACCTCATCAGTACCGAGCCTATCAAAGCCGTCAAGGTGCTGTCGTGCGCAGCCGCCTACTGGCGCGGCGACGAGAAACGCCCGATGATGACCCGTATATACGGTATTTCCTTCCCCAAGAAAGCTATGTTGGACGAGTATCTGACCCTGCTGGAAGAGGCTAAGAAACGCGACCACCGCAAGATAGGTAAAGAATTAGACCTGTTCATGTTCTCGGACATGGTGGGGAAGGGGCTGCCTATCTGGTTGCCCAAAGGTACAGCCCTGCGTCTGCGTCTGGAAGACTTCCTCAAGAAGATACAGAAACGCTACGGCTACCAACAGGTTATCACTCCGCACATCGGTTCGAAGAACCTCTATATCACTTCCGGTCACTGGGACCACTACGGTAAGGACTCCTTCCAGCCTATCACCACGCCGGAAGAGGGTGAGGTTTATCTGCTCAAGCCGATGAACTGCCCTCACCACTGCGCCATCTTTAAGAACAGCCCGCATTCGTATAAAGACTTGCCTTTCCGCTGCGCCGAGTTCGGTACCGTATACCGCTATGAGCAGTCGGGTGAGTTGCACGGCCTGACACGTGTACGTTCGTTCACTCAGGACGATGCGCACATCTTCTGCCGTCAAGACCAGGTGAAAGATGAGTTCATCCGCGTGATGGAAATTATTGAGATTATCTTCAAGGCACTTAACTTCGAGAACTTTGAAGCACAGATATCGCTCCGCGACCCCAACAACCAGACCAAGTATGTGGGTTCCGACGAAGTATGGGCCATGGCCGAACAGGCTATTATCGATGCCTGCAAAGAGAAGAACCTGCCCGCTAAGGTAGAATACGGCGAGGCCGCTTTCTATGGTCCTAAGTTGGACTTCATGGTGAAGGATGCTCTCGGCCGCCGTTGGCAGTTAGGTACCATCCAGGTGGACTACAACCTGCCCGAACGCTTCGAATTGGAGTATGTAGGCGAAGATAACCAGAAGCACCGTCCTGTGATGATTCACCGTGCTCCCTTCGGTTCGATGGAGCGCTTTGTAGCCGTACTTATCGAGCACACAGCCGGTAAGTTCCCGCTCTGGCTCACGCCGGACCAGGCGGTAGTATTGCCTATCTCCGAGAAATCGAACGAGTACGCATGGAAAGTAAAAGAGATACTCGAGCAACAGGATGTACGCGTCATCGTAGACGACCGCAACGAGAAACTCGGCCGTAAGATTCGCGATAACGAGCTCAAACGTATCCCCTACATGCTTATCGTAGGCGAGAAAGAGGCCGAACAAGGACTCGTATCCGTTCGTCAGCAAGGTGCCGAAGAGAAGGGTTCGATGACCATTCAGGAGTTTGCCGACTTGGTCAATACGACCGTCAAGGCGCAGATGAACGCCTATTAAAGGATGCTCAAGCCTTATTGCATACCAGGTGTAATAGAGGCCGGTTGTGACGAAGCAGGCCGCGGACCACTCGCAGGGAGTGTGTTCGCGGCTGCCGTCATCCTTGATCCCAAGCATTTGGACGAGCCCGAATGGCAGATACTCAACGACTCGAAACAGCTGACCGAGGCGCAGCGTAACCTGCTGCGGCCATTTATCGAGCAGCACGCTATGTCATGGGCGGTAGCTGAAGTGACGGCACAGGAGATAGACCGCATCAATATCCTTAACGCCAGCCTGTTATGCATGCATAGAGCCTTGGCGCAATTGGACCCGCAACCGCAACACATAGTAGTAGACGGCAACCGATGGAAACCCTATATGCCGGCTGACCTGCCATTAGAGATACCTGCGCGTACTGTGGTGCATGGAGATGCTACTTATCTGTCTATTGCTGCCGCCTCCGTATTGGCTAAGACCTGGCGCGACGAATATATGCTCCGCCTGCATGAACAATATCCACAATACGGCTGGGATGCCAACAAAGGCTACCCCACAGCCGCCCATTATGCCGCCATACAGCAGTACGGACCGACACCCTATCATCGCCTCACTTTTAATCTCAAATACGAGGCAGAAGCGAAAAAATAAAGTCTTTCGCTAAAAAATCCGATTTATATTTGCATATATGCAAAAAGTTTTGTACCTTTGCACGTTAATTTGTGCAAAGAGCACACACTATATCTCACGCAAGAATAAAATTTCGAATATATGAAACTGGAAGAACTGACCAACAAAATCTACGCAGAAGGCGTAGAGAAAGGAAATGCCGAGGCTCGCGACATCGTAGCTAAGGCGGAAGAGAAAGCTAAAGCCATTATCGCTAAGGCTGAACAAGAGGCTGCCGCTATCGTGGAGAAAGCAAACAAGAAAGCCGAAGAGACGGACGCTCACACCCGTAGCGAGTTGCGTATGTATGCCGAGCAGAGCGTGAATGCCCTGAAGACCGAAGTGGCTAACCTGCTCACCGGTGCTATTACCGAGGCCAACGTAAAAGCAGCTGCCGTAGATGCTAAGTTTATGCAAGGCATCATCACCAAGATGGCTGAGGCTATGGCTAAGGAAGGTAAAGTCGAGATTGAAGCTAAGGATGCCGAGGCGCTCAAAAAATACTTTGCCGCTAACGCCAAAGGCCTGCTCGACAAGGGCGTGACCATTAACGAGGTCAAAGGTCTGAAGACCGATTTCCAAATCAAACCCGAGAAGGGTGGGTATAAACTGGCTTTCGGCGAACGTGAGTTTGTAGCTTACTTCCAAGAGTTCCTACGTCCTCAACTTGTAGAACTGCTGTTCTAATATGACCTACGAATGTTTATTGGCAGGGCTGCCTGAGTTACAATCGGGTGAGAAGGCTCCTATGACGATGGAGGCGTTAGAGGCCTTATTGGCAGAGACGCTGACGGAGGCGGATACGAAACAGTTGCGCCTCCTGCAGCTCCGTGCTACTAAGGGCGCCTGTGCTTTCGTGCGCGACTGGGTGGCGTTCAATACCGACCTCAATAATGTGCTCACGGCTGAAGTGTGCCGCAAGCACGGCTTGGACCCGCATAAGTTTACCATCGGGGAGATGCCCGACGATGTGGAGCCGGAAGTGAAAGAGTTGTCTACGATAGCCGACCTCTACGAGCGTGAACGCAAGCAGGACGCTATCCGCTTTGCCTGGCTCGAGGAACGTACACGCGGTATATATTTCAGTTTGGAGAACATCCTGGCCTATTACCTGCAGTTGCAGATGCTCTGCCGCTGGGATGCACTCAACGTGGAAACAGGCGAGACCGTCTTCCGCGAGTTGGTTGCCGACTTTAAGAAAGGCATCACTCTGTAATATCGATAATAAATAGTACAAAAATATGACACAAGGAAAAGTAAAGGGTATCATCTCGAACCTGGTTACCGTTCAGGTAGATGGGCCCGTAGCACAAAATGAGATTGCCTACATCACGGTGGGAGGCAAGACCCGACTGATGGCCGAGGTAATCAAAGTGACCGGCGAGAATGTCTACGTCCAGGTCTTTGAATCGACCCGCGGACTCAAAGTCGGCGATACAGTAGAGTTTACCGGCCATATGCTGGAGGTGACGTTAGGTCCCGGTCTGCTCAGTCGTAACTACGACGGTTTGCAGAACGACCTGGATAAACTGACCGGTGTATTCCTCAAACGTGGTGAGTACAACTTCCCGCTCGACAAAGAGAAACTGTGGAAGTTTGAACCGATAGCCAAAGTGGGCGACAAAGTAGAAGCCGCCGCTTGGCTGGGTGAGGTAGATGAGAACCATCAACCGCATAAGATTATGGTGCCCTTTGTATTTGAAGGCACCTATACCGTTAAATCTATCGTTAAGGCCGGCGAGTACCGCGTTGAGGACCAGATAGCCGTGCTGACCGATGCAGAAGGTAACGACCATGTAGTGACGATGGTGCAGAAATGGCCTGTTAAGAAAGCCATCCTGGCCTATAAGTCCAAACCGCGCCCGTTCAAATTGCTGGAGACGGGTGTGCGTACCATAGATACCGCTAATCCTATCTGCGAAGGCGGTACCGGCTTTATCCCCGGTCCTTTCGGAACAGGTAAGACCGTGCTCCAACATGCTATCTCCAAGCAGGCTGAAGCCGATATCGTGATTATCGCCGCCTGCGGTGAACGTGCCAACGAGGTAGTAGAGACCTTTACCGAGTTCCCGGAATTGGAAGACCCCCATACAGGACGCAAACTGATGGAGCGTACGATCATTATCGCCAATACGTCGAATATGCCTGTTGCCTCTCGTGAGGCTTCGGTATATACGTCGATGACGATAGCTGAATATTATCGTTCGATGGGTCTGCGTGTATTGCTGATGGCCGACTCGACCTCTCGTTGGGCACAAGCTTTGCGTGAGATGTCCAACCGTATGGAGGAGTTGCCCGGTCAGGACGCCTTCCCGATGGACCTGAGTGCTATCATCGGCGCCTTCTACGCACGCGCCGGCTACGTATACCTCAATAACGGTGCAACAGGTTCGGTAACCTTCTTGGGTACTGTATCGCCTGCCGGCGGTAACCTGAAAGAGCCTGTTACCGAAGGTACGAAGAAAGTGGCCCGCTGCTTCTACGCATTGGAGCAGGCGCGTGCCGACCGCAAGCGTTACCCGGCAGTTAATCCTATTGACTCGTATAGTAAATATATCGAATATCCTGAGTTTGAGGAATATATCTCCAAACTGATTGACGACCAATGGTTGGGTAAGGTTAACGACATGAAGACCTATCTGCAACGCGGTAAGGATATCCAGGAACAAATCAATATCTTAGGTGACGACGGTGTACCTGTTGATTACCACGAGGAGTTCTGGAAAGCCGAGGTCATCGACTTCGTCATCCTGCAGCAAGATGCCTTCGATAAGATAGATGCTGTCTGCCCGCTGGAGCGTCAACGTTATATGTTGGATATCGTTATGGATATCTGCCGTCACGATTACGACTTCGATGTGTTTACCGAGGTGAGCGAGTATTTCAAACGCGTCATCAACCTGTGTAAGCAGATGAACTACTCTGAGTTCCATAGCAAGGAGTTCGAGGATTACAAGGTTAAGTTGGATGAGTTACTGGCAGAGAAGCAGATCGCTGCTTAATTTAGGATTTCTTTTCATTGCGGAACGTTTATTTCAAATTTAAAATTTAAATTTTGAATTATGGCTAAAGCATTTCAAAAGATATACACACAAATTACCGCCATCACTAAAGCGACTTGCTCGCTGCGTGCAGAAGGCGTAGGTAACGATGAGTTGGCCACTGTCAACGGTAAACTGGCTCAGGTAGTAAAAATCATGGGCGACGAGATAACCCTGCAGGTGTTCCAAGGTACGGAAGGTATTCCGACTAACGCCGAGGTGGTGTTCTTGGGTAAGGCTCCTTCGCTTAAGGTGAGCGACCAACTGGCCGGACGTTTCTTTAACGCTTACGGCGATCCTATCGATGGCGGACCGGCTATCGAAGGTAAGGAGATTGAGATTGGCGGTCCATCCGTGAATCCTGTTCGTCGTAAACAGCCGTCGGAACTGATTGCTACCGGTATCGCCGGTATCGACCTGAATAATACGTTGGTATCCGGTCAGAAAATTCCTTTCTTTGCCGATCCCGACCAGCCCTATAACCAAGTGATGGCTAATGTGGCCCTGCGTGCCCAGGTAGATAAGATTATCCTCGGCGGCATGGGACTGACCAACGATGACTATCTGTACTTCAAGAACGTCTTTGCTAACGCCGGCGTGCTTGATCGTATTGTGTCGTTCGTTAATACCACGGAGAACCCGGCTGTAGAACGTCTGTTGATTCCTGATATGGCTTTGGCTGCGGCTGAGTATTTCGCCGTAGAGAAGCATCAGAAAGTATTGGTTCTGCTTACCGATATGACTCTCTATGCTGACGCATTGGCTATCGTAAGTAACCGTATGGACCAGATTCCGTCTAAGGACTCGATGCCCGGTTCGCTCTATTCCGATTTGGCTAAGATTTACGAGAAAGCCGTTCAGTTCCCCGAGGAAGCCGGTGGCGGTTCGATTACCATTATTGCCGTAACGACTTTGTCGGGTGGCGATATCACACACGCTATCCCCGATAATACCGGTTATATTACCGAAGGTCAGCTTTATCTGCGTCGTGACTCCGATATCGGTAAAGTCATTGTTGACCCGTTCCGTTCGCTCTCGCGTCTGAAACAGTTAGTAGCCGGTAAGAAGACCCGCGAAGATCATCCGCAAGTGATGAACGCCGCCGTACGTCTGTATGCCGATGCCGCTAATGCCAAGACCAAACAGGAGAACGGTTTCGACCTGACCGACTACGATGAGCGCTGCCTGAAGTTCGCTAAGGAGTATTCTAACTCTATCTTGGCTATTGACGTGAATATCAATACCGTAGAGATGCTGGATATCACTTGGGGACTGTTTGCTAAGTATTTCAAACCGGAAGAGGTTAACATCAAACAAGCCCTTATTGACAAATATTGGCCTAAGGCTTAAGTAATTATATGGCTATAACGTATCAATTCAATAAAACCTCTCTGCAAGGCCTTGAGAAGAACCTCAAGATGCGGCAACGCACTCTGCCTACGCTTCAGAGCAAAGAATCGGCTCTCCGCCTGGAAGTTAAACGGGCGAAGGATGAGATAAAAGCTCTGGACGAGGAAGTGAATCGCCGTATCAGGGACTACGACAGGATGATGGCATTATGGGGTGAGTTTGATACTACACTTATCCACGTAGACGATGTGCGTATGAGCATCAAAAAGATTGCCGGCGTACGCGTTCCCGTATTGGATGAGGTGGTTTATTCGACACGCCCGTTCAATATCTTCTCCTCGCCCAAGTGGTTCTATGACGGCTTCGAACAACTCAAGGCTATAGCAGAAGTAGGTATTCGTCAGGAGTTCGTCCGCCGCAAAGTAGACCTGCTGGAGTATGCCCGCAAAAAGACCACCCAGAAGGTGAATTTGTTTGAGAAGGTGCAGATACCGGGCTATCAGGATGCTATTCGCAAAATCAAACGTTTCATGGAGGACGAAGAGAACCTGAATAAATCGAGTCAGAAAATCGTCAAGAGCAAGCGTGAGGCGGAAGCTCGTATGGCAGAAGAAAGGAGGGTACAAGCATGATTACGCAAATGAAGAAATACACCTTCCTGGTATTAGCTTCGGCCTATGATCGTTTCTTGGAGCAATTGCGTGAGGCCGGCGTGGTACACGTGACTCTGCGTGCCGAAGGTGTTGCTGAGAACGAAGAACTGCAGACCGCTTTGGCGCGTGCTGACGAATTGCAGCACATCCTTCATCAGGGTGCACCCGACCAACTGCTCAAGGAAGTAGCAGATGTCGAACAACGTATCGCTGCTACCAAGCGTGAACTCGAACGTATGCGCGTGTGGGGCAATTTCTCGCACGATAAGTTGGAGGCCTTACGGGCTGCCGGATATACGCTGCGTTACTATATCTGTCCTAAATCGCGCTTCGCGGACGAGTGGGGTATTCTTATCTTCGAGGATAAGTCCACCGCCTACTTTGTGACAGTCAATAATCCTCTCCCCGAAGAGACCGGCGCTATCGAACAGCAGCTCAATACCCATTGTGCTACTGAATTGGAGAAAGATATCGAGGCCCTCAACGGCTTATTGGTAGCCGCTAAGGCACGTATCGAAGCTTGGCAGTTGGCCAATACGGAGAAACTAAAAGCCGAATTGATTGAAGTTAAGCAACAGATTGATTGGCAGCGTGTTTCGCTATCTTCGGATACCGAAGCTGAAGGTTCACTCAAACTCTTGGAGGGCTTCTGCCCCTTAGACCAATGTGCCGACCTCGAGGCTATGCTTGCCGGTCAGGACTGTTACTACGAGGCCGAAGATCCGCAGCCCGAAGATGCCACGCCAATTAAGTTGCGCAACAACTGGTTCACGCGTCTGTTCGAATGCCTGACCGGAATGTACGGCTGGCCTAACTACGGCGAGTTTGACCCGACACCTATCCTCGGTCCGTTCTTCCTGCTCTTCTTCGCCTTGTGTATCGGCGATGCAGGTTACGGATTATTGCTCATCCTCATCGGAGCACTTATCTACAAAGGTAAACTCAAAATCGACATGTTTGACGGCCTGGGAGGCATTATTATGGCCTTAGGTGTCGGTTCGGCTGTCGTGGGTTACCTGATGGGAGGCTTCTTCGGCATTAATCTCTATACGGCAGAGTGGTTCCCCGAGTCGGCTAAGTGCGTGATGTTCAACAACCTGGGTGTCAACGGCAAGATAGGCGAATACGACGTGATGATGGTCTTGGCCCTCGTCATTGGTGTATTCCATATATGCTTGGCTATGACTATTAAAGCTATTAGCTATACCCTTCGTTTTGGCTTCAAAGAGACCCTGTCTGTATGGGGCTGGCTGCTGCTTATCGTTGGTAGTTTGATTACGATCATCCTGACGATGACGACGCTTATCTCTATAGATGCTGCCAAAATAGCGCTGATAGTTATCGCAGCCATCTCGGCTATAGGTATCTTCCTGCTCAATAAGTTCGGACGCAATCCGCTTATCAATATCGGGTCCGGATTATGGGATACTTATCAGATGGCCACAGGCCTCTTGGGCGATGTGCTCTCCTATATCCGTCTCTATGCCCTCGGCTTAGCGGGCGGAATGTTGGGCGCAGCCTTCAACCAACTCGGTACGCAGGTGTTGGGTGAGAATCCCAATATAGGAACGTGGATAGGCTTTATCCTCATCGTCACCTTTGGTCACGTCCTCAACTTGCTAATGGCTTGTCTGGGCGCATTCGTCCACCCCTTGCGTCTCTCGTTCGTCGAGTACTTCAAGAACGCAGGATACGAAGGCACAGGTAAACTGTATACACCTTTTAAAAAATAAATTATACACTTGAAATTATAAATTATAAATTTTAAATACATTACTATTATGGAACAAATTTTAGGTTATCTCGGACTCGGTCTTATGTTAGGTCTGTCCGGTATCGGCTCTGCTTTTGGAACCACTATCGCCGCTAATGCTGCAGAAGGTGGACTGAAGAAGAACAAAGAAAAATCTGCCGCTTACATGATCTTGTCGGCTCTGCCTGCTACGCAAGGTCTGTATGGTTTCGTAGCCTTCCTGATGATGAAGGGCATGATTGATACCAATCCTATTATGCTCTTTGGCGTCGGTCTTGGCATGGGTATCGTCTTCCTGCTCTCTGCTATCCGTCAGGGACAAACGGCAGCTAACGGTATCGCCGGTATCGCAGCCGGTCACGATGTTATGACCAACACGATGATCTATTGCGCTCTGCCTGAGTTCTATGCTATCTTGGCTCTCGTAGCCGGCTTGATGGCATAAGATAGACGAGCGTTACAGGCTTAACGAAAGCCGGTGAAGAGGGTAGATTTGCTGATTTTTTGAACAAAAGTAACAAAAAGTTACCGAAATATTTGGTAGTTTCAAAAAAAAGCAGTACCTTTGCACCCGCTTTCGAGCCAATGGGGTACTAGCTCATCTGGTAGAGCGCAACAATGGCATTGTTGAGGTGAGGAGTTCGAGTCTCCTGTGCTCCACTTTCCCCGTCAATAAAGGGCTCCGCCGAAATCGTGAAAAAAAATCGGCACGAAATCGGCACAAAAAATTAGTGGTAATATAATTTTCTTACTCTGCCAGATGGTGGGGTAAGAAAAAAAATGTCCATACTTAACACACACGAGTTCACCCCTTATGTACCCGCAGTTTTGCGGAAAAATTCTCATGGGTATGTAATTGAATACTACTTTTACAATCATCTTTCTGGTGAGCAGGAGCGTCGTACAATTAAACTTAATCGTATTCGTGCTCGCTATGCAAGTATGCGTGATTTCAAAGAGTATGTTAATATTGTAATCTGCAAATTGAATCTTAAATTAGCTGGTGGCTGGTCGCCCATTGGCTCTACGAATACACGTGAATTTGTGCCGATGACACAAATCTTAGAACAATACATAAAAGAGAAACAATCTGAATTAGCAAAAAATACGATGTTCGCTTATCGCAGTTTTTGTGACCGTCTAAGCGCATGGATAGATGAAAAATACCCTATGTGTAATTGCTCTTTGTTTACAAAGGTTCTTGCTATCAACTTCATGGAACATATTTGGAGTGGTGAGAGCGCTGTAAAAAACAAAACAAAGAAATGTACGCAAAAGGTAGAGCATGTTAGCGAACGGACATATAATAATAATCTAAAACTCGGGCGTGCATTCTTTGCTTGGTGTATTGAGAAATGTTATGCCAAAGAAAATCCCTTTGATAGCATTAAGCCGAAACGTGAACGCAAGAAAATGCGTACCATCATTCCGAAAGATATTCGTCAAAAAATTGATGCTTACTTTGCGAGTAAGAATCCTGGGATGCGTATCGTATGCAGACTTGTATATACATCATTATTACGTCCGGTGGAGGTAACTCGAGTGCAAGTCAAACAGATATTGTATGATCGAAGTTGTATATTTATGACACCTGACAAGACAAAGAATGGAAATCAGCGTGTTGGACGTATGGATGAAGAATTGTCACAACTATTGCATGAGCATCTTGTTGGGGCTCAATCTACTGATTATATAGTTAGTAATAATTCCTGGACCTATGGTCGTTCCCCTAAAAACTCTCATGCATTTAGTATTGAATGGGATAAGATGCGAGGAGAACTTGGGTTGCCGCGAGAATACCAATTGTATTCATTGCGAGATTCTGGTATTCATGATTTGTTACTAGAGGGCGTGGTGGATTTGGATGTTATGCATGCTGCTGGTCATAGTGATTTAAGTATGACTACACGGTATGCTGATCATTTGGATGACGAACTCATAGCCCGAATAAATTCAAAAGCTGCGACATTTTAGATGATTGTGTCATATACTCGATAGAATTACATGGTGAAGTAATATACGGTTCCTGCCAGGTGTGCGCGTGCGATCGCGTCGATACCCATATACGAAAGCATGTATCTGCAGTCTTCTATATTATTAAAAAAGAAGTTTTCGGTAAGGACCGCAGGGCATGCTGCCTTTTTTAATACCGTGAAATCTTTTTCCTTATCCTGATCTCCTTCGCTCTTATCCGTGCGGAACTTCGTATCTGAAGGGAAAAACTTGCGTGCAGCGTTGTATAGGCACTCAGCCAGCTTGTCGCTGTTGGTTTTGCCCACGGTGGTCCATGCCTCCCATCCTCGAGCATTCATCCATACCTCACTATCCTTTCCAAATGCATTTCCATGGATGGATATCAGCACACATTTCTCACCCGGATTGCTCCTTATATAACTATTCGCGCGCGTTGCGCGTGTGCTAAGTGAGATATCTTCATCCTCCGGGACCAGGATCACCGGCTTGATATCATACTGCGGTGCCAGTTCTACGATACGCTGCGCCACTCTACGCGTAAATTTCCACTCAAAAAGTCTTGATCGGCCATCCTCTAATAATGGCGATCGTTTGCCCGGAGTATCGCTTCCGTGGCCATTGTCGATAAGCAATGTGTACATCTTTGTTGTTGTATGGTTAGTAATTGTAGTAAGTATGCGCGTAATCAGACGCGCATACCTGGATTGAATCATACCTTGTTGTACCTATTGGGCGGTAAATTAGGCTGTCCGCTCCATCCGGTACTCAGATTGGATATGATTCGTTGCGACCGGGTACATAATCGGAATACAGGCATCTCGATCTTGTACACTTGCTCCTGGATCTCCATCGGCATAGCCTGATAGAAGTAATCGGAGCTGATAACTGGAGCGGCCGTCTCGATAACGTCTGCAGACACTACGTAAACGAAATCCACTACCACCGGTTGTACCTCTGTCTGCACATACTGCACACTCGAGATACTTTGCTGTGCGGCTCCTACGTCGTACGCTGGAGCTGCATCCATAGCGGCGAACATAAGGAGTCCGATCGCTAAGAAAAGAAATCGCTTCATCTTACCAATGATTTGAATGATAACTATTGCTACAACTTAAGCCATGTAGCTATTGGCTTTACCAATGATATCCCCATCCATAAACGATATGTACGCCTATCTCCGGAGCTGCATTAACAACTGTACCGGAACCATACGGATTGCCTACGAATGATACTCCATAGCCAGCGCCGAGTCCAATTCCAAAGAACTGCCCCCATCCCTTTTTCTTCACGATCGTCCGAGGCTGTATATTGAATTGGTACTGCAGATCCACGCTGTCTATCTTGGCATCGTATCCGGAGAACTGCACACCCAGTTCGATCCGGCTGCTATCCGTCTGGAAGGTGTCCCGGTACTCATAGCACATAATCGGTATCTCTACCGGAATGCTGTCAGTCACTCTGCCGTCACATACGGAATCTGTGCTATCGCAAGGCGCTTCCGGCTTTGGAAACCATAACGTATCATGCTTGATCATATACTTAGGCTTGGTGTGATCTGCGATATTTGCAGGATCGTTCGCCTTGATAGTATCGCGTATGATAATCGGATCCGGAGCTTCCGGTGTTTTGATTGTGCAACTCCGGAGGCCGGCGCCGATGAGAGCACCTGCTATGAAGCTGGCTGATAATATTACAATATGTTCTTTTCCTAACTTCATAAATATATACTATCTGCGCAACCAATCTGGGCCGCTATGACTTGCGGTTGTTCTATAGTTTCAATACGGTGTTTAATAATTCGTTGATTCTTGTTGGCTTAACTCGACTCCAGACTGTGCTGTGACATATTCCTCGTGAAACTGACGAAGATTGTCGATAGTCTTTAGGTTATGATATAGTTTAAGTGCCATAGCTATTTAGAATAATACTGTTTAAGGTCTGCGTTGCGTTGAATTATCTCAGCAAATGTACGTTTAGGAACATGATACTTGTGCATCATCTGTGCGATGATAGCATTCTTTTCATGCTCTTTGTAGTCAGTCCATGCAAACCACTCATGCAACTTACGATGTCCATAAGTCATATCGCCACGGATGATAATCTTTTTGAACCATGACTCAAAGGAGCGCATATAGAAGTGCTTGATGTGAGGTATTGTGTACAATTTATCGTACGGCACAAACTGCTCAATGCGTTGATACTTTTTTATCTCTTCAAGAGTGTGGCCGAATATGTCTACTCCATTCTTATCCGCGAAGTGTACATTTATAATGTTCTTGCAGATATGGGTGTTGACAATAGACTTCAACTTCCATGTAATTTCTACGTTGTACTCAAACTTCAAATAGTGGTGATAGTTCTTCTGTTCCAGATAATTTTCACAGGAATCATAGATGTCTTCCGTACGCAAAATATCCCAATATAGATATATAGCAGAATCGTGGCAAAATTTAGCCAGAAAAGTGTGCAATGTTGTGTGGGCCGGTAGCACCATATACTCGTCATCGTCAAAAAACGCAATCCAGTCATAGTCTTTGCGATGCTGCTCCAAGAACCAAGTATACAATTTATTCTGCCGCACACATGTGTCAGTTTTTCCATCGTAGTACCTATCTGGAAGTATTGGCAACGGTGCAAGTTCCACTCTCTTTCCAAACTGCTCCACGAATGGTAGATGAGAATACGAACCCTTGTCCTCAAAGAGATATACCTTATCGAACCCTATCGTGTCAAGATAGTGTCGGCAATAGGAGTCAATACACTCCGCATTCTTTACCGCTAAACAAACTGCAGTCTTCATGAGGCAAGGCTTTGTGATGTCGCTATCCAACTATTAGAACCTGCACTCTTTGTCGCAATACCTATCGTGTATCCCTCGATATTGAATTGACACGTAAAGGTTGTAGAACCATTTGTCACACTCTTGCAAATCATATACGATGCCGTAGGAACGCCTGCGATGATAAGTGTTACAAACGCTGGAGCAGCGTTGGGCATTTCTGCATAGTATTTATCTGCGGGGATGTAAATCTCATCACCCTCGTAGGTGGTTATTTGCTGCAGTTCATTGGATGCCTCCGATATGTTTGCAGCGCTGATAACCTCTAACTCAACGGGATAATTTAGAAAGCTTTCATGACGCTCTATTCTTTCTAATCTCGGACAAAAAAAGTCCCTAATAGCAGCTAACACGGCCGCAAAACCAGTTGGTTGTGATTTTTTACTCATATTATTCGTTATTTAAAATTGCTAATGCTTCTGCATATGTTATATCACCTGCCATTGCTGATTCTATATCAGAAATGCGAGATGCCAAATTTCCCAAAACGGTTTGTAAGGATTCTGACGTCGAAATATTAAGACTAGATCCGACATAACCTCCAATGCCATCTAAATACACTTGAGTGAAATGACCGGATTGATCGCTATCGATATAGATTGCCTGGTTTAATTCAATCTCCGACCCGTTTATTACAACGTTATCACCAATGGACACTTGACCTCCATCATCGCTTTGTAATACTACATCTCCTCCATGGGCCTTAAGAAATACATGGCCATCTGTGGTTACGACAATAGCATCTGCACGATTATTTGTCGAAGAGCCCATTCCAACTTGAAAGATGACCTTGCCGGTATGGTCTATAGTGGCATTTTTGCCGCAAACATGATGTGCTGTGTTGGGCGCGACATTGTTCAATCCCTCGGCATGGCTATAGTTCCCGCTTGCGGTGGTACTTTCACCTTCAGAATGGCTATATCGTCCACTGGCGGTTGTCTCGTCCCCTTCTGCATGCGCTCCATTATTAGTTGCGCTTGTTCCCCAACCCTCTGCATGAGCTTGAGCCGCAGTTGCAGAGGTCTGGTTCCCCTCTGCATGAGATTGGTTCCCGGATGCAGTTGAGGCATATCCTTCCGCATGTGCATTTGCGCCAGATGACACAGTACCATTGTTTTCCGCGTGCGAAGCATAGCCTGTTGCACTAGCCAATTCGCCTTCGGAGAAACTTTTTTTCTCTTCATCGTACGTGAAGCCCGTTATCAAGTGTGTAAGATCAGTAGTTATTCTTTGAAGCGCCGAATAAATTGTCTTGTTCTGAACAGGATGAATGGAGGATTCAGATAATTCGTTATCGACAATATCTAAATCGTGTTGTATTTGACTTAATAAGGTGCTATATCGTAACGACATGATATTGCCGTCTTGTCCAGAAGCGATGAGCAACTTATCATTCTTCTCAGGAGCAATTTGTTCGGGATATTGTGAATCGAATTTTGCCATATTAATATATAGTATCTGAATTATTATCTACAATTACATTGCCTCTATTATCTTGCAGTAGTTGTGAACTGTTTTCCTGTATGGGGATAATTTCACGGTTAGGCTTAAAATATTTAGTTTGTTCAAGAACCTCTATTGTTAATTCGAAAGACTTTGGCTCACGCTGATGAACGGCTCTCTTCATATCTGCGGTTACATTTACGGGAATCCATTCTCCGTTGTTTAGCATCTCTACTTCATCGCTGATTATCATGTCCAATAATGCTAATGTTCTTGCCGGAGTCAGATAGCCAGTGTGCAGCATATATTTGGACGTTATCATGCCACGCATTTTCTTTCGTGATACGCTTTTGAGATTAGATTCGGTGATATATAGTTCCGAAGTATCTATTTCTGATATATCTTGCAATTCACCTGTGAATAATAACGCATCAGGTGCACCCATACTATTCGTCCACCTTAGGATATGTAATTCATCCGTATCCGGATCATTTTGAACCGCGATGGCATACATACGTGATTCGGGCTTAGGATTAGCCTCGTCTCCCGGAGTTAAATGTATATAGATAGAATTAGCAGTCGTTATATCATAGGGATGAGTAGCGTCCCCCTCATAATAATGAATGGCAAGTAAATGTTCAAAACTATTTCCGGAATAGATTAAACCGGCATAATCATGATTGGTTGCATTTCCATTATCTGTAGTAATGGCCATGCTATCGTATACGAACGGATATAGAACGTATATGTATTCCATGGCTAAAAGCTCAGAGCGGTAGAAATGTAGTGCACCATTGTCATTGCCTCGAGCTGTTAAGAAAGGATGATGCGTAGCAGGTAACTCAGCTGCCATATTCAATCCGCCTGCAGTTCCAAAGAAGCATATGTGGGCGAGGTCACTTACTTCTACACCATCTATTTCAGTTAATTGGATAGTTGCATGACCATATATTGCTTCATCAACCCATAACCGCTTCGTAAATGTTGCAACAATATCGGCCACATCTACTTCTGCTGTATCACCTTCAGACGTCCGTATCGGACATACTGCAATTGTGATACTTTGATGCGCCTGCTCGGAATCTTCGGTTGTGTAACCAATACTAAAAGAGAGTATCATTGACGAAACAGACTCTTCTGGAGACGATTCGATGATTCCATAGCGTACGCCATCGGTAATGAAGCAATAACTATTCGGTCTTATGTAGATACTTTTACTCATGCGTTCCTAATTTCGCTGCAAAGGTACTGCTAATTTTTGATATACCAAAAGACACACTTTTTTAGGTTAATCTAGGGGCTATCATTTCCATTGTGACATGTACAGAAGTATTATGTTGTAACTCATAGCGCAGTTTGCATGGCCAGCAGAGACGTCCTCTAATAACAATGGGTCTTATCCAGTCAAAATTACTTAGTTCTGCAAGGGGCATTGTTTGGGTGATAGTGATTTTATCTGATTGTTTGGCGATGGCACAATATCCCCTAGTTAGTAATTCATGTAATCCTCTTTCTGTGTTTAACTTCATGTCATCGACATCAGTATCGTAATCATCCGGATTGGGTTCTATTGTATACATGTTAAAATGGGATGATATAATTGGGGTGAAAACTTTTGCAGTAAACCCGGTTGATGGGTTTGTATAGTGACCGGTTGTAAAGAAACGACTCTCTTCATAGATGGCAAAAGCAAGAGGGCATTTTTTGTTATCTTTCTTATTCTCGTCTAGGGATGGGTTGGAGGATGTGCGTCGACAAGTTCCATCTAAAATTATTGCTTCTATGCCGGAGGAACCTGGCATATTATGTTCTACTTGATAGCCGTCTTTAACGGAATCCATATCTGTCCAATCTTCTTCCACCTTATCAAGATCGCTTATGTTATCAGCTGGATTATATTCTGGTTCACTATTAAATGATATTTGCGTATTTCTAAATGATTTGTATTGGTCAGTTGTGTATCTGTAAAGTTCCTTTTCTAAGAAGTGCATCTTAACGGTTCTATGATCCGGTTGTATGGAAAAAAAAACGCCAAATTGTGCCATCACTGCTGTAATGAACTCTTTACACGAGCACTCAGGAACGATGGAACTATAAAATATCGCTCCTGGATAAATTGCATCCATAGTATTGTTTAATAGCAGCATTTTATGCCACATCTTTTCCATATAATGAGGTCCGTTGAGCCTATCATAGATACCGATATTATTAAAATCGTACTCAACAGATAAACCAACATATTCAAAAATGCTTTTGATTACTACATCTAATCGCAAGAAGGCTGTTATGTACAGATATTGATTGTTATTACGATAGCCGACAACGTTTCCGACAATGGATATTGAGCTGTCGGATGTATCATCTACAATTGGAACTCGTTTACCAAATAGCTCTGATGATGTATACCAATCTTGTTCGTTTCGTAAGCGAAACACTCCTGGTGTATCCCTAAGCATACCATAAGGGAAAGCGACGTTTAATTGTTCATGGAGAATATCATTTGTACCAATATATCTGCGCACACAAGCTAATTCATTTAACCAACCATCTTCAGTATATACGGGAGCAACTATGAAGTCATGCGTTTTAAGCCAATCTAACAGGTCATTCGATGTGTTGGGAATCATGTATTGATAGAGGCTGTTGACAACTTGTGATCTATACGTATTAACATTGGCACCAACAGGAGGAATCTCGCCAAAGTGCTTGCCGGCCATCGCTTGTGGTAGAGTTATTCCATCCAGTCTGGACCATATGTCGGATTCCATAAAATACATGGTCACTTCGGCCGATAGTTCCGAACAGCTGGAAATACTTATGATGGCGGTTTGTTGCCAACTACCATGAGTGACAATAACAGGAATATCCGGGAAGGCACGAATTGATTCTTCTCCGCTGTCGTAGAAATCAATTCTATCTGGAAAATTAAGAGCACGTCGATTATGGGCCGTTAGAGGCAAACTAAGTGGCAGCGAGGATGAATCCCCAATAGAGAATATTGGGCTGCTCATTTCGATACTTAATTTGGTGTCAATAGGCAAATCTAAATGTATACCCGAAGATTGGATTGTAATAGTCATCGTCTTCCTTTTTTTTGAATGTTGTCCATTAGCTTTTCAACTTCTTTAAATTCATGATAGTTCACGTCAGCATGGAGCGTCTGACTTTTCATTTCTTGCACCTGATCTGCTAACTCTTGGACTATCGCAAAGAACTCAGTGGAGTAGGTGGGGGAACCATCTGTATATCCTCCATCAGCGAATCCGTGTACGCCTGTGCGGCCATGTTTGCGACTCTGACGTACGCCTTCGATAGAGCGTACCATGGAGACTACAGACGGGTTCTTCAGTTCCGCTTGGCTTACAACATATTCGCCTTTGTGTACGACACCGGCCGGTTCGTGTACTCCTCCATCTCCAGTGTAGCCACCATCGCTGTACCCCCGGCCTCCTGCCTGATATTCGGGACGTATGGTTAATGTTGATGCAGATGCAGTACTATCATTAATCCCTGCAGTCGACCCTCCTGAAGACTCGAGTGTCTGATTCTTGATTGCGTCGCGCTGTGCGATGATGTTTGCCTGTTGGATTCCGGCGGTGGCTAATAAGGCGGCTGTCAGTATCGCCGCCATGATCGGACCGGCGATAGGTCCTAACTGCATGGATGTAGCCCAGGCGGTTGCTATACCCATAGCGGTGTTTACCCATAATGACGCTGATTGAATTGCTGCATCGGCATCGGCTTGTTTCTTTTTCAGATCCAACTCTTTCTGCGCGTACTCCTTTTCAATACGCTCTTTCTCTTCAGCATTGTCGCCTACGGCAGCTAACTCTTTCTGCTTGGCGGCCTCGAGTTGGTTGGCTTCCATTTCGAAGATCTGCGATGTTAGTTGTGATGCTACCTGAAGGGCTTGAGATGCTACCTGTCCGACCATCTGTACACCGGCGGCTATTTTTTGCCCCATGTCCATGGAACTGGTAGCGAGATTTTCCTGGAACTGTCTAATTGCATCCATCGCATTCGCCATGTTCTCCATGAGTTGACCGCCTAACGTATCGCCACATGCAGCGGCTGTCTCTGCAAAGATATCGCGTAACTCGCTGGTGTACTCTCGTGCTTTTGCGAGCCGGTCTTGTAATGTCTCATCGAGCGCAGCGGTGGCATCGGCTACAGCCTGTTGTGCAGCGGCAACCGTCTGCGCGTCCAAGTTCTTGACAGCTTCGTAGTAGATTTTCTCTATACCTAAGCGCTCTTTGGCATAAACATCGGTGATCTGCCGGCGCTGCATCTCGTATTGGGTCTCGGTCACTAAGCCAAGGCGGCGCTTTTCCTCCAGCAACGCCAACTCATTCTGCTCGTTCTGCTTATTGAGTTTCAGCGCCTCCATGCGGGCACGCTTGGCGGCTTCAAGGATCTCCTTATCGGCTTCCTTCCGGTTCTTGATCTCGTTTTCGGCTATCTTCCTCTCCAGGTCGGAGGTGTCCATACCATACTGCTCCATGAGCTCTTTAAGGTAAGCAAAGTGCTGCGTTCGGAGGTCGCGCACATTCTGGTTGTACATATCCTGCGAGATCTCGCCTTTCTCATATGCTTCCTGCTCATCGCGCAAGCTGTCTGCCAACCATTTTTGCAGATCCTTCTCCATCCGGGAATAGTTGTCCCTGTTGAGTGCCATCGTGGCATTGGCCGCTTTCACTTGCAGATCACCGGTCTCTTTCCCGTGCTTGCGGGCAAATGCCAGTTCAGCGTCAGCCTGCTCTTTGGCTATCTCTAACTGCTTGCGTTTGCTTTGCTCTGCGGTGATGGTCATAGCAGCTTCCTGCTTAATGATCTCTGCCTTCCGGGCTGTATAGGACTCCTGGAGTGCATTCAGCTGTTTCTTATATGCCTCTTCGTTCGCCTCGGCTTGTTTGCGCGCGGCTTCCCGGTTTGCTTCATTTTGTTTCTTCTTTTCCTCTGCTTCTTTAGCGGCTATCCGGAGACGCAAATCAGACTCGCGTTGTTCGCATTGTGTTATTTCTCCTTGGTAGTAAGCCAGTTCCTCTTCGGTACGGCTTACGCCATCTGTGAATCTAGCTCTGAATTGTTGCTCCATCTGCTCCCATCGCGCCAAATTTCTCTTCAGCCCTTCGAGCGAATTATTCATATCTTCTTCTACTCTCGCTGTCTCCAGGCTGCTCATAGCGTCGTTATAGGAGCTGCTTAACTTATCGATCACCTTCTGTGTTTCGGCGATCTCTTTACGCAGTTTCTCTTGTTTCCGCTCGCTGTCGGTATTGGATAGAGCTATCTCTTGTTCGATGAGCTTTTTATTCATCTCCACAATGCTCTCCTTATACGCTTCTGCCAGTGCTTCGGCTTTGAGTAAGCGGATCCGGTCCTCGTATGCATCGTTGGCATTGAGTAAGGCTGCTTGTAGCTGCTCGTTGGTTACTTTCTCTTTATCCAGGTGCGCAAGGAACTCCGGGAACTGGCTTTCCAGCTGATTGATCAGGTCGGCGCGGAGTCTTTCATTGTCGTTGGTTTCTATGATGGACTTTACGAGACTATTCAGCGCTGCTTTCTCCGCGTTCGCGTCTGCTATCTGACCTTTCGCCAAATCCTGTGCGCGCTCCTGGGTTTCATTCAGTACGCTTTGCGCGTCGGATGCTTCCATGGCGTGCTTAATGAAGAGTACCAGGCCGGCGATGACAGCCGTGATCGCTATCGCTATCAATCCCCAAGGTGAAGTCAGAAGGCTGCGTTTAAGGCTCTCATTGGCTTGTTCTGCCAGTTTGGTCACGCCTATATTGGCTATCTTGGTCGTCATCTCTGCGATCATAGCTGCCATATCCGCTTTACGCCATAACGTGATTGCTTTGCCGGTAACGAGATAGGTAGCTAATACGCCGGTAATGATCTTGACAGCCTTGGCATTGTCCTGTACCCATTTCACGGCATTGCGCAAGCCGCCTATGATTTTGGTAGTCAGATCCACGATGTTCTTGAAGGTTCCTTTGCTGTTGTAGAACTGAAGCATCAGACCCTCCCATGCCGATTGCATCAGCTTGATACTACCTTCTACGGTATCGAGTTTCGTTTGCTGCATAGCTGCCAGGTCATCACCTACGCCTGTGATGCTGTCACGCAGGGTGGTGATGGCATCCGCGCCATTCAGGAATGTCTCGAAAGCGGCTACGGAGCGTTTGTCTGTCAGCTCCAGTGCCTCGTTCAGCGATACGCCTTTCTCCTGGAGTTCCTGAAGGGCGGGTGCTAACTCATCGAGCGATGTGATCGGTTTGCCTAACGCCTGTGCAAGCTTTCCGGAACTGTCTGCGAGATTAAGCAGGATGTTACGGGTGGCGGTGGCTGCAGAAGAGGCATCGAATCCGCTGTTTGCGAGCGTACCAAGGAGTGCGGTGGTGTCTTCGATGGTGAAGCCAAAAGCATTGGCCACCGGCGCGATCTTACTCATCGAGTTCTGCAGGTACTCGAAGTTCAACGCCGATTTGGTAGTAGCTACTGCCATCGCACTCACATAGCGTTGTGTCTCGGATGTGTCACCCCCGAATGCCCGGAGTGCTGCGCCGGCTAATTGTGCCGCTGCGGGTATCTCTGAACCGGTTGCCGTGGCGAACTGGAGGATGTATTGCGTGGAATCAAGGATCTCTTTTTCGTTGAAACCGAGTTTCGCTAATTCAGTCTGCATCATCGTTACCTGCGAGGAGCTGTATTCGGTCACTTCACCTAAGCGTTTGGCATCGGCTGTCAGACGCTGCACGCCATCCTGGGTGGTCCTCATAACGGCAGCGAGAGAGGCGTTAGCTGACTCAAAAGAGGTAATAGTTTGGATACCTTGCGTAATACTCCTGATAAGCCATTGGAAAGCTTTCATATATCCGGCCGTCCACAAGTTACCCTTTATGATATTACCAACGGATGTTGTTTTTTTACTAAGCTTATCCATTTGGTCTGTGGTCTGCGCCAACTCCTTTTGTAGCTTACGATAAGTCTCTGGAGATGCAGCCTTGCTGGTCACATCCAACTGCTTGCGCAACTGTGCGGCACGATCCCTTAGTTGCTGCATGGTCATCTGATTCAGCTTCAGCGATGACGTGAACTGTGCCACTTTCTCGCGGTCCTTATCGAGCGCATTCTGGGTTTGCTTCAGCTGCGTAGATAACTGTGCCTGTTTCTGCCGGTTGGCTTCGATAGACTGCGCCAGCTGCTTGTATGCAGTGGTGTTCTGTTTGCCGGAGGCTTCCATCTTTGCCAGTTTCTTCTCCTGTTTCTCCAGCTCATTGTTAACCTTGGATAACGAAGCGGATAGAGAAGCGTTTTGTTTCTCCAGCTTACCGATCTCTGCCGATAAGGTATTGATCTGACCTTGGGCACCGTTAGCCTCTATGTCGATGATAAATCGTAACTGATCGTCTGTTAACTTTCCCATTTTGCGCTAAAATCTAAGATTTTTTGTTTTTTTTCGTCAATATATTTGCATATATCGGAAATTTTTTGTACCTTTGCAGAAAATTAAAGAAGTATGGATACGCTAGTTGTCATCTTGATTTTAACCTATTTCGCAGCCAGTGTTTATGTCGGCTATTTTGTAGGTACGAAGATGTATAGTTTCTTCTTCGGTTTTCTCGCCTTTATTGCAAGTATCATCTTTACTCCAGTTGTTACTATTCCTCTGATGAAGTTATGTGGCGGCCGGTTCTAGTACAATCCATCTCTAATTTTCTCTGCAAAGGTACTACTTTTTTGCCACATGGCAAAAGACACATATTTTGACTCCAGAATGCGCTCCGGTCGGAGCGTTTTTTTTGATGTACCGGTACCGGAAAAAGAAGAGAGGACCGGATGGCCCTCCCTTCCCTCAAAAACACATTTATGCAAAAGAAAGTCCCCTTGCCGGGTTAGCTTTGCGCGGGTGTTTCGCTCGGTGCGGATGCGGGTTCGTAAACCAGCATCGGCTCCGGACAATCGGATCCGCTCAGGGTGAAGTTGATACCGGCGGTACCGCCATCCTGTGTGCCGATGGATTGGTACTGGAAGGTCATACCTCCCGTACACGGGTTGGCATAGAGGAACTTTTTGCCATCCGAGCAGCGCTCTACGATAGCTACTACCTCTTCGCCTTGCATGTTGAACGCCCAATCCAGGGTGTTCTCATCTACGCCTTCAGCGATCGCGGTGATCTCTGCCTTGCCATCCTGCGGTGCTTCGCCGGCATTGATTACAGGAACCACGGTACCGGGCTTACACTCGATGGTGTGGTACTGATCCGCTTCGGATTCGCCTTGTGGCAAAGCGAGCAACGGCAACTTGGAGGTCAACTTCGCGCCTGTCTTCGCTTTCCAGAGTGCAGCGAGTGCAGCCCAGTCCACGATGGCAGCGGCTACGAGCGTGATGATGTAGTTGTACTTCGTCGATTTCGAAGCCGCATTTACATTCTTGCGGGAATTGTTTTTAACAGCCATAATCGTATGTAGTTAAAATGTGAAACGAAATCGGGCGGCGGAGGAGTTCCGGACCTTTAATCTCTCTCCTCCGCTTAGCCCATTACCTTACGCCGTTACCTTGCGGCCCAACTCGAGCAGTTTGCCCGTCGGACGGGTTATGGTAACACTCTCGCCGTCGATAGTGACGGTTGCATCCTCCAGCTCCGGATAGACCTCGATGTAGTCACCCTTGGCACCGGCTACGAAGTTCGAGTCGATCTTCGAGAATACACCGGATTTATTCAGCGTCACACCTGCTGCGCTTGCTACGAGCGTGATCACACGGTCGGTAGCTACACCGTTAGCGGTGGTGATGGCCGTTGCAGGGCTTTCGCCGGCTGCTTGGCTGATGGTGAAGAGCGTGTTACCGCTCAGGTCCACGGTAGCTGCAATCGTCAGAGCGCTTGCAGGGTTGTTCACGAAGAGGAACTGATGCTCGTAGTTGTCAGCCTTCAGTTCGGCAACCGTCTTGAACGGAGCGCCGGCCTTAACGACGTGAGCACCCTCTTTCCAGCGGCTCTTGACAGCTACACCCTCGAACTCCGGAGTGAAGTCGAAGTTAAGCATCTCACCCGGTTTGTCTTCCAGAAGCTCGATGTTACCGGCTTCGGTAGCAAACATGATGAAGTCGTTCTCCTTCATGTTCGGTACCCAGATGATCGTTGCAGGATCGAGATCCACGAGCGTAGCGTTTGCGCCGGTGAAGTCTGCGTCCTTACCGTATTTCTCGCGATAAGCGCGGATGTACCAGCGTTGGTGACGCTTGTTCAGGTAGATCTTCAGATCATCCAGACCGCCATGAGCCTTCACTACCTCATCAGCGAATGCCTCTACGGTGTCGAGCATCGTATCAGCATCGTAGGTGCCGATGGAGTCAAACGGCAATACGCGGAGCTGGCGCACGGCGCGTGTGATAGCGCGCAATGCACCGTCTGCAGACAGGTTGGCCGGGTTGGCCTTCACATTCTGCTGGGGTACGCATACACCGATCACGTTACGGATGCTCTGCTCTTTGATGAGCTGCTTACCGTAATGAACCAGTACCCACTCGATGAAGGTCCACTTGATGATAGCGGATCCCTCTTCACGGTTCAACCAGCCGATGTACTCCTTCTCCAGGCGTACGAGATCTGCAAAGTTGAACTTAAACATGAGGTCATCGACTTTGTACTTGTCCGGAGTGAACTGCATGCCACCCTTGAAGATACGACCCTCACGATAGCCTTGCGACAGCTCGCCTACGATAGCGCTGATAGCTACCTCTGCGTTCTGTACGTTGCTGTGAACCGGGAAAATCGTACCGCGGACAGAAGGAAGCTCCTTGAAGTACGCGATGATCGCGTCCGTACGACGTACCACATATTCACCGAGCTCGGAGGTCGGAGGTACCATGTTGATCTGACCCTCACCGTGGAGGCTCGCCATGGTCAGGCTCGCAAGCGCACCGATCTCGCGCAACTGTGCGTAACGCTCCGATACGAGCTGAGCCATCTCCAGGAAGTCCTTGCTGGCTGCTTGAACGTCCGAAGAGCTGATGCGTCCTACGATAGAGGTACCGGTTAACTGGTTGTACTGTTTGTTGCGTGCATAGAGCGGGTGCTCGATGCCAAACAGATACTCAGGCGTGTGGGCGCCTCCGAAGAGGTTCACGCGCTTCATGCCGGCTGCTACTACCGGTTTCTTCGGTTCCGGTTGTGCAGCCATCTGAGCGGCTTGCTGGCGTGCAGCCTGAGCAGCCTGAGCGGCTTGCTGTGCAGCAGCTGCAGGTTCCTGAGCTACTTGCGCCGGCTCAACTCCCAGCATGTCTGCGATAGCAGTACGCTCTTCGTCGCTCAACTGGGTTGCAGCAGCTTGGGGATCCGGATCCGGGTCGGGGTCGGCTTCCTCACCGGCTTCCTTATCCTCGGTCAGAGTTTTGCCGTGAGTGGTCTTGTAGGCCTCCTCAATCTGCTTCCACTCTTCTGCCGAAATGTTACCGGCGGCTACTTTTTCGCGGCTGATACCCATAGCTTTGAGAATTGCCGCAACATTTTTTTGCCAAAGTTTCATTGCGAAAAAAAGTTAAAGGATTAGTACTATAGTTACTTGTGACGGATTTACATTACGTCTGCGAGTTCTTTACGCTCCGTGCTGATGCCCTGGATAGCGGCTACAGCCGTATCGAAGTTTCCGATCTCGTCAACCAGACCGGCCTTGATAGCGTCTTCGGCATAGAACATCTTTCCGGACAATACGCCTTCGATGGATTCATCCACCGGCCGGTGCTCTTTCACTATGTTCTGGAAGTTAACAGCCAGCGGGGTCAGTACCTCGTCGATCATGGTCTGTGTCTTTCCGTCGATAGCGTCGCGGTAAGCTTTGTTCTTTTCAGCACTCTCCGGTGGATAAATCTCGATGATCTTGATGCCTTGCTTCTTGTAGAAGGCGCCATAATCAACGAGCTGTACCATTACGCCGATAGATCCGACGTTACACATCTTATTGAGTGCGATGATACGATCGCACAAAGAAGCTGTGTACATACCGGCGCTGGCACACATACCGTCCACGATGGCCACTACAGGCTTGGTACGCTTCTTCAGCACCTCCTCGATCCGGATAAGCGATTGGGTCGTACCTCCGGGCGTGTTAAACACAAGGATAGCGCCGTCGATATCTTCGCTCTTCATTGCGTACTCGAGTAGCGCGGCGATATCGTCCATACCCGGAACTATCCACTCGAGATCTTCCATGCTCCAGTTAAAGTGCGCGTACTTCATCATCATACCGGTGATGCTGAAGATAGCGATCCGATCGGCAAAGTGTCCGGAGTTGTTGAAGACATTGCAGATGTCACCGTCATTCTGCGCGCGTTGAACGGCATTGACTTCCGGATAACCGGAAGCGGGCCGCTGCGCCTCGTGCAGCACGGCTTCCATCTCTGTAGTTCCTGCCTGTACCATCGCAAGCGGCGATGTACGAAGCTCGTTGATGATCTGATTATTCATAATTTATACCTCTTGTTTCGTTTTGAGTGTCAGGGTGTCGTTCGTATCGGTGCCTTCCAGTTCCATTACTGCCGGGTACCGCAAAGTACCGATCATACGCGTGTATCCTTCTATCGTATATACGCGCGCTACCCAGTATTTGAACTTCGATTTGCGGAGCTCAGCGGTGATGCTGTTATCCTCGAAGGTGAATGTGATATCCTCTTCAAGCAGTTTGCCGCCGTCCGTGTTTTTCTCCGACCGGTTGAACTGTGCGCGGCCACGACTCCGGAGAGTGATCACCTTGCTGTCATCCAACGCAAGGAAGTTTGTCTCGGTGCAAGCCGCTACGTATTTATGCGGGCAAAGTACTACGGTACTGCATATTTGTTCGCTGGTCCACATGATTGATCTGAAATCCGGTGCAAAATTACAAAGAATATCTGACATGCCAAAAGACACAAATTTTGGCATCAAAAATGCACCTCGTTTCCCCACGAAGTGCATCCAAATCACTATTTAAAAAAATGTCCTTGGCAGATCGAACCTCTGCTGAACGGCACCACAAAATCCTGTCTTTTGCCATTTGACAAAAAAGTAGTACCTTTGCACTCGATTAAGCATGTCAAACCATTAAAATTCATAACAAAATGACACAATTATTATTTATCCCCGCCCTCATGGAGGGAGACGTTCACGGGTTCATGGTCAAACTGGCGGTAATGATGTTCGCCTGGTTGCTGGTGGTGATCTTGTCCGGCGCGGATCTGGTCAGCGGCATTGCAGCTTCCAAGCGCACCGGCGCCAAACACACGACATCGTGGGGTATGCGCCGCACACTTACCAAATTGCTGCAGTACTTCGCGGTGTTCTTTGCTTTCCTTCTGCTCGATGTCGTACTGTCGGCATTGGGTCAGTTCCTGTCTGTCTTCAGTGTTCCGCTCCTGTCTATCGGCGTGATCATCGGCGAAATGGTAATAGAAGCAGTATCCATCTTGGAGAACTCACGCAAAGGCAAGAACAAAGAGGATGACAAAGTGGATGATCTGATGCAGTTGGCCGCTGCTACCGTGGATGCCGTCGGTAAGGAAAAGCTGAAGGAGTATCTGGAGGCGATAAACAAGTACGTCGAAAACAAAAAAGTGTAGTATGGTGAACTATTCCATCGCAGAGCGTCAGGCGATCAAGGACCGTCTGGCATCTGAAGAGCACTTCGATAAGGACCGTGAGCTATTCGGTCGCCTCTTCCCGCATCATCCGCTCAATGCGGAGCTGGCGCGTGTGAACCGTGTGAACAAAGCAAGCCTGTGCCGGCGTATGATCTATCAGATGCTGCAGAAGGTGGATGAAGCTGCTATACTGGAGTCCCGGAAGGGCGTGTATGAGCACGAGACGCTTACGGGACGGATACGGGTCGTTGACGAGACGATGCATGCACCTGGATACGAGCGGGAGACAACCGGGACACCGGCGGTACCCGCTGCGCCCAAAAAGAATCTGAAGGCAGAAGAGTTCCCCCGAATAGACTGGACCAATAATCAGTCTGAAGACATCCAGCTGGCGATCCTTCTGTACGACGAGCGTGTAAATACCTGGCAAAAACTTTGTGCGCTACGCGCTGAAGTGGACCAATATCCGGAGAAGGCACTGGCCATCGCCGATCTCGATGACCGGAACAGGCTCGCGCATAAGGAACTCGAGGTATTCCAGGACACCGGTATCTTCCCCTGTAAACATCCGCTGGCGGTGCAATTCATGGCTGATCGTAAGAAGCTATCTGAATGGCGCGCCCTGAAGGCGAAGGATCCGCAAGCTTTTATGAAACAGGTATCCAACCTGCAGCATAATATCACGCGATATCGCTCACAGCTGAAGAAGGACAAACTGTCTGAAGAGCGCCGCGCCGCCATCGAGCGTAATCTGGCCAACTCGGAGCGCTTGCACGAACTGATGCAGAAGGTGATTAAGGAATGAAAATGTCAGCGGCCATACAGCGCATGAGGCTGATGCGTCAGGCACACATGGACTTCGGTCTGATGTTCTACGCCTCTAAAGAGCCTTTCGGACTCCGGAAGGTGGAGCGCTGCGCCCTCCGCTCTCGGCCGGTCGATGCTGCAGGCGATAAGAAGACGCCCGGGCGTAAGTTTGATAACACCGACCGGTTCCTGTATTTCACGGATCTCGAGACCGGAGAAGCGAAACAGTGCCGCAAGCGCCTGATTAAAAAGGTGCGCTTCGGTAACGACTGGTATGAAGTAACACTTGAATAATACATATCCTATGAAGAAAGAAAAAACAGTAGGCACTGCGGGTGCCGAAACGACATTCCTTGGCGATGGTCTCGGCTATACGCGCTCTAAGAAGGGTGAAGTGGTCATGTTCACCATCGACGGTCTGAGCGATGACGAACAAGAGCGCCTGGATAGCTACCGGAAGCTGTACCGGCCATACACCGGTGAGAATATATGCGTCACCATCGGCGCGTACCATGTGCCTATCTGGGGCGATTACCATAACCTCTATCCGCAAGAAGTGGATGCGTTGATACGTGAGAACAAACTACTGCCCGGTATCCTGCGTAAACAGGAGGACTTCCTCTATGGTCACGGTCCGTACCTCTACCAGGAGCAGATCGTGGACGGTAAGAAGATCCGGGTGCCGGTAGAGGACGAGCAGATTCAGAACTGGCTCGATAGCTGGGAGAAGTACGGTGTCGATAGCTATGAGGATTATCTGCGTCAGCTGATCACCGATTATTACCGCGTACGTACCTGCGTCACGCAATACCTATTCGCGAAAGGCCGCCGTCTGGCAAAAAGCGGATCCATTCTCGCACTCAGCTATGTCGGCGCTGATGAAGCACGCCTGGCGATGGAAGAGAATCCCATCCATAAGCGCATAAAGCAGACCGATTGCGCGTATGTTGCCGTCGGAGACTGGATGCTGCGCACGAATGGTGTGAACTTTGAGATCTACAACCGCCTGGATCCTGCCAATCCGTTCAAGTACCCGAATGCGATAGCCTTTAACAGCTCCAAGTCATTCGGCAAATGGGTGTACGCTTATAATGAGTGGTTCGCCGGTCTTCGTGAATGGGTGAAGGCTTCCAACCTCACGCCGAAGTATCTGAATAGCTATCTGAAGAATGCGCTGAACGCACATGTGCATGTGAAGATCCCGCAAGCGTGGATAGCTACGCATACAGATATCCTGAAGAGCCTCTGTAACCAGAACCTCGCTACCAAAATCGATAAATGGAACTATGAGTACCGGGGCGTGAAGCTCGTGGATCCGGAGAAGAAGCAACCGTACGCCTTCAGCCAGAATATGGTCGATGATCTGATAGCCAATGAACTGGAGAAGATCACCAACCTCTTATCCGGAGAAGGTAAGAACCAGGGCAAACTGTACGCTACTACCAAGGTAGGTCAGGAAGGCTGGGAATTTGTAGAGTTCCCGTCTAAGTTTAAGGACTATTTCGAGTCTGTCATCAGCTACGACAAACGCGCTGATCAGGTTACGCTCGCCGGTATTGGTATTAACTCATCGATCACGAATGTAGAGAATGACGGTGTGATATCTAAATCCGGTGCAGATGTGTACTATAACTATGTAGTGTACCTCAATGCGCTCTCATATCCGGAGAAGTTCGTCTGCAGAGAGATCAACAGAGCCATCCGGTTGAACTTCCCGCACGCCGTGGAACAAAATATTATGCTCGGTTTCCGCATCGAAGTGCCGGTGAAACAGCAGGACACTACACCCTCGGATCGGATCACCGAAAAGCAACCGGTAGGATGAGGAATTAGGCAAAAAGACGCTGTTTTATAAAAAATTTGGGTTTTTAAAAATTTTTCGATTTTTTCACTCCAACACTCCAACACTCCAACAAAACGGGGTGGAGCAAATCGTAAGGTGCTTATTTACAGCGATTTTTAGAAAACGGATTTTGTTGGAGTATCCGAAAATCACTCCAACACTGTAGGAGTAGGTCACTCCAACACTCCAACAGCTCCAACAGACCAAAAGACAGCACTCCAACAAACTCCAACAGAAACAAACAGCACTCAAGCAAAAATACAAACAGCAAATAACAGGCACATTTATCTATATATTATATTGAAAATGAATATATTATATATATCATATAAAGGGCGGTCGAAAGACACGAAAATGCCGTTTGTGCGAGTGTTGGAGTGTTGGAGTGGGTTTTTCAAAATTTTTTTCAAAAAAAATCGCACTTTTTCGCCCCGTGTGCGCATGTGTGCGTATATGATATGAGCGCGCGTATGCGCGCGAGAAATTTGCGTGGAACAATCACGTACAAGATCGTTTTGCCGGCTTCAGCATAATGATGACCGTAAAAATGGCATTTTTAACACTAAAAAGACAAATCTTTGCACAAAAACATCAAATTTCGGCATTCTCTGCTCACGTGCAGAATACTTAAAGAGCGGATTTACAGTTTCTTGGGTCCCAAGCATAAAAAAAACATGCATGTGTGTTTGCTTCCGAAGCCCGCGCACGCTGGTTCGCTCTCGTGGATGACACGATCCGGAATATGACGGATATATGATTTTGCCCAGTTATTAACAGGTTATTAACAATTTCAACAAAATGGCAACGACTCTCGATCAAATACGAAATCTTGATCCTAAAACCGTAAGTATCATCAAACAGACCAATGGTCAGCAGCTTGGTACCGCCACTCCGGAGGTAGCTCAGTACATTCTCCAGATATCGAGGGCGTACGAGATCTTCAGCGGACCCGAGTCGGATGGTACCATCATGTCGGCGGCCATACAGCTGCAGAAGGAGTTTCCTACCATCAGCCTGCGTACGGCTCGCCGGCGTATATCCGAAAGCATATCGTATGTACATTCCCAGACAGATACCTGCCCGGAGGAATGGCTCGAGTTCTATGCCGATAAGATGGATAAGCTCGGTCACTTATGCGAGAAGAATGGTGAACTCGAGGCGGCGCGCCGATCCTATGAGATAGCATGTGAGTACCGCACAAAAGCCGCTGCGGGTCGCGTGGATCCGGAGCGTATCAAATACAAGCGGATGTTAGTATCTCCGGATGTACAGGCTGCACGCCTTGGACTCGGTGGCGCCGGTATGCGTGAACTCATAGCGCGCGGTAAGCAACTTATAGAAGAGTCCGGCCTATCCAATAAGGATAAGGAGCGCGTACTATCTGAGCTAGAGATGGAAGCCGGTATAGAAGATATCACCTATGAAGAAGCGGATAATCAATAAGGAGCATTTCGATGAGCAGTACTATTCTGCAGTACAGACGCTGGCACTCTTGGCCGATACGCAGGATATGTACTTCGAGCTGGGCCGTGGATCCGGTAAGACTACCCACATCCTCGGACCTCGTATAGACCGTGTACAAAATAGTATGCCCGGATCTGTACAGGTATTTCTGGCATCTACCTATAAATCCATATTCGAGAACCTGGTGCCTGGTATTATGGAGTTCTTTACCGATCATTATGAAGAGGATATGTATTACTGCATCGGTAAACGGCCACCGGCTCACTTCAAGCCATGCCGCACACTCATTACCGACTGGAAAAACACGATATCGTTTGTTAACGGTACCGTGATCCAGTTTGTCAGCTGTGAGCGACCTGAGCGGGCTAACGGTAAGAATATCGCGCACCTGTATATGGATGAGATGCTGCATATTAAGCAGCGTGTAGTGGATGAGAATGCGCGGCCGGCCATGCGTTCTAAATCGACGTGCTTCTACGATTCTCCCTACTTCATGGGTACTACAGGCACTACTTCTACTCCGAATATAGAGACCGATCAGGATTGGTTCCTGAAGTACGAGAATAAGATGGATCCGGAGAAGATCCGTACGATTCAGGCTATCGCGCTCGAGCTGGATCACCGGTACTACATGTTAGAGAATGCACAACTCCGGAATGACGAGGCGGCTATCCGGAAGCTCACAAATTACTGCAGGCGAATCGAGGCGATGCTCACTCAGCTACGGCGTGGATCCATTTACTACCTCCGGGCCTCTTCATTCAGTAACATTAAGATACTTGGTACCGACTATATCCAAAAGCAGATGGAAGGCACCTTGGATAAAGCATCGCTTAACACCTCGATCTTTGCCGTGCGCGAAAATCGTGTCAAAGATATGTTCTTCGGTAAATTCGGCCTGAAGTATATCGAATCGGATACTTATAACCTGGAGCGTATTGAATCGCTCTCGATAGCTGAAGAGGCGAACTTCACTTGTGCCGATATGAAAAACTGCAATCTCGATGCACCTCTGTATATCGGCTACGATCCGGGACCGTTCACGTCCATGGTAATAGGTCAGTATAACGAAGATCGCACTGTCTTCCATGTCCTGAAGGATATTTACACCTGGTGGCCTGAGCAGCAACCTCAACTGGCGTACTTATTCCAGAACTTCTTTGCACCGATGCGTAACCGGCAGATCTTCCTGCACTATGACCGCGCCGGCAACCAGCGGGATCCTCAATGGAAAAAGTATAAACCTACTTTTGGAGATGAATCGGATACCGATGCTCTGACTCTGAAGATGGAGATCGAGCAGCGCGGATGGAATGTCGATCTGATGTCACTCGGCCAACCGACTATTTACTATAAACAGCATCTGCATCTACTCTCGAGACTCTTCAGCGGAAAAGATGACTATCAGGTGCATGGTTTGCCGGTAATCAAAATCCGGATAGACGAGAATGAATGTGAAGCCCTGATATCATCCATCTATAACTCTCCACTGAAGCGTACCGGTGGTGAAGTGGAACTGGATAAGTCTTCAGAGAAAAAGCCGTTTGAAGAGCAGGCTTTCGGGTCCACTCAGATAGCGTCTGCATTCATGTACCTATTATGGGGTGAGTTCTCGAAAAAATACCTCAATGTGGCCGATCACCATGACCTCTCCGGAGGCTATGCCGGCTTTTCCGGTGTCGTGTAAAAAAAAGAGTGTGCCAACAAACGGCACACTCTTACTCTTATTATTTACTACATCAACTTTTCTTTCCATGGCAGTTAATCCATTTCTTTCTACTGCCACACGGACATTTTTCGTTTTTTGACTTCATATACACTTTGTGCATCTGGTCATACTTGCGTAAATCTTCCACATAATCTATTCTGCTGATAGATGGCTCCCGGAATGAAAGAACGGTTTTTCCTTCATAGTTGGTAATAGACAAATCGCCTTTCACCATAACATCCATTCCGATTATCACGTCATTTTCCTGTCCATCCATAGGAAGACCATAGACGCGCAAGTATGGGATAACAAAATGCCCCATCTTCAACTGGACACTATATATCGGAGCTCTGAACGGCTTATTGTTTGCTCCGTTTACCCATCCGTAATCATCTGGCAAAAGTCCAAGTTCAGTAGCTAACTGAGTAGAGATACATGTGCACATAGCACCTGTATCCCATAGAGCTTTCACACCTCGTTGTGCATCTATGTCGTTACCAAGGATAGCAACCTTGCATACAACCAATATGCGCCGAACTTCTTTTTGTTCGTTGTGAGTATATGCAGTCATTCTTTATAAAACTGTAACGATTGGAGAAATAATCTGTACCTGTGCTTCTTGCGGGGAACATTCTTTAAGCAAGAATTTACCATATCCATGCTTTTGAACGCCCATCTTGTAGCCTTCTTCAAGAGTCGGGTATTCTTCTACAACGAGCGAATCAGGTATAACAATCACTCTACCGGCATATTTTTCGAGCAGTTCTGCTTTATGGCTCTCAAAAAAATCGTTCTGTTTTTGAATAGCGTTCATATATTTATATTTGTAAAATCCGCTCCAAAATTACAAAAAATCTTGCATATATGCAAATATTTTTTCACTTTTCGTAAAAATAACGTATTAAAACGTAAAAATTTGCTCTTTTATCCCTCATGAAAGAGTATCACAGATCGTTTGATGACGTCCATTATCGGGACACTTTTTATTGTGAGGGTGTCAGCAATCGGATTGGGTTCATCCTTTTCGTTATACCTGTAGAAAGTCGCTACGACTTTACCTTCATCGTGCATATCGAGAGGCTCGTATTTATCCTCGATAGATATGCCCTCACGATAGTCCTTAATTGGTAATAATCTAACCTCTGTAGGATATACTTCGTGAAAGATTGAGTAAACATTATCGTCATCTACCCAGTAAAAGATGAGATTGTATCCGCTATTAGATAAAGTCTGAAAGATTTCCTTTTGGTCAAAGTTGCTTAAACCTAGATTCCAAGCTGAGTGCTCATCGAAGCCTAATTGTCCCTCATATAACCTGTGGTCAGTAACACCCTGCTTTTTGAAGATATAATTTGCGTTGAACTCTTCCCAAAAATTCGTTCTCAGGATGAGACCTGTCCTTTTAAGACGAGCATCGCCATGGACATCATAATTGAATTGAATAGGCTCAAATTTCTTTTTCATGATTAGTGTTTTCTATTATAATCTAAGGCCTTCTTTATATAATGTTTATCCCAATTATTAAGAGGATGAATATTCTTTTTGTCATGAGATTTGCGCGTGGCATCATCTCGCCATAAATGGGCGTGATGACCTTTTTCATAATCCACATCAACACTCCGAACAATTTTATGCTTTCTGTCATAGCGAGCAAATTGCTTAATCTTATTATCTCTACCGATAATAAAATATTTTGTCCCGGGCGTGTTCGAAAATGTTGGCTGATTGGCATTGCCCCTATCTTTATTTTTAAGGATTTTAATACCATCAATCATTCCAACTTGCTCCCAATGCCTTTGCTCTACAGGAATACCTTTCCCGCTGAATTGTCCTCTACCTCCCATAATTGCGTACTCGTTTGATGTTTTCGTTCTCAAAATAGCGCACGGCGATTCTGGGCGTGCGGTCTATTATCTCCGTGTGCTGGCCATATACCACTAACGCATCCGGTTGGCAGTGATCAAGAAACGCCCTGTATCCTGCGCCAAACAGCCGCTTGGACTGGATGCTTTTCTGCGTGCCGATGGTGGATAGGGCGAACGTGCCTCCTACAGGCATACCTGCAAAGCAGAAATCGTATGAATCGTAATCGCTCCAGCTCACTGTCGGTATCACCTCGATACTCTTGTACTGTAACCACGCAGCTAATAGCCGGTTGCGGTATGTGTTCCATATCTGCATCGCTTTCGGCATATCGACGTACAGTGAGAAATCCGGAGCTAATACGCCTCCGTAACGGGATAAACATGTCAAATAACGTTCCGGTGCATTCCAGAACCGCTCGAACTGGTAGTCATCCAGGAAGAAATGCACATATGCATCGCTCGCTTTTGCACCTTTCTTCGAGTGGATGGCTTTGTGAAATGGCACCAACTTTTCCGGCATCAAAGGGCATGCTTCCAATACCGGCATATCTAAATCGCCTGCAAAGGTACAAAATTTTATCAAATTAAGATTATAATTTTTCAATTTTCTTTCAAAAATCTTCATTTTTTGTCAAAATTTTAATCTTTTGCAAAGTTACAACAATTTTTCGAGACCGAAAAAGACACTAAAACGCTACACAAAACGATGGTGAAGCATATATAAACGAAGACACCGCGTTTCACAACGCAGTGCCTTCTCATTAACCTAAATCTAATACCATGAAACATAAATTGAACTAGTTAACAGACATTAAGCCGTCTGTCAGGGCTTTTGTTCTATAGCCTGGCGCAAGTTGGTTAGTACGGACTCGCGTATAGCTTCGCTTATGCCCGTCCGGAGGCGTGTGCGTACACTGTCATCTCTACCGAAAAATACTCCCCAGGTCGGACGGTTGTACACCGCTGCGTTAGCACCTTTCTTACCTCCCAGGCGTTTCATATCGGCGAAACGTAGGCGTATGTCGATAGGCAGCACTATCCGGTACCGGCCGTTACTGCCTATTACACCATCCTGACGGCCGGCCACTCCGCTTACCAAGGCATCCCAGTTAAATCCGGAATCCTCGATAGGTGATCGCTTGGCATTCAGTTGCTCGATCTGCGCACGGCGCAA
>JAFSJN010000017.1 GCA_017439235.1 Paludibacteraceae bacterium
GGGGCGCATTGATGGGCGTCATCGGAATGATCATCGCTTTGCCGCTTACCACACTCGGTATCTCGTGTTACAAACACTACGTACTCCACGAACCTTTCATGTCCGAACAAATAGAAACAGCGAAAGTATGAAAAAACTAATCATCCTTGCATTAGCAGCAATTGGATTTGCTGCATGCAGTAATCACCCCGTTCAACAGAACAAGTCATTCATGGATTTAGCACGGCAGCGCTTTGCGGTGCGTGAGTATGCTCAGACACCTGTGGAGCAAGCTAAACTGGATTCGATCCTCGAAGCCGGACGTCTCGCTCCGACAGCCAAGAATGTGCAACCGCAGCATATCTACGTGCTGCAAAGTCCTGAGGCGATTGCCAAGATCAACGAACTGACCCGTTGTGCATATGGTGCACCGGTGGTGTTCCTCGTGTGCTACGACACCGATCTCGTATGGACCAAAGAAGATGGTACGAACTCCGGCGACATGGATTGCTCGATCGTTGGTACGCACATGATGATGGAAGCTACCGAACTCGGACTCGGCACTTGCTGGGTCAAATGGTTCGATCCGGCCGAAGTAGCAGCCGCTTTCGAGTTACCGGCTAACCACAAGCCATCTTTCCTGATGCCGTGCGGCTATGCCTCCGAGAATGCCAAACCGAGTGACCATCACTTCTCCCGCAAGCCCCTCAGCGAAACCGTAACGTATAAATAAAGACACATTCATTATGGCAACAATTTATGATTTCAAAGTCCTCTCCAATAGGGGAAAAGAAGTAAATCTTGCAGATTATCAAGGTCAAGTAATTCTTATCGTCAACACCGCCTCCAAGTGTGGTTTCACACCGCAGTACGACGGTCTTGAGGCGCTCTACAAGAAATATAAAGACCAGGGCTTCGTTATCCTTGGCTTCCCCTGCGACCAGTTCGCTAACCAGGAGCCGGGCAGCGATGAGCAAATCGAAGAGTTCTGCCGTCTCAACCACGGTGTAACCTTCCCGCTCATGGCAAAAAGCGATGTCAACGGGGCGAATGCGAATCCTATCTTTGAGTATCTCAAGGCACAAGCTCCAACTGAGGAATACAAAGGGCTCAAAGCGAAAGCCACCCACGCCATGCTTAAGCGCATCAGCAAGAGTGTGGAGAAAAAGAGCGATATCCTTTGGAACTTCACGAAGTTCCTCGTTTCCAAGGATGGCAAAACCGTTCAACGCTTTGCACCGGTAGCCGAACCGAAGGACTTTGAGGCAAACATCGTCGCTGAATTGGCAAAATAACAATAAATCTATTTAACATCATGAAAGAGCAAGTATTGAAAGCCATGCGTGAGTTCGGGCAGCCCGTCAACGCAGGCAAAATCGCGGAGATCACCGGCATCGACCGCAAGGAAGTGGACAAAGCGTTTGCAGAACTGAAGAAGGAAGGTGCAATTATCTCTCCGGTTCGTTGCAAATGGGCTCCGGCTAAGTAATGACCACTCTTTTAATAGGTTTACTCATCCCTCTGTTAGGCACAATGCTCGGGGCCGCGTTCGTGTTCTTTATGAAACGCGACATGCCCGAGCGCCTGCAGAAGGCTTTACTCGGCTTTGCACTTGGCTTCGTCCTGATGATGGTTCTGGACGTGGTAATGGGATAAAAAAAACTCCTCAAATTTAACTTTCTCGGGTTTGCTGCATCTTATAGGTGTGAGCAAACATTAAATATATCCGTATATGAGAAGAAACGCTTTTATCTTTCAACTTTTGACTTTTGGCTTGCTGATGCTGAGTATTCCGAGTTTCGGACGCGTCATCTGTGACACGACTTGTCATGCGCCCGAAGATGAGTTCCGCAATTTTGCTGTCGTATCGCCCGTCGGGCGCAGTATGGTGACGCATATCGAGCAAGCACCGCGTCTGACGACCCTTGATAACAAAACCATCGCCATCGTCGGTGTCAGTTTTATGGCGCATGTAACACACCCCGAACTGAAACGTATCATTGAAGAGAACTACTCGAACGTGACCGTTCTCCTGACTGATGTGATGGGTTATGCGGGTCCGTACGCCGGTATGGGTATCGATCGTCAGCAAGCGAAAGAGTTCAAGCAGAAACTGATAGATTATCACGTAGATGCAGTTATCTGCGGCAACGGCGGTTGCGGTATCTGCACACCCAAAGAGACAGGTTCCGCGATTGCAGCGGAGTACCTCGGCATCCCGGCCGTCGTGGTGGCAGGACCGGGTTTTACCGACCAAGCCAAATACACGGCGTATAACAACGGCGTAGCTGTTCTGCGTACCGCCGAGTACCCGGGTGCTTTTGCCACGCACACCGAGCAGCAATTGATTGACAATACCCGCAATGTCACCTGGCCGCAAATCCTTGCCGGACTCACTACGCCGATCACGCAAGCGGAGATAGACGCCGCCAAGAATGCCGACCACGGCGACTTGCGCGACGATGTGTTCTGGGGTGACATCCGCAAGATCGATTCATTCTTTGTATCCATGCAATGGTCGGACGGTCTGCCGTTCGTGCCGCCCACATACGAAGAGGCGAACCGTTACCTCGAGTACTGCGATTACGCTTGGCATGAGACGGTGGTTGTCATGCCCGGCGCGTACCGCAACATCACCGCTTGGCACGTAGCCGTCAACGCCATCATGGCGGGCTGCAAACCCGAATACATGCCGCTGCTCATCGCCATGACCAAAGCGATGGCGGGTCCTGAGTTCCGCCGCACACTCCTCTCCACGCATGCTTGGGCGCCGTACTGCATTATCAACGGTCCTATGGCACGCCAACTTGGTATAGATAACGGACAGGGACAGATCAACGAACAGGCGAACATGTGTATCGGTCGCTTCCTCAACCTTGCTATTATGAATATGATGGGTTATTACGTCAAGTCCAACCGCATGGGTACATTCGGATACCCGATGGCATGGTGTATTCTCGAAGACGATGCCGCCTGTCAGCGCGTAGGATGGGAGCCTTACCATGTGCAGCGCGGTCTCGGCATCAACGAATCGGCAGTTACCGTCACATCGGCACTCCTCTGGGGTAATAACATGGCTGTCTCAACACAAGACCCGCAGAAGATCATGCAACTTATTGCATGGGACATCTCCCAACGCGGTCAGTGTGCCTTAGGCAGCAGCCAGCAGTTCACGCCGCGAACCATCCTGATTACCGAACCGACGGCGCGTATCCTCGCTACCGAATACGAGACGTTGGACGAACTGGAAGACAGCCTTATCGTCTGGTCGCGCCGACCGGTTAAAGAACGTGCTTTTGCCAACCTCTACGCCAATACCGGCGGTCAGAAAGATTACACGATGAACCAATACACGCGCTGGATTGAGCAATCCGAAGGCGGTGCTACAACCACCACTCCGCCTTGGTACGACCGTGCGGAAGCGACTCAAAAGACCGTGCCCTGTATGCGCAAAGACTCCACTATCTTCATCATCACCGGCGACACGGCGCGTAACAAAGTGCAAGTGATGCCAGGCGGTAATTTCTCCACCGCTGCTGTTGAAGTACCCGCCAAATGGGACTCGATTATGGCAGCCAAAGGCTATCCGACGCTCGAATCCATGTACCTCCCCGACTCCGGTGGCACAGCAACCGCGGCTCCTGTAGTCTCCGCTAATGGCAGTCCTGTTTCTTTCAACGGCAGAGAGATTGTCAACTCCGAGCACAAGAAAATAGCCATCTACGACGCCTCCGGCAAGATGGTCGGTCGTTCCAACACCCATTTCAGTATGCGTTCCCTTCCTTCCGGCGTCTATATGGTCTATGTCGCCGGCTACAAAGGCGTCGCCTGCAAAGTAGTCAAGAACTGAACTGCAAACTGAACCAAAATAAAACTAAAACTGAACCCAAAAACATAAATTCCAAAGAAAATGGCATACAAATTTGCGTATGACATTTTTTTGTGTAACTTTGCAGCCGAAAGTTGCAAAGACAACTAAACAGGATAACAACCCCGATTTTAATTATGGCGAATTCGCCACAATTAGAAATAATGCAGGTCTTAGAATGTGGAAAGCAAGCGTATATTGAAAGGATAAAATCATCGTCCCCTCTCCGAGACATTATAGATGGAGCAATGTATCTGCCAAACTTGACCGATTAAAAACAACATTAAACAACATTACCGCCTATGACAAAGGCCAATATACAACCGGCTCAACCCATCAGTGAGCAGTTCGTGGCTGAGATACGCCAGATTATCCGGCAAGCGCAGCAGAACGCAGTACGCAGTGTGGATTTCTGCCGTGTGCAGATGTATTGGAATCTGGGCAAACGAATCCTTGAAGAAGAACAGCAAGGCAAGGCGCGTGCCGAGTATGGATCGTATTTGATTAAGGACCTCGCACAACGCATTGAACCGGAATATGGCAGTGGTTTTGGAGAACGACAACTCAAATTCTGCCGGCAGTTTTATCGCGAATATCCAATTGTGAACACACTGCGTTCCCAATCCAGATACCGTCCCCTCTCCGAGACGTAAAAGAGGGAGCAATGTATCGGCCAATCTTGACCGATAAAAAAATATCAAATCAACCAACCACCGCCTATGGCATAAAACAACAGACAAACAACATACATAAATAAAGCGTAATAAGCCGAAAAGCTATAAAAATACAAAAAATGGCACTTTTATTTGCAAGTGTCATTTTTTTTGTGTAATTTTGCTGCGCAAAATGAATCGTGCCCTTGTGGCTAAGAAAGTTTTGCTGTATTTAGTTCACGCCGAGGGTATATGTCTTTCGGGTGGGGGTAAATACAGGACATATTGAAAAAGGCGTCTTACGCGCTTTGTTTTGGCTTCTCAGAATCTGGTAAATTCACAAATAATCCAAAACATTGCAGCACAAGATGCTCATTGGTATGTAAATAATGTACGCGCATAGTGCGCGCATTTATACATACGGCGTGGGCTTCAGTGTTGTTGTTTGGATTAGAAGGCAATACCAGAGCCTTGAGAAGCGGAACAGCAAGATTGCAGTCCCGCTTTTTTGTGTATGTATATACCCTCGAGATTGTCTCGACATAGTACCGATTCGATTCTCTCTCGTTAGTGTCTCGCCAGTCTGATTTGGACAAATATAGGAGTCAAAAAAAATAAAATATAAACGGAGAATGCCGAAAATCCGATAAAGAGTAGGCGAAACTAAAATCTAAATTAACATGTTAAACAAATTTACTCCAGATGTGTGTAAACGTTTAGAGTATTACGTTTACCGTCTCATTGATCCTCGTACAGGGCAGACGTTTTATGTAGGAAAAGGCAAAAATAATAGAGTCTTTGCTCACGCTCATGACGCCCTGAAAGACTACGAAGGTCAAAATTACTTCATCCAAGAAGAAGACGATGACCTTTCTGCAAAAGTCAAACAGATTCGCAGTATTCATGATGCCGGTTTGGAGGTAATCATGGTTATTCATCGTTGGGGATTAGATGAAGAGACTGCTTACGAAGTAGAAGCTGCCCTTATTGAGGCTTATGCAGGTTTGACTAATCAACAATTAGGTCACGGAAGTAGCCGAGGAGTATCAAATGTGCAAACAATTCAGCACGTATTAAGTTTAGAGGAATTTGATGATTCCAATGCACTTGATAATGAGTATATGATTATCAAAATCAAACAAGAGTTCCTTGATTTACATGGCGGAGACATCTATGCTACAGCGCGTAGCGCTTGGGCTGTGAATCCTCAAAGAGCGCAAGCATGTAAATATATTCTTGTAAGTTTATATGGCGAAGTTGTCGCTATTTTCAAGAATGCGCGATGGACACCATGTCCAACCGTGGCAGGTAGATATGAGTTTGATGCAGAACCTGCTGATCCTATAGTTGATGCCAGCATTATTAATCGTTATCTGCACAAACTTTTGCCGGAACGATATATGAAGAAAGGAGTCCAATCACCTTTCTTATATCAATCAAAGAAATAATTAACTTTTAAAATTGTATATCATTATGAAAAAGAAAATTTTTACTTTATTACTCGCTATTGTAGCAAGTGTAGGATTCGTATTCGCTGAAAGCGGCAGCTGCGGCGATAACCTTACATGGAACTTGACTGGTGGAGTTCTAACCATCAGCGGCACAGGAGCAATGAATGATTATAATAGTGGCACTAGTGTTCCATGGTACACTTATCGTTCTTCTATAACATCTGCGATTGTGGAGAACGGTGTCACCAGCATTGGAGATAATGCGTTCTATCAATGCGTCGATTTGACCTCTGTTACGATTCCCAATAGCGTCACAGTCATTGGATATCTTGCTTTCTATGAATGCAGCAGTTTGACCTCTGTGACGATTCCCAACAGCGTCACAGGGCATTGGAAGTGGTGCTTTCTGTAAGTGCAGCGGTTTGACCTCTGTGACGATTCCCAATAGTGTCACAAGTATTAGTGAGGGTGCTTTCTCTACTTGCACCGGTTTGACCTCTGTGACGATTGAAGCAGAAACACCGCCGACATTGGGTGGGTCGGGTCCTTTTAATAGTACCAATATTTGTCCGATATATGTACCTTGTGGCACAATAGATGCATATAAAACGGCATGGTCAAATTATGCTTCTCGGATAAAATATGCTCCATTACCATACAAAATAACCACACATGCAGAAAATGGAAATGTTAATATCGCAAGTTTAGGAAATTATACTACTTGCGACACGGAACCTTATTATAAACTGACAGCCGTTCCGAACTATGGTTATCATTTCACACAATGGTCAGATGGTTTGAAAGACAATCCGCGTATTTTCCAAATAACCAAAGACACTACATTTACCGCAGAATTTGCGTATGACCGCGTAGGTACTTGCGGAAAAAACTTTGCACTTACATGGTCGTATGACCACAGTACAAAGGTACTGACCATCGGCAATGCCGGCGAGTTTACGGAGAACATGCAGTTTGGCGCAGAAGCGCCGGGCGAGATGGAAGAACTGGTTATCGGCAATAACGTCACCGCCATCGGCGCAAATGCTTTTGCCAACATCAGCACGCTGAAGAAAGTAACCATCGGTGAGTCAGTGAAGACCATCGGCGAGCAAGCGTTCTTTAACTGCGTGAACCTCGAAACAATCTTCAACTACCGCCCGACACCTACCAATGCATATAGCACGGCCTTTGACGGAGTGGATAAGTTTGAATGCAAACTGTACGTTCTGACCGGTTCGATTGATATGTACAAAGCTGCTGCTGTTTGGCGTGATTTCTACTATACCTATGCCATCGGAGCCGAAGAAACTACCATGACTACGAATGATGTAACGGTAGAACCGCAGGACAATGCTGCGACAGTTACATGGCCGACAAGCAACAATGCCGCCACTTATACCATCCAAATTACCAAAGATGGTGTAGTCTTCTGTACGTTGATCTTCAATGCTAATGGTCAGTTGACAGGTATTGCTTTTGCGCCTTCTCGCGAAGGACAGTCTCATGCTCCTGCGGCTCTTATGACCGCAAACGGCTTGCAGTTTACGGTAACGGGCTTGAGCAGCGGTACGCAATACGGTTATAACTTAACCGCTAAAGATGCCAATGATCAAACTGTTGCTACCTATTCCGGAGAGTTCACCACGACAAGCGAAGGTACTGCTACAGGGGTTGAAAATGTACCAAGTGACAATGTACCATGTACAAAGGTTATTCATAACGGACAGATCTACATCCTCCGCGGGGAGAAGGTGTATACCTTGCAGGGACAAGAGGTAAAATAACCCCTTTCGCTCTCTCGATAACCCGATAACTCGATCTATCGGAACTCCTGCCTGCTCCACCACCGAGCAGGCAGGTTCTTTCTTCGTCTGTTTCGTTCGAAACAATCGTTCGAATGCAATGAGATAAGAAATAATCGTGCCCTTGCGGCTAAGAAATAATCGTGCCCCTCGCGGCTAAGAATTGTATTCGGACACGGCTTTGCCGTTTCTTCTTTGTATTTTTTTGCATCTCCTTTTAACTTTTTCCCTTTTGTTGCATCTTATAGGAAAAGGCACAAGATGCAATGGTACAATTTTTGTCATACCATAACTGAAAATGTTTTATAGGTTTTTGTCTATTATCAAAACAACAATACTATGCGGAAGATGATAATTATCGCCATGACGATGCTTATGGCAATCAGTTTGAACGCGCAACAAGCGGGAGGAAACGGGCAGACAGGAAACCGACAGCAAGCTATGCAGCGGATCGAACAGCAGGTGCAACATTACAGCGAGGCCTTTGCTCTGAATGAGGAACAAGCAGAGCAGTTCGGCACACTCTACAAGGCGTACAACAAACAAATGCGCGCTATCCATGACCAATATCGGCATGAAAGGACGGCGGAAGGAGTGACCATGACCGATGAACAGGTCGAGAAGCGTATTCTGGACAATTTTGCGCAGAGCCGCGCTATTCTGGATGTGCGCGAAGAGTATTACAAAGAGTTCCGTAAAATCCTCACGCCTTCGCAAATCAACCAGATTTACGAGGACGAGAAAGCCCGCCGAGCGCAGATGAGACGATGAGACTTTTGGCACATAGTGTGACGACGGAACAACTGATAGAGCAGTATCAGCGACCGCTCTATTGGCATATCCGGCGCATGGTGGTCAGCCATGACGACACGCAAGATGTGCTGCAAGAGACCTTCATTCAGATTCATACGCACCTCAACGAACTGCGCCAAGCGGATTCCGAACGGGCATGGGTCTATCGGATAGCCACGAATGAAGCACTCCAATGGTTGCGGTCCAAACATGAGTTTCTTTCTTTTGAAGACGAAGACGCTTCACCGCTCATCAATACACTCATGGCAGACAGTTATACCGACACAGGCGATGCACTGGTGCTGTTGATGCAGGAAGCCATCCTCACGCTGCCGACCATGCAGCGCACAGTCTTTAACCTCCGTTATTACGACGAACTGCCGTATGAAGAGATAGCGTCCGTCACCGGTTCATCCGTCGGAGCCGCCAAGACCAACTATCATTTCGCCAAAGAAAAAATCACTAACTATATACTCGCACACCAATGAAACAAGATATTTTTACACAAGTAGGCAAACGCACTCCGTTCCGCACGCCGGAATGGTTCTTTGAACAGCAGGAACAGACGCTTAAAAAAGCGATTAGCAGTCAGAAATCAGTAGTCAGACCGCTGCATCGCAAGTGGTGGTATGCAGTCGCAGCCTGTGCGCTTTTACTCATTGCCATCTATCCGGTGATGCAACTGGTTCATTCATCGTCTGATTCGTTAGCTCCGGTCCCCGACACCGCACCTGTTTATAGCCAGACTTCGACCGCTTCTGATGATTGGTCCGACTTCGCCGAAGCGGATGTCTTTCTCGATAATATGAATTGGTAAGTTTTTGCAAAGTAACACCGACCAAGCCTCACTAATCAGGTTAAAATTTCCAACTCTATTTGAAAAAATATTAAAATTTCTGTAATTTTTCTTGTGTATTTGAAAAAAAATGTAGTATCTTTGCGGCAAATTTTAAAGGCGAGCCCTCTTCCCCTGGGAGTTCTCTGCTATTCTATAAAGCCCCTAAAATTTTAGAACTGGTGAAGAATGTATAAAATGTACATCGACGATTATCGTGAATATTGCCTTTCATTGGGCATACGAAATTGTCAAAGCCAAATATAGCAAGAAGTAGTAGTATTTATGTATATCACAATCGTTAACAACATAGAGATTAACCGCGAACTACGCAGTGTGCGCAAGGATGGTCAAGAGATTCATCTGACAGGCCTGGAATACGGCCTGTTGGACTATCTCTCTAATCACGCCAACCGCATCTGTTCGCGCAGGGAGATACTGGATCATGTGTGGGGGACGCGTTTTCAGTACGACACCGGCACCATCGATGTGCACCTCAATGCCTTGCGCCGTAAACTCGGGTGGTCGGCTAAGCAACCCATCGAGAGTATCCGAGGCATAGGGTTGATCTTGCATACTACGCGCCCCCAAGAGGAGGTCTCACCGCTGATGATACTGGCCGATGATTGGCTCCGAGCTCACGAGAACGAACTCCGAGCGCACGGTTTGACCGTTCAGTTGCACCTCACGCCTTGGGTGAACACGCTTACGATTCATCCGGATAGTCTGCATAAGTGGTTGGATGCTTCGCTCGAGACACTCATACCCACTGCGCAAACAGGTTTCTTATGCCCTTCTTCTCGCCTAACTATGCATCATTTTTCACTCTCTTTGGACATAAATGGCACCATTACGGAGCTGCGGACACCAATCTTAAGAAATTCTTAAGCAAAGTTTAAGAAAAAAGCAGTACCTTTGCCGCCGGATTTTGAAACGCAAAGGTATTATGATTAAAAACCATATCGACAAACGATTTCTATACCTTGTAGCTGCGGCTATTTGGGGTGTTCCCGGTTTGATGATTGCGCTGAAAGGCATTCGCGCCTATACTGCCATGCCGGCAGATGAGTTATGGTGGCTTTGTTTGATCACGTTGGGCGTCCTGATTAGCTTTATTTGGATGTTCCAACGCATTGTGAACAGGTATTGTAACCTTATAGCGGCGTTACCGGACCAAACCACCATCGGGCATACTTTCCCTCTTCGAGGATGGGTGTTGATTGTGTGTATGTCCAGCCTTGGTATAGCCCTTAAATTTATTCCTTGCATACCGACAGAATTTACCGCATCTTTCTATTCCGGTCTTGGTCCGGCTCTTTTATTTGCCGGTTTCTTATTTATTAAAAGGTATATAACACGATGAGAGCAAAGGTACTATTTATATGTTGTTTGCGTGCGGGTTGTGCGCGCAGGTGGGCGAGGGCATTGAGAAGAACAAGGTCTATCAAGGTTTTTCCGGTGGAATGATGCTGCACGGGCTATCTATTCGGTCAGGACGCAAACGCCCCCAAGACCTTAGACGGTCGTTTGTGCTCACCTCAAGGTGCGTTGTTCGGTATTGGCGGTGCCTTGCGTGTGCATCTATGAAAACATCTGCGCACAGGTTTTGAAGGCTTCGTAAGCACGATGCCAAGCAACATGACCGATTGCCATGATGTACTCAAAAACGGCAGTTATATGCGTGTCGGTTGTGGTGGCGTATTGGAGGATTGCTGTTGGCGATTGGACAAAGCCTGGCCGTATATCGGTGGCACGATCGGCGGCGGTTCGATGAAAGGCTTGTACATCCTGGACGGTGATCAGAACAGCTGGACGCAGGATGCCAACAGCACTTTCCACAAGAAATCGTTTTTCTATGTCACACCCTACGTCGGCTGCGATTATTGTCTCACGCGCAAGGTGCATATCACCTTCCGCCTTGATTGGATGTTGGCTTTCCATAAAAGCGAATTATGTCTACCAACCGGACCACGTCTCTATTTCGGCTTTATGTTTTGTCACTAAATGTCTAAATGGCTAAATAAATGGTACATGGTAAATGACTAAATGGTAAATGGTTTTATGGTAAATGAACAAATGGTAAATGTTTTTATGAACTTCGAAGGAATTCTTTTGGGCGCAGCGGCGTTCCTGTGTATCGGACTTTTTCACCCGCTGGTTATCAAAGCGGAGTACTATTTCGGTGTCAAGTCCTGGTGGGCGTTTCTCATCGTCGGTTTATTGGCGGCAGGCGGTTCGTTATTCGTAGAAAACACGTATATCTCTATCTTTTTGGGCATCTTTGCTTTCTCAGCCTTATGGGGGATTGGCGAAGTGTTTCACCAGCGTGAGCGTGTCCGAAAAGGTTGGTTTCCAATGAATCCCAAACGCAAGAATGAGTATAAATAATGACTGCAAAAGCAAAAAAATCCCGTATAATCTTGCGTATATGGGATTTTTTGGGTACCTTTGCGCCCGATTTTCAAAACGGGTATATATAAGAATGAGAAAAAATAGATGGATATTAGTCTTTGCGCTGCTTTGCGTTGTGCCCTTATGGGCGCAGGATGAGTTTGACGCGCACTTGGTCGGACACGTGCTGGATGAGAAGACAGGGGAGCATTTGCCGTACGTGAATGTACAGGTCAAAGGTACGAATATTGGCACCGTTACCGACGAGTCTGGGCACTATTTTCTGAAGAATCTGCCGATAGGTAGGCTGACGATCGTTTTTTCCTACGTAGGATACGAGACGGAGGAGTTGCCGGTAAACATAACGGAGCACACGACGACGGAGTTGAAGGCCGTGATCCGTGAGGTATCGCAGCAACTGAATAGTGTCGTGGTGACGGCTAACCGCTATGCTACCAAACGGCAAGAGGCAGCAACCATCGTTAATGTACTGTCGCCGACGATGTTTGAAACAACGGCTGTCACATGTGCAGCGGACGTCCTTAGTTTTCAGCCGGGTTTGCGTGTGGAGAATACGTGTTCCAACTGCGGCAAAACGGAGCTGCGTATCAATGGCCTGCAAGGGCAGTATACGCAGATATTGATGGATAGTCGTCCCGTCTTCTCGTCGATGGCGGCCGTCTATGGCTTGGAGCAAGTACCTACTGCTATGATAGATCGTATTGAAGTAGTCCGTGGCGGAGGATCGGCGATGTACGGCGCGAATGCGATTGCTGGCGTGGTGAATGTCATCACCAAGGAACCGGTTCGTAACTTCGTGAACCTATCCAACACCAGCCATATCAACGAACATGCGGGATATGATATCCATACCGACCTCAACGCGTCAGTAATGAGTGAGAACCGCAAGGTAGGTGCGTACCTCTTTGCTACTCACCGCACGCGAAGCGAGTATGACCGCGACAATGACGGTTTCAGCGAACTGCCCAAACTGCGTGCCACAACTGCCGGCGCACGGGCGTTTTTCAAGACCAGCGCGTATAGCAAGATCACACTCGAATACCATCATACCACGGATTTCCGCCGCGGAGGAAACCGGTTGGATCTCGAACCGCATCAAGCGGATATCGCGGAGCAACTGCGCCATAATATCGATGCCGGTTCGTTGGCGTTCGACTGGTTCTCGCCGGATAACAAGCATTTCGTTTCGGCCTATTCAGCCCTCCAGCATATCGGACGCGAGAGCTATTTCGGTACGGGTAGAGACACCGCCGCATATGGGCGAAGTACGGACTTGACGTCCATCACCGGTTTGCAATACCGCTTCTCCTATCCCTGCGGACGAGCCAAAGGCGATTTGAGTGTCGGTGCGGAGTATAACTACAATGGTATGCACGATAGGATGTTGGGCTATCAGCGTGATTTGAAACAAGATGTACATGTGGTAGGCGCGTACGCGCAGAACGAATGGAAAGGTAATCAATGGAGCGTGCTCATCGGCGCACGATTGGAGAAGCATAATTTCCTGACCAAACCGGTATGTACCCCTCGTGCGACTTTCCGATATACGCCTATCGATGGTCTGGTGTTACGCGCCGGCTACAGCAGCGGTTACCGCGCTCCGCAGGCCTACGACGAGGATCTGCATGTAGCGGCTGTCGGAGGACAAGTGTCGCTTATCACGCTTGACCCGGACCTGCAACCCGAGTACTCGCATAGCGCTACGCTGAGTGCCGATTGGTATCGCCAGTTTGGCCAATGGGAAGTGAACCTAACCGCAGAAGGATTCTATACCTACCTGCAGGATATCTTTATGCTCCGCGAGAACGGAAAGGACGCGATGGGTAATCTGCTCTTTGTCCGTACGAACGCGAAAGCTGCGTGGGTGGGTGGCCTGAATATAGAAGGGAAAGTGAACTACGGCACGCTTGTCTTGTTTCAGATCGGCTATACGTATCAGCAGAGCCGATATACGGTCCCCCAACAATGGAGTCCGAGCGTAGCGGCGAATACCCGGATGTTACGTACGCCGGATCACTACGGCTATGTGCTGCTGGATGTGAAACCCGTCAAAGATTTTACAATCTCCATCAATGGAAAGGCAACCGGTTCCATGCCCGTGCCGCACCTCGCAGGGTACATCCTCAGGGATGAAGAAACGCTGGCACCGAGTTTCTGGGATTTGGGCATTCGTTTGGCATACGATGTGCACCTCTACAAACATTATTGCTTGGAAATCAGTTGCGGTGTGAAGAACGTCCTCGACCAATACCAACGCGATATCGACAAAGGGGAGTTTCGCGATGCCAGTTATATCTATGGTCCCTCTATGCCTCGCACCTATTTTGTCGGTCTGACTCTCAAGATTTAATATCGCGTACCGCAAATTCAAAGCTAAATATAGTAAGAAGAAAATATGATTAACCAGATTATTGATTACAACCGCTCATTTGTAGAGCGGAAAGGCTACGAGCCGTTCATTACCGATAAGTACCCGGACAAGAAACTGGCGGTACTCACCTGCATGGATACGCGTCTGATGGAGTTGCTTCCGGCAGCACTGGGTCTCAAGAACGGGGATGCCAAGATCATCAAGAATGCAGGCGGACTAATCATCACGCCGTTTGATTCGGCAATGCGTAGTTTGATAGTCGCTATCTACGAACTGGGAGTAGAGGAGATTATGGTGGTAGCCCATTCGCAATGCGGTGCATGTCACATGAGTTATGCGCATTTTCACCATGTAATGAAAGCTCGTGGCATCAAGGATGAGACGCTGGATACTATTCGCGAGTGTGGCATCGATCTCAATCATTGGCTCGAAGGCTTCCGTGACACAGAGACCTCTGTCCGCAAGACCGTCAAGACTATCCAGACTCATCCGCTCATTCCGAAAGACGTCACCGTCCGCGGATTTATCATTGACTCCGTAACAGGAGAATTACAAGAGATTGAATAATGAAGTAATATGAAAAAAGAAATTAAAACAACAGAACTCATCCGCACGTTGCAGAGTTGGGATGGCGTTGCTTTGCCGGACTTCCCCAAAGGAAAACCGGAATTGACAGTATTACGTATGACATTCTCCGAAGGAGCCGTGACAGGCTGGCACCACCATACTGCCGTAAACTACGGCATTGTTGAACAAGGCGACTTGACCATCGTCTGCCAAGACGGTAAGGAACGCACTTTCCATGAAGGCGAGGCGCTGGTCGAAGTAGTGGGCACTATCCATCGTGGAGAGAACCGCAGTTCCAAACCCGTCATCCTCAATATGTTCTACTTCGCCGAACCCGGACAAGTATTAACCATCCAACATCCGGAGATACAATGAAAACAACTATCACCATCGTTTGTATTCTTATTGTGCTGAGTGGTATCGCGCTGGCTGTGTTGTCGCACCCTGCTTTCGGGCTGTGGCGACATGTGTCGAAAGAGCGGATACAGGCCTCACCGAACTACCGAGACGGGATGTTCCAGAACCAAGAACCGACGCCGCAGTTCACGGGTGACACTGCAAGCACGAGGTATACATTATGGCGTTTTTTAACGAACAAAGACACGCTGCGTGTGCCGAACGAACCGATACAAGCCGTCAAGACCGGCCTTAAGAACCTGCCTACCGATAGCGATTGGCTCGTGTGGTTCGGACATTCGTCGTACTTGTTCTGCTTGAACGGCAAGCGATACCTTGTGGATCCTGTGCTGAAGCCTGAGTGGCCTGCGACGCTGATGATGAAACCTTTTGCGGGCACCGACATCTACAGACCGGACGACCTACCGGACATCGATGTGCTTATTATCACGCACGAACATTGGGATCACATGGATTACGCAACCCTGCGCGACATCCGTGACCGCGTGAAACACGTTATTTGTCCGCTCGGCATCGCCGATTATCTGCGCTATTGGGGCTACGCTGACGAACAAATCACGGAGATGGATTGGGCGGAGGAATTAAAAATTAAAAATTACGAATTAAAAATTTCTTGCTTGCCTAGTCGGCACTTCAGTAATAGATTGTTAGGCAAGCGAAATCAGACACTCTGGGCATCGTTCATAGTCGAAGCCGGTGGTCGCAAGGTCTATATCGGTGGTGACGGAGGTTATGACAAGCGGTTTGCGGAGATACACGAACGCTTTGGAGCCGTTGATTTGGCGCTATTGGAGAACGGACAATACAATGCCAACTGGAAATATGTCCACACCACGCCGGAAGACCTCGAAAAGGTCATCTTGGACCTCCAAGCCAAACAGGTCTTTACCGTTCACCATAACAAATTCGCCCTTTCTATTCATCCATGGTATGAGCCGGAGAGCGTGGTACAAGATATCGCAACCAAACATAACATCAACCTATTGGATGCTCCGATAGGAACAGTAGTAAATTTTTGAAGATGAAAATAGGTATATACGGAGGATCGTTTAATCCGATACATTATGGACATATAGGTTTGGTGAAGTGGGTTGCTGAGCATAGCGACCTGGATGAAGTGTGGCTAATGGTGAGCCCGAATAACCCGCTGAAAATGAATGCCGACCTGATGGGTAAGTTTGACCTAAGGACCAACTATTCGGCGCGCGTGTCGGCGGCAGAGAAAGTGCTGGCCGAAGTGGTGTGCACGAAGGTGCTACGGGTGAGCGATTTTGAGAACGGATTACCTCGCCCGAGTTATACGGCCAATACCTTGAGGGAGTTACAGAAGGCATATCCGGAAGATGAGTTCTCGTTGATAATAGGTGCAGATAACTGGGCGCTGATGGAGCAATGGCGCGAGTATGAATATGTGCTGTCTAATTATCGTATCTTCGTCTATCCGCGTCAGGGGGTGGCGATGGGTGTGCGCCCGGAGTTGCCGAAAGGGAAGGTGATTTTTTGCGAGGGAGCACCATTGTATGATGTGTCGAGTACGGAAATGCGGGCGAAAGACCGTTCGCGTGAGGAATTGGCCAATACATGGACACATCTGTTGGCACTGATAGGAGCGATAGGCGTGTCTGGACCGCTTATTCGGCTGGCCGTAGACAGGGGAGCTCTGGCAATTGTGGGGACGGTATTGTTTATCGCGGGCATGCTGCTGATGTTCACGTCCTCGACACTATATCACGCCATCCAAAACCCCATTCATAAGACGAGGCTCCGCGTGTTTGACCATGTGTCAATCTACGCAATGATAGCAGGTTCGTATTCACTGCTCTGCGTGTATGTGGTAGGCGGTTGGATGGGTTGGACGCTGTTCGGTTTTCTGTGGGCATGCGTGCTGGCAGGAACAATTGGTAAGTTTGTAGCCCTCGGTCGGTATCCCCGTTTGTCATTGAGTTTGTACCTGTTGATGGGCTGGGTGGCGTTGCTGATTATGAGGCCGATGTGGTTGCAGTTGTCTCATGCAGCGTTTTGGTGGATACTGACGGAAGGATTGTTGTACACCGGCGGCGCGTATTTCTTCCGCGGCGATGAGCAACATCGTTACTGGCATGCTATATGGCATGTGTTTATCGTTCTCGGGGCGCTATGTCACACGATAGCTACGTGGTTGATTTTGACGAACGGATAAAGGATATGGATCGGTATACTATAGGAAAGATATGTAAGTTTCTGTTCCGTTTGCACTACGATATTCGTGTGACGGGCGAAGAGTTATTGCGTGACAAGGCGACACATCTGGTGATGCCCAATCATACGGCGTATGTAGATCCGCTGTTGTTGTTTTCACAGGAGTGGTGGTTACCAATTCGTCCGTTGACGGATGAGCTGTTTATGCGGCATTGGTTATTTGGGCGTATCATCCGTAAGGCGGATGCTATCGAGGTGCCGGATTTAGGAAAGAGTGCGATGAGTCGCGAAGAAGGAGCAATGGTCGCCGGGCAGTTGAGCCGAATAGCGATAGACAGTTTGGCGGAAGGGAAGGAGTTGTGTTTCTATCCTTCCGGGCATGTCAAAACGGTGGATAAGGAGATTATCGGCAATCGCCGCATGGCGTATGAGGTCTGCCGCGAGTTACCGGCTGGTGTGAAGGTCGTGTTGTGCCGCATGCGAGGGTTGGAAAGCAGCCGTTGGTCGAAGTTGCGGCCGAAGAAATGGAAGTGGCGCCGCACGGTAACGATGCATTTTGAGGACCATACGGAGGATGTACGTCATTGGGCGCAGACACTTTCCCGCCGTGAGTTTAACGAACGACTAGAGGAGTGGTATAATCAACCTCAGTAACGCAGTATTACAAAAAAACGAAATAATATGATTATGAAACGAATTGTATTGGCACTCCTTTGTGCCGCATGTATGACAACTATGGAAGCAAAATCATTAGTGGCGTATTTCTCTGCCACCGGTACTACCCAAGCTGCAGCAGAACGCCTGGCCAAGCAACACAATGCCCAACTTTGGGAGATTGAACCTGCGCAGCCATATACCGCAGCAGACCTTGATTGGCGCAATGATAAGTCCCGCTCATCCATAGAGATGAATGACCCGGACGAGCGCCCGGCTATCAAACAATGTACGGATATCACTCCGTACGACACTATCTATGTCGGTTTTCCGATATGGTGGGGCATCTGTCCGCGTATCATCAACTCGTGGCTCGACAATAACTTACCGCAGCTTGAAGCCAAAACGCTCATCCCGTTTGCTACCAGCGGAAGCAGCGGAATAGGGGAAGCGGAAAGGTATCTTAAAAAGACCTATCCCACGCTGAAATGGCAAAAAGGCATATTACTGAACAACCGCTAAATGAGCACATCTGTCTCGGGAAAAATACTGACAGAGAGCGTGTGAGAACATAAAAAACGACCTTCGGGTCGCTTTTTTTTTGAAATATCAAAAATTTTGTGTAATTTTGCGCCCGAAAACGAAATAGTATGAAGCATTTTAACGAATACAAACAACTGAATCTGCCGGCATTGAGTCGTGAGGTGCTGGCGCAATGGGAGCAAGAACATCTATTTGAACAGAGTGTCGCTACTCGCGAAGGACATCCTCAATTTCTATTCTTCGAAGGTCCTCCTTCGGCTAACGGTATGCCCGGCATTCACCACGTCATGGCCCGCACGATAAAAGACACTTTCTGCCGCTATAAGACGATGCAGGGTTATCAGGTGCGCCGTAAGGCCGGATGGGACACCCACGGCCTGCCCGTTGAGTTAGGTGTGGAGAAGATGCTCCACATCACCAAAGAGGATATCGGTAAGAAGATATCGGTAGACGACTACAACGCTGCCTGCCGTCACGAGGTGATGAAATATACCAAAGAGTGGACCAACCTGACCAAACAGATGGGTTATTGGGTGGACTTAGACAATCCGTATATCACCTACGACAATAAATATATTGAGACCTTGTGGTTCCTGCTGAAGGAACTCTACAAGAAAGGCTACCTCTACAAGGGATACACTATCCAGCCCTATTCGCCTGCTGCAGGAACAGGATTGAGTTCGCACGAGTTGAACCAGCCCGGTTGCTATCGCGACGTTAAGGACCTGACATGTACTGCCAAGTTCCATCTCAAAGACGGTCGTTATATCATCGCGTGGACAACGACGCCGTGGACCTTGCCTTCGAATACCGCCCTCTGCGTAGGACCGAAGATCGACTACGTGGAGATCCAGTTGGAGACTGGGCAACATATCATTATGGCGGAAGCACGTCTGAGTGCCTATTTCGAGAATGCCGAGATTGTAGCGCGTTACAAAGGTGCGGACCTGGTAGGATTGGAATATGAGCCGCTGTTCCCGTGGGTTAATCCCGGCGAAGGAGCCTATCGCGTTATCCCGGGTGACTATGTGACGACCGAAGATGGTACAGGTATCGTGCATATTGCTCCCACCTTTGGTGCGGACGATAAGAAAGTGGCCGATGCTGCCGGGGTGCCCGGTTTGTATATGCAGACCAAAAACTACGGTCCGCGTCCTATGGTAGACTTTACCGGTAAGTATTGGCGCGTAGAGGACCTCGACCCGGTGTGGTACAAAGAGAACGTCAATGATGCCTTATACAATAAGTACGCCGGCCGTTGGGTCAAGAATGCCTATGACCCGCAGTTCACAGTGGATGGAAAGTACGATGAGGTGGCAGCCTCCAAGGCCGAGACATTGGACTTGCATCTGTGTCTGGAGATGAAAGCAGACGGTCGTTTGTTGCGCAGCGAGAAGCATGTGCACACCTATCCGCATTGCTGGCGCACGGATAAGCCTGTTCTTTACTACCCGTTGGACAGTTGGTTTATTAAATCGACGATGGCCCGCGACGAGATGATTGCGCTCAATAAGACCATCAATTGGCAACCTGAGTCTACCGGTACGGGACGTTTTGGTAAATGGCTCGAGAACCTGAACGACTGGAACCTTAGCCGTTCGCGCTATTGGGGCACGCCGCTGCCTATCTGGCGCACCGAAGATGGCAAAGAAGAAATCTGTATCGGCTCGATTGCAGAGTTATTCGCAGAGATAGACAAGTCTGTCAAGGCCGGCTTTATGAAAGCCAATCCCTGGCCTAAGCATAAGGTGGGAGACTACAGTAAGGAAAACTACGACCCGTCGGTTATCGACCTGCATCGTCCTTACGTTGACAATATCATCCTTGTCTCGCCCAAGGGGCAACCCATGAAGCGCGAGTTAGACCTTATCGATGTATGGTTCGACTCCGGTGCTATGCCGTATGCACAAAACCACTATCCGTTCGAGAATGCCGACCTGCCTTGCACGGCGGACTTTATATCCGAAGGTGTGGATCAGACACGCGGATGGTTCTTCACACTCCATGCTATCCACACGATGATAGAAGGTTCGGTGGCATACAAGAACGTTATCTCCAATGGACTGGTACTGGACAAGAACGGCAATAAGATGAGTAAACGTCTTGGTAATGCCGTTGATCCGTTTGGTGCATTGGATACCTACGGCGCAGATGCTGTACGATGGTATATGCTCACCAACTCCAGTCCGTGGGAGAATCTGAAGTTCGACCCGGAAGGCGTAGACGAAGTGCGCCGTAAGTTCTTTGGCACGCTCTATAACACCTACGGATTCTTCGCCCTCTATGCGAATGTAGACGGCTGGGATAGTACGCCAAATCAGACTAACGAGACACAATCGACAGAGAATCGGAACGAGACTGCCAGCGGAGCATATGCGGAGATAGATCTGTGGGTGCTGTCTAAACTCAACTCACTCGTCAAAGAGGTAACCGAAGCCTACGAAGCTTACGAACCCACCAAAGCCGGTCGTGCCATCTCGGACTTCGTACAGGATGACCTGTCTAACTGGTACGTACGTCTGAACCGCAAGCGTTTCTGGGGAGGCGAAATGAATGCCGACAAACAGGCAGCCTACCAAACGCTGTATACCTGCCTTAAGACGGTTGCTCAACTGATGGCTCCTAATGCGCCGTTCTATGCCGACCGTCTGTACCGTGACCTCACCGGTCAAACCGTACACTTGAGCGAATGGCCTAAGGTCAATGAAGCCCTCATCAATAATGCCTTGGAGCGTCAGATGTTCCTGGCACAACAGGCAACCTCGATGATACTGAGTCTGCGTAAGCGCGCCGAGAAGAACGTGCGCCAACCGCTGCAAAAAGCCGTTATCCCTACGCCGGACAAGGAGACCACCGATGCCCTATTACATGTGGCAGACCTCATCAAATCGGAGGTGAACGTTAAAGAACTGATTATCGTGCCTGCCGAGCAATCGGAGATACGTCTGGTGAAGAAAATCAAACCGCAGTTTAAAGTGCTGGGCAAGAAAGTGGGTGCCGACATGAAAGCTGTAGCGGCGGAAATCAACGCCATGTCTCAAGACGACATAGCGCGCATGGAAACCGAAGGTTCATACACCTTACACAATACACCTTACACCCTTATTCCAGAGGATGTGGATATTATCACCGAGGATATGCCCGGTTGGCTCGTTGCCAATAACGGCATACTGACGATAGCCTTGGATATAGAACTTAACGATGCCCTCATCGAAGAAGGTGTGGCGCGCGAGTTGGTCAATCGTATCCAGAACTTGCGTAAGTCGTCCGGATTGGAGATTACCGACCGCATCATCGTCACCCTACAAGACCGTCCTGAGATACACAACGCCGTACTCCACTGCGGAGAATATATCGCAAGCCAAGTGCTGGCGTCCACTCTCGATTTGGCGTCCAACGTACAGGGAGACGTTCTCGAGATGGATGGATACACCGTAACTATTAACCTACAAAAAGCATAAGACAATGAAACGCTTCTTTTATTTCGCAGCCCTCTGCTGCATGATCATGTTCACTTTCTCGTCTTGCGAGAAAGAAAAGGAGATAGGCACTACCGCCAACTTGTTTGGACGTTGGCAAGGTGTGACCGATTCGCAAGAATATATGGTCTTCTACTCTGATGTAGCAGAAGAAGGCTGGTATTGGGGTAAAGAATGGAACACCAATGACAAGACAGAGGACGACCTGGATGGTATGGACTATCATGGCAACGGTTGGTTTATGTGGCAGAAAGGTAAGAACTATATCACCATGCGCAACATGCTCAACGCCAGTGAGGCACAGGCCGCCATCGACCGTAAGTTGTCGGCGTTGGATGACAAAAACATGACGATAGTCAATAATCGCGGAGTAGCTATATCGTACACTAAAATAGGCGCTAAATGAAACGCTTCTGGAAAATATTCGGCATCACGCTGGCATCGCTGATAGCCTTTGTGCTGCTGGTCGTCGGCTCGGTCGTCTATGTGGTCTTCACCCCTAAACGTCTTACGCCGATTGTCAATCAGGTGACCGACACCTTGGTGACCTGTCCGTATTCGATAGAGGAGGTCAACCTGACTTTCTTCCGTACCTTCCCCAACTTCGGCGTGGCGGTGCGCGGACTGTATGTCATTAATCCTATGGAGGGCGCTCCGTCCGATACCGTTCTCGCGGTGCCGGAACTGGTAGTCAGTGTAGACCTCAAGAAAGCCATCAAGGGCGACATCTTTATTCGTCACTTCTCGCTCAACGAGGTGGAGGCTAACCTCTACATAGCGGCTGACGGAAAGACCAACTTTGATGTACTGCGTCTGCCCGAGTCGTCGCCCAAGGACACCACAGATACCGTTCCCGGATGGCAGTTGCGCTCGTTGGGTTGGGAAGACGCTTTGCGCGTGAGTGCGCGTAAACTGTGCTTTGTTGACGAACCGGATACGATCTCTGCTTCGCTCAACAACCTGCAACTGACTATCGGCGAACTCTATCGCGATAACTGTCAGGGAGCCAAGATAGACCTGACGGCTCGTCAGATTGCCTGTGCACTTAAGGGCGTGCAATATGCCGACGGAGTAAACCTCAACCTCACGTTACCTGTCCTCTTAGCTGACGGTACCGAACGCGTCGTCATCGATGGAACGCAGGTAAGTGTCAATGAGTTTGAAATCCAATTAGACGGTATAGTAGGCACACCTTGTTTGTCTTCGGGTATCTACACCTGCGACCTCAACCTGAAAACCAACGATTGGCAAATCTCGTCTGTTCTGGCACTATTGCCGGAGCAGTATCGTTCGTTGATACCTAAGGAGATAGAAGCCGACGGCAAGATTCACCTGCAAGCGCATGCCTATGGTCAATACGACAGCATCACGATGCCGTTGATAGATGCTCGTATTGCTCTTAAAGACGCTGCCGGTCATTACGACCTCAAGGTGCTGCCTTATCGTTTCCAAGCCCTCGCTGCCGATATAGCGGCACATGTGGACCTGAATAACAACACCAAGACAACGGCAGACATCAAACGCTTGTACGCGCGTACCGGTGAGACATCCGTGACCTTGCAAGGCTCCGTACGTGATATCTTCCGTCATAAGAAAGACTTTGACTTAGGCAATCCTTTATGCAACATGATTGCCGACATGAAAGTCAACATGGACGATGTCAACTGCTGGTTACCGCAGACGGAAGCACAATCGGCCTTGCACGGACGCTTAGCCGGTCGCGTAACACTCCTTACGCGTCTCAACGACATCTTGAACTTCAACCTCAATAAGATGAAGGTCAAGGGTGATTTGGCTATTGATGCACTCAACGTACTATGGCAAGACTCGACGATGGCCACGGCCGACCGCATGACGATAGTTATGACCGCTCCGCGACCCAATATCTCCGACCCCAATATTCTTTCGGCTGACTGCTCTGTAGGACTGAAGAACCTGCATGCGTTAGTCTTACCGGCTAAGATGGATGCACTCGTGGACGGCGGTACATTGACGGGCGAAGTAGAGATAGATACCCAGGATACCACTCTCGTGCCGACCCTCGCTGCCGGCTTCGACTTAGGTGACCTGCGTTTCGTCTTAGACTCTATCTCCGCTCACGCTGTAGCTCCTAAGGGTAAGGTCATGCTGACGGGTAGTCGTCGTAACAAAACTGTCCCACGCTTGAGTGTCGACTTCGCAGCACAGGCTATGCAAGCCAATATGGGCGAGGGATTGAAAGCCTCTTCCGGCATCATCAATATCGAGGCCAGAGCACTCTACAAAGCTGACGCCGACAATATACTGCTGAAATGGAATCCGCGTCTTAATTTTGAACTGCAGAACGCTCGCGCAGATATAGCTCTGTTGGGTACGCCTGTTGAGATACCGCAGATTAAATTTGCTTACTCCAACCGCGAATGTGTCATTGACACCTCGCGTATCGTCTTAGGTAAGAGTGATTTCTCCTTGGGTGGCGAGTTTAAGAACCTCGGTCTATGGCTGCGCAAAGAGGGTGAGTTGACAGGTTCGTTACGCTTCACCAGCGATCGTACCGATGTCAACGAGTTGTTGACTATCGTTGACCAGGTCAATAAGTCGACCGGTAATGTAGCCCCACAGGACTCGACAGCCACTGCTGCCACCAAACAGAACAAAGACAAAGACCCGTTCATGGTGCCCGAGCACGTTGACCTGACTTTGATGACCAATATTCGAAATGCCTATGCCTTTGACCAACACCTCAAGAACTTAGGCGGACGTATCTATGTTCAGGACGGCAAACTCATCCTTGAGGAGATGGGCTTTGTCTGTGAGGCGGCCAAACTGCAACTCACAGCTATGTACCAGACACCGCGTCGCAATCACCTGTACGTCGGTTTCGATTACCATATGATCGATATAGACATCCAACAACTCATCTCGATGATTCCGCAGTTGGATACGATGGTGCCTATGCTGCGTGAGTTCAAGGGGGGAGCACAGTTCCATATAGCGGCCGAGACTTATCTCAACTCCAAATACGAGCCCAAGACCTCGACGCTACGCGGAGCATGCAGTGTGGAAGGTAAGAACCTGGTGCTGATGGATAGCAAGACTTTCTCGACAATATCCAAGATATTGATGTTTAACCGCAAAACGGAGAACTTGATAGATAGTATATCGGTGCAGATAGCCTTGTATAAAGATGAGGTGACCGTCTATCCGTTCTGCGTAAGCATCGACAACTATATGGCAGCTGTGGGCGGTAACCACTACCTGGATATGAACTTCAACTACCACGCTTCGCTGCTCAAACCGTTCTATATTGGTGTAGACGTGGGCGGCAACTTAGATGACCTGAAGATCAAAGCCGCCAAGTGTCGCTATGCCAAAGACTTCCGACCGCTCTTCCATAAAGATGCGGATACCCACAGCGCCGAACTGCGCCGTATTATCAGTTCCAGTTTGAAACGTAACGTCAAAATACAATAATTATGAACCGACTGATTCGTTCTACATTCATCTTTAGTGTCGCACTTATGACTCTTTCCTGTGCTCGTCAGAATCCGTTCCTGACCGATATGAAGACTCCATACGGAGTACCTGCTTTCGACCAAATACAGTTGGAAGACTATATGCCTGCCTTTGAGGAAGGTATCGCTCGTCAACAGGCCGAGATAGAGGCTATCGTCAATAACCTCGATGCACCTACATTTGCCAATACAGTAGAAGCTCTGGACCGCACCGGTATGCTCCTGGAGCAGGTGAGCGGCGCATTCTTCAATGTACTGGAAGCCGATGGTAACGCCGAGATGGATTCGATAGCCAATATTATAGCTCCGCGTTTGAGTGAGTTGAACGACGCTATAGTGATGAACGAAGCCCTTTTTGCCCGCATCAAGGCTGTATACGATGAACGCGACAATCTGGCTCTCACACCAGAGCAGATGCGTCTGCTGACCGAGACCTATAAGTCGTTTGTCAATAACGGAGCCAACCTGCCGGCAGAGCAGAAAGAGCGCCTCAAACAAATCAATAGCGAGTTGGCTGTGCTCAGTCTGCGTTTTGGTCAGAATGTAGTGGCCGAGACGAATGCTTGTCAGCGTTTTATTACCGAAGAGGAACAACTGACCGGTCTGCCCGAGTCGGCTAAGGCTGCTGCGGCCGAAGAAGCTGCTGCGGCCGGTCATCCGGGAGAGTGGCTCTTTACACCCAAGCGCACCTCTTTCACGCCCGTACTGCAGTATTGCTCCAACCGCGACCTACGTCAACAACTGCTCATGGACTACACCTCGCGGGGCAACCATGACAACGAGAACGATAACAAATCTGTCATTGTGCGTGAGATGCAACTGCGTATCGAAAAAGCCCGCCTCTTTGGGTACGACAACCCGGCTGACTATATCCTTGCTGACTGCATGGCAAAAGACCATCAGACTGTTGACGCGTTCCTGCAAACGGTGTGGAAACCCAGTCTGCAAGCCGCTAAGCGGGAGGCTGCCGAGTTGCAACAACTCATGAACGAAGACCTGCCGGGCGAGCAACTGCAACCCTGGGACTGGTGGTATTATGCCGAGAAGTTGCGCAAAGCGAAATATGCCTTGGACGAAGAAGAACTCAAACCGTACTTCGAACTCAATCACGTGATGAACGGAGCCTTCTGGTTGGCATACAACCTCTATGGCCTCAACTTCGAACCGCTGAACGACATGCCGGTGTACAATCCGGAAGTGAAGGTGTTTAAGGTAACCGACAACGACGGTTCGCTGGTGGGAATCCTCTATACCGACTATTTCCCGCGTGCCGGTAAACGTCCCGGAGCTTGGATGAATAATATCTGCCCGCAATATGTCGATGCTGACGGTGTTGACCATCGTCCGGTTATCATCAATGTAGGTAATTTCAATAAACCTACCAAAGATCAGCCCTCGCTGCTCTCGATGGATGATGTAGAGACCCTCTTCCACGAGTTTGGTCACGCTCTCCACGGACTGATGAGTAAGGCTCACTACAAACGCCTGAGCGGCACCAATACGCCGCGCGACTTTGTCGAGTTGCCCAGTCTGTTTATGGAGAACTACTGCTATGATCCGTATATCATGTCCATCTACGCCCGTCATTATCAGACCGGTGAGGTGATGCCTATTGAGTTGGTGGAGAAAATCAATAAGGCCGGCAAGTTCAATCAGGGCTTTGTGACTACTGAACTGCTCAGCGCCTCTATTCTGGATATGGATTTCCACGAACTGACCTCAGCCGACGGACTGGATATCAATGCCTTTGAGGCTCAGAGTATGAAGAAGATGGGTATGATACCGCAGATTATTGTGCGCTATCGTCCTACTTTCTACAACCATATTTTTACTACCGGTTACGAAGCCGGTTACTATAGTTATACTTGGTCTGCGGTGCTGGATGCGGATGCATTTGCGGCGTTTAAGGAGACCGGTGATATCCTCGACCAGGCTACTGCCCGCCGTTTCCGCCACTTACTCGAACAGGGAGGTACACGCGATGCTCAGGAGTTGTATTTGGAGTTCCGCGGTAAGCCGGCTGATGCACAACACCTGCTGCGTAGAAAAGGATTTATAGAATAATAGAGATGAACTGGTCCTATTTCCTCACATGGCGTCTTCCGGTAGCCTTAGCCCTGGTGGCTTTGGCTGTATGGCCTATCCATAAGGCCTACCGGCTGTTGCGTATCGGGGATTTGGACATGATTGACCACGGGGCTATAGAAGAGTCGTTCTTGTCCACTTTGTTGATAGGCATAGCGGCGGCCTTCTTCCCCTGGACAGGCATTGCGGTTATCGGCGTATGGATAGCATTGCGGCATAAATGGTTGCTCTCTATGCGAGCCTTCCTGGCCTCGCTGATAGCTATAGCGGTATGCGCTATGTGGTACGTGGTTATCCGGTATGCGGTACAATATTGGAATATTTTTTAACAACTGATACGATGAAAAAAACACTAACTCTTTGTTTACTTCTCACGGCCATGTGGTCGTCCTTGTATGCTGATGTCAGTCCTAAACGCGAGTTCCGTGCTACCTGGCTGGCTACCGTACAGAGTATCGACTGGCCGTACGTCAAAGCTACCTCTTCAGGTAATATATTGACGCAGAAAAAAGAACTGACTGCCTACCTGGATAAGTTGGTGGCCGGTAATATGAATGCCTGCTGTTTGCAAGTGCGTTCGCTTAGCGATGCCTTGTACCAGTCGTCTTACGAACCCTGGGCCGCCTGTCTAACCGGCACACGCGGTCAAGACCCCGGTTATGATCCCCTGGCCTTTGCTGTTGCTGAAGCGCATAAACGTGGTCTGGAATTACATATCTGGGTCAATCCCTTCCGTGTCACCTCGTCCGGCAATGTTAAGGAGACGGACTTGGTGTATAAGAACTGCAAACAATGGCTGCTCAAATACGACAACGGCTCCTTCTCGGGCGTTATCATCGACCCCGGTTACCCGGAGGCGCGCGCGTATGTGAATAAGGTGTTGATGGAGATTATCAACAACTACGATGTCGACGGAATCATCATGGATGACTATTTCTATCCTTACGGCGGTACTACTACCGAAGACGCCACCTCTCGCTCCTTGTATTGCCCATCAGGAGCCAATGTGGGCGATTGGAGACGCTCCAATGTGGATAAGTCTATCAAGATGCTGTACGATAGCATACAGGCCGTTAAACCCTGGGTTCGCTTCGGTATGGGACCTTTCGGTATTTGGACTACCCAATCGTCCGTTGCTACCAAATACGGTATTACCCTGCCTTCCGGCATCAACGGTCTGGACGACTATGCCGTACAGTTCTGCAACACGGTAGAATGGGTCAAGGGTGGTTATGTCGACTACATAGCACCGCAACTATATTGGGCAACAACTTCTTCCGGTCAGAGTTATCATCGTCTCTGCCAATGGTGGGGACAGACCGTGTGCAAACACTTCTCTGACCTGCTGCCGGGCAATAAGCGCGTCGACTTCTTCGTTTCGCAAGCTGCTTATCGTTTTGATGCCGAGGAGATGGGGCTGGAAGTCGATGATAACCGTAAATACGACCAGTTAGGCGGTCCCGGTTCGGTATTTTATAATACCAACTCATACCTGGTACAGAGTCAGCAATCAGGAGATCGTGAGATGCACCTCAAATTGCGTCAGTCGCACTTTACCCAATATGCTCTGCCGCCTGCGATGGATTGGAAGACAGCTGTTACGTTGCCTGCTCCCACCAATCTGCAGGTCAACGAAGGTACGCTGCAGTGGGAAGGCTCATGCGAACGCTATACCGTCTATGCTTGGCCGAAAGGACTGGATAAGGATATGGCGATGGAGTCGTCGCAATACCTGTTGGGCGTGACCTATTCCAACTCGTTTGCCCTGACCGATGTCTCCGATTTAGCCAACACCACACTGGCTGTATGCCCGTATGACCGCTTCGGTAATGAATATGCTCCTGCTATGTTTAACGAAGGCGAACAGAAGCCCTTCTACCGCATCCAGGTAGTATCCGATGATCCGGATATGGGTTCGGTAAGCGGTAGTGGTGAGTTTATTGAGGACTCGCGCGCCGTTATCATGGCTAAGCCTGTCTACGGTTATGAGTTTGTGCGCTGGAACGACGGCAACACCCTCAATCCGCGTCCGATAACCGTCAAGGCGAATGCTACCTACACGGCTTATTTCCGTACGATTCCTGCTCCCTCGCCCGAAACAGGTACTTTCTCCGTTACATCGTTATGGTCGGTATCAGCTGCCACGTCGGGCTTTATGACTACCGACAACGCCAACCGCAGTATAGCTTACTATGCCGGCGAGGTATATGTCTCGGACGGAGCAACACATAAATATTCTATTCTGGACGCTGCTACTGGTCAACTCAAACAGCAGGTAGACCTGCCTAACGAGTACTTCCAATTCCATAACCTGCGCTTCACCGAGGATGGTCAACTGCTCTTTGGTAATAGCGGTACAAATGCCAATTACCAATCTGTATATGCCGATGTGGAGGATCAAGTGACGTTGCTCAAGAAGATGACGCATGCCGAGTTTGGACGCACGGATTATTTCTATCCATACGGTTCATGGGAAGGTAGCGGTTATGTACTCATGCTCAGTAATAATGGCGGTAAATTGCTCTATATGCCATTTGCCGGTGGCGAGTTGCTCAACGAGTCTGTTGTCTCGCACGAAGACCTGCCGGGTGGCACTTCGGCTAAGGCCGTTCCTGCTGATGCCAATACCTGCTTTATCTCGGTACCCGGTAAGTCGATACGCCGTTATTCGGTATGGACGGGCGAACAGGTAGAGAGTTGGAAGCGTGTCAGCCCGACACTCAATAAGACGATAACCGGTTGCGGTACTTTCCGCACGCACGGCCACGTATGCCTGATTACTCCGGTGGAGACCTTCGGTAGTTTTGAGGTGTGGGATATCACCAACGGCATGGCTACGCCTACTCAATTAGTAACGGCTACACCCGCTCTGGGTAGCACGGAAAACGGTGCCTATACCGTCGACTTTGCTACACGCGTCAGCGGTAATAATGTCGATATCTTTGTCCTTGCTCCCAACAACGGCGTTGCTGCTTATCGTCTGACCTTTGCGCCGGCGAGTACGGGTATTACCGAGACTGTGGCCGACGGACGCCTCGAAGTCTATGACCTGCAGGGTCGTCTGCTGTTCAGCGGTACGGATACCGACCGCGAATGGTTCCACAGTCTGCAACCGGGCGTATATATAATCCGCGAAGGAGACAACAGATATAAGATTTGCAAATAACACCACTTTACGAACCTTAAATAACTAATGCTTATGAAAAAAACACTTCTTTCTCTGGCAGTCGTGCTCATGAGTATGGCTGCTGTAGCACAAGTATTGGAAGTGACGGGCATGCAACGCCTCGCTACTCCCGTTACTACCGATGCTAAGGTGGCTGGTATAGCGCCTGACGGCAGTTATATCCTGCTCACTTCGGCTTCTAACCAAGGCCTGACGCGTTTTGACCTCGCTACGGCCAAGGCTACCACCATCACTACCGCTGCCGGCGCAGGGTACAATGTGCGCATCGCTGAAGGCGGTCGTCAGATTATCTTCCGGGAGACTACGGTAGGTAAAGACCACCTGCGTCGTCACAACATGGTGCGCCTGAATATGGATACGCGTCGCCGTGCGGTTATTGCTCGTTCGCTGCGCGACATGTCGGCGCTCAAGAATGACGAAGCTCCCTCGATTACTATCAACAACTGCCTGATGGAGTTGACCATCAACGGCGAGACCCGCACACTGGCTCCAAACGGCACGGACGGCAGTTATATCTGGCCTTCAATCAGTCCTGACGGCACTAAGATTTGTTACTACCTGGCCGGTAACGGATGCTGGGTATGCAATATCGACGGCTCCAATCCGCAATATATTGCCCACGACTGCCGTGCTGCCAAATGGTACAACAACGATGTCATCATCGCTATGGCTGACCACGATGACGGTCATTTCACTACCGAGTCCGCTATCGTAGCCTATACGCTGAACGGAAATAAACAGGTGCTCACCGACAACTCGATGATAGCTATGTATCCCTATGCTATCGAAGGCGCTGTGGTCTTCTCTACCGAGGCCGGCGAGACCTATATTATGAACGTTAAATAATAGCCGCCATGAAACGTACAACACTTCTTTTGGCGCTTTGCGCCCTATTGGCGTTGCCGATGATGGCAACGGACCTGTCCGGCAAACGTTTCTATATCAATCCCGGACACGGTAGTTTTGGACCCAATGATCGCCCGATGGCTACTATCCCTTATCCCAATCTGCCTACGACCGGCATGCCCGATACCTGCGGATTCTACGAGACAAATACGAACCTATGGAAATGTCTTTACCTGGGACAACGCCTCAAAGAGGCCGGTGCTACGGTGCTCTTCTCGCGTACGAAGAATGGTCCTTGGCCGTATGCTAAGGTTAACGGAGACTATCCTGACTATACTACAGCAGGCTACAAAGCTCTGCCGGATTATGAGAAGTACAACCGCAACCTAACGGAGATTTGCGAGGAGGTAGAAGCCAACAATATCGACTACTTCATCTCTGTTCACTCCAATGCCGCTACCGACGGTTCTACAGCCAACTATCCGCTGTTCCTCTACCGTGGTAAGGACGGTCAGTCGGAAGAGGCTGTCGCCGGCAGTTATGCTAAGGCAGCTGCTTGTTGGGCTTATCGCAACGGCATTATGTTGTCCGGTATCGACCCGTCGACCTCGTATAAGACTTCTACCAACCTGCGTGGCGATATATCGTTCTACGGCAGCAGTTCGACGCGTACGTCGGCTTATTCCGGCAAACAGTATACCGGTTATCTGGGCGTACTCAAACACGGTGCTTCCGGTTACCTGGTAGAAGGTTATTTCCATACCTACCAACCGGCTCGTCACCGTGCCCTCAATCCTGATTATTGCCATCAGGAAGGCTTGGCTTACTACCGCGGTATCGTAGATTATTACAATGCCGGTAAGGATACCAAAGGCTACATCATGGGTACCATCAAGGATGTCAACAACCGCATGAGCAACAACCTGTTCCAGTACTCGCCTCAGACTAACGACCAATGGGTGCCTTGTAACGGTGCCGTGGTAACGCTCTACAAGGGTGGCGTTAAGGTGGCTGACTACCAGGTGGATAATAACTACAACGGTATCTTCGTATTCGAGAATCTCGAACCCGGTAACGACTATACTCTCGATGCCGTTTGCGAGGGTTATCACCCGCTCACTGATGAGTATAAGACGCCTCTGACCGTTAAGGCTAACGAGACGACCTATCCCTTCATCTTCCTGGCCGATACATCGTGGACACCTCCTGCGGTTGTCTATCGCAACTATCCGGAGCCTGATCAGCCCGCATATCTGCAGGTAGCTTCGTCCTACGAGATGAAAGCGGTCTATACCGCCAATACTATTGTCGACATGGACGGACTCACTATCCGTCGTGTACTCTATCGCAACGGTTTGATGTATGTACTGGCTATTGACAACCAGCGCAATCCTGTCCTCTTAGAGGTCAATCCGGATACGCAAGCTATCGTTAGCGAGATACCTACCAACTTCTGCTCTGTAGCATCTACTGAAGGTTTCAAACTCAGCGACATAGCCTTTACGGCCGATGGTTACCTGGTTGGATGTAATATGGAGGCGGTGGCGTACACGCCGACAAACAAATGGAATATCTATAAATGGGAGAAAGGCGATACAGGATGGACCGGTGCCTTGTGGTTCAATACCACCAATAACGAGACCGCCGGTAACTTCCTCAACGCCATGGTTGGTGCTTCGCTCGCTTATTCGGGTACTACGGCTGACGGTACACTCGTATCGGAGGCATATACGACCGGTTCGGACGCTCACAATATGCGTTTCGTTATCTATACTATCGTAGATAATGCTTATGCCGGTGCCGTACGCAATGTGCCCGCTACCAATATCCCGTTGAGGGACTATGGTCATGAGATACAGATGGTGGTTTCTCCGCGCGACAGCACTCAGTTTGTCTTCTTCTCGCCCAATAAGAACGCGTTTGAATGGAAGGTCAATCCTACTACCAATACCGCGCCTACCATCGTTGGTACGATGCCTTTCCACACCATTACCGCCAACTTCTTCCGCTATGCCGGTCGCAGTATGATGGCTTGCCCAGCAGAAGATGCACAAGGTAAGAACGTAGGTGTGGCTCTGTATGATATCACGGAAGGTGTAGACAAGGCTGAGGCTATCGCTACTACAAATACTACGCTCGAGTCGGCTGCTGCAACCTACACGATGGCATGCGGTGCAGTCAACAATGCCGATATCACCCTCTTCCTGGCTAAGGACAACACCTTTGCTAAGTTCACTACCGAGGGGGTAGCACAGCCTGTTATTCCGCATATCAATGCCTACAACCTCCGCATGACGTACGATGCTAACGCTGCGGCATATACCTTCACGTATACCACCAACATGGCGGCAAATAGCGTAGCACTCAATCTCTACCAGGAAGGCACTCAGATAGGTTCTATCGCGTTGCCTGCTGCCGTCAAGGGTGATAATGAGGCTACTATCAATGTTAGTGAGTTACCCGACTTTACCGGCGAGGCTACGTGGGCTCTCGAACTGACCGCCGATGCTGTGGCTAACTGGGGACAACTATTCGCTGATAACTCGATGCTTCGCACCGGTACAACGCGCGTGTTCAATGCCGTAGATAATAGCCCTGAATCTGACTATTTCGGTCGCCTCTATATTATGCGTCGTGCAGGCTCGTCCGGTTCGGCAGAACGTCCCTATAGCGGTCTGTATGCCTATAATCAGGACTACACCTTAGTGAGCGAAAACCTGCTTAAGGGCGGCGTAGAGTTCGGTAACCCGGCTCGATTGAATGTCGCTCCCGACGGCTATGTCTACCAAGCCGATTGGTCGGATGGTTATTCGGGTGTATATGTTATCAATCCTGCCGATTTGGAAGGCACCTTTACGCAGTTCTTCCTGGGCACACGCAATAGTAGCGGTCTATTCACCAACAATGGTGTACAGGTCGGCAGTTCGTCACCCGGCTTGGGTATCTATGGCACCGGCGAGGACACCCGACTCATCGTTTACAACGAGGATGCCGGTGGTACATTGCCCGCTAACGGATTGGCTATCTACAATATCGGTCAAGCGGATGGCACGATGGCTCATTCGTGGGGTGTAGCTCCGTCGTCTACTATCACGCTCACCATGCAGGCCAATACCGAAGGTACTCCTGTCGGCACCTCGCATGGTGTGTTCGTCAGCCAGCAACGTGCTTCGGGCAACAACAATACTGCTGCTCCCTCGCTCATGTTCGTCGACTACAATGGTACGCTACAGATGGCTTCGTGCTACGACCCGTATAAGGAGATGATTGATGGTTCCGATGGCGGCGGTTATGCCGTTAGTGCCGATGAGAAGATGCTTGTTCTCCAAGGCGGTAAGAAACAGTTCTATGTCTTCGATATCGATTGGCAAGGCGATAAGCCGGTGCTCAACCTGCGCTACGAATATACCCATGGTATACAGACTATTCGCCAGATGAACTTCGACTTCGCCGGTAACCTCGTATGCTCCGGTGAGGCTGGGGTGCATATCTTCACTATGCCGACCGACAATAATAGCGTTGTTGTACCTGCTAAGCAGTCACTCAAGGTCAGCAAGAACGGTTCGGGCACTGACCTCGAGACGCTCGAGCAGAATGGTCCGGCTGTCCTTGACCTCAGCCAACCGATGTATGACATCCTCGGCCGTCCTGTGGACGCTCACTACCGCGGCATCGTCATCCAAAACGGTAATAAGTTCCTCAGATAATCCTATCTGCACATAATTAAGAAAAAGCGGCCGCGTGGTCGCTTTTTTTTTGATATATCAAAAATATTTTGTACCTCCGACCTCCTCCGTTGATAGTAGGAGCCATCCTATGCGGAAGCCGCTCCTTCCGAAAGCGGAAGGACGCTCTGCCCTTCGAAAGTCCGGTCGCGTCCTGCTGTGCATACGCCGAGGTAAGTGTGTCTTGGGCGCTCGTGTCGTGCCTACACTTCCGATTATCGTTAGCTTGCGCTCATGCGCAGATAGTATATGCCCTCTCGCGACAATGGATGCCACGCATATATTTACGCTATCTGCATAGCCCTATAGCTAACGATAATCGCAGAATTTCATTCTGCAGCGCCAAAAACACACTAAAAAATTTGCGTATGTGCAATTTTTGTAGTACCTTTGCACGCTCGATATGGTCTATTGGATGAACCGGAACATGAAGAATATAGCCGTCATATTAGCCGGAGGTGCAGGAAAACGTGCCGGAGAGGGGCTGCCTAAGCAGTTTAGGAAACTATCTGACGGGCGCACCGTCTTGGAGACCTGCGTAGCAGCATTTGAGGCACACGAGAGCATCGACGAGATAGCTATCGTCATGCTCCGCGACTACCTGCCGCAGGCGCAGACCATAGCCCGACAGGCCGGATGGCACAAGGTGAACTATTGGATAGCCGGCGGCCGCGAACGCTGGGAGAGTAGTCTGTTCGCCGCCAAGACACTGCAACAGGCAATGAACGCTAACGGAGACAACGAATGCAATATCCTTCTGCATGACTGCGCACGCCCCTTTGTCTCCGAGGCTATCATTACCCGCGTATGCCAAGCCTTGATGGACTATCAGGCGGTAAGCGTGGCAGTGCCCGTGACGGACACTATATATGAAATTAAAAATTCAAAATTACAAATTAATAGTATACCACCGCGGGAGACCCTAATGCGGGCGCAGACACCCCAAGCCTTCCGTTTGTCGCTCTTGCTGCGGGCCTATGAAAAGGCCGAAGAGGAAGCATTGCAGCACGTGACCGATGATGCCGGAGTTATTCACACCTTCCTGCCTGATGAGAAGATAGGAATAGTAGCCGGCGAAGAAACGAATAGAAAACTTACCTATGAAGAGGATTTTCGGAATTAAGAATTAAAAATTAGGAATTAAAAATGATAAAGTTATTATTAACCGATGTAGACGGATGTATGACGGACGGTAGTATGTACTATACTGCTGCCGGGGATGAGCTCAAGCGCTTCTGCGTGTACGACGGAATGGGTATCGTCATGCTGCGCAAGGCCGGCGTGCCCTGTGGTATACTGACCAGCGAGACCACCGAGATTGTCCGTCACCGTGCCCGCAAGTTAGGGCTGGAATACCTTTATATGGGTGTCGGTCGCCAGAAAGACCACAGTGAGGTCCTCCGTTTTGCTCCGGCTACGGAAGATCCGGTACGACTGCCCTTCCGCAGTAAGTTGCAGGCCGCCCAAGAGATTTGTGACGAGTTAGGCATCACATTAGCTGACGTGTGCTTTGTGGGCGACGACATCAACGATGTAGAACTGCTCCGCGCCGTAGGTATGCCCGTTTGTCCGGCTAACGCTCGTCCTGAGGTCTTGGCCGTTCCCGGCATCCTATGCCTGACGCATAAAGGCGGAGACGGGGCCATACGCGAATTGACAGACCGTTTATTAGCAAAGATATGAGTAAAGAAAACAAAGTAAATAAGAGTCGTAAACCCCAACCCAAACGTAACTGGGGATGGGTTTGGTATATCATCTTAGTAGGGGCTGCGCTGTTCTTCTTCTATTCACCCAAAGATAAACAGGTGCGTAAAGAACTCAGTTATACCCAACTATGTGCCTATATAGAGAACGACATGGTGGCTGACATAACGGTGTCGGATGACCGCAAGATAAAAGCTACCATCCGGCCGCAACACTACGTGGTGGTGTTCGGCACACGCGATGCGGGTGAGAAAGTCAAAGGCGTCATCACAACCCAGACGGGTAGCGTAGAGGAGTTCGGTAAGTATATCGACGGCATCAACGCTACGCGTAAGCAGCAAGGCCAAGCACCCGTGAACGTGAGTTATGAGGATTCGCGCGACATGTGGTATATCGTGTTGGTCAATGTGTTGCCGTTTGTGCTTATCTTCCTGTTCTTTGTATGGATGGGACGCGGCATGGGCAACCTCGGCGGCTCGATATTCGGCGTAGGAAAGGCCAAAGCACAGATCTTCGATAAGGACAAGACCGACAAGGTCACCTTTAAAGACGTCGCTGGAATGGAAGGTGCCAAAGAAGAGGTGCAGGAGATTGTGGCCTTCCTCAAGAATCCCCAAAAATATACCGAGTTGGGCGGTAAGATACCTAAGGGAGCGTTGTTAGTCGGCCCTCCGGGTACCGGTAAGACACTCTTGGCTAAGGCCGTGGCCGGAGAAGCCGATGTGCCCTTCTTCAGTATGTCGGGGTCCGACTTTGTAGAGATGTTTGTGGGTGTAGGTGCCAGTCGTGTACGTGACCTCTTCCGCCAGGCTAAGGAGAAAGCTCCGGCTATCATCTTTATCGACGAGATAGACGCTGTCGGTCGTGCCCGCGGTAAGAATATCATGACCGGAGGTAACGACGAACGCGAGTCCACACTCAACCAATTGCTCACCGAGATGGACGGCTTTGGCACTAACAGCGGCGTCATCATCTTAGCTGCCACCAACCGCGCTGATGTGCTAGATAGCGCCTTGCTGCGTGCCGGACGTTTCGACCGCCAGATACATGTCGAGTTACCCGACCTCAAAGAACGCAAGGAGATATTCCAAGTACACCTCAAACCCATCAAACTGGATAAGTCGGTAGACGTGGACTTCTTAGCCAAGCAGACACCCGGTTTCTCGGGGGCGGATATCGCCAATGTATGCAACGAAGCGGCGCTGATAGCTGCCCGTAACAACAAGAAACAGGTGGGCAAACAGGACTTCAACGACGCTGTCGACCGTATCATTGGCGGTCTGGAGCGCAAGAGCAAGATCATGACCGAAGAAGAGAAACGCAGTATCGCCTATCACGAGGCCGGTCATGCTACCGTCTCGTGGTTGTTGCCGCACGCCAATCCGTTGGTTAAGGTCACTATCGTCCCGCGCGGACAGGCTTTAGGAGCTGCTTGGTACCTGCCAGAAGAACGCAGTCTGACCAACAAAGAACACCTATTAGACGAACTCTGTTCGCTCTTGGGCGGTCGTGCCGCCGAAGAGGTCTTCCTCAAACAGACCTCTACCGGTGCCCTCAACGACTTGGAACGCGCCACTAAACAGGCCTACGCCATGGTCGCCTATTACGGTATGAGCGATAAACTCAAGAATATGAGTTATTACGACTCCACCGGTCGCGGCGAGTACAGTCTGCAGCGTCCCTATTCGGAGAAGACTGCCGAGACGATAGACAAGGAGACCCAGGTGATTATCAACGAACAGATGCAGCGGGCACGCGAACTGCTGACCGAGCACCGCGAGCAACATAATGCTTTGGCCGACCTGTTGGTAGAACGCGAAGTCATCACCCACGAAGATGTAGAACGTATCTTAGGACCCAGAAATAGTTAATACCTAAAATATAGAGCTTATGAAACGCTTAGCATTAATCTTTGCCCTGGTAGCCATAGTGGGCTATATGGGAGCGCAGAACGACGTCAAGATGCCTGTCGACCCGAAAGTGCGCGTAGGACATCTGGATAACGGCTTAACGTATTATATCCGTCATAACGAGCAACCCAAACAGCGTTGTGAGTTTCATATCGCTCAGGCGGTAGGAGCCGTATTGGAAGAGGATCATCAGAACGGTCTGGCTCACTTCCTCGAGCACATGGCCTTCAACGGCACGCAACACTTCCCCGGCAAGGGTATTATCAACTATTTCGAATCGGTAGGTGTCAACTTCGGCGGCAATATCAATGCCTACACCAGTATCGACGAGACGGTCTATCGCCTCAGCGATGTGCCGACTATCCGCGAGGGCATCGTCGACTCCGCCTTGCTAGTTATGCACGACTGGGCTTGTGGTCTGCTACTCTTGGACGAGGAGATAGATGCCGAGCGTGGCGTCATCCGTGAAGAATGGCGTACAGGCGCTAATGCCAATCGCCGTATGTGGAAAGAGGGACGTAAACAGATGTTCCCCGGCAGTCAGTATGCTAAACGCGATATCATCGGCGACACCGCCGTCATCAATAACTTTGCCTACCAGGCTCTGCGCGACTATTACCATAAATGGTATGGTCCCGACAACCAGGCCATCATTGTAGTGGGTGACATCGATGTAGACGTTATCGAACGTAAGATACAAGCGCTGTGGGCTGACGTACCGGCCCGCGAGAATAGGGGCGAGCGTCCTATCTATTCCGTTGACGACAATAACGAGCCTATCGTCTCTATCGTTAAGGATGCCGAGGCGCAACGCAGCATGCTGGTAGTGTACTACAAACACGATGCTCTTCCCAAAGAGACCAGAGGTTCGCTGGCGCATTATCTGCATCAGATAGTCTTCCGCCTGGTGACCAATATCATGTCTGAGCGTTTTGATGCTATCGCTATCGATCCCGATGCTCCTATCTTAGGGGGGGCGGTGTATGAGACCGACTTAGTCAAGCAAAAAGACGCACTGGAAGGCATCGTAGTAGCTAAACAAGGCAAAGAACGTGAGGCCTACGATGTGCTGCTCACGGAGATGGAGCGTATGCGTCGTTACGGCTTTACGGCCTCCGAAGTAGAGCGTGCCAAACAAGAGTTGCTCACATGGTTTGAGAAGGCGTACAACGAACGCGATAACCAAAAGAACCGCACGCTGGCACAAGAGTGCATCCGCAACTTCTTAGACGACGAACCGATGCCGGGTATAGAGATGGAATTCAAAGTGGTACAACAATTCCTGTCTACGCTCAGTCCTGTCGTCCTGTCCCGCGCCGTAGCCGACCTCATGCCCGAGACGAACGTCATCCTCAGTTTCCAAGGTCCGGAAAAAGAAGGTATCACCCTGCCCGATAGAGAAGAGGCATTGAGTAAGTTTGCCGCTATCCGTCATGCCGAGATAGCCGCTCCCGAGGAGGAAGAGCTGATTACCGACCTGGTAGACAATGACCCGACACCCGGCACTATCGTGCGCCGCGAGAAGAATGAGGCTATCGGTACTACCGAATGGACCTTAAGCAACGGCGTCAAAATAGCAATCCTGCCTACCGAATGGAAGAAAGATGAGATACTGATGAAAGCTTACTCCGAAGGAGGCCGTTCGTTGGTGGCTACCGAAGACCTGCCGTCGGCAGACTTGGCTACGGCTATGGTAGAATATATGGGATTGGGTAAGTTCTCGATGACCGACCTACAGAAGGCCCTCAGCGGTAAACAGGTCAGCACCGACTTCAATATCAACGGTTATTCGGAACAGGTAAGCGGTTCGTCTACCGTTAAAGACCTGGAGACAATGCTCCAATTGGTATACCTGCAGTTCACCTCGCTGCGCCGAGACGAGAAAGCCTTCCGTGCCGTTCTTAATATGCTCGAGCAGCAGTTGCAAAACAAGGAGAAGAACCACAAAGGTATCTGGCGCGACTCCATCAGCATGATGAACTCCTGCCATTCGCCGCGTACTATCCTCATCAACGAAGAGAACCTGAAGAAAGTGGACTTGGATAAGTGTCTGGCTATCCACCGCGAGCGCTTTGCTAATGCAGCGGACTTTATGTTCCTCTTTGTGGGTAATATCAATCCCGATGACCCGGCTACAGAGAAGATTATCTGTCAATGGATAGGTGGTCTGCCTACTACCGACGAGCGCGAGCAAGCCAAAGATGACGGCGTACGTATGCCGAAGGGCAAGGTATCCAACTATTTCATGCGCGATATGCAGATACGCACCGCCAGCAACTACATCAATTACCATTCGTATAAGATGCCTTATTCGCTGGCTATGGACGTGAATATGGAGATGATTGGCCGTATTCTGTCCACACGCTACTTAGAGTCTATACGTGAGAAGGAAGGCGGCAGTTACGGAGTGGGTTGTTATGGTGTGGCCGGTCGTTATCCCGTAGACAATGTCAAACTCATTATGTCCTTCGATACCGACCCGCTCAAGCAGATGAAGTTGATGAAGATTATTCATAAAGAGGTGAAGACGATTGTGCAACGCGGACCGTTGGCTTCTGACCTGCAGAAGGAGAAAGCCTCGATGCTCAAAGATCTGGAGGAAGACCGCGAGAAGAACCAGTGGTGGTTGAATACCGTACTATACGATTACTATCGTTATGGCCTCAACAACCTCACGGACTATCAGCCCGCAGTAGAAGCCATCACCGCTAAGACGGTGAAGGCTACCCTTAAGCGATTGGTTAAGGAAAAGAACGTAACTGAAGTAGTTATGTTGCCGGAGTAAGTTCGGTAATGATACGTGCAGCATTCTCGGCGGCCGGTTGGTTGCCGAGAATGTTATTTATATCCCTATAGTCTGCTTCCATCCGTGCGCGGTAATCCTGATCGCCAAGTAGGCGTGTCAGTTCGGTGCGTATATCGCGCTTGGTAAAATGGAAGGCCACCAATTCGCGTATCACTTCGCGTCCCGGAATGATGTTGACCAAGGTGAAGTGCGGGATACGGAAGATGAGCGGTTTGAGCCAACCTAAGTAGCGTGCTAACGCAATATAGTACACCGCCGTCTGCGGGCAACCTAATAGGGCCGTCTCCAGGGTGGCAGTACCCGAGTTGACCACCGCTGCCTCCGCACGGCTGACCAGTGCGTAGGTGTTGCGTGTCAGTTCTTCGCCTTGCAGGTAACGCGCATAGAAACAGTCGTCTATACCCGGCGCAGCTGTTACGGCAATGCGGTAATCGGGCGGACACACTTCCCGTGCTGCGGCTAACATCACGGGCAGACAATGACGTATCTCACTCGGACGCGAACCCGGGAGCAGGGCTATCACCTTTTCCCGCTCTGACAAAACCGAATTTGCTTGCTTCCAAGCGCGAATGCTGTCCATGGTAGGATTGCCTACATAGGTACATTGGTAACCATACTTGGCGTAGAAAGCCGGTTCGAAGGGGAAGATACCTAATATAAGGTCCGAATAACGTGCGATAGCATGTACGCGCCAGGTCTTCCACGCCCAAATCTTTGGCGGTATATAATAGACGACGCGCGTATGGGGTAGGTGCTCCTTGCAGAAACGCGCTATCTTGAGGTTAAACGACGGGTAATCGATGAGGATGAGTACATCCGGCTGCTCGCGGAGTAAGCCTTCCTTAGCGATGCGGAAGTTTTGACGGATAGTGCGCAGATTGGCTAATACCGCCAGCACACCCATAAAAGCCATCTTTCTGTAGTCTTGCAACAACTCGCATCCTTCGGCACGCATCTTGTCGCCCCCCAGACCGATAAACTCGGCCTCGGCGTCACGCGTGCGTAAGGCGTGTATCAGATTAGAGGCGTGTAAATCGCCACTGGCTTCTCCGGCTATCAGGAAATACTTCATTCGTCTATATGGTTAGTAGTGTAGCACCAATCATGTACGGCATAGCCCCAATAAGCACTCCTTTACTCAGGCGCCAGGTGTCGGTAGTATAAAATACAAATACCAACGCCATATTAGGGAAGACGCTCAACAGCAGCAATTTGCTCATCGTGGGATAGATAGCGCTGCCCAACTGGCGGATGGCGTTCCATAGATGAAAATTATCTATGTACACTACGCAAAACAACAAGGGCAAGAGCAATCCTAGGGTGATGCCTATCCAATATCGGTCAAAGCGCTGCATAGGCCGTCATATCTACGGTGCAGGGTTGTATACTAATATATCCGTGTTCCAACGCATATTGGTCGGTGTCCTCCGTTTCCGGCTCGTCGTTGACCATATAACCGGTCAGTTGATAGGCTGTCTCACCGTTGTCGAGCGTCACCGGTTCCATCTCTTTCTCCCAATGACTGCGACACTGGCGGCACCATTTAATGCCGTGTATCTCGCCCTTGGGGGCATTGATATTGTAGCATCCGGCAGGTATACCTTCATCGATGAGGTGTTGGATAATCTGCGGTATGTAGGGGCTCATAGGCTCAAAGTCGGCATCTAAGTCATGGTCATCGATGGAGAAGCCGATAGCGGGTATGCCGTTCTCTACTGCTACAAAGCAGGCGCCCATCGTGCCCGAATAGATGATGTTGATGGCGGCATTCGAACCGTGGTTGATGCCGGACAGCACCAAGTCTATCTGCCGCGGGTCACCGCCGAAGAGCACATTGATGGCCAGTTTGATGCAGTCGCTGGGCGTGCCGCTGGTGACGTAGACATCGGCATCGGGCAGTTCGGTCGTCTCTATCTTGCGCAGCGTCATCGGCTTAGTAGAGGTGACCGCGTTGCTCATCGCACTGCGTGCACCATCCGGCGCCAGTACGGTGACGTGACCGAACTGCGACGCTACGCGTGCCAGGAGCATGATGCCCTTGGAGCCCCAGCCGTCGTCGTTGGTAATCAGGATATTCATGTTGTTATTGTTGCATGAGGGCGTGTACGCGGTCGATAATCTGTCCGGCTAACTGGTCGGCACGCAGCATCGTGACGGCCTCGCTATAGACGCGGATGATAGGTTCGGTATTTGACTTGCGCAGGTGTACCCAGCCTTCTTCAAAGTCAATCTTCACACCGTCACGCGTATCGATGCGTTCGTCTTTGTACAGCGTCTTGATGCTGTCTAATATAGCATCTACATCGGTGTCGGGTGTCAGGTCGATGCGGTTCTTGGAGATCTGGTACTCCGGCAGGCGCTGTTTCCATTCGCTTACCTTGAGTCCGTTCTCCGTCAGGGCCGACAGGAAGAGGGCCACACCTACCAATGCATCGCGACCGTAATGACAGGCGGGATAGATGACGCCGCCGTTACCTTCACCGCCGATGACGGCGTTGACACGCTTCATCTCGGTAACTACATTTACCTCGCCTACCGCACTGGCCGAGTATTGTCCGCCGTGGGCTACCGTTACGTCTCTCAGGGCGCGTGAAGAGGACAGGTTGCTGACCGTATTGCCGCAGGTATGCGAGAGCACATAGTCGGCCACGCTGACCAAAGTATATTCTTCTACAAACATCTCTCCGTTCTCGCATACGATAGCCAGACGGTCGACATCCGGGTCTACGACAAATCCCACATCGGCTTTACCTTGACGCAAGAGGTCACTTATCTCGGTCAGGTGTTTGGGGAGCGGTTCAGGATTATGCGCAAAATGGCCTGTCGGTTCGCAGTTTAGACGAATGATATTCTTCACACCCAGAGCCTCCAGCATAGCCGGTATGGCGATGCCGCCTACCGAGTTAACGCAGTCGACGGCTACGGTAAAGTTGCGTTTAGCAATGGCCTCTGCATGCACGAGCGGCAAGGCTAAGACTTGACGAATATGATAGTCCAGATAGTCTTTGTGAGTAATCGAACCTAAGTTATCCACCTCGGCAAAGACGAAGTCTTCGCGTTCAGCGATAGCTAATACTTCTTTGCCCTCGGCATCGTTGAGAAACTCGCCCAACTCGTTAAGCAGTTTGAGGGCGTTCCATTGTTTGGGATTATGACTGGCGGTCAGGATGATACCTCCTGCCGCTTTCTCGCCGGTGACGGCCAGTTCGGTCGTAGGGGTACTGGCAAGACCTATATTGACTACATTATAGCCCATTCCCATAAGGGTGGAGCAAACTAATCCGTCCACCATCGGGCCGGATATACGGGCGTCGCGCCCTACTACGATTGTGTTATTGTCGGGCATTTGAGCTCGGCGTTGGGTGGCATAAGCCGCCGTAAAACGGACGATATCCACAGGACTCAGTCCTTCTCCTACGCGGCCGCCTATGGTGCCGCGAATACCGGAAATGCTTTTGACAAGACTCATGATATAGATGTTTTAATAACGTTTGATGCGGAAGGTAAAGTCATACCCGTAGGGCGTAACTGAACTGTTGTCGTCTACAAAGCCCAACTTACTGGGGACGATGAGTTTGCACACAGTACCCGGGTATTTCATAAACTCCACGGCTACGTGCCAGGCTTCACAGGCGCGTGCGTCACTCAGGTTGCCCTGTTGGAAGACGAGCGGATAACCTGCCTCATCGGTATTCCAATAGCTGACTGTATCGGGATAGGAGGTGAGGGTATATTTCTTGTAGCGCACGATAATCTCGTCGCCGGCCTTGACGGCTTGTGCCGTCGTGTCGCCTTGCTCTACGATGTGGATATACAGATTCGTGTAGCCGGATATCTTATAGTAGTTCTTCTCGCCCCATTCGTCGGGTACGTGACTGTAGACTACTATATTCTCGCGATCGATATAGTCGGCAATCTGTCGTTTCTCTTTCTTGAGCAACTTAGAGTAGGTGGTGTTGGTGCATCCGATAGCCATCATAGCGGCTATCATGAGGACTGCTATTTGAAACAGTTTACGCATAGTATATAATTATTCTTCTATTAGCAATTCTATTTGTACATTCGTATAAGGCTTGACGCGTCCGTTGCCGATAGCGCCGTAGGCCATATACCACGGAGCGACTATCTGTACCGAGTCGCCCGGTCGCGTCAGTGGCAGCAGGTCGTCGATGGCGGGTAGGAGTCCGCTTTTTTCTATCTGAACGTTGGTTTGCTTATCTTCTATCAGGCTGCCGTCCATCTGGCGAATCTGTAGCCGCAGTCGGCGTTCGCCTGTCGTCACGGGGGTACGGTCGTCGATGTTGATGCCCCGCACCCAGTAGTTCTCGTCGGTGAGGACATAGCCTTCTTGCGCTAAGTAGGTCAGGCTACGATCGGCTTCTTCGGCCATGCGACGATTGAGGTCCACCATCTGCACAACGGTCGTGTCGGTCGTGTCGGTCTGACGGGTACGCTGACTGGGACGCTGCGCACCGGTGGACGAACAAGCAACCAACATAGTGGCCATCAGACAGAGGATAATATGTCGTGTCGCTTTACTCATTTGCTATGTAGCCGTTTGTATTCGGTAGGCGTAACACCCATCATCTGTTTGAAGCACTTACTGAAGTAGCGCGAGTCGTTCATACCGATCATATAGGTGACCTCGGTAACATTATATTGCTGCATCTCCAGCAGTTGGGCGGCGCGTTTGATGCGTACCTCGCGGATGAACTCTACGGGACTCAGACCTGTCAGACCTTTCAGTCGGTTGAAGAAGACCGTCCTACCCAAAGCCATATGCGATACCAGGTCGTCCACGGTCAGGCAGTTGTTGTCCATTTCCTTCTCCATAAAGTTGAGCAACTGGGCGAGGAATATCTCGTCCGGCGACTGCTGCACTTTGTTGATGTCCATCTTGAGCAGTTGCGAGCGATACAGTTCGCGCAGTTGTTCGCGTTGTGCCAACAAGTTACGCACGCGGGCAGTCATATACTCCGGCGAGAAGGGCTTGGTGATATAATCGTCAGCGCCCTTGTCCAGGCCTTCCAACTGACTCTCTATAGCCGTCTTGGCGGTCAGTAGGATGACGGGTATATGTGCCAGGTTCTCGTCCTGCTTGATGCGTTGTGTGAGTTCCAATCCGTCCATGTTTGGCATCATCAAGTCGGTGATGACCAAGTCGGGTCCTTGGTTTTGGATGATATCCAATGCCTGTACACCGTCTTCGGCGGTGACGATACGGTAACTGTCGGCAAAGATATTTTGCATAAACAGCCGCATATCCTCGCTGTCGTCTACTACGACGATGAGCTTCTTGGCATCATCCACGGAGATGGTATTGAGGTCGGGTAGGGGTTCGATAGCGGTGTCTTTACGTATGGAGTCGTCTACAATCATATCCACCTCGTTGCCGAAGTGCTCGTGTCCTTTGCGCAGCATGACGATAAAGGTGCTGCCGCGTCCTACTTCGCTCTCTACCTCTATGTAACCCTTATGCAGGTCGACTAATTCTTTGGTCAGGTTAAGTCCTATACCTGTGCCGGGTTGATTGCCGGTATTGCGCAACTCGTTATGACTCTGGAAGCGGGTGAATAGGATACTGCGTTTATCTTTCGGTATACCCGGTCCGGTATCCTGCACGCTGATGACTACAAACTCCTCTTTCTCGGTCAATCGGATAGTGATGCTGCCGCCGGCGGGAGTGTACTTAAAGGCATTACTGAGCAGGTTGAAAAGGATGATATCCGTCTTGTCGCGGTCCACCCATGCTACGGCATCGGCGGCTTGCAGGTCCCAAGTATAGGTAATATGTTTATCCGCAGCTTCCTTATTGAAATGCGCGGCCGTCTGCTCGATAAGTTCGCTCATGCGGGTAGACTGAATTTTGAGTCGCAGTTGGTGTTGCTGCAGTTTGCGGAAGTCCAATAACTCGTTAACCAGTCGCAGCATGCGTTTGCTGTTGCTGCTCACTATCTCCAGTTGTTCGCGTACGGAGCCGGACAGACGTTCGGTATGTAAGATATTGTCTACAGGTCCGGAGATAAGGGTGAGCGGCGTGCGCAATTCGTGACTGATATTGGTGAAGAAGCGCAACTTGATGTCGGTTACTTTTTGTTCTACTGCTACCTCTTGCCGCAGAGCGCTGGCGGTGTTGAAAGCATGCACGGCCAGTACGGCCAGCAGCGAGAGCACGAAGAGTACAATCAGTACGACGTACCACGACTGCCAGGCGGGGCGTCGGATAGTGATAGGATAGGAGAGCACCTGTGAACTCCATTCGCCTTCGCTGTTGGTGCCGGCTATTTGGAAGATATACTTGCCCGCTCCGAGGTTGGTGTACGATACCTCGTGTCGCGTGCCGTCGCTACGCCATTCTTTATCGGCGCCGCTCATGCGGTAGCGGTATTGTATCTTCTCGGGTGCCACATAGTCTAAGGCGGCAAAGCGGATAGTGACAGCTTTGGGGTTGGGACGGTCGATGCCGGTAATGACGATAGGCGGTATATACGACGAGCGCGTTATCTGATCCGGCGTGAAGCGGCAGTAACCATGGTTATAACCAAAGGCTATGTCATCACCTATGCGCACGGCCTTAGCTTCGGTAAAGTACGCATCGCGGTCGCCGGTCAGTACGTCATAGTGTTGGTGGGTATTGCTGCGCGGGTTGTAACGCACTATACCTTTCTCGCCCGTCATCCACAGGTCGCCGTCGTGATCAACGGCTAAGGCCAAGATGATATCGTGCTCTATAGGCACTGTCGTCAATCCAGGTTGGTCAATATCTACGCGCAGCAGTCCTCCTCCGAAGGTGCCGGCCCATACTTGTCCGCTGCGGTCGATAGCGAGGCAGCGTACGTCGTGATAAGGCAGTAGACTATCGCCTATGAGTAGGCCGTCGGTCGTAGCGGCTATGAGGGTGCGGCGGGTGTAGAGCAAGTCGCGCACTTTCAGGTGCGGGAAGAGGTGACGTTGGGCATTATCGGTGATGTCCCATATGCCGTCGTCGTAAGTACCGATAAACAGGTGTCCGTCGGCCTCGAGGATAGCGTATACATCGGCTTGACCGCAGGGCGTGGGAGTACCGATGACGCCGCGCCCCTTAGTACCTAATAATAACCCGCGTGATGTGCGCGTAGCGCAATAGATACGTCGGCGGTCTTTGACGTAAGTGGTCAGTTGTCCGTCTTTGACTAAGAAGGCTCTGACCTCACCACTCGGGTCGTCCGTTGTACGCATGTCGACTAAGTCGAAGGGCTGCGGATTGAGGTCTATACGGTCGATGCCTTTGTCGTAGGTGGAGAGCCAAAGTATGCCTTGCCGGTCGATATAGGCGGTGTGAATCATATTGGTCACACCTTCCATTCGTCCGTTGACGATATGTCCGAATGGCCATTCCAGTTCGTCGCGCTCATAGTTATAGCGTGAGAAACCTCCTCCGGTAGGGTTGACCCACAGGTTGCCGTCTTTATCTTCCAGCATGAGGAAGTTGCGCCGCAACTGGCCTTCGTAGCGTGGGTCGAGCGCCGGCGTGAAGCGTTTCCATTGTCCGTTGCGGTAACGCGATATACCCGGTTGGTCGTCTATGGCCCACACGATGTCGTGCCGGTCGATGTAAATGGAGTCGGTCTCGAGGGTCAGCGGTGGTCCTTTGCGTCCTGTCGGAATCATCTTTCCGTCCGTGAGCGTATAGCACGTATTATCGTAGGTCTGGATGATCAGTTGCCCCTGCTCTTCCCACAGGTTGATGATACGTCCGTCGTGTGCGCTATTGGGATCCGGGGAGGAAGGCTGATAAGTAGTAAACGTATAACCGTCAAAGCGGTTCAGCCCTGCCCATGTGCCGAACCACATATAGCCTATGCTGTCCTGCAGGATGGTATTGACGGTATTCTGACTCAGTCCGTCCTCTACCGAGTAATGGCGAATAACATAATGCACCTCGGCGGGCAAGGTCATTGCCCACAGCAGAAGAAGCAGTATGTATCTCGCGCGTCGCATTATTTTGCAGTATCGGCTAGGTGCACCATATATTGTCCGTAGGCGGTCTTCATCTCCTGTCCTAAGTTACGCAGTTGATCTGAGCTTATCCATCCGTTGCGCCAAGCTATCTCTTCAATGCAGGCTACGTAGAAGCCCTGACGGTTCTGGATAGTAGCGATAAAGTTGCCGGCATCCAGCAGGCTGTCGCAGTTACCGGTGTCGAGCCAGGCGAAGCCGCGTCCGAAGAGTTTGACTTGCAATGTACCTTCGTTCAGGTAGCATTTATTGAGGTCGGTTATCTCATATTCGCCGCGTGCACTGGGTTTGAGGGCTGCGGCTTTAGCGCAGACGGTACTGTCGTAGAAATATAATCCGGGCACCGCGTAGTTACTCTTTGGTTGCTGGGGTTTCTCTTCCAGACTCAGCACTTTGCCGTTAGCGTCGAACTCCACTACGCCGTAGGCACGCGGGTCACGCACTTCGTAACCGAAGATACAAGCGCCGCCATCGCGTTCGGTCTGCTCAACAGCCTCTTTGAGCATCGTGCGGAAACCCTGACCATAGAACATGTTGTCGCCTAAGATGAGGCAGCCCGGTTCGCCATTCAGGAACTCGGCTCCTAATACAAAGGCTTGTGCCAGGCCGTTGGGAACCAGTTGTACCTTGTAGCTGAGTTTCATACCCAGTCGGCTGCCGTCGCCCAACAGTTCTTCGAACATAGGCAGGTCGCGCGGCGTAGAGATAATCAATACCTCGCGTATGCCGGCAAGCATAAGGGATGACAAGGGATAATAGATCATTGGCTTGTCATATACGGGCATGATTTGTTTACTGATTGCTTTACTGAGAGGGTACAACCTTGTTGCACTGCCTCCGGCAAGAATAATACCTTTCATATGGTGTATTGTTTTATTCGTGTTGTTCGGGGAAGGCTTGCCAGCCTTGTGCCCGCAGTTGTATTTCTTCGCCGTTGCGTCCTACGAGTACGGCACCCAATTCGGGTTTGGTAATATGTCCGACAATATATATGTCGTCTAAGGGAATCAGTTTCTCGTAATCGCTCAGTGGGCAGGTGAAGAGCAGTTCATAGTCTTCGCCTCCGTTGAGGGCGCAGGTGACGATGTTGAGATTCATCTCTTCGGCTACGACGGCTGCCTGGTAGTCGATAGGTATCTTATCCTCGTATATAGCGCATCCTACGCCGGATTGCTTACAAATATGCATCAGTTCGCTGCTCAGGCCGTCACTTATGTCCATCATCGCGGTGGGGTGTATGCCGGCTTTGCGCAGGGCTTCTACTATGTCGCGTCGTGCTTCTGGCTTGAGTTGGCGTTCGAGCAGGTATTCGCGTCCCTCAAAGGCGGCTATGTTATCGCCGCTGACGGCGCCGCGTTGTGCTATACGTTCGCGCTCGAGCAGTTGCAGGCCTAAGTAGGCGCTGCCTAAGTTACCGCTCACGCATATCAGGTCGTTGACCTGTGCGCCGCTGCGGCGGATGATATCTTTCTCGTCGGCTATGCCCAGACAGGTGATAGCTATCGTCATGCCGGTCATCGAGGCCGAGGTGTCGCCGCCTACCAGGTCTACGCCGTAGCGCTCACACGCCAGACGTATGCCGCTGTACAGCTCTTCTACCTGTTCTACGCCAAAGCGGGCTGACAGGCCTAAGCCGACGGTTATCTGAGTGGGAGTGCCGTTCATGGCGTATATATCGGAGAAGTTGACCACGGCGGCCTTGTAACCCAAATGTTTGAGGGGAACGTATTCTAAGTTGAAGTGCACACCTTCTAACAATAGGTCTGTCGTCACTAAGACGCGTCTTTTGTCCTTGCTCTGTACTCCTTGTTCAAAATCCAATATCGCCGCATCGTCTCCTACGCCGAGGACGGTGGAGGGTTGTTGCGGCTGAATATCTTTTGTCAGGCGTTCGATAAGTCCGAACTCCCCTAAGGTGTTGATTTGTGTTGTTTGCGACTCGTTCATAAAAAGCCTACTTCTGTAATTTGGGTGCAAAGGTACATAAAATTTTGCATTTATGCAAATTTTATTTAGGATTTAATATTTATGATTTATGATTTTGAAACACATCCACCCAAGTCCGTCGTGTGACGAACTCGGGTGGAAGAGTGTTGATGGCGTTTATTAGACGCCTAATGCGCAAGGTTAATCGCCGTTTCCGTTGTATTCGTTCTGGTCGATGCTGACTCCTTGCGTGCCTCCGAACTGAACCATTAAGGGATCAAGTTCTACGCGCTCCGTGCGCGGGTTATAGTATTGTTTCTTCATAATCTTCAGTGTCATTCCCAAATTCGGCTGCAAAGGTACGGCAAAATTTTGATATATGCAAATTTTTGCCGTACTTTTGTGCCATTTTGGTGTTATTTCATCAACTGACCTTGAGCGTTATACATCTTACCGTCGCGGAGGATGTAGAGTTGACCGTTCATGATCACTTTCTGCGTACCTTCAGCGTCGAACTCGAAGTAGTTCTGCAGGTCAGTCGTGCTGCCATTGTTGCCACCGATGCCCAAACGACGACGAACAGGAGCGTTAGCCGGATCGTTCACTTCGAGCGGAGTGGTCGGCATCTCGGTCAAGTCGATGTATGCGCGATAAGCAGCCAAGGTTGCACCCGGACCGCAGCGACGCAGTTTCTTTTGAGCGATGACGTACTTGTCGGTCAGGCTACCTGCGGCCATATCGGTGAAGGTACCATACATACCGCGATAAGGTGTCGGGTCGGTAACCGTATTAGCATTAACATCCTGCAATAATACAATGAAGGTCGTATCGGCTACGTAAACGTACGGTTTACCGGCTTCCAGTGTTCCGGTCTCTTCAATGAAGTATGCGAAGCCCGGGCCTTGGTAGTCAGCCTTGTAGAAGGTGCCACCGAAGCGATCCGTAGTTGCTACATCGAACGGCAAGCAGACGGTACCTATACCACCCAGTTGCAGATTAGCACGAGACTCATCAGCAGCGGTGAACTCAATCTTCGAGATACGGATATATTGGTCTACACCGGTACCATCGTTCTTAACACCCATAAGCGTTACTTCGCCCGGTTGAACATAAGCAGCATAGGTCTTAACATCTGTCTCGCTAGCAGAAGATTCTGTAGATAAATAGTTGTTAATCTTCAGACGACGATTGTTGGTTCCGTTATCCGAGAACTCAACGGTTACCTTACCGGGAACAGTTACATTGAACTTAATGTGACCGCCCTTAGCATACCATCTGGTGCTGTTTCCAGTCAGAGCCTCTTGACCACTAAAGATTAAAGCTTGCGAGTTAAACTCAGCATCATTCTTCAGTTTCTTACCTTCATCATCAATATTGGCCATGAGTTGTTCAACATTCTTTGTCTCAGGTAGAATCTTCTGCATGGTTTCAGCTGCATTAGCCCAGTTCCAGGTGGTAGAAGCAGTAACATCTACTTGCGGGAGATCATGTTTAACAGCGAAGTTAACCGTGTAAACTTTTGTTACCGTCTGATCTTCCGATTTAACCGTAACGGTTGAACTTGCAGCGTAGCTTACAAACTCAGTTGCATTATCAATAGTTACATTTGCATAGCCGCCCATAGTAGCCGTTGCAGCAAGAGCCGGAACATCGGTCGTTCCCTTAGCCAACTCTACGTCATAGGTATAAACACCATCTTCCAACGTGATAGCTGTTCCGCCGTAACTCAATGCCATCAAGGTAGCGTCGTTCGTTACGCGATAGCCAAGTTCAGCTTCGTCAGAAGTTACAGAAGTATTTTGGTGACCTGCAAGAACATTGGTTACTACTACATAGTACGTACCCTCGGTTGTGGTCGTCAGCGTAGCAGCGTCAGTACCTACTTCCTCGTCGTCACCTACGGTAGCTTTCTTATACCACTGGTAATGGAGCGTACCCTCAGTAACCGTAGCCACAACGGTTGCGGTCATGTCACCCGGATTAAACGTATGGTTTGTAGCAGGTTGAGTTTCAATAACCGGAGTAGCAGCCTTTGGTAATTCGAATGCAATGTTGGTGTACTTCACATTCGAAGTCGTAGAAGGAACAATATACCAAGGATTGGTGGTTTCTGTCAACTCAAACTCTGCAGTACCTGCTGCAGTGATTTCCGTTGCAGTTGTACCATCCTCATTAGGATTCTGAGATACGTAGTACTTCGCAGTATTCGTAGTAACCTTCAGCAATACAGGAGATGAAATCGAGAACGATATATTCTTCGTCGTTTGGAATTCAGTACTATTAAGCACTTTGTAGTTGCTTCCAGTTTCCATCGTTAAACCGTCATATACTACTCCTGTATTAGTCGGAGCAAATACACGACCTACATTCAGGTTGAGCGAGTAACCTGCCTCACCTGCCTGTTTAACCGGGGCACCATCATCTACAACTTTCACTTGCAGCACCTTAATATTTGTATTCTTCGTGAATACATACATTGTGCGGTTTACTTCGCTATTGTAAGTGTAGTACGGAGTCTCGAAGCGTTCTTTGGACGGAACATCAATAGTGATCTCATTTCCTTCCGCAATTGCAGTTTCACCCTCTGCAATCTTTTGCAGAACGAGTTGCTGAGCACTCGAGTTTGTATTATACAATACAAATTTAATCTTCGTCTGATTAGTTCTTGCATTGTAAACAATATACTTATTCGCACCGGATTGATTAATAACCGTGCTTGCCGTGCTACCGAATGTTACGCAGTTATGATCTGCGGCATCGAAGTTAACCGTACCAGCTGTTACGGCAGTGATAAAGTCTGTTGTGTTTACATTACCTTCACCGTCCAACAGTTTGATCACACCTGTCTCGGCAGCCCAAACAGCGTAGAAGTTCTTTGCTGCACTGATAGTAAACGAAGTTACGTCAACTACATCGCCGCCTGCGGTCTCTGCCCAACCTTGGAAGATATAATCCTCTTTCGTCGGATCAGCAGGAACATCACCGGCTGCAATGCTCGTACCATCTTCAACCTCAAGGGTTTCCAGCAAGGTCTCACCGTCATAGAACTTAACGGCATGTTTCTGTACGTCGCGCGTGAGCGTGATAGTATATACGGTGTAGTCACCATCCTTATCGGTAAGTTTGTAGGAGTTCGGACCTTCAACCCAAGCGCTACCGTCGTTAACTACGATAGAGTTAGTTGCAGCAGCCGCATTCCAAACGATCGTCGGAACAACAGTCAGAGCAGCCAAGTTAGCATCGTAAGGAATTGTAACAGAAACTGTCTTATTTGCCTCGTCAATAACACCGTTACGACCATTGATCGTAATAGCCGTCAAGGTGGGATTGATAACGCGAGTAACCTCCATTACCGACGGACCACCATTCCACTTATTACCGTCTGTACGAACAATGTACAACTCTTTGTGACCATTTACCGCAGCCGGCATTGTAATGTAATAATCCTTATTCTCATCACATTTCTCTTCGGTATCGAACAAGAATACGGATGCGTCTTTGTCTGCATATACATACGCTGTCGCATCTTGAGAATTTTGGTAAGTACTCATATTTAAGTGGAGTACATCACCTTCTTGGAAGTTCTCTGTAGCCTTAACACCGAAATACTTACCGCTACCGCCTAAGTTCATACCAGAACTCAAATTGATGGTTAGTTCGTCTCCATCTGGGTACAAACCTGTTTGGGTACCCTTTGTTTGGCTTGTCGGAGTAATCTTCACCAGGCAAACGCCATCCTTCGGCATTACGGTAAACTTACCGGTTACAGGATCTAGCGGAGCAGGAACGAAGCCTTCTGCGCTATTCTCATTCGAAACCGGAGCATCAAACGAACCACCGGAGATGAAGTGATCTACATCAACCGTTGAAACCTCACCGGTGAAGTCACCGCCCTTGACTGCCAAGTCTACTTGCGGAGCTGGATCGTTAACCTGCGGGTTGGACTCATTGAGAGCCTTCACACCATTGAACGTACCGCCGTTGATAGTAACAGAGATGTCTTTCTTCGTAGTGTGCTGTGCGATAGCAATAGCAGCACCGCTGGTAGTCGAACCACTGCCGTTCGGATTGCAAGAGAACTCAGTTGCGGTTGCGGTGAAGGTACCATCATTGATTACTAATGTACCCGCGCGCATCTCGATTGCAGCATCCACACCAGTCAAGCTTCCGTTGTTAACCGTCAATGTACCTACCTGCGGATGGTAAATGGCAATACCTACTGTACCGGTAATCGTACCACCATTAATTGTGATTTGTGTATTCGGACGGCTTCCGTTACCGGTAATACCATAATAGTAACCGGTGAACGTACCACCATTGATTACCAGAACTGCCGGATTAGTTGCATCATCGCCAGCCTTCGTCAATGCAATAGCTGCATAAGCCTTCTCTCCGGCAACAATCGAACCTGCATCCGGATCGCTGGAGTCATTGATCGTCAGGCTTGCACCATTGTGTACAAGGATAACACCACTCGGAAGAGTCTCAGTACCGGTGTACTCAATCTTGTGGCCTGCCAAGTCAATAGTAGCCGTTACGCCGGCTGCAATCTCAATCTGAGCTGTTACATCAATATCCTGTAATAGAACAATCTCGCCATCAGCAGCGTGTGTCAAAGCCTCAGCGAACGTTGTGTAATAAGCATCACCAATGCGAGCCACATTGCTATTATCAAGCCATTGAGCCGTAACGGTTACATTCGATGCGGGCATGGTAAACTTGCCCTCCGAAACGGCGACGTCATCATTGTTGGCATCTTTTACCGTCCATCCGCTCCATACATAGCCGGTCGCAGGAGTAAACGTGTTAGCAAGAAGTGTTACTTCATCGCCAGCTACATACGCATTAGCGTCCGTCATATCGTCCGAACCATGCTCACCTGCTGCATAAGCAACCGTGTAGGTCGGAACAAACTCTACTTTATAGAAACGAAGCATATTCGCCGGAGTACCTGTTTGCATTTCAAAACCTGCAATCAGCACATCACCGGCTGCTACATTATGAGAATATGTCTTAGCCGTTGTATTCTTCGAACCATCTTCCTCTGCTGTCGGAGCATAAGAACCATTGACATCCGTGATACGCGGAGCACGAGCAATATCTTTGCCTCCTGTATTAGAGAAGGTAACAGTTACGCGACCCGGAATCGTCGTATTGAACTTCAACTCATGTCCTTGCGCATATTTGCTGTCACGATAATAGTGCTGCAACTTACCTGCAATAGCGAGAGCATTAAAGCCAGCATCCCAAGTTACATCCGCATTCGCCAAAACAATCATATCATTCTGTCCTAATGTTCCATATGCTGCATCAGCTGCATCTTTCCAGTTCCAAGTCGTTGCAGCAGAGATAGAAGTCAAACTCTCAATACCTGCTGTTGAACTATAGGTCAAAACGATGGTCTTCAGAATGTTGTCTCCTTGCTTCAGATACAGGTTCACATCAGTCTCTGCTACATCCAGCAGCGACTTATACGAAACCGTAACCTCCGTATCTGCAATAGCACCGGCTGTCGGAGTGACAGAAGCGGTACTCAGCGTAATGCCATCTACTTCGGATGCCAAAACAAGCTTTACTAAATCATCGCCTAAGTTCGCACCGGAGAAGGTGAAGTTCTTCGAATCCGTAGCAACCTTATTAGAAGTCAACGTCAAAGCCGTAGTCTCGGTATAGATTGTCGGAACTGCCGGAGCATTAACCGTTACATGGAAGTAATGCGAAGTAGCAGTACCCTGCGAGTTGGTAGCCACGCAGTAGTAATACAAATCGCTTGCTACATTATTAGCCGGAGTGTAACTTGCACTCTGCGCGCCTTCAATAGCGGTTGCACCATCTGTACTTGCACTGCTATTAGAATACCACTGATACGTCGGAGTCGGATAACCCGATGCCGTAATCTCCAGCGGAGCAATCACGTCATTGAGGTCATATACCGCAGCCTGATCTGCATCCGGAGCCGAAATACTTGGAGCTGAAGGAGTAGGAATATTCTGAACTTTACCACAAACCTTCAGCGGTTTACCTATACGATAATCATTTGCACTTGAACCATAAGCGTAAATTTTTATGGTTACCGTACCTTGATAAGCCTTTACACTACTCGTGAAATTAAATTGATGTGCAGTACCCGGATCACTATTGCTTCCCTGCTCATAATTCAACGAGTCCTTAGTGCCTTCAGTATCACTAACAACAATCTCAAACGTTTTAGAATTGTAGACTGCTACCATTTTGGTTACAACGCTGTCGAGAACAAACTCTTTGCCGTTTGCAACGTCAAAAGTCACATATACATATTTACCTTGAACCTTAGTTGCAGGGGTTTCCAATTTAGGAGAACTTGCAGTCTTTCCACCTCCAGAACGAGTAGCAATCTCAACTGCTGTAAATCCTACGAGGTTAGAAATCGAAGCAGAGTTATCTTCCTTACTTGCCGTAGCCAAAGAAGTTTGGCTTGTTCCAACTGCAACATTGTAGATAATCGTAGCAGAACCCGTTGCAGGATAAGTAACAACCATAGTAGCCTCTTTCGAAACAGCCTTATAGTTAGCATCAGCAGGTTGAGTAGCCACAATAACATACGAACCTTCCTTGGTCGCTGTGAAGTTGCTGCCACTTACGGTTGCATCCTCAGAAGCCACCTTCAAAGCGAAAGTAACTGCGCTTGTGTTCTGCGATGTAAACAAACCGCTCAAATCCAAAGCACTTGCACCTACTACATAAGCACTGTTAGAGAACGTTGCTGTCGGGTCAGTTTTGGCTGTTTCCCACTGTGCCGTAAGTTCTACATCAGACGTGCCCATCGTATATTCTGCGCCGCCGAGATACGTCTTAGTACCATCATTCCAACCTGCAAACTGTTGTCCACTCGGAGCAGTAATACTTGTTGTACCATCATGAAGCGTAAACTTAGCATTTTCTGCTACATCAGCCTGCGTTGGTGTCGTTCCCGTACCGCCATTGAGGTCGTATGTGACAGAATGCTTTGTGACAGTAGCTGGTGTAAATGACACCGATTCATAGCAGAATATCTTACCAGCGCCTGTTCCAGATGATCCATAATAGAATTTAATTACCGCTTCACCATCTGTCAAATCTGTAGTTTTTACCGTATAACTGACAGTATAACGGCATTTTTTATTAGTTGCGTCAGATCGAGATGACGAAAGAGTCAACGCATCTCCAGTTCCTGATAGATAGTTACTTGTCGTGTATGCTGTTGCGTATGCTACATTATCAATTTTTGCTGCAAGATTCGGCACCACATCAACATCGGTATTCGTATTATTATTCACAATCAATGTAATGGTTCCTGCCGAATTAACATGAACTGCTAAACAGTGACGCTGCAAAACAAGACCAGACATTGACCATACAGGCGTATTACCCTCACTATTTCCCCACTTGTTATTCTTCGCGGTGCCATCTTTACCTGTCACAATATCGGCGGCATAGCAAGGATAAGTAACATCTGTAGACCATGCTTGCGTTCCTTTCGAAGCAGTTCCAGTTGCATTTTCAAATACTTTAACACCATTATACCAATAGCAAGTGGCGTTAGACATACTGCCAAAACTATCAAATGTTACAGTGCCCGTAATAGATTTATTATCTGTTGTTGTGCTGGCCGCTCCCCACATCTGACCGATGCCCAGTGTGAAGAGGAGGAGAAGGGTGGGGAGCCACCGCCCCTTCGGGGTTAATAAATTAGAAATTGTGTTTCTCATAAGCATTAATTTTTTAGTTAGTAAAAAATGGTTATTTTGTTTTTGATGTGACTACTTTTTGCGCTGCAAAGATATATAAATTATTTTATATATGCAAATAATTGTCCCTTTTTCAGGCATTTACGGCAATTTGTGCACACAATTTGGCAATTTTTCCATACTTTAACGGGCCGACTACGAGACTGGAATGAGACTTTAACGAGAGTAAAAGAAGAGCGAAGAGGGGGCGGGCGCACTAATGGCGGATACTATTCGCACCCGCACTCGCCATTGGGTTCCTACGAACCCTCGTAAATGACTCGTTCCAGTCTCGTTCCAGTCTCGTTCCAGTCTCGTTCACATCAGATGGGGAACCACACAAAAACGGCGGCGTCCCAGATAGCGTGACTGAGAATCAACATCGGCAAACGGCGGGGAAACAACCAGTACAGCGTGCACCAGATAAGACCGCACACCAATGCCGACATAATGAGCATGAAATTGAAGGAGAAAAGATGAATAATCGTATACAAAAATATAGACAACGCAAGTGCCACTAATCCTCTGGCACTCAGTCGGTCACGCAGGGTCGATTCCTTGCCGACAAGCCACTCCGTCAGAGTGCGTTGGACATACCCGCGCCAGAAGATTTCTTCTGCCGGACCGATAAGGCAAAACAGCAGCGCCGCTATCGCCTCCGGACGCCAACCGTCCCTAAGACTGTATACATTATTTACCTGTACACGCGCAAAGGACGGGAATAGCCATTGCGACACTTTATCGCCTATCCAGAATACACCCCACAACGCTGCGGCTAAAGCCACTGCTTCTACCGCCATCAGCATTATCTCGTCGCTGCGATATCGCACATCCTGAAGCGGATTACCGCCCCACAGGCACGCTATAGTAATCAACATCGCAGCAGCTACCGGCATGCCGTACCAGAACGGCACCCACGAATGCGTCCACGGACTGAACATCACCGTCCATAGCACCAGAGCCAGACCAAAAGCAAGGCTCAGACGAACGATGCGTTTATCGCTTATAGGGCAAAATGACATACGATAAATCCTGCCGTCAGCAGGAAAGTGTTAATCAGTTGATATTGAGCCGTCGATACGTCTAACGTAGCTATCTTTTCCGGAGCGGGCAACGTGCTCATGCGCTTAATCAGTCCTATCGCCGGAACAAGTGTCGGCAGGGCAAAACACAGCATCAGCCACGGCATACGACCGAAGGCAAGACATACGCTCACCCAAATAACCGGCATCAGCACCTCCAGATAGTACACTATCCTACTGGCGCGCGCACCAATCAGCATAGCAAAGGTACGAATCTTGGCATTGCCGTCGCAAGCTGCGTCGCGCGAGTTATTGGCATGCAAGACCGCTACCGTTACCGTGGCAAACGCTAAGGTCACCCACAGCGCGTCGCACAACATATATGCCTCCGGACCCATGATAGACGGGTGCTCCGGCAATACGGCATACGCGGTACCCAACGTAGGAATAATACCAAAAGTGAACAAAATATCCAAGTCCCCCAAAGCGTGAAATTTGAACCACGGATAGAAGGCCGCCAAGAATGCGCCAATAGCTCCGTATAACAGCAACTCCCATCCGGTGAACAGCATCATGAGCAGTCCGTTAACGGATGCTACGGCCAGCATCACCAAGCCGAACACGTGCACCTCGTGCGCCGTCATCGAACCGCCCGTAATAGCCGAACCGCCCACTTCGGGATTGGTGTCTACGCCCTTGCGGAAATCGTAGTAATCCGAGATAAGATTACCCGCCGCATGAAAGAGCATATTACCTACTAAAGCCCACAACGCCAACAGCCAATCAACGGTATAGCCGCGGAGCATTAAATATGTGGCGGTCAGGATAACAGGAGCCGCCGAGACAGGGAACGACCAAGGTCGCATTGCTATAATCCAACGTTTCATGCTGCAAAAGTACAAAAAAATTTGCATATATGCAAAAAAAAGTATATCTTTGCCGACTAAATGAAAAGAAAAATTGCAATAGTAGCCGGAGGCGACAGCTCCGAGCACGATGTTTCGCTGCGTAGCGCGGCGGGAATAATGTCATTTATCGACCTCGACAGGTACGACGCCGAGGTGGTCGAGTTACAGGGCGCTGACTACGATACCCTGGGTCGTTTACGCGATTTCGACTTCGCTTTTATCACCATTCACGGCACACCCGGCGAGAATGGTCTGCTGCAGGGCTACCTCGATATGATGCATATCCCGTACTCCTGCTGCGGCGTACTGGCGGCTGCGCTGACCTTCAATAAGTTCACCTGCAACCATTACCTGCAGGGCTTCGGTTTCCGCATCGCCAAGAGCGTCCTCTTGCGTAAGCCCATAGGAAGCATAGGAATCCTAGGATGCCTGGATTCCGTCGGCGGCGTAGACGGCCTGATTAAAGAAGTCGGCCTGCCGTGCTTTATTAAGAGTAACGTCGGCGGCTCGTCCTTCGGTTGCACCAAGGTGAAGACCAAAGACGCCGTCATCCCCGCTATCGAGTTGGCATTCAAAGAAGGCGACGAGGTTATCTGCGAGTCGTTCATGCAAGGTACCGAAGTGACCTGCGGCGTGTACAAGACCCGCAACAAAGCCGTGGCTTTCCCCATCACCGAGGTGGTTACCGCCAATGAGTTCTTCGACTACGATGCCAAATACAACGGCCAGGTGGACGAGATAACTCCTGCCCGCGTGCCCGATGCCGTGCGCGACGAGGTACAAGCCCAGACGCTGAAGATTTACGACATAGTAGGTGCACAAGGCATCATCCGTGTCGACTGGATACTGACGCCCAATACCGAGAGTCCGCTCGGTGTAGATGTCAACCTGTTGGAAGTGAATACTACACCCGGTATGACCGCCACGAGTTTTATCCCGCAGCAGGTACGTGCCGCCGGAATAGACATCAAAGATGTCCTAACCGACATCATAGAGAACCACTATGATTGATATCAACCGCGAAATAGCTGCCCTCGATTGGCAACGTGAACCGCTGGGACTATACGAGCCTATCGGCTACACCTTAGCGGCCGGTGGCAAACGTCTGCGTCCTACCTTAGCGCTGACGGCTAGTCGCATCTTTGGCGGCAACGAACAAGAGGTGATACCCGCAGCCTTGGCCTTAGAGGTGTTTCACAACTTCACCCTGCTGCACGACGATGTGATGGACAAAGCCCAAGTGCGTCGCGGACGACCCTGCGTGCACATTAAATGGGATGAGAACACCGCCATCCTCAGTGGTGACCAGATGTTGATAGAAGCGTATAAACTGCTTGCTCAACTGCCCGCAGACCGTCTGCCCGAAGTGCTGCGACTCTTCAATACGATGGCTACGGAGATTTGCGAAGGGCAACAACGCGATGTAGACCTGGCCCAAGCCGCGAGTGCCGAGATAGCCGATTATATGCTGATGATTAGGCAAAAGACTGCCGTCCTCCTGGCCACCGCCCTGCAGATAGGCGCCTATATGGCCGGAGCCGACAAGGCGGCACAGCAAGCCTTATATGAATACGGCATACGCGTTGGACTGGCCTTCCAGTTACAGGACGACTACTTAGACTGCTTCGGCGACGAACGCACCTTCGGTAAAGCCATCGGAGGCGACATACGCGAGGGCAAGAAGACCTGGATGTGGTTGCAAGCCCGCGCCAAAGGGATGCCCGATACGCAGGGCAATGTAGAACGCACCTTAGCCGAATACCGTCGCTTAGGCATCGACACGATGGCGCACGCCGAGATACAACGTCTCACCGACGAGGCGCAGACTTATCTGGAGTCCTTACCGCGCAACGAGGCTACGGACACCTTACGACGCATGGCTGAACAATTAGTAACAAGAATGAATTAGATATGCCTTACAGAAGACTTCCTAACACCGACCAGGCTCGTTTGACGGCCTTGCAGAAAGCCGTTCAAAAAGCCAGCGAAGCCGATTTTACCGAGCAGGTCATCCGCTACCAGACCTTGTCGAAGGCACAGACCTTCCTGGCGCAGTTCCTCAATGTGGTCACCCAATACCACCAGAACTTCAACTCCAAGGTCAGCGCCAATAAACAGTACCGCCACCAGGTGCAGAATGCCCGAATGTATATCTCGCATTTTATTCAGGTACTCAACTTAGCCGTCATCCGCGGCGAGATACGCAAGGACCAGAAAGAGCTATACAAACTCGATCCCGAATCGCATATCCTGCCCGACTTGAGTAGCGAAGAGGACTTGCTGGTGTGGGGACAAAATATCATCGACGGCGAGAACGAGCGCGTCAGACAGGGCGGATTCCCTATCTACAATCCCGCTATCAATAAGGTGAAAGTGCACTACGACATCTTCAAGGAACGTCAGGTGAACCAGCGTATTCACGTTAAGTCCACCAGCCGCATCTACGAAGACCTGGAGACGCTGCGCAAGGAAGCTGACGCTATTATCTTAGAACTCTGGAACCAGATAGAGGAGTTCTACCGCAACGAACTGCCATACGCGCGTATGCGCTTATGCGAAGAATATGGTGTGAGGTATTACTACCGCACGGGTGAAAAAAAACTGTCGGCCGAAACCGACAGAAAGTTAAAATCGATGATGGACAGCCAACCTACTTTACAATGGTCTGAGTAGGAGTAATCACGCGGTCCATCGTCTTGTCCCGCCAACCGAAGGGCACCTCTTTGTGCAACTGGTTATCGTAGCAGACGCCGACACAGAAAGTCATCGGATAACGAGTGAGGAAACGGTCGTAATAACCTCCTCCGCGACCTAAACGATGGCACTTACGGTCGAAGCTCACACCCGGCACAATAATCAGGTCAATAGGACCTTCGTAAGCAGGAGTATGCGGCTCGGGAATACCGTAACGGCCTTTGTGCAAATGCATATGTTTCTCGTAAGTGCGCACCTCCATACGATGACCATGACGGACAGCAGGGAATAGGAAAGTCTTCTCGTCACAATGACGAACGACTAATTGGCGCAGGTCCACCTCGTTATGAACGGGATAATAGATTAGGACGGTCTTGGCTTTATGAAAATGGTGCAACTCCTCGATACGCTTAACAACAGCAGCCGAATATTCCTCTACCTGTTCGGGAGTCAGAATACGACGCTTCTGCAAATCGAGGGAACGAAGAGCCGCTTTTTGACGGCGCAGACGAACCCAAGGAAGACGACCGAGTAAATCACGAAATTGACTGGCAAATAACATAACGCAGTAACTAAATTTCAAAAACGACTGCAAAGGTACAAAATATTTAATAAAAATGCAAATCCGATACGCAAATTATTGCATTTTGCCTATGAAAAAAGCAATTATACCCTTTTTGAGCGCTTGTGTGCTGTTTTTCACAGCCTCGTGTACGATAAATGTCGGTGGCGGTCAGAGTTCCGCTGCTTCTAACATAGCCCGCATTACCGCTTTCTCCTTTAACGAGGTGGACTCGCTGCCTGGATTAGCGGAAGCGTTCTTCGTAGTAGAAGAGTTATCCGACACCGGTCGCATACGCATGCGCGAGAATGACTCGATACGTTACGGCACGCCTATCACCCATGTGGTGCCTACAATCTCGTACTACGCCGTTCCTGCCGGTACGATAATCTACTTATCGGACACCAGTTATGTGCTCACGGGTAGCGATACCATAGACTTCACCAAACAGCCTGTTTATCTCTGCGTCTATGCTCAGGACCGCAGTACGACCAAGTGGTACTCTGTCGAGCCGCGCGTCCACCAGGCCGATGCGGAAGAGTATACCTGGGAACAGGTCAATGCTGCCGTCAGCGATGCTGCTCCTTCGGAGCAAAAAGCTATACCGGGTGCTATGGGGCAGTATTTCTATTTCATGAATACCGGCTTCGCCACCACCCTTTATATCTCGTCAGACAACGGCAGCACGTGGCAACAGCAAAAAGTCAGCGGTCTGCCTTCTCAATGCCGCGTACGCCAGATAGAACGCGACTATAGCGTCAGAGGCGACCTGTTCGTCTACGCCGAAGGTGACCAAGTATACACCTCCACCAATGGCTACGAATGGACGGCTACAAGGGCGATACAGAAAGGCTATTCGTTCGTGACTATACTGCCGGAGTTCAACCAGACGATGTGGGCTATTGTGACCGACACTATCGGTCAATATTTCTTAGCCGTGCGCGATACGGGCGTGTATGCTCCGCTCCGAGACGTCTTCCGCGGCGATACGCTGCCGGTTGATTTCCCCGTCAGCCATTATACCTCGGTCAGCTTCTTCAATACCGGCCTGCATGAGCATGCTGTCCTGGCTGGCGGTTACAACCGCTACGGACATATGACCAACGCCCGCTGGACATTCGAATACAATGCCGTCTATCAGCGTTATTCGATAGCCAATATGGCGGAAGCTAAGAAGAGTCTGGAACCCTTTGCAGGCGCAGCAATGATAGCCTATAACGATGCGTTGTGGCTGTACGGCGGCATGTGGCAGGGCGATGTAATGAACGATACGGTATACTATTCCTTAGACGAGGGCGTTAACTGGATTGCCTATACCGATACCTTGCATTTCCCCATACCCGAGGCCTGCAAAGGACGTCAGAAACAGTCTGTATGGGTAGACGCTAATGGAGACATCTATATGATAGGAGGTGAGACGCTCACGGATATCCTTTCAGATGTCTACCGCGGACGTCTCACCTCAATCAATTGGCCTGAAATAGGCAACTAATCCGTTACCTTATTACAGTTGCGGACCGGCGGGTACAAGAGCCTTGCCGGCTTCGTTGGTGGTATACTTACCGAAGTTCTTGATGAAGCGGGCTGCCAGGTCTTTAGCCTTCTCTTCCCATTGTGCTGCATCAGCATAGGTGTCGCGAGGATCCAGAATAGCGGGATCTACACCGGGCAGAGCCGTCGGAACTTCAAAGTTGAAGTACGGAATCTTCTTAGTAGGAGCAGACAGGATGCTGCCGTCTAAGATAGCGTCGATGATGCCGCGGGTGTCGCGAATAGAGATACGTTTGCCCGTGCCGTTCCAACCGGTGTTCACCAGGTAAGCCTTAGCACCGCTCTTCTCCATCTTCTTAACCAATTCCTCAGCATATTTGGTGGGGTGCAGCTCCAAGAAAGCCTGACCGAAGCAAGCCGAGAAAGTAGGAGTAGGCTCAGTAATACCGCGTTCCGTACCGGCTAACTTAGCCGTGAAACCGGAGAGGAAGTAGTACTTGGTCTGCTCGGGAGTAAGGATAGATACAGGAGGCAGTACACCAAAGGCGTCAGCCGAGAGGAAGATAACGTTCTTAGCAGCCGGACCGGCAGATACGGGACGTACAATCTTCTCAATATGGTTGATAGGATACGATACGCGGGTGTTCTCGGTAACGGACTTATCGTTGAAGTCAATCTTACCGTTAGCGTCAACCGTTACGTTCTCCAACAGGGCGTTGCGGCGAATAGCGTTGTAGATGTCGGGCTCAGACTCTTTGTCGAGTTTGATAACCTTAGCATAGCAACCGCCTTCGAAGTTGAATACGCCGTTGTCGTCCCATCCGTGCTCGTCGTCACCGATAAGCAGACGTTTCGGGTCGGTCGACAGAGTGGTCTTACCCGTACCCGAGAGACCGAAGAAGATTGCGGTGTTCTTGCCTTGCATGTCGGTATTAGCCGAGCAGTGCATAGATGCGATACCCTTGAGGGGCAGATAGTAGTTCATCATCGAGAACATACCTTTCTTCATCTCACCGCCGTACCAGGTGTTCAGGATAACCTGCTCGCGGCTGGTGGTGTTGAAGGCTACGCAGGTCTCGGAGTTGAGCCCGAGCTCTTGGTATTTCTCTACCTTAGCCAGAGATGCGTTGTAGATAACGAAGTCGGGTTCGAAGTTCTCCAACTCTTCAGCAGACGGCTGGATGAACATGTTCTTAACGAAGTGAGCCTGCCAAGCTACCTCTACGATGAAGCGAACGGCCATGCGGGTGTCTTTGTTTGCACCGCAGAAAGCGTCTACTACGTACAGGTTCTTGTTGCTAAGTTCAGCAATAGCCAACTTCTTTACCTCAGCCCAAACGGCTTCGGACATAGGATGGTTGTCGTTTTTGTACTCCTCAGAAGTCCACCAAACGGTATTCTTCGAGTTCTCGTCCATAACGATGTATTTGTCTTTGGGCGAGCGGCCGGTATAGATACCGGTCATTACGTTTACAGCACCGAGTTCAGTCTCCTGACCCTTCTCGTAACCGGTAAGGGTGGGCTTGGTCTCCTCGTCGAACAGATACTCGTAGGACGGATTGTGAGCAATTACGGTTGCGCCCGTAATGCCATACTTAGTCAAATCCAACTGTTTCATAACTTATAGTATTTTGATGTTAAAATTTTGAGCCATTCTTTAGCGGGTACAAAATTAGTATTTTTTCGTCAAATAGCCAAATTTGCGTGATTTTTGTCAACTCGACATAGCAAAAATCACAAAAACATGCTATAAAACATATTTTTTTAACATATTATTTGCACGGTTCAAAAAAAAGCAGTACTTTTGCACCGTGTTTTTCATGGTATTAGATTTAAGGTTAAGTAAAGATTGGGTTGTCGGGAGACAATCCTTCTTTTTTTTTGGTAGTTTGGAATATTTTTTATACCTTTGCCGTCGCTTATGGAAGAACGCTACGAACAAGACGATTTGAGGCAGGCTGTTGCTACCCTTAAAGCCGGCGGAATCATTCTCTATCCCACAGATACGGTGTGGGGTATAGGTTGTGATGCAACTTGCTCGGAAGCGGTTAAGCGTATCTTTCGTCTTAAACGCAGAGAGGATAGCAAGTCGATGTTGATGCTACTGGAAGGCGAAGGTAAGTTGCAAGGCTATGTCGACGTACCGGAGGCTGCGGCTCAACTATTGGATGTAACGCGGGACGGAGGTACTCGTCCTATGACCTTAATATATCCGCGCGCGCGTAACATTGCGCCCGAGTTGATAGCGGAAGATGGCAGTGTAGGTATCCGCATTACCCGTGAGCCCTTTACGTCGGCTATCTGTCGCGCCCTGCATCATCCGTTGGTGTCCACGTCGGCCAATATATCCGGTGAGCCTACGGCTAAGAACTTCGAACAGATAACGGTGCCCATACGCGAAGGGGTAGATTATATCTGCCGCTACCGCCGCGAGGACAAGACAGAGCACCAACCATCGTCCATCATACAAATCAATATGGATAATACGTTCCGCATCATCCGCTAAGCAACTATTATGAGTCCTTATCGTAAACAGCAATTGAAATATGTCATAGCTGACATCCTGTCCGCCGAATTGGTGTGGCTGGCGTTCTTGCTGTTCCGATGGCTCGTATACGAAGGCAAGGTGTTGGGGATGCATACGGTGCTGATACCGGCCTTCGGCTTTTGGACACCTTTAGTAGTATATCCTTTAGCGTGCGTGGTTATCTATTACCTGTCGGGTTATTACCTGCGTCCTTTCCGTAAACGCTTCGGGCCAGAGTTAGTGACTACGCTGACGAGTGCGTTGGTCATCGCTTTTGGGGCATTCTTTGTGATAATCATTGACGATAAGGTAACGGACTATCACCATTATCTGGTGTCGCTGGTGGTATTGTTTGGCTTGCAGTTTGTTGTCAGTTACTTACCGCGGCGTGTGATTACGATGGTTAGTTCTCGCCTGCATCGCGAGAATGACAGTGTGGTCATCGACCCGGCCGAGTTGCCGTCCGAGAGGGCTTTGTATGAGCGTATCGACAAGGAGTATCCGACCGGCAAAGATATCTATGTCGTTCCTCGATTATACGATATCGTCACCGGTGCTGCCCAGATAGGAGAGTTAGGCGGCAGTCCGTATATCTGCATTACCGAGCATAAGATGAGTGATGCGGGTATATGTATCAAGAGGGCAACCGATGTGGTGACAGCCTTAGTGGTGTCGCTGCTGCTCTCGCCGCTCTATGCCGCTATCGCTATTGCCGTGCGTTGTTCGTCGTCCGGTCCAATCCTTTATCGTCAGGAGCGAATAGGTTTTCACGGTCTGCCGTTTATGATTCTTAAGTTCAGGACGATGCAGGAAGGAGCCGAGTCATCGGTGCCGCAGTTGACGGAAGATGATGACCCGCGTATAACGTCTGTCGGGCGTGTGTTGCGCAGATATCGATTAGATGAGTTGCCGCAGATGTGGAATGTATTGCGTGGCGATATGTCGTTAGTGGGGCCGCGTCCGGAGAGAGCGTATTTTATTGAGCAGATTAAGGAGCAGGCTCCGTACTATTGCCTGCTGTATAAGATTCGTCCGGGACTGACCAGTTGGGGACCCATTAAGGTGGGGTACACGGATACGATAGCCAAGATGGTGGAGCGCCTGAATTATGACATGGCCTATATGGAGAATATGTCGCTGGCGCTGGATATGAAGATATTGTTTTACACGATAGGTGTTATCTTAGACGGAAAAGGAAAATGAGTTACGACGAAGCTGTTAAACGTATAGAGGCAATCGTCCGCGAATTGGAGCAGGCCGAGGCCTTGTCGCTAGAGGATTACCGCAAGAAAGCTGCAGAGGCCAAGCAGTTGCTGGACCTGTGCGAAGAGTCGTTGAAGAAGATGAGTGGAGACTTACTCGTCTGACAGGCGGACGAGTTGTTCGCGATAGTTACTGAATATCTTGGATTTGCTGACAATTCCGAGATATTTTTTATTGTTACCATCCACGACGGGCAGGTTCCACGCGCCGGTATCTTCGAAGGTCTCCATCACCTTTTCCATAGGCGTATTAGAGGTGAGGATAGCGGGAGGCGAGGTCATCAGTTGGTCCACCGTAAAACGGTTATACAGCCTCGGCTGGAACATGATGTTGCGCACCTCGTCCAGCAGTACCAGTCCCATAAGACGGCCGTTTCGATTGACCACAGGGAAGATATTACGGCTGCTGGTAGCGATGACCTTCACCAATTCCCCTAAGGTCATCTTAGGCGTAAGGACTATCAGGTCTTTCTCCAGCACATTCTCCAGGTGCATAAGGGTGAGAATAGAGCGATCCTTGTTATGGGTGAGGAGTTCGCCTTTCTGCGCCAAACGCATAGTATAGAGGCTGTGAGGCTCGAAGAGGATAATCGTCAGATAGGAGATGACGCTGACAATCATCAGCGGCATAAAGAGGTGATAACTACCCGTCAGTTCGGCAATCAGGAATATACCGGTCAGCGGGGCGTGCATCACGCCGGCCATCAAACCGGACATACCGGCTAAGGCAAAGTTACTCTCCGGCACAGGCCAGCCCATGAGGTTGAGTGTATGGGCGCAGATAAAACCGACTATGGCACCCATGAAGAGTGAGGGGGCAAATATACCGCCGACACCGCCACCGCCATTGGTGGCGACAGACGCTACTATCTTCATCAGCAGTACCAGGAAGAGGTAGCCGAGCAGTACCCATGACGAAGTGCCCAGACGGGCGAAGGGACTGTTCTCAATTGTCAATGCGGCTTCGCCGTTGATGAGTTGGTGGATGACATCATAGCCTTCGCCGTAGAGAGGCGGGAAGAGGAAGATGAGTAAGCCTAAGGTGATACCCCCGACGATTATCTTAGCTCCGATAGAGCGGATATGCACTTTGAACAGGCGTTCCAGTCCACTCATTCCGCGTGTGAAGTATAGCGATACAAGTCCGCAGATAAAGCCCAAGCCTAAGTAAAGAGGTATGTTGGCGTAAGAGAAGGACTCGTAGGAGACTAATTCGAACATCGAGGTCTGATGGCTATGCAGGAACGAGATAGCGGCTGCCGTAACGGATGAGATAAGTAGCGGGGCTACCGAAGTCATCGTCAGGTCCATCATCAGTACTTCGAGGGTGAAGACCAGACCGGCAATGGGGGCTTGGAAGATACCGCCTACTGCTCCTGCTGCGCCGCAGCCAATCATGAGCATCATCGTCTTTTGGTCCAAGCGGAATAGTTTAGCCAGATTAGAACCGATAGCTGCACCCGTAAGCACGATAGGAGCCTCCGCTCCGACCGAACCACCAAAACCGATAGTAAGGCTCGAACCCACTATCGAGGACCACATATTGTGGAGTTTGATAATCGATTTGCGTTGCGAGATAGCGTAGAGTATCTTCGTTATACCGTGCGAAATGTCATCGCGCACGATATAATAGACAAAGAGAGACGCAAGTGCGATACCGATCATCGGGCTGATGAAGTACCATATATAATGGTTTTCAGCCACGAGGTAGGTCTCGACCAGATAGCGTATGAGGTGGATGAGTTCTTTGAGTACGATAGCGGCTGCTGCAGAGATTACTCCGACCAGCAGACTGAGTAGCAGAACGATATTTTTTTGTGAGATATGTTTCTCGCGCCACTCGATGACCCTATCGTAGAAATTACTCATGTTAACTATCCCAGCCTATGCCCCGGTATTTCTCCAGGTCCCATTCTTCCTCTACTTCGTTGAGATAGATGGTCTCTTCCTGTTCCTGAGTGTCGGCTGTCGGGTCTTCGCGCTTCTCGACAACGGTGATGTCGATAGGAGCGTGCGAAATCTCTATTACTTGGTTCTGCTCCTTGCTCAGTTCGGTCCACAGGGCATCTTTGAGTTCATCGATACCCAGTCCGGCTACGGATGAGATAAATACCACCGGCAGGTCTAATTTCTGCAGTTTCTTGGAGACTTTCAATTTCTGGAGTGCTTTCTCATCGACGGCGTCTATCTTAGTAATAGCCAAGATGCGCGCTTTGGTAAGCAGTTCCGGGTTGTATTGTTCCAATTCGTGGAGCAGGATGTAGTATTCTTTGACTATATCGTCGCTCATCGCCGGCACCATGAATAGGAGGACGGCATTGCGTTCGATATGTCGTAGGAATCTAAGTCCGAGTCCTTTACCTTCGCTGGCTCCCTCGATGATACCGGGGATATCGGCCATACAGAACGAGCGATTGTCGCGGTAGGATACGATACCGAGGTTGGGTACGAGGGTAGTGAAAGGATAATCAGCTATCTCCGGTTTGGCGGCACTGACCACGCTGAGCAGGGTCGACTTGCCGGCATTGGGGAAGCCCACCAGTCCCACATCGGCGAGCACTTTGAGTTGGAGAATGATATTGCGCTCCTGGGCAGGTTCGCCGGGTTGCGCATAACGTGGCGTTTGGTTGGTGGCTGTGCGGAAATGCCAGTTGCCGAGACCTCCGCGTCCTCCTTTAAGCAGGGTGATGCGTTGCCCGTGCTCTTTAATCTCACACAGCCACTCACCGGTATCGCCATCGTAAGCCACTGTACCGCAGGGCACTTGGATGACTTTATCTTCACCATCCTTGCCGAAGCTGCGGCTCTGACCGCCATGACCGCCATCGGTAGCCATGATATGCTTTTGGTATTTGAGGTGCAGCAGGGTCCAGAGGTTACGATTGCCCTCTAATATAATATGTCCGCCTCGTCCTCCATCGCCTCCGTCGGGACCGCCCTTCGGGACATATTTAGCGCGATGCAGGTGCATACAACCTGCTCCGCCTTTGCCTGAACGGCAGTATATCTTGACATAATCGATGAAGTTGCCGGCCATATTGGTGGAGGTTATTGATTGTTTTTGTTAGCTTTCATCAGGGTTGGCAGTAATATCTCCAACTGTGCAAAGGTGCAGGTAGGATCAACATTACTGTTGACCATGAAATATTCGTGCCGGCGAAGGTAATATTCGCTTACGGGCATCGTCACCTCATGGTAGATGTTGATACGTTTTTTGATGGTGCGGTAGTTGTCGTCTGCGCGTCCGCTTATCTTGCCGCGGTTGAGTAGGCGCTCAACGATAACATCTTCGGCCGCATATAACTCCAGCATGACGGCATTCATCTTACGGCGTTTAAGCATGAGGGTAAGTGCCTCAGCCTGCTCGACCGTACGGGGATAACCGTCGAAGATAACACCCTGGCAATCCTCTTTGAGGTCGTCCAGATAGTGCTCGATGAGGTGAATCATCTTATGGTCGGGTACGAGATTACCATTGGAGATTAGGCTGTCGATTTCCTTACCCAGTTCACTGCCCGAGCGTATTTCTTCGCGCAGAACCTCACCGGTAGAGAGGTGCTGGAGGTGGTATTTTTGTACCAATAATTCGGATATAGTGCCCTTACCGCTTCCCGGAGGGCCTCCTAAAATGATGTTTAGCATTGTCGTAAGTCAAAAAAACGAGCTGCCCCTTCGAGCAACTCGTTTTTTATAAAATGATTGCTGATTAGAGAGCCAATTTAGCACCGGCTTTGAACTTAGCAACGTTCTTAGCGGGGATGTTGATAACAGCCTTGGTGGCGGGGTTGATACCCTTGCGGGCAGCTTTCTTAGCAACAGAGAAGGTACCGAAACCAACGAGTTGTACGTTCTCACCCTTCTTCAGAGCTTCGATGATGGTTTCAACTGTTGCGTCCAGAGCGGCCTGAGCGTTAACTTTCGAGATTTCAGCTTTTGCTGCGATGGCAGCTACGAGATCTGCTTTGTTCATACTTTTAGGTATTAAAGTTGTTAATAAATATAATTTGGGGCTACAAGAGACCCATTGTTCGTTTTTATCGAGTGCAAAGTTACAACTTTTTCTTTATATACGCAACATTTGAAGCCAAAAAATCGCATTTTTAGGTGTTTTTTTATAAAAAAAAGCCTTTTCGTGCTGAATTTTTATGGTAATTTGCGAAAAAAAGTGTACTTTTGTAGCCGATATGAGAAACTTACCTACTATAACCAAAAACCTATTGCTCATCAATTTTGTGGTGTGGCTGGTGGATTATATACTCAAGAGTAGGGGTATTTTCCTTACTCAATGGTTGGGTTTATTCAGTGCGACAGCCGGAGGCTTTCATTTCTGGCAACCGTTGACGTACATGTTTATGCACGCCAATTTCTCGCATTTGTTTTTTAATATGTTTGCCGTGTGGATGTTTGGTCCGGCGTTGGAGCAGAGTTGGGGCTCGAAGCGTTACCTGCTGTATTATTTAGTCTGCGGTCTGGGCGCTGCGGCCGTACAGTTAGGTGTATGGGCGCTATTCCAGCCGTATACTCCGGCGGTAACTATCGGCGCCAGCGGAGCCGTATTCGGTATATTGTTAGCCTTTGGCTGGCTCTTCCCCGATGTACCGATGTTTTTCCTCTTTATTCCGGTGCCCATCCGTGCGCGTACGTTCGTTATTATCTACGCGGTGATAGAGTTGATGGCCGGTTTAGCGGACTTCAGTTTCGATAATGTAGCGCACTTTGCTCATTTGGGTGGCATGTTGTTCGGATGGCTGCTTATCTTATGGTGGCGCCGTGACCGCTGGCTTAAGTTCCCTAAGTGGGGCTCTGATCAACCTGAGGAGGAGAAGGGGCGTTTTGACGATTATCATTATCAAGAACCCATCAAATAGCGCTGATTATGGTCAATAAACGCAAGATTATCAATGACCCTGTGTTCGGTTTTATGACTATACCGAACGAGCAGGTATATGCTGTATTGCAGCATCCGTATGTACAGCGTTTGGCGCGTATCCGTCAGTTGGGATTGTCCAATTTTGTCTATCCGGGGGCCATGCACACGCGTTTTTCCCATTCGTTGGGTGCGATGCATCTGATGCAGGAGGGGATACAGGCGTTACGCAATAAGGGTGTGGAGATAAGCGACAGCGAGGCAACGGCGGCTCAGGTAGCTATCTTACTGCACGATATAGGTCACGGACCCTTCTCGCATGTATTAGAGCATACGTTAGTGGAAGGAGTGACGCACGAAGAGATATCTCTACTGATGATGGAGCAGATTAATGAGGACTTAGCCTCGCAAGAGGATAGAGGATTATGGGATCACCGACCATTGGACGAGGCAATAGCTATCTTCCAGGACCGTTATCCAAGGCATTTTCTGCATCAGCTTATCTCGTCGCAATTGGATGTGGATAGGATGGATTATCTGTGCCGAGACTCTTTCTTTACCGGTGTGCAAGAAGGCCGAGTGGCCAGTGAGCGACTGCTGAAGATGCTGAATGTGGTGAATGACCGTTTGGTAGTAGAGGTGAAGGGCATCTATTCGGTGGAGAAGTTCTTGGTGGCTCGTCGTCTGATGTACTGGCAGGTCTATTTGCACAAGACCTCGGTAGCGGCTGAGCAGTTGTTGATAGCTGTTTTGGCACGTGCTAAGGAGTTAGCGATGAGCGGTAAGGAAATCTTTTGCTCACCGGCCCTGCACTATTTCCTATACCAACGTGTGCAAGGTAAGGACTTCTATATCGGCAGCGAGGCGATGCGTCAGTATGCGCTATTGGATGACAGCGATGTGCTGTCGGCGGTGAAGGCCTGGATGTCGTGTGATGACCGCATCTTGAGTCTATTGAGTGAGGCCTTTACCAACAGACGTTTATACCGCGGGCGGTTGTTGACCGAGCCTTTGACGGAGGAAGATAAGAAGAGTCTGAACCGTCACTATGCCGCGACCTTTGGCGTGAAGGAAGAGGAGGCGCATTATTTCTACAGCGAGCATGTATCGACGAGCAATACGTATTCGGAGAAGGACGATTCGATAGATATCCTGTACAACGACGGTACGGTGCGCGATATCGCTTCTGCCAGTGAGATATTGGATTTACAATCCCTGACTCGCAAGCCGAGAAAAATATACCTATTTACGTTTAGAGAGTAAGTAATGGACTTTCTGGAGCAGTTAAATAGTGTTCAGCGTGAGGCGGTCATGTACAATGATGGTCCTGAGTTGGTCATCACCGGCGCAGGATCGGGTAAGACGCGTGTGCTGACCTATAAGGTGGCGTACCTCATTCAGCAGGGGGTGCCGGCTAATAATATCTTAGCTTTGACCTTTACCAATAAGGCTGCTCGTGAGATGAAGGAACGTATTATCCAATTGGTGCCTCCGGAGGCTGCTCGGTACTTATGGATGGGAACGTTTCACCATATCTGTGCCCGTATCCTGCGTCAAGAAGCGGATAAGTTGGGTTATACGCGGGATTTTACTATTTATGATACGACTGATTCCAAGTCGCTGATTAAGCAGATTTGCAAGGAGCGCGGATTGGATGAAAAAGTATATAAGCCTTCGAATGTATTGGCCCGTATCTCTGCGGCGAAAAATGTCTTGGAGTCGCCGGAGGCGTATGCGACCAATAGGGATCATATGCGTCAGGACCGCTTTGACCGATTGTACGATATGGCGGATATATACAGGTTGTATCAATTGAAACTGAAATCCGCTAACGCGATGGATTTTGATGACTTACTGATGCTGACGTGTCAGCTGATGCAACAGTTTGAGGGGGCGAGGGCGTATTATCAGAATATCTTCCGATATGTATTGGTCGACGAGTATCAGGATACCAACTATGCGCAATACCTGATTGTCAAACTCTTGGCTGAGCCGGAAAATCATGTGTGCGTAGTAGGTGATGATGCACAGTCTATATACTCGTTCCGCGGAGCGGATATACGCAATATCCTGACTTTCCAACGCGGCTATGCGAATGCGCGGTTGTTTAAGTTGGAACGCAACTACCGTTCGACGCAAAATATCGTCCGGGCTGCCAATTCGCTTATTCATAAGAACGAGCACCAGATCTATAAAGAGGTGTATTCGGAGAAAGAGGTCGGGGAGAGTCTGATTGTGACGCCGTATATGTCGGACAGGGACGAGGCAGCCGGTGTGGCGCAACAGATAGCGCGTACGAAGGGTTCTTATGAAGATATTGCCATTTTGTACCGCACCAATGCGCAGTCGCGAGCTTTTGAGAATGAGTTGCGTCGTCTTAATATCCCGTATCGTATCTATGGCGGAACCGGTTCTACCAGCGTAAGGAGATTAAGGATGCTATTTGTTACTTCCGTTTAGCGGCCAATCCAAAGGATAACGAGGCGTTGCTGAGGGTAGTTAATTTCCCGACCAGAGGTATAGGTGAGACGACGATGCGTAAGGTGTCGGAGCAAGCTATCGTAATGAATAAGAGTATGATGGAGGTGATGGATGACCCTGCGGAAGCGGGTCTGGAGGTGAGTGCGGGTACGCAAACTAAGATAGCTGCTTTTGCGCAGATGATGATGCGCTTTAGGGAGGCTGTGGAGACGCAGGATGCGTATGCGTTTGCCGAGTTGGTCTTGCGTGAGTCGGGCGTGATGACGGCCGCTATGGCGGATCGCAGTCCGGAAGGTGTGGATAGGAAAGAGAATTTGGATGAGTTGTTGAGTGGTATACACGACTTCGTACAGCAGCGCACGGATGAGGGAATATCGTTTACGCCGGTACAGGATTTCCTGGCCGAGGTGAGTCTGTTGACAGACCAGGATGATAATCTGAAGGACACGGCAGAGCGAGTGACGCTGATGACCGTACATGCGGCTAAGGGATTGGAGTTCAAAGATGTGTATATTGCAGGGCTGGAGGAAAATCTGTTCCCCTCGCAGCATTGTGTCTCGGCTCCGGAGATAGAGGAAGAACGGCGGTTGTTGTACGTAGCGGTGACGCGAGCTATGGAACGCTGTTATCTAAGTTTTGCCCGTCAGCGCTTCAAGAACGGAACGGTGAATTTCTCGTCCCCTTCGCGCTTCTTGAAAGACTTTGATACGCGTTATGTGCGTACGATGATTGCGGCGGCTCCGCGTCCTACTCCTCAATGGGGCGCTTGGCAGATGCCGACGAGTCGACCTATGGCATCGCCGGCAGTAACCTCGACACCGACGTTGAAGAACCTGAAGGCCTCGAAAGATTTGACGCATCCTAAGGCTACTGATATAGCCGTTAAGGCAGAGGATAGGGTGACCCATCGTGTGTTCGGTAAGGGCACAGTCTTGCGTCTATACCGCGAGAATGATAACGACAAGATAGATATACAGTTTGACACGGCAGGTAAGAAGACCTTGCTGCTGACGTATGCTAAATTGGAAAAGATAGAGTAAAAATCCTAAGTTATGAAGATAGGTTTTGACAACGACAAGTACATCCGCGTACAGTCGGAACATATCCGCGAGCGGGTAGAACAGTTTGGAAATAAACTGTATATGGAGTTAGGTGGTAAGCTGTTTGATGACTACCACGCCAGTCGTGTATTGCCCGGTTTCCAGCCGGATAGTAAGTTGCGTATGTTTGCCCAGTTGCGTGATCAGATAGAGATAGTCATCGTTATCAGTGCTCAGGATATCGAGCGCAACAAGGTGCGTCAGGACTTAGGTATTACGTATGACGAGGATGTCTTGCGACTGCGTCAGGAGTTCTTGGGCCGCGGCTTTATGGTAGGCAGTGTGGTGATTACGCATTATAACGGTCAGAAGAGTGCCGACCTGTACCGTCAGCGATTGAACAGGATGGGTATCAAGGCTTATTTCCATTATACGATAGAGGGGTATCCGAATAACGTATCGTTGATTGATTCGGATGAAGGTTTTGGTAGGAACGACTATGTGGAGACCGAACGTCCGTTGGTCATAGTGACGGCTCCGGGTCCGGGTAGCGGCAAGATGGCTGTATGTTTGAGTCAGTTGTATAATGAACACCGCAGAGGAGTAAGAGCAGGGTATGCCAAGTTTGAGACCTTCCCGGTGTGGAATCTGCCGCTGCGTCATCCGGTCAATGTAGCGTATGAGGCAGCTACGGCCGATTTGAACGACGTGAATATGATTGACCCCTTCCATTTGGAAGCGTATGGCGTACCGGCTATTAACTATAACCGCGATATAGAGATCTTCCCTGTCTTGAATGCCCTGTTTGAGGGCATATACGGTGAGAATCCGTATAAGTCGCCTACGGATATGGGCGTGAATATGGTAGCGTCGTGTATTTCGGATGAAGAGGTCTGCAGTTTGGCGGCCAAGAATGAGATTATCCGTCGTTATTATACTTCACTGAACCGTTTTGCCGATGGTTGGTGTGACGAGCAGGAGGTGAATAAGGTAGCCTTGCTGATGAAACAACTGAAGATGGATTTGAGCCTAAGGCGCACGGTGGCTGCGGCTCATCAGCGTCAAGAGGAGACAGATTGTACGGCCTCGGCTATAGAGTTGGAGGATGGAACTATTGTGGCAGCCAATAGCGGCGAGTTGTTGGGCAGTAGTGCAGCCTTGCTACTGAATGTAACCAAATACCTGGCCGGTATAGACCATTCGTTGAAACTGATTCCGCAAAATATGATTGAGCCTATTCAGCAGACGAAGGTTAATTTCTTGCGGGCTCGTAATCCTCGTTTGCATACGGATGAGGTGTTGGTGGCTTTAAGTGTATTGAGTCAGCATGATGATAACTGCCGCAAGGCTTTGGAACAATTGCCCAATTTGCGTAACTGTCAGGTGCATAGTACCGTTATGTTGGGTGAGGTGGATAGAAAAATATTTACTAAATTAGGCATCAATTTTACTTGCGACCCAGTACGTAAATTACCCAAACGATGAAGACTTTTTGGCAACTCTTTTGGACGTATTTGAAGATCGGCACCTTTACCTTAGGTGGCGGCTATGCCATGTTGCCATTGATTCAGCGTGAGGTAGTAGATAGAAGACATTGGTTGGAGGAGAAAGAGTTCTTGAATATGATAGCGTTGGCGCAGGCGGCTCCGGGATTGATAGCGGTCAATTCGGCTATTTTTATCGGTCAGCGGATATACGGCTGGCGAGGCGTGATGGCTTGTGTATTAGGTGCAGTAGTGCCGTCGGTAGTGATTATATTGCTGATAGCTATGTATTTCAGGCAGTTTAAGGAATTGCCGGTAGTAGATGCGATATTTAAGGGCGTTCGTCCGGCTGTAGTGGCGTTGATAGCGGCTACGGTAGTAAGATTGATTCGAAAGATTTGAGATGGTCTACTGGCAATTATTCATAGCATTTTTGAAGATCGGCGTCTTGGGCTTCGGCGGCGGAATGGCGATTATCTCGTTGATACAGAACGAGGTGTTGTCATACGGATGGATGTCGGAGACGGAGTTCGTAGATATCGTAGCTATCAGTCAGGTGACGCCGGGGCCGATTGGCATGAACTGCGCTACGTATGTAGGATATACGGCCGGAGGAGTAATAGGAAGTCTGGTAGCGTCGGTATCGATTATCTTGCCCAGTCTGGCGATTATGCTGACGCTGTGCCGTGTGTACGACAAGTTGAATGAGCGCTGGCATGACAACCGTGTGTATCAAGTATGTATGCGTATTATTCGAGTGCTGGTAGTGATATTGATTGCCTATGCCGCATGGCGCATGGTGACGCCGGCCACGTTTGCGGACAGAGCCTCGTGGGGGATTTTTGGCGTGGTCTTTGCGTGTATGTGTGTTCCGGAGTTGTTGCCTGCGAAGCGTATGGTGCCACAGGCTATAAAAATGATGGCTGACATCGTCAGCCATCCTATTCTATTGATTTGTCTCGCCGGTCTGGCGGGATATATGCTTTACGCCTGATGATCGCGTAACTGCTGTTTAATAAACTTAGCCATCATGTTGATGGCGGCATTGTTGTGTCCGCCTTGCGGTATGATGACGTTAGCGTAGCGTTTGCAGGGCTCGATGAATTGCTCGTGCATGGGCTTGAGCACGCGTTGGTAGCGTTCGATGACGGCTTCTATAGTTCGTCCGCGTTCTACTATGTCACGTTTGATTACTCGAATCAGTCGGTCATCGCCATCGGCATCGACAAATACTTTGAGGTCCATCTGATCACGCAGTTCAGGATGGTGCAGGGTCATAATACCTTCGACGATAACAATCTCGCTGGGCTCGACGTGGACGGTTTCCTGTTGCCGGGTAGAGGTAATATAGTCGTAGATAGGTTGTTCGACAGCCTTTCCTTCCTTGAGTTCCTGCAGGTGCTGAATGAGCAACGGCCATTCGAAGGCGTTAGGATGGTCGAAGTTGATTTTCTGCCGCTCTTCGGGGGGAACATTCGACGAGTCGTTGTAGTACGAATCCAGGGGGATAACTGTTACTTCTCCCTTAGGGAGGCGTTCAATGAGTTTGCGAACAACGGTGGTCTTACCAGAACCGGTTCCACCCGCGATACCGATAATAAACATAAGTTTGTTTTTTGCTATCGGGGTGCAAAGGTATAAAAATTATTGCATATACACAAGAATGGGGGCATGTTTTTTTGTTTTTTTATTTAAAAACTCAAAAACATTTGCAGATGTCGCAGAAAAAATGTATCTTTGCAGACTTAATTTATGTCGAATTGATTAAACGAATAATGAATATGACAACATTCTCCGGAAAAACACGTTTAGAAAGTGATTTAATTGGTGAAAAGCAAATCCCTGTAGAGGCCTTGTACGGAGTACAAACGCTTCGTGGAGTAGAGAATTTTCCCATTTCCAAGTTTAAGTTGAAAGACTATCCGGCATTCATACGCGGATTAGCCTATACCAAGTTAGGTGCCGCTGTTGCCAATCATGCTCAGGGCTTGCTGACGGATGAGCAGTTTGCTGCTATTAAGCAGGCCTGTGAAGAGTTGTTAGAGGGTAAATGGCACGACATGTTCCCTGTAGATATGATTCAGGGTGGTGCAGGTACGACGACGAACATGAATGCGAATGAGGTGATAGCCAACCGCGCGTTGCAGATTATGGGTCATCAGCCCGGTGAGTATATGTATTGTTCGCCGAACGACCATGTCAATTGTTCGCAGAGTACTAATGATGCTTATCCGGCAGCTATCCATATGGGTTTGTATGCTACTCATTTGGAGTTTATGAAGCATTATGAGCTGTTGATAGCATCGTTTGAGAAGAAGGCTGCGGAGTTTAAGAATGTGTTGAAGATGGGGCGTACGCAGTTGGAAGATGCCGTACCGATGACTTTGGGGCAGACATTTGGTGCGTTTGCATCTATTTTGCGTGACGAGGTGAAACATTTGAATGAGGCCGCTGAGGAGTTTTTGACGGTCAATATGGGTGCTACGGCTATCGGTACAGGTATCTGTTCGGAGCCTGGGTATAGTGAGTTGTGCGTAAAGGCCATGGCTGAGGCGACAGGATGGAAGGTTGTATTGGCAGAGGATTTGGTAGCTGCCACGTCGGATACCAGTTGTATGGTGGGTTATTCGAGTGTATTGCGTCGTATCGCCACCAAGTTGAATAAGATCTGTAATGACTTGCGTTTGTTGGGCTCGGGACCGAAGTGCGGTTTGCACGAATTGGAGTTACCCGCTCGGCAGCCGGGAAGCAGTATTATGCCGGGTAAGGTTAATCCTGTTATCCCTGAGGTGATGAATCAGATTTGCTACAAGGTGATTGGTAATGATTTGTGCGTAGCGATGTGCAATGAGGCGGCTCAGATGGAGTTGAATGCTATGGAGCCGACGATGGCACAATGCTGTTTTGAGAGTACGGAGATCATGATGAACGGTTTTGATGTGCTGCGCATGTATTGCATTGACGGTATCCAGCCGGATGCAGAGCGTTGCCGCAATTATATTACAGGCAGTATAGGTATCGTGACGGCTTTGAATCCGATTATCGGTTATAAGAACTCGACCAAGATTGCTAAGGAAGCTTTGGCAACGGGTAGAGGAGTATATGACTTGGTATTGGAGCACGGTATACTGACTAAAGAAGAGTTGGATACGATATTGAGTCCGGAGAATATGATTAAGCCGGTAAAATTAGATATCAAGCCACGCCGATGAGACTGGTTTTTGCCACCAATAATGCCCATAAGTTGGATGAGGTACGTCGTATCTTACCCCAAGCGATTGAGGTGTTGTCGTTGCGTGACATCGGTTTTGAGGCCGATATCGTAGAAGACGGTGATACGTTAGAGGCTAATTCGCGTATCAAGGCGGAGCAGGTGTATGCATGGTTGCAGGAACATGGCGATCGGATGGAGCATATAGACGGTGTGTTTGCTGATGATACGGGTTTGGAGATAGCGGCATTAGGTGGTCAGCCGGGAGTATATACGGCCCGTTGGGCTGGTGAACCGGCCAATGATGCGAATAACAGGGCGAAGGCCTTGCGTGAGTTGCAGGACAAGGACGACCGCTCGGCGCGTTTTCGTACGGTAGTGACGCTGCGGATCAAAGGCCGGGAGGCGATGCAGATGGACGGCGAGGTAAGAGGACGGATGGCTATGCATGAGCAGGGAGACCACGGTTTCGGATATGACCCGATCTTTATGCCGGAAGGATACGATAAGACCTTTGCGCAGTTGCCTGCGGAGGTGAAGAATACGATTAGTCATCGTGCCAATGCGATGGCGAAGCTAAAGGCTAAACTGGAACAGATATGAGAAATACGATGCGATGGTTGATGATAGCGGTTGCTGTGTGGATGAGCAGTAATCTATGGGCAGACGGCACTATGTATACCTGGCGTGCTCACTTGTCGTACGGCAGTGTAGAGCAGGTGGCATATGCCGGAGCGACGGTATATGCGTTGTCCGGCGGAGCGTTGTTCTCGGTAGATGCAGCAAGCAGCGAGGTGACGACATGGTCGAAGATGGACGGCCTGCATGGTGCGGATATCGTACAGATAGTATGGGTGGAGAAAGCGAAGAGTCTGTTGATAGTGTATAAAGACGGTTTGATGGATGTTATATCGGAGAAAGGTATTGAGCCGTTGAGCGATTTGCAGATCAAACAGATGAATGCAAGTAAGGAAGCCAATCATGCGGTAGAAGATGAGGGTAAGGTATATCTGTCGATGCCGTTTGGTATAGTAGTGGTGAATGTTGTCAAACATGAGATAGCCGATACATGGTATATAGGTGCCGGTGGCAGCGAAGTGAATGTAGCGGCTGTGGCGTTGACAGAGACGGCCGTATATGCTATGACGAAAGATACAATATATACGGCTCTGCGTAGCGCTAATCTGCTGGATTATTCCTACTGGACACGTATGCCGCAAGTGAGAGGCGAGAATGTCTTACACGGTTTGGCGGCCTATAAGGATTCGGTATATGCCCTGCGCGATCAGGCAATGTATGTATGGACAGGTGCGCAATGGTCTCAGCGTTGTGAGGGATTGCCGGTAACGCGATTGCGTCGCAATGGCGGTAAGGTGTATGCTTTTACGCCGGATCGTGTATGGCGCGTAGACGATAATGGTAATTGGATACCCTTGTCGCAGCCGATAGCGGCAGTAGATGCGGCAGGAGGTAACGGTTATTGGTTGGCGGCTCGTGCACAAGGCTTGATATGGTTGACGGAGGAAGGAACGCAGACGTATCGTCCGGAAGGTCCTTTAGCCAATATGCCGTACTGCCTGACGATAGCTAACGGGCGATTGTATGTGGTGCCCGGAGGACGTTGGGCAGTACAATATAACCGTCAAGGAATAGTGATGGTATACGATGTGCAGGATGACCACTGGTGGAATATCAGCGAGGACGATATTATGGCTAAGACGGGTAATTCAACGCGTGATTTTATGAATGTGGCAGTAGACCCGTTGGACCCGGAGCATTTCTTTGTGACCAGTTATGGAACGGGATTGTATGAGTTTAAGGATATGCAACTACTCAAACGCTATATGCCGAATAACAGTTCGATTATCTCGGCCGTGGAGAGTGTGCCGGAATTCTATACCCGTACAGACGGGGCTATCTACGATAGAGACGGTAACCTGTTATTCCTGAATACCGATCCTCCACCATATAACCTGCATGTGGTTAGTCCGACGGCGTTGCAGACAGCACACCGTGTCGATTCGTCAGGGTGGTTTGCTATGAACCTGTATGACCGCAAGGGAGAGCGAGTAGTTATTCATACGGCGCAACGGCTGTTGCAAGACGCTCGTAAGGATAATTGGATATGGGTGCCATTAGCGCGTGAGGATGCTTCGATATTCCTGTTGGACAACAACGGCACGCCGTTCTATACGGGTGATGACCGGACTATGCTGCGCGGCACGTTTAGCGACCAAGACGGCAATACGATAACGCCGACGGCTATTTACACAATGGTTCAGGACAAGAAGAACGATATGTGGGTAGCTCTGCAGGAGGGATTGATAGTTATTCCGGCCAATGTGGATTTTATGACGTCAGATCATTGTGAACGCATCAAGATACCGCGTAATGACGGAACTAATCTGGCGGACTATCTGTTGCAGACAGAGCGCATCAATGCGATAGCTGTGGATGGCGCGAATCGGAAATGGATAGGAACGGAAGGTTCAGGACTATATCTGATGTCGGAAGACGGATTGGAGACGATAGAGCACTTTACGGCGGATAACTCGCCGCTGCCGAGCGATCAGATATTGTCGATAGCTATTGAGCCAATCACGGGGCGTGTCTTTGTGGGGACGTCAGAGGGATTGATGTCGTATCAGAGTGATGCGGCTGAGCCGGCAGAGAGTCTGTCATCGGCATACGCCTATCCCAATCCTGTACGGCCGGACTATGAGGGTGTAGTGACGATAACGGGATTGATGGACGAGACGATGGTGTATATATTGGATAACGGCGGTAACTTAGTGTGCAAGACGCGTTCGAATGGCGGCTTAGCGACCTGGAACTGCCGAACGGGTGATGGCCGACGTGTGGCGTCGGGTGTCTATTCGGCACTATGCAACACTTCGTCCGGCAGTAAGCATACGGTAGTGAAGATACTGGTGATGAACTGAGGAAGACCGAGCCAATCACGAGCCAATCACGAGGGAATCACGAGACTATCACGAGGGAATCCTAGACCATAGCCCCGAGTTGGTCCGGGCAAGGACTATGATTACTAAGGAGTAACTTATGAATAGGTGAAAGAAGCAATACAAGGTTGATAGATGAGCAAGCAACTTCAAATACGTAATTCTACTGCGGAGTTCTTGATCTTCCAAGCAGAAGATAAGGCTCAGGGTGTTCAGGTGTTCTATCAAGATGAGAATATCTGGGCAACGCAGAAGGCTATGGCTGAGTTATATGGTGTAGATCGCTCTGTTATTACCAAACATCTTAAGAATATTTTTGAATCGCTTGAAATTCAGCAAGATTCAGTTAGTGCAATTTTTGCACATACTGCTTTAGATGGTAAAACCTATAATACCCAGTTCTACAACCTCGATGCCATCATTTCGGTGGGGTATCGCGTCATTCAGGATCGGCTTTTTGAGTCCGACTTTGATCGTTTCGCCTTGCCGACATTGCCGTTTGACGGAGAGAATGAATATAGAAAGAACACATGAGACTGTTGAAATAGTTGAGACAGTTGGAGATGGAAGAGTCTCAAGTGTCTCAAGAATCTCATGCAAATTTTTTAAAAGAAACTAAATTGCGAAGATAGATGAATGGAGTAATTCTATTAGCGGCGGGGTTGGGAACTCGGTATCATGGGAAAAAGCAAGATGTGCTTTTCCATGGTCAGCCGTTATGGAAGTATGCCTATAATACAGCTTTGTCTGTAGTAGGCGAAGAGAATATTGTTGCCGTAGGGAAAGAATTTCCTGGAGGAGAGACGCGTACGGGTTCTGTTCGTATCGGATTATCGGCACTTAATAAGGATGTGGACAGAGTGATTATCGTGGAGGCTGCAAGACCCATGGTGACCAAGGAACAAATACAACAATTATTGGATGATCCATATCCTTCTTCTACTTTTGTCCGTCCGTTAGTCAATACTCCTATTTATCGGGATGGAACATACGTCAATAGAAATGAGATGTATGATTTGTTAACTCCGCAAGCTTTTGATAGAAAGATGTTGGAAGAGGCGTATCATAGTGAGCGATTTAACGATATGACTGATGAGACAAGAGTGATGTTTGAGTATTACGGTATAAAACCTCATTTTATAGAGACGGAATCCAATTTGTTCAAGGTGACTTATCAGGGAGATTTGGATATATTAGAGTCAATATATAAGCATTTGAAGGAGAAGAAGGCATGAAGAAAGTACTTATTACCGGCGGCCAGGGTGATATCGCACAGGCTATCAAGGCTCTTTTGGAAGAAGAGGGTGGATATGAAGTCTATGCGCCATCACGTCAGGAGTTGGATGTTACCAATTGGGAGAATATTGATGAGGTAATGGCGAATTTTGTTCCAGATATCTTGATTAATAACGCTGGCTACGTAGTACCTCAGTCCATCAAAGAAATTCATTTGGCAAATACCAAGACGCATTTTGATATCAATTTGGGTGGGACGTTCTATTGTACGGGTATAGGTTTGAAATATAATCCCAATATGCAGATCATCAATATCGTTTCTGCTGCATCTGTGGAGTCTCATGCCACGTGGAGCGAGTATTGTGCATCCAAAGCAGCAGTAGCTATGGCAACCAAGTGTTGGGCAGAAGACGGGTTATATGCTGTAGCTGTTTCTCCGGGAAGGACAAAAACGAAAATGCGAAAGAGTTTATTCCCAGACGAAGATCAGAATACATTATTGGATCCGGCAGATTTTGCTAAAGTCGTGCTGAAAGCCGTTCATAAACAATATGAGTCAGGCGCCAATATTATAGTAAAGAAACAAAATGTGCAACAACTAATCAACGAATAGGCATGAATTGTTCAGAATATTTGGTAGATTTTCTTATCTCTCATGGAGTGACGGATGTCTTCGGATACGCTGGTGGATATATTGTGCCCTTTATGGATGCATTGTATAAACGCAAAGATGAAATTCGTACGCATGTATGTTATAATGAGCAAGGTTGTGCTTTGGCTGCAAACGGTTTTGCGCGAACGAGTGGAAAGATAGGAGTCTATTTTACAACATCCGGTCCAGGTGCTGTAAATGCGCTTGGTGGTCTTGCTGATGCCTGGTTTGATGGTGTTCCTTTGATGGGAATTTGCGGCAATGTTCCAACGAATGAGATGAAAGGCTTTTCTGGTATTCGTCAAAATGGATTCCAGGAGATGGATATCGTTTCGATGACAAGAAACATCACTAAATATTCTGTGACGGCGAATAGTGCTGAGGGTTTTGGAGATGTAGTTAACCGAGCGTATAATTTGGCTTTGTTAGGAAGGTGCGGTGGTGTAGTAATCGATTTCCCACTGGATATTCAACAAGTTCAGTATGTAACACCTGTTTATTAACGTTAATACCGTAAAGTATGATTTTTCAAACCAAATATAAAAAACCGATACTTTTAGTAGGTAGTGGTGTTAGGACGGCTAACGCGGTAGAGTTGGTTCATGCGTTTGTAAGGAAGACGAATATCCCCTTATTGACGACTATGAATGCTGTAGATATAGCTCCTGAGGAGTTTCATATAGGCTTTATAGGCACGCATGGTAATCGAATCGCCAATATGATTATCAACGAGTGTGATTTGATAATATCAGTAGGTGCGCGTTTGGGAATACGTCAAGTGGGAAGATATAACGCTAATTTCGCACCTCATGCGGATTTGATAAGAGTAGATATTGATGAAAATGAGTTAGGTAGAAACATCAAACCGAATGAGCGGCAATATCGTATGGACGCCAAAGATTTTATGCAGATGCTATTGGCAGAAGACGTCCCTAATTTCTCTGCATGGAAAGAACAATGCATGAAGGCTCAAGTACTTTTGGCTGATTTTGACCAGCAAGAAGGTAATGCAACGATAGAGAAAATCGGTTCGTTCTTACCGGAGAGTGCTATTGTTTCTGTTGATGTTGGTATGAACCAATGTTGGTGTGCTCAGTCACTTGTATTAAAAGGAACAGAAGGCCGGATACTCATAAGCGGAGGTTACGGAACGATGGGATGTGCATTGCCTTTCGCCATCGGCGCATCTATTTCCAAGAATAATAGTGTGGTATATTGCATATGTGGAGATGGTGGTTTACAAATGAACATACAGGAGTTGGAAACCATCCAAAGAGAAAAACTACCAATTAAGATTTTTGTCCTTAATAATAGAGTGTTAGGGAAAATTAGCGAGACGCAACATTTCAATCATGGAGATCGATTCGCGGCTACAGCCGTATCCGGAGGATATACTGTGCCTGACTTTGCACGGGTAGCTGAGGCTTATGGTATAAAAGCTGTTACTTTGGCATCGTATAAAGAGTTGGATAACTACAAGGAGTGGATCGCAGATAATGATCCATGCTTGTTTGATATCTCGTTGCCGGAGAGTAGTTTCCTGACCCCTAAAATCAAATGGGAAACGGGTAAGATATTCCCCGAGATATCAATAGATATCATCAACAAGGTATTGGACATCTTGCGAAAATAACTATCAAAGTAAGTCGTTTTATGAGAGAAATACCTATAGATGAAATAAAGCAAATTCAACTTGACATTGTTGTTAAGATAGATGAGTTTTGCCGAAAAAATGGTATTGAGTATTTCCTGGATGGTGGAACAGGAATAGGTGCAGCGCGTCATAAGGGTTATATACCATGGGATGATGATATAGATATATCTATGACTCGCCCCAATTATGAACGTTTCATTCATTCTTTTGGCGGCTATGATAAGAATCTTTCTGTATATGCCCCAGAGCTTGATTGGCATTATTATGCTACCTATGCCAATGTTTGTGATAATCGTACCATTTTATTTGAAGGGGCCAATGGACATTGTGGGCAGGAAATTGGTGTAAAAGTGGATGTCTTTCCTATAGATGGAACAACAGAAAATTATAATTATAGTGTTAGGCGCCATAAGTTTTTGCAGATAGTGACAAATATAATGTCCAGAAAACGTCGTGATTTGTCCATTGTTTGGAGAACGAATAAGTGGAATTTTTGTACATGTCTATTTGTCCGCACAATCTTCTGCTGTATTCCCTATACAGCTTTGCAGAAGTTGGTACACCGTATAGCCATGAAGTATCCATTTGAGACAAGCTCGTACGCATATGATGTCGTGAATCCTGTATACAAACGTCCAGTTCATTGTCGTCGTGAGACGTACGAAGAATACATTGATGTGCCTTTTGAAGGTCATACTTTGATGACGATAAAAAATTACGATACGTATTTAACCGACTTGTTTGGAGATTATATGAAATTGCCGCCGGTGGAGCAGCGTGTGGGACATCATGGTTTTACGGCATATTGGAAAGATTGAGTGATATGAAGACGATTTTGCTGGTTTTTGGAACGAGACCTGAGGCAATTAAGATGTGTCCTCTGGTAAAAGAATTCAAACGATTCCCGGATTTATTTGACACCAAAGTATGTGTTACCGGACAGCATCGAGAGATGTTGGATCAGGTATTGCATATTTTCGATATACAACCTGACTATGATTTGAACATCATGAAACAGGGACAGGATTTGTACGATATCACAACTCGTGTTTTGCTGGGAATGCGTGATGTCCTTCTGCAGGTCAAGCCGGATGTGGTTCTTGTGCATGGGGATACAACGACATCTACGGCGGCTGCGTTAGCTGCATTTTATCAGCAAATCCCTGTCGGGCATGTGGAGGCCGGATTGCGTACCAATAATATCTATTCTCCTTGGCCGGAAGAGATGAATAGGCAAATAACGTCACGTATAGCGACCTATAATTTTGCTCCTACACCTCTGTCAAAAGCCAACCTCTTGAAGGAGAATGTGAAGGAAGAAAGTATTTTAGTGACCGGAAACACGGTGATAGATGCGCTACATCAAGTCGTGGAGCAAATTAAGTCCAACGATTCGATGGCAGTAGAATTGGAGAATCAATTGCGACAAGCGGGATATGATGTATCGCGCCTGGATACCGGTAGGAGATTGGTTCTGATTACCGGGCATCGCCGTGAGAATTTCGGGCAGGGATTCATCAATATATGTACAGCACTTCGCGATTTGGCAGACCAATTCCCGGAAGTGGATTTCGTATATCCGATGCATCTAAATCCCAATGTGCGCAAGCCGATTCATGAAGTCTTCGGAGCGGGAACAAATACAAATGGTAATATGTTCTTTATTGAACCGCTTGAGTATTTGATGTTTGTCTATTTGATGGAGAAGTCCTATTTGGTACTGACAGATAGCGGTGGTATTCAGGAAGAGGCTCCCGGATTAGGAAAACCGGTTTTGGTAATGCGTGATACCACTGAGCGTCCCGAAGCATTGGATGCCGGTACGGTGCGTTTGGTAGGTACCGATTATAACAAGATAGTTTCATCTGTAACCGAATTGCTATGTGATGCAGATGTGTATAGCCGTATGAGTGATGCTGTTAATCCTTATGGCGATGGCAAGGCTTGTGGCAGAATTGTGAATTGTTTAAAATAAGAGAGTTATGATACCAAAGATAATTCATTATTGTTGGTTCGGCCGGGGCAAGATGCCGGAACAGGCGATACAATGTATAGACTCCTGGAAGCGGGTGCTGCCGGAATATGAACTTAAGGAGTGGAATGAAGACAATTTTGATTTGGATATGTTCCCATATGTTCGCGAAGCCTATAAGAGTCGCAAGTTCGCGTATGTGACAGATGTGGTTAGATTATATGCCCTCTATACCGAAGGTGGTGTTTATATGGACACCGATGTGGAAGTGTTAAAACCTCTTGACCCATTTTTGCATCATACGGCATTCTCCGGGTTTGAAGATGAGGAAAATATACCCACCGGTATCATGGCAGCGGAAAAAGGTAGCCGTTGGGCAAAAGAGAATTTAGATTATTATCAAGGTCGTCATTTTATCAAGCCGGATGGCTCTTTTGATACTACCACGAATGTGACTACCATCACCAACTATATGATACCGCACGGATTGAAACGGGATAATACGTATCAGGATTTTCCCGGTTTAATCACCTTCTATCCGAAAGACTATTTTTGTCCGAAGGATCATATTACCGAAAAGATTCATATAACACCCAATACGGTGACGATTCATCATTTTGCTGCCAGTTGGCATTCGCCAATGAATCGTTTAAAACACCGTATCATACGTTGGGTAAAGATTCACACCGGCATCCGCATAGGGCGTAAGAAATCATAACTGAGTTTATGCTGACAGCCATCATTTGTACATATAATCGGGCGAAGTATATCGGTAATTTGCTGGAGAGTTTGGCAGCAAATGATCTGAAGAAGAACGAGTACGAGATAGTGCTCGTAGATAATAACTGCACGGATAATACGCGAGAGATATGCGAGGCTTTTGCCAAGGCACATAAAGAGGTCAACTTCCGCTATGTTGTGGAGCCGGAGCAGGGATTATCTGCTGCGCGAAACAAAGGCATCAAAGAAGCGAAAGGGGAGATCATCGTTTATGTAGATGATGATGCGCTTGTAGATGCGTGGTATTTGCGTACGTATGCAGAGTGGTTTAAGGCGCATCCGGAAACGATGGCTTGTGGCGGACCGATAGAACCACTGTATGAGACCGAAGAGCCAACCTGGATGACGCCTTATACGAAAGCGTTGCTGACTGCATGGATGGACTATGGAGATAAGGTGAGGGAATATCCCAAAGGACGTTATCCGGGTGGAGGTAATGCGGCATATCGGAAAGAGGTATTTGATAGGGTAGGACTATTTAATACTGCTCTTGGACGAAAGGGCGGAAACCTGATGGGCTCGGAAGAGAAAGATATCTTCGATAAGATGCACGCGTTAGGTATGCAAGTCTTATACCTGCCGACACCGGTATTGCACCACATTATTCCGCAAACTAAATTGGAACCCGATTATTTTAATCGTCTCACGACCCAAATCGGCATCAGCGAACGGCAGCGTACTCTCGCTATTGGTAAGGGCAAATATGCGAAGCGTTTGTTTGCAGAATGGGTTAAATGGTGCGGAACGATCGTTATGTGGTTCTATTATGCGGTACAAGGACATCGCTCAAAGGGCGACATCCTTGTAATCTTCAGGCATAACGTTACGAAAGGACTGTTGCAACGAGGTAGCGTGCAACAGGGATAGGTGCCCATTTCTTTTCATATTGCGCCAGCACTTTATCTTTAGATATATTGGGCAGATTTACGAGATCTTCTTTCACTTTCTCCCAGTTCACTTGATCTTGAGGAATATACCCCATTTCTACCGTTTCGACTACTTCTTCATCAAAGGGCAAGTACCATTTGACTGCTAATTTGTCCGTGATGATAGCTGTGCCAACAATGAAACTCTCCATGAATCGATTGGGAATACTCATTCGATATCCGGAGACATTATAATTGTATTGGAAGTTTGATATGTGTGCACAGAATTTTTCAATCGGGATAATCAAATCCGTATGGTTTTGTGGCTTCTCCATAGTCCCACTATTGATTATTCTCGCATCATATGCATCACCTAAACTTTGCATGATTTGTGCTACTCGAGCGCGCTTTTCGTTTGGGTGATTAAGAGATGGACACATTCCCATTATATTGGATTCAGAATTCCAATCGATAGGTGTGTTCATATTCTCTCGAGGACCACATGCATTGCCATAATAGCACATGACCTTTCGCTTGGCTTGTTTTACAGCGTCGTTTTTATAATTTTCCCAACCATTACTAAGCGCAGTATAACTATTCCCGTCCGATAGGCGTCTAAAACCAACAACGCATGGCTTTATTTTGATTATGTCATTTTTATCTAAATGTAGTGGCAGTCTTTCTCCAATTTGTCTAACTTTTAGTTTTTTATCTTTATGTTGATAATCATAGAACGGCGAATATACATCATCTGCTAAACGGAATCCTTTTTCTATGTCAATCACTTTAGGGCATTGCATCTTGAAATACACTTTGACCTTCTTTAGTAAGTCGCCGTCTATTCCGGCAGGACTATCACAGCAATCTATGCAGAAAGCATGGCGGTCACCATCTTTCTTTACATATCCCTCCATAGTATATGTATCTTCCAGAAAATGTAGGGCTAATTGATGCATTACGCCGCCAAGATGAGGCCAATCCGGAAGAATGGTGGAGAGGCGATAGAACCAGTCGCAGCGAAATTTTAATTTTATTTCTCCCAGCCGCTCTAACTCATATAATCCGAGAATGAATATTTGAAAAGGACGCCAATTCGGCGTGATTTTAGTAATAACAACGGCAGGAATATTCTTACTCATAGATATCTAACATTTCAAAATCAATATATTCTGTAGTCACAAAAGGTCTAAAAACGATACCATCCAACAGCATCGCATACACTATGTGCGAAAGATAAAGTTTTTCATTCTTCGCCATCAGTCTCTCAAAATACCGGCAGAACTCTTGGCAATCCTCAAAACAATATCCTCCTACATTAATCATATGACCGATAACCTTCTTTTCAATAATATTTGTGATATAGTACATATTATCTACGCTTACGTAACTTTTGTTCTGCGGTTTAAGCACTTGCAACGTCTCAATAGGACAAACTGCAACACCATTCTGCACAATAACCTCGCTCTTAAAATATCCATCTGAGTCCTTGATATAGATTGCCCCCATGATGTATTCCTGCTTAATAGTCTGATAGATGCTCTCGGCTTGATTACGCGTCGATTTCTCCAACACGCAAATATGTACATTCTTCAATTGCAATCGCTCAATCTGCAAGTACAACATTCCGGCTATACCATATTTCATATCATGCTTTTTGAGTATCGTAATATAGATATTCTCAAATGCCGATAGTTCTAAACCTAGAATCGCCTTTAAGCAGTACATCGTGCCGCTCTCGTCCATACGGAACACATACGGTATATGCGAATTGTATTCCGGCTTGTCTGCCGCGATGGGTACTATAAGACTACATTGTTTCATACGCTCAAACCAAAGTTTTAATCACTCGTTTTAGATATTCTATCACCTTATCCTCCTTTGCATAAGGCAAGATCCGTAGCATGTTCATCAACTGCAATACCTCATAATGCTCCTTATACCAGTCGTATTGACTAAAATGCTTATCCAACCGTTCATCCACATATTCAGAAATCAGTTTCAATCGCAGTTCGTCATATGGTTGTTGGTACATCAAGCACGACCAAAGGTACTGCGCATCTTGACGCAGTTTGACGATATCCTGCAACGGAGTCTCGATGAACGAATCCAAGAAATCGATTAAGCAATACTGTTGTCCGCAGAAAAGCACATTTGAGAAAGTCAAATCTCCATGACACACTCCCGTAGGTATACGAAGATCTCCTGCATCTGCTATCTTCTTACGGGCTTTCCCCATAAACTCGCTCAATTCCTCGTTATAATCAGCACGCTTCGACACTTTACCTGCTACATCCTCAAACTTAGTCATCAGCACCTCATTGGAGCACTTTGCTATTGGCGACTGTTGAATCTCTTGTTCAACAAAAGCAATCATCGCTTCAATAAAAGCATCAATCTCATGCACTCCGGCATTCTCAAAGTAGTCAATATAGTTCTGTGAATACACATAGTCCATTCGAATCTCAGTCTTAGCATCGGACTTACTAATCTCATACACCTTCGGCACAATGATATTCGGCACGTGCATATCCGAAGCCGCTTTCTGCTTCTCGGCTTGCAGTGCCAAACGCTCCAGGTACTTCGGATCTTCGGTGGACTTCAGTACAAACAACTTCGTGTCTTCACGAACCACCTCAACCTTGCATCCGCTATTTCCAATCACCTCAATCTTCATAAAAACTTTTATCTATTTTTATCACCGGCACTCCCGCTGCTTTTGCCGCTTCAATACCGATTTCCGTATCTTCAAAACATAATGCCTCATTTGTATCCACTTGCAGCAATTCCAATGCCTTCAGATAAATCTCCGGATTGGGTTTGCCCTTCTCTACCATCTCTCCGCACAAAATCACATCAAACAAATCTTCCGCGCCGATGCACTTCAACGCAGCCATCAGGTTCTCGCGTCTTGCTGTCGAAGCAATAGCCGTTTGGCCACCATCCGCATGAAACGCTCTGATAAACTCCACCAACGTTTTATTCACTTTCAAATGCTCAAAATGCAGTGGGTAATACAGCGCCTTTAGGTCTCGTACCTTGCGCGTTTCGTCATTCTTCTCCAATCCGATCTGCTCGATGAACTTATCATACCGCAACCCGAAACAAGCACGATACGTCTCACGCGTCAGTGTATAACCAATCTCAGCAAACGCTTGCTTATACGCAAGGAAGTTCGCTTCGAACGTATCCACCAACGTTCCGTCAAAATCCGATATGATTGCTTTTATCTCAGCCATCTTACAAATATCGTTTCAACTCTTCCGGTGTGCCGTACGAGTAATATTCCTCCATCGGAGCCAGGTACACTTTCTCTCCGGCTGCAATCAAATAGTTATACAGCAACGACACATAGTACTCCGGTTTCGCAAAATTCTGTTCGTTCATCAACTGATGTGCTACCTCTTTGAACCGTCTACCGGAACTGAAGAAATACGCGCCACACAATGCATGGTTGCTAATCACCTCTTTCTCCGCGGTCCGAATCACCACATTGTCCGCATCTATCTCCGCATAACTGTATTTGGGGCTATCGCTCTCAAACGAAACCAATGCGCCACCCTCTGCTTCTTCACCTGATTTTGCCAACGCAGCCTTGATAAGTTCGATAAAGCGTTTGCTCCGAAACTCCAAATCGCAATCCATTACAACAACCGCATCATTATCATCAATAGCACTCTCTGCCATCAAACACGTTTCAACGGCTCCGCGTGTCGTCTTTAGCACGGAGAAGATCTTTGCTTCCGGCAAGAACGATTGTATGCCTTTATCGATACCGTACTCATCGATATGATTCTGCCGCACGATGAACGAGTACTTCATCTGTACTCCCTCTGCATGCACACTTCCGATAGCTCGCTTAAATAACGGCACACCATGCAACTGTATCAAAGGCTTCGGAGTCGTCCATCCTTCTTTTAAGAACCGACTCCCTTCCCCAGCCATAGGCATAATGATATGTAATGAACGATGTGTCATCTCTGCATTTTATTTACTGGAAGATATTGTTTCCATAAGGGGTATGAAAGGGCGCAAATCACGACGATTAAAAGAAGAATGGTGAAAGCATAACTCCATTTATCCAACGTTAGTGCTTGTGGCACGAACTTCATGGTGATTGTATGATCTCCGGCAGGAATAATAGCTGCACGGAGAACATAATTTGTGCGGCCGATGGGCTGCTCTTCTCCGTCAATATACAGATGCCAGCCTTCGGGATAATAAATCTCGGAGAAGACAGCAACACGGTCATGGTCTGTATGGGCCGAATAGGTGAGAGCATTGGGACGGTACTCGGTGAGGATGATGTGGTCGCTCTCGCTCGGTTGTGATTCGCATGTCAACGTGGTGCGGAACTGCTCATCGGCAACGGCTGTAGTATGCAAGTCGAGTGTATTAAGTGCAGCACTCTCGTCATCAGGTGTGGACACAAACTGCACTTCGTTAACGAACCAAGCGTTGCCCATAGCTTCCGGATTCTGTACGACGCCCTGACGAGTGATATAATACTTGGTATTGAGCATGTTGATAACCCTGTGGTTCATCTTACTGATGTGCTCGTCGATGAGGTCTTGGTAGCGGCGTAACTTAACGGCTGAGTATCCGCCGATAGATTTGAGACGATAACTCGTACGCGCGTCATTAAAGGTGTTGGTGTTGAGGTTGAGGACGCGATAGTCGAGACTTTGGTCTTGAAGTATCTGTTCCTCCCACGGTTGAATGCGGAAATACGCTTCGCTATCTTTGGGTTTAACGAAGTTATTGTTGTTGAAGAAACGCTTGTTGACAGGAATCATATCAATCAATATTAATGCAGCTAAACCGGCATATAATATTGGATTTGTGATTTGTGATTTTTGGCTTTTGATTCGGCTCCAAGCGTACCAGAAGACGAGTCCGAAACCGAGGGAGACAAAGATGAGACTGCGCCAAGCATCGGCCTTGAGCATAGCGACGCGTTCGTCCAAAATAGCATTGTATAGCCAGCCGGGTACTTGTGCTTTCCATTGGGCATCGTAGCTGCTGGCCATACTATAATTGCCGGCAAAGAGAGCGGCGAGGAGACAGATACCGGCTGTGACACCTCCGGCGATAAAGAGGCTATTCCGCAGTTTGCGCCATTCTACTTCACCATTGATAATACGTTGCAGGCCTAAGAAACCCAGTAGGGGCATCGTAATCTCTGCTACTACGAGGATAGATTCAACGGCACGGAACTTATTGTACATGGGGAAGTGATAGAAGAAGAATTCCGTCAGTCCCATGAAATTACGTCCCCAGGCGAGGAATACAGACATGAGGGTGGCGAATAGCAACGCCCATTTATATGCTCCCGGCACAATCAGTAGGCCAAGCACGAAAAGGAAACAGATAACTGCGCCCACGTATACGGCACCGGAGGTAAACATCTTTTCGCCATGATAGGTGGGGGCATGTGAGCAGAATTGTTCGGCGTTGCGTTTGTCGACACCTTGCTTGCGCATAGCTTTGCTCAAGCGTGAGTCTTTACCTAGATCGTATCCGCTGGCGCCACCCTCCCAGTTGGGGATGAGAAGCGTCATCGTTTCGCCGATGCCATAACTCCAATCGGTAGCATATTTGATGTCGAGACCTTCAGCCGGTGCATCTTGTGACTGTCGGGTCAGTTCGCTATGTCCGCCGCGCATCGTCTCTTTAAGATAGGAGTTATTCATCTCCATCCAACTCCATTTGGTGCCTAAAATCAGTAATAGGCAAAGCACCAATACTCCCACAGAAATGCCCAACTCTTTCCATTGCTTGTCGCGAATATGTATGTATAGTTCGGCACACGCAAAAACGCCGATGAGCAAGGCTATATAATAACTCATCTGCGGATGATGGGTAATACCGATGTAACTGTAAACAAGAACGAGCGGAATGCCGAACCAATATTTTTTACGCATTACTGCATAGAAACCTCCTATAACAGGCGCGAGTGTACCGATGGCTGCTGCTTTGGTCATGTGTCCGGCTGGTAAGATGAGCATAAAATAACTGCTTAAGCCAAGCGAAAGGGCTCCTACGATACTCAACCACGGATTGATACCGAAGCAGATCAGCATTAAGAAGAATCCGCAAAAATATGCGAATATTAAACCAGTGACTCCTATTCCTTCTTTAAACCCCAAACGTGTGATGGCTTCTAATTTGCTGCGTACAGAGCCGGAAGGCATACGACCTGTTATTTGGTATGTCGGCATGCCACCAAACATGGAGTTGGTCCACCAAGTACAATCGTCATGTTGTCGGTTATACTCAAGTGCTTCTTGTGCGGCTCCTTTCCAGTTGTTGATGTCGCCGGCTTGGAGAACTTTGCCATCCAAGATGGGACTGCAATAAGCAAGAGCCAGACTTATAAAGACTACTAATGCCACGAGATAGGGCATTAACTTTTTCCAATCAAAGGATTTCATATACTTGCTTTTAGGTGGATTAACTGTTGTTTGATGCGTTGCAATATCTCAACGGTACGTTGGCGTCGTTCGGCTTGGTGTTCGTCGCCGGCTAATTCTTTTTGGATAGCCTCGATGCGGGTAATCTTCATCTCATCGCGGATGAAGCGTATGCGTTTGATGAGGTTGATATCCGCCAGACGATAGTAGCGATTGCCGTGCCCGTCTTTGCGCGGCTGCAGTTGTGGAAAACGCGACTCCCAATAGCGCAAGGTGGCAGCGGGAAGACCTGTATCTTCCATCACTTCGGTCAGACTATAAAATTCTTTATACGGCTCCATCAGCGTCCTATTTTGAGGGTCTTGCCGGCCCGAATATTATCATTCTTGAGGTTATTCCAAGCTCGCAGTTGTTTAACTGACACATGGAATTTCTTGGCGATAGCTCCGAGGGTGTCGCCGTTCTTAATCTTATAGTAGGTGACGCCATTCACCGAATAGCCTCCGTTGAGTCCGGTCTTCTGCATGAGGTCGATCTCGGCACGGCGATTATGTACCAATTCGGCCGCGCGGTAATGGAGGATTGAGTCCTGCAGGTCTATATAATCGGTCACACGGTCGGCGGGGAGACAGATAGAGTAGTCTTTGCCTCCGGGAACTATATCGCGAGCATATTGCGGGTTGAGGCGGCGCAGTTCTTCGATGGGGATATCCAATACGGTACTTATCTGCAGCAGGTGTTGTCGCGCCGAGGAGCGGATAGTGTCGGTCGCTTCGGTCATCTCGATAGCCGCCGGGCATATACCATGCATATCGGCGTAATTCATAGAGTAGGCTGCGGCTATGTAGATAGGCAGATAGCCGCGTGTCTCGCGAGGCAGGAAAGGATAGATAGACCAGAAGTCACGTTTTCCTCCTGATCGGTGGATAGCTTTATTGACATTACCCGGACCGCAGTTATAGGCAGCTATGGCTAAGTTCCAATCGCCGAAGAGCGAGTAAAGGTTTTTGAGGAATCGGCACGCCGCTTCGGTAGAGCGAATAGGATCCATACGCTCATCGATGAGGGAGTTGATTTCCAATCCATATAGTCTTCCTGTTGACGGCATAAACTGCCAAAGGCCGGCAGCTCCCATGTGCGAATGAGCCATCGGGTTGAGAGCCGATTCAATAACCGGCAAGTAGCATAACTCGTACGGGATATCGTAGCGGCAGAGGATGTCCTCGAAGAGTGGGAAATAATATTCTGCTTTGCGCTGAAGTGCCGCCAATTGTTTGGGATTGCGACGGGTATAGCGTAAGATAAAAGATCGTACGACTTGGTTATACGGCATCTCGATAACGAACGGCAGTTCTTGCAGACGTTGTTTGTAGACCGAATCCGGCAACTCGGGTAACGGAGCGGGAGTCTGACAGAAAAGGGTGTCAGCCGGAGCAAAGGCATTAAACATCTCGAGCGAGTCGGCGGTCAAGGTGTCGGTAGCTAATGAGTCGACCGTTAAAGAATCGGCCGTAAGCGTGTCTATCGTCAGGCTATCGACAGGTTCTTGCGCATATATGTAGGCGCTCAGGGAGAGGGAGAGTATAAGGATAAGGTGTTTCATCGAATAGTAAATGCAAGTTTAAGTCCGGCTTCGCCCCGTTGGTATAGCGGGTCGTAATACATCTGAGGTGCGACATTGAGACTCAGGTCGGGTGAGATATCAAAGTCGAATAATTGGGCATCGACGAAGGCATCAATGATAGTCAGGCCATATACCAAAGCGGTACATACGATAGCTAAGTCACGACTGCGTCGATAGAGGTTTTGTTTGCTATTAAGCGTCTTAGTGTAGGAGTCGCGGCCGCCCATCATCTCGATAGTATAACCCTTAGGGAGGATGGCATTATAGGAACGCGAGGGGTCATCGGACAGGACAGGGTCGGTGAGGATGTCACGATAGGCTTGTTTATAGTCCTCGTACATATTGCCGTTCCACCGGATAGCATATATACAGCCCACGAAGGCACCAAAGACGATAGGCAGTTTCCAATAACTGCGGTTGTAAATCTGTCCTAAGCCGGGCACAAGGGCGGCCATCCACACGGCACGTCCGGCATTGGGTCGCCAGCCGTCATCCCAAGTGGCATTCAGGTCCGGCATGATAGTATCACCGATATAGATGTCATGTTCGCTAACCCTAATCGTATCACCGGAGAATCGGAATTTCAGACTGTCGTTATTAAGTGCGGCGACAGAATCCCGCTTCACTTGCTTGACATGTCGTGCCGCCATGAGTTGTAGCGGCAGGATAAGACATAGTATGATAAGTAAACGTTTCAAAGGATGCGATGGATAAGTTGTTGCAGTTGTTGTTCGTTCTTAAAGGATATAGTTACACTCTTACCGGTAAGACGCACTTTGGCGCCGAGTGTGGATTCTAAGCGTTGTTGCATATCCGTAAATGTAGACGATTGGGGAGCACGAGGCGTAAGGTCAACAGGTTTGGCGTTACTTACCCATTCTTCTACTCGTCTGACGGACAGACCATCGCGCAGGATGCGTTTGTAGAGAGTCAGCTGTTGCTCTGCCGATTTGCATCCTAAGATGGCGCGTGCGTGCCCCATCTCGATTTTTTTCTCTTTGATACCGATTTGTATCTCGGCCGGCAGTTTGAGTAGGCGCAAATAATTGGCTATGGTAGCTCGTTTCTTGCCCACACGTTCCGACATACGCTCTTGGGTGAGTTGATAGTCGTCCATAAGGCGTTGATAAGCCAGGGCTATTTCAATCGCATCCAAGTCTTCGCGTTGGATGTTCTCGATAAGAGCCCACTCCATCACCTCTTCGTCCTTGGCGGTACGAATATAGGCTGGTATAGTAGTCAGTCCTGCCATCTTAGACGCACGGAAACGACGTTCGCCGGCAATAATCATATATGTGCCGTCATCGTTCTTGCGCAAGGTGATAGGCGATATAACGCCATGTTCGCGAATAGAGTCGGCCAACTCTTCCATCGCTTCTTCATTGAAGTTGCGTCTGGGTTGATCCGGATTGGCTACGATGCTACTTAACTCAACTTCGCTGATGGAGGATGAGCCGCCGGTAGTAATACGGGTATCGATAAGGGCGTCTAATCCGCGCCCGAGTCCGGTTAGTTTTTTCATAGTTACTTTTTGGTTTTGTCGAGCAGTTCTTTAGCTAAGGCTTGGTAGTTTTTGGCACCTTTGGACGAGGCATCATAATCGATAACACTCAGTCCATGACTGGGTGCTTCGCTCAGACGTACGTTGCGACGAATGACGGTATTGAATACCAAGGTACCGAAGTGGCGTTTGACTTCGTCAAGCACTTGATTGCTCAGTCTGAGACGGTTGTCAAACATAGTGAGCAGGAAGCCTTCTATCTGCAAAGAAGGGTTGAGTTTGGATTTAATAATCTTAATGGTATTAAGCAGTTTAGCTATACCTTCCAAAGCGAAGAACTCGCATTGTACAGGGATGATAACCGAGTCGGATGCGGTAAGCGAATTGACGGTAATCAGCCCTAACGAGGGAGAACAGTCGATAAAGATATAGTCATATTCATCGCGCACGGCAGCTAAGACACCCTTGAGGATATTCTCGCGATTGGGCAGGTTGAGCATCTCTATCTCGGCTCCGACCAAGTCGATATGACTGGGGATAATATCCAGGTTGTCAACAGTAGTGGGCAAGATAGCTTCGTGCGGGTTGATATCATTGACCAAGCACTCGTATATGGTGCTCGTTAATGATTGGATATCGACACCCAGACCCGACGAGGCATTGGCCTGTGGATCGGCATCGACGAGTAATACATTTTTTCCTTCGTGAGCCAATGATGCGGCTAAGTTGATAGCGGTAGTGGTTTTACCGACACCGCCTTTCTGATTGGCTAATGAAATAATTTTTCCCATATTTCGTTTGTGTTAATTTCTTTACATGCAAAATTGCGGAAGCGGCAACGATTGCGTCCGTGTACACTGCAAGGTCTGCAGCTAATCGGTATCTGTACGCAATCATCCGGTTGTTGCTTCCATCCGTAGTATCCTAAGGCCGGATGCGTAGCGCACCACACGCTAATCACCCGCAGACCGACCAGTGTGGCCAGGTGTTGGTTGGCAGAATCCATGCATAACATTACATCCAGCGAACGCATCAATTCCAATTCTTCCGCTAAGGTCAGTTGTCCGGCCGCGGAAACCACATTGGGGATTACGCTGGCCCATTGGCGCATCATCTCTATCTCTACCGCTCCGGCTCCGAACAAATATACGCGGGTATCAGGACGGGCGGCTATCTGCATGATGAGTTCGCGTGTCTGACGATAGGGCAGGATGTTGGATTTATGCTTGGCAAAAGGCGCTACGCCTACCCATTGTCCTTGTTTGGTACCATAACGTTCGCGGACACTTTGTTGGGCTGTAGTGTTGATGGGAAGAGCGCAGAACGAAGTGTCGGCTTCCCATCCGGCCGAACGGAAGGTACGGATGTAACGGTCTGTTTCGGTTGGCAGTTGTTCGCCGCGATAGCCGGTCAAGGTAATACGTCTCTTCTCCGTGCGTCCGTAATCGATGACGCTGATAGGTTTGCCTGCCAAGCGGAAAAGGAATCGCAATAGACGCGTACGTATGACGTCTTGCAAATCCACTACATGGTCAATATGATAGGCACGCAGTTCGTGGAAGAGGTGGAAGATGCCTTTCAGTCCTCCATACGAGAAGTCTGCCTCATGGAAGACTACATTAGGAAGACCATAGAAAAGGTCACTCAGACGTTTCTTGCTGACTACGATGAAGCGATCGTCCGGGTAACGAGCACTCAACGATGCCAGTATAGGAACCGTCATCGCTACATTACCCAAGGAGGAAAATCGTAGTACAAGAATCGTCATAATGGTTTATTTAAGTTTAGTGGCCAATACGCGAACAGCTTGTTGCCAATCGTCGGGAGAGGAAAAAGCCGGTTGGGTATCGGTGTCATTGGTCCAACGATTCCAGCATCCTCCGAACCAGTAGGTCAGTGTGGTGCCGGGAGTATAAGGCATCAGTGCCAGGGCTGTATTAGCTATGGTACGAAGGGTAGTGGCATTGGGCATAATGACAGCCTCGTGTGTCTGGCCTAAGTCGATATTGTCGTACCACTTGCGATTGAGTCGCACAGCTCCCGGATCGTTGAGGGCGGTCTCGGTATAGACGATGGCATCTATGTCGTTGAGGTAGTGTAGTTCACCAATACTGTCATGCAGATATAGTCCTGCTCCAAGCAAAATCGGTTGGTCCGGAAGTTGGTCATAAGGCGTAAACACTACGTCCGCGCGATTGAGTACTTGTCCGGCACAACAAGTAATGGTAATATCTTCGCTGAAGGGGAAATCGGCAATCAGCATACTGTCGTAATGAAGATGGAAGACCAAGCGAGTAGGTGTTTGTTCTATGATTTCCCACGTATCATATTGATCGCCTATGTATAGACTATCGTTGACCACTACTGCGGGACCGCCACAACCTGTAGTGTGCGCCACCTTGTAACCATCAAAACCGATTCCGTGTTGCACATGATAGGGGATGCGGTAGTTGACATAGTTGTAGAAGAAAGTATCCAGCACTAAAGCGGGGGTGTTCTTCATGAATATGTCTACACCATTGGATGGATTCTCCGGTGCCAAAGCAGGGCCGTAAAAACGATAGGCGGCAAAGTCGTTCTCCCAAGCGAAGTCATCCTTACGTTCCGGGACATAACGACCATAGACCGTTGTTTGCGGCTGTTGGGAACAACTGATCCACGTGAGGGTTAGCAGAGCAAAAAATACAATCTTCTTCATCGTCGAGTATTATTTGGGTTGACGACCTATATAAGCCAATATTCCTCCGTCCACATAGAGTATATGACCATTGACCGCATCCGAGGCGTGTGAAGCTAAGAATACGGCAGGGCCTGCTAATTCATCGGGCTCTAACCAGCGTCCTGCAGGTGTCTTGGCGCAGATGAAAGCGTCAAACGGATGTTTGCTGCCATCGGCTTGCGGTTCGCGTAGCGGTGCCGTTTGGGGGGTTGCTATATAACCGGGACCGATGCCATTGCATTGGATGTTGTATTCTCCATATTCGGAGCAAATATTGCGGGTCAGCATTTTCAGTCCGCCTTTTGCGGCAGCATAGGCCGAGACTGTCTCGCGGCCCAATTCGGACATCATAGAGCAGATATTAATAATCTTTCCTTCGCGGCGCTCCATCATCTCCGGCAGCACGGCAGCTGAGACAATATAGGGACCGACAAGGTCGATATCGATAACCTGCTGAAACTCGCTACGTTTCATCTCATGCATGGGGATACGTTTGATGATGCCGGCGTTATTCACCAGGATATGAATGGGACCTACTTCGGCATGAATAGTCTGCACCAGTGCGGCTACGGCGTTCTCATCTGTAACATCGCATACATAGCCTTTGACGTTGTCAATACCTTCTGCATGGTAGTCGGCTATAGCTTTAGCGATAGCTTCCTCACTGCGCGCATTGAAGATGATAGTTTGTGCTCCGGCTTGAGCAAACGCCTTGGCGATAGCAAAGCCAATGCCGTAACATGCTCCGGTTACCCAGGCGTTCTTACCTGCCAATGAAAATAGGTTAGTCATTTTATCTAAGGTCTGTTATCTTACTGAAGTCTTGATCGCCGTAGTCGAGGTTCTCGCCTCCCATTCCCCATATAAAGGTATAGTTATGGGTGGCAGCAGCCGAGTGGATGGACCATTCGGGGGAGAGAACAGCCTGATTGCCACGCATCCATATATGGCGCGTCTCCTGTACCTCGCCCATGAAATGGCAGATAGCCTGGTCTTCGGGAATGTCGAAGTAGAAATAAGCCTCCATACGGCGACTATGTACATGTGCAGGCATCGTGTTCCATACAGAGCCGGGAGCCAACTCGGTCATGCCCATTTGCAGTTGGCAGGTGGGGAGGACTTGGTTGACAATCATCTTATTGATATCGCGTTCGTTGGACATCTCCAAACTGCCCATGTGAGCCACTACAGCGTCCGCTTTGATAATCTTGCGGTCGGGGTAGGAGGTGTGTGCATTGGCTGACAGGAAATAGAAAAGAGCCGGATGAGCAGCATCGGTGCTCTCAAAGGTGACCTGTCGGTCTCCCTGACCTAAGTATAAGGCCTCTTTATAATCCAACTCATAAGCCTTACCATCTACGCGTACAACACCCTTTCCGGCACCGACATTGTATATGCCCACCTCACGTCGGGTGAGGAAGAACGGAGCCTTAAGCGGATCGATAGCCTCCAGAGGAAGAGTTTCCTTAACCGGCATAGCACCACCGACAATCATACGGTCATACATAGAATAGACCATATTCACTTCGTCGGCGACGAAGAGGGTCTCAATTAAAAAGTCACGACGCAAGCGTGCGGTGTCGTAGTGCTTAGCGTCTTCGGGATGGGCAGCATAGCGAATTTCGTAGTTGGTTTTCATTTCTGTATCTTTGTTTTATTCATTTTCTTACGAGGGGTGACATCCCATAGATAACCCACGTTGAGACTGAGACTCAGAGGATTGGAGGTCTGGAAATAGTCACGTTTACTATCATTGAAATAGTTGCCAAAACTATAGTCGAAGCGAGCCTCAAATTGGAATACACCGGCTTTTTTAGAGTTGCAGTAGAAACCTACTCCGACAGCCAGTCCCCAATCGACGATGTTGTCCAAAGTGCTATATTGCGTGCGGTGATCCGGATCCTGATGTTCACTACCGCTCATGTATTCGTGGATACAAACGCCCACTTGCGGACCGAGGTTGATGAAGCCTTTCCAGTTTTTCTTCCCAAAATAGAAATGGGTTAGGAAGGGCAGTTCCAAATAGTCCAATCTCCGTGTGTAGTGCACGTTAAGCGAATCGTCGTTGGTATTCTCTCTCCATCCGCGTTGCATCCAGTTTAATTCGACCTGCAGACCAAAGTAACGATTACTGCAATAGCGAAACATCAGTCCTGCATTGCCTCCCAAAAGGGCTGTTTTGAGTAACTCACGTGTGCCGGGCACTTCTGGTGTAAACATCGTAATAGAGGCAATCACACCGCCGTGCGCTCCGAAATACATCTCCGGTTGGCGAAGACGAGTCTGGGCATTCAGCGAAGCGAAGGTCGCCGTCAGGACGAGCAGTAATATAATAATACGTGTATGTTTCATTGGCGTATAATATGCAGGTTTTGATTCTCATATCCGCCGAGCGAATCGGTGCGGAGATAACGTATGGCGGATTGTATGCCTTGGTATTTGCGTGCTAATATACTATCTGCTATCGAGGCATCGGCATGACGCAGATACGGCAAGACGGATAGAAGATGACGTGTGATGTCGTAGCCGAGCAGGTCGTAGTACGGCAATTCGTCTGCACGAGAGTGGTGGAAATAATGATTCCATGCGGCAGCATAGGCTGTCTCTTGCCATTCGGGATGAGCCGTCATGTTGGAGACGTATAACTGAGGCAAGATAATTGTCTCGTTTTGCCAAGCATAGCGCGACAGAAGTGTCAGTTGCTTTCCTTGCCTGATAGCATCCAACATATAAGGCATTACAGCCTTCAGGTTGCTGAAGCGCTCGGTATTGAAGAGGATGATATTCTCTACACTGTCAGCCAAGTCGTAGACTAATGAGTCAGCTAGTATCTGGTGCACAGTAGTATAGGCTACCGGTACGCGGCGTTGGCGGATGGCCTGTTGCATCCATTTGACACTCTGTGGTATATCATCTTCGTCGGCTTTGATAAAGAGACAACGTACCGAGTCGCCTCGGGAGGCAAGATATTCCGCCATAACTGAGGCTTCGCTTTGAGTCGAAGGATTGAATTGCAGTAAGGTGGGGGTACGGTTGATATTGGGTACAGAAGACGAGAATGGAATAAGTATATATGGCTTGTGCGTCTGTGCCCATTGTGCGACTAACTGTACCTGAGAATTATAGACCGGACCGATGATAGCATCAAGGTTGTCTAAAGCGGTGCTATCGATTAATTGCTGCAGACGGATATCCGACTTACCTATATCGTAGGTGAATAGTTCATAGCGTTGGCCGCGTTGCTGTGCTTCATATAAGGCGATAAGGGCGCCTGTATAGAAGTCGTAGAAGCGGTCCATGAATCGGTCACGTTTAATCACTTCAGCCTGGATAGGCAGGAGCATACCGATGCGCACGAGTGAGGTGTCCGGTTCTAAGGTGTCAACTATTATCTGTTCCTGTTCAGGTGCTGCCGGTTCGTCTTCCAGGATGACAGGTTCTACTACCGGCACGAAGACTGGTTCTTCTTCTACCGGTGCAGGCTGCGGCTCAAGGACGGGCTGAACGGCTTGAACTTCTTGAGGTATTGCACGTTGTTTAACGGGAATCAGTAGCGTCTCGTCATAGCGCAGACCGCGTTCACGCAGGAAGGGATTCCATTTGATGATTTCTTCCTGACTGATCTCGAAGTTACGACTGATGCGCCAGAGGCCTATACTCTTTTCTACCCGGTAGCGATAGACAGCAGTGCCGTTTATCGTGTCAATGGGGTAATCCAGCAGTTGCGCTTGCGCCGGAATAAGGAGCAAGATGCCGAGAGTAAGGACTATCAATTTGTATATTTTCATCTTCGCGTATATTTTTTCTTACGTATCCACCACACGATACCTCCTGTGCATACGAGCAGGAGTAGGGGCAGACAAAGACTGAGTATCTGTATGTATGGCAGCAGTTGGCGAGCATGCGTGTCGTTAATCAAACGGAGGCGTACGCTGCGGCTGCGCAGTTGCATTAGGTTGCCGTCATCGGTGAGCCACAGGACACTATTGACCAGCATGTCGCGGTTGCCGAACTGCATTTGTGTATAGCGGTCGTAACCTAAGGGTAGCGGTTGCCCTTTATACCACTCGTTGCGGGCTATACTGCCGCAGGCTATTACTATCTGACGACTTTGTCCCGAAGTACGGAAATAGTCAGTCGGCATCTGCACTTCGTCCGGCGGCATACGGTGCGCATAGAGCGAGGTGAACGTACCTTCGATGGATGCTGCGACGGGCACATAGGCGTGTGTAAAAGCAGAAGCATCTATATCCCATTCGCTCAGGTTAACTTCGGCCGGCACAGGGGTCAGGCGTGTGGCGGAAGAAGTGGCTAAGAGGATCGTCTTGCTTAGCCCGTCCTCTTCACCCACGATATCCAGACACGAGGACAGAGTAGCACTCACCGGTGCCACACCGCGCGTAATAGGAGAAGCTTCGGATGTCAACAGCAGCGGAGCGTAGGTCCACGGTACGGGCTGGTAGTTGGCAGCGGTAGATGCCGGTTGCCCGGCTGCTGAGACGGCAACGGGGATAAGCATACACTGCCTGTCTTGCACCAATATTGGATTGATGCGTATGCCATAACGGAAGAGCAGGTCGCGCAGGTGGTAGTCCTCGGCAATGACGGGGGTCAGTCCGCCGGAGGTGAGCATATCTTCCGAGAACTTCACCCCATTGACTATCCACAATATACTACCGCCGTGCATGATATATTGGTCGAGAATAAATTTGTCCGTCTCGCTAAAGTCTTGTTGCGGGTCGGCTATGATAAGTGCCCGATAAGGCATCAGGGCGGTCACATCGGTGCCTAATACGCCTCTGTCCACCTGGAAATAACGACTCAGCGCCTCACTCAGGTCGTAGACGGAGCGCTCGTCAGCCTCACCGTGACCTTCCAGAAAAGCAATACGCTCGGTGCTGTCTTTGCAGATGGAGTAGATGACTTCGGCAAAAGCATATTCCAGGTTTTCGATGCTGTTGTTGAGGTTCTCCTCGCCGCTGAGGCTACGGTCTTGACGGAGTAAGGTCACCGGTGCCGTACGTCCCTTATAGCGTACGATAGCATAGGGGTAGACAGGCGTCTGAACGGTCTGTCCGTTGCGCTGGCGTTCGTGGATAACAGTAGGAGCAAGTCCGCTCTCTGCTGCAGAGCAAAAAGCATAGTCACGAATAGGTGCTCCCGCTGCCTGCATCTCGGTCAGCAAGTCGTGTGTGGCTACACGCAGACGCTCAAAACCGGCATTCAGGGTGCCTTCGTCCAGAAGTACACACACCTCCACCGGCTCGGTCACGCTGCACACTAATTCTTGTGCCGACGGACTGAGTGTATAGCGTTTATCTGCCGTCAGATCCCAGCGCCCAAGCGAGGCTTGAGCACTGGCTGCCAGCAGAAGTGCGACGATAAGTATCCTATGTCGTATAGCCGAAATCAAAAGGGGGTAATTTATTTTTGTCCTTTAATATCTTCCCACACTTCGGGAATAATTGTTACCGTATACTTAGCGCGCAACTGTTCTACCCACTGACGCTCTAACTCGTCTTGGTAAGCCGAGGTTACCTTACTGCGTTCGTCGGTATATACTTCCGGATTTTTCAGTTTCTTACCTACAGCCATGACGATAGGCATTTTCTCATCCGGTGTATAAGTTGCGCCTTTAACTTTTAGACCATAGTAGTCAACAGCGGCGTTCTGACCCTGTTGCCATAAACCGTGCTCCACGCGCACGAACTTAACACTGTCGTTATTGACACGGTGGTCGATATACGAGCGTATTGAGTCGGGATTAGCACTGCGGATAATGTTGCGAGCCTGTTTAGCAGCTGTCTCGTTGGCGGCATAGATGATATAACCTTTGTAACGAGGTGCAGCCCAGGTGAAGTCTTTCTTATGAGCCTTGAAATAAGCAGCCAGACCTTCTTCATCTTTAGCAGCTTTGTCCCATACATTCTTGAGGCTGATGTCGAACAACAAGATGCCATCGTGGTATTCGCGTACCAGATTAGCCAATTCCGGATAACGCTCTTCGAGGTGGGCATCGGCATATTCACGCACTTCGTTATCGGTCATGGTGTTCAGACCATAATAAGCGCGGGTCTTTTGGATGAAAGCCTTGTCGGCTTCTTTCATGCGTTCGTCGCGCTGCACTTGTTTGAGAATCTGATTACGCATACTGTCGAGCGGTTGCATAGGACGGCGATCTTCTACGCGGGCTATGTGCCATCCAAAACGACTGCGGAAAGGCAGACTCGTCTGACCGGGTTGCAGGGCAAAGACAGCCTGCTCAAAGGCGGGCACCATCACGCCCTTACCAAACCAACCTAAATCACCGCCACGCATAGCTGAACCCTTATCGTCACTGGCTTCGCGGGCTGTGGCAGCAAAGTCGGCTCCGGCAAGCAACAAGTTATAGATACTGTCGATTTCGGTTTTGGCTTGTGCTTCACGTTCTGCGCTCTCTCCCGGCACCATCTTCATGATATGAGCGGCTTTAACCTCTTCAGTAGGAATCTCTTCTTCCACTAAAGCTATGTGGAAACCATACGGGCTGCGGAAGACTTGCGATACCTCGCCTACGGTTGTGTTGTAGACAGCATCTTCAAAACTATAGACATAGCGGAAGGGGATAATCCATCCTAACTCACCACGATTGTCTTTGACGCTGGGATCCATACTTTCGGCTACAGCCACTTCAAAGAAATCTTCCGGTGTGCAAGTGGTCACAGCTTTACGTCCTTTACCTTTGGTGACGGGCAGACCAACGGTTACGCGTTCGCGGATAAGGTTGATCTTATCTTCTGCAGCCTGACGTGTCGAGTCATCGGCAGCAAGCGGGCATTCGATGGCGATGTGCGCAGCGCGACGCATCATGCGCATTCGGTTGTAACTCATTTGTACAAGACTGTCAATAGCCTCTTGGTCCTGCATGTACTTAGGAATAGCCTGTGCACGATAGCCCTTCAACTCTTTGCGGAAGGCAGCCGTCGTGTCTAATTGTTGCGCTTCAGCTTCGGTAACTTTGAGTTTGAAGTTGATGAACATCTCGAGGTACTCATCGGGAGTCTTCTTCTCCACAGTGGTCTCCTGGTTGTTCTTTTGATAGATGTACAAAAACTCACCGGCCGTAACAGGCTGGTCATTGATGGTGAGCAAGACGCGCTCATCGTTCTGCGCCCAGGCACCCACTAAGGTTCCTAAGGCAAAAAGGGATAATACAATTCGTTTCATATACAATGATTTTTAATGTCTTTCTAACGTTAGCCGCTTCTATGGCAATTAAATTCGCGGGCAAAATTACAAAATATTTTTGATATATCAAAAAAAATATGTACTTTTGTGGCCGTTTTGTGGTAAACAGACCGGTTAAATAAGTTATGTGGACACTTTTGGCATTCGTATCGGCGCTCTGTTTGGGATTTTATGATATCTCCAAGAAGATAGCGCTGCGGGAAAATAAGGTAGTAGATGTGCTGACTATCAGTGTTTGTGTGTCTTCGTTGTTTCTGTCTGTTCCTCTCATCCTCTCACGAGTATGTCCGGAGGTGATGATGGACACTCATTTTTACGTGCCGACATTGGACCTGGAGGCGCATTGTTTTACCCTCCTCAAATCGGTTATTGTCCTCAGCAGTTGGATTTTTGCCTATATTTCTCTCAAGCACTTGCCTATTTCCGTAGTCAGTCCGATGCAGGCTACGCGACCTATGTGGACGCTGGTGGGGGCACTGCTCATCTTTCACGAGCATCTTAACGCCTTTCAGTGGGTAGGTATCCTACTGGCTGTGGGCAGTATATTTGTCTTCTCTTTTGGTAAGAAATCGGAACTCAGACATCCTATTTCTACCACCAACAATCACTACTATATCGCCCTTGCGTTAGCGATACTTTTAGGAGCTTGTTCCGGCCTGTATGACAAGTATCTGATGCGCCGATATGACCACAATGCGGTGCAAGTGTATTACACTTTTTATCAGGCCGTTATGATGCTTGTCGTGTGGGTAGTGATGAGGCGGAAGACTCTGGCAGCAGAGCGTCAATCTGTTACCCAAATCGGCGTTATCGTATTGATAAGTCTTTTCTTGATCGTGTCGGATAATGTCTATATGCTGGCCTTGCGCGACCCCGAATCGAAGATAGCTATCGTCAGTACTATCCGTCGCGGAGGAGCAGTGATAGGATTTGCCTACGGTCTGCTCTTCCTGCGCGAACCTGACCCTTGGCGTAAGGTCGTATGTATGTCGGGTATTATAGCCGGCCTGGTCTGCCTGGCATTCGGGTCAATATAACCCTCCGACCGTGGGGTGAGAAGGCCCACCGGCTCCAAATAACAGAATCAGGGACGCCCTTGTGGATGTCCCTGATTTTGTTACGTTGGCGGAGAAAGGGGGATTCGAACCCCCGGTACCCTTACGAGTACGACAGTTTAGCAAACTGTTGGTTTCAGCCACTCACCCATCTCTCCAATTCGGTTAAGGGTTGCAGTTGAAGTGTTTTTTTTTCAAAAGCGGCTGCAAAGGTACTGCTTTTTTCTGATATATGCAAATATTTTATCAAAAAAATGCCTTTTTAGCCTAATTTAGCCAATGCCAGATCCTCTTTGCGTGTCATTTCTGCTCGCGTCTCGGGTGTTTTGTCGGCTTGTCCGGTCAGGTGCAGAATGCCGTGGATAAGGATGCGGTGCAACTCTTGAATAAACGCGTCTTCGCCCTTCCCAAACTGCTCCGCATTCGTGCGTACGGTATCTAAGGAGATATAGATATCCCCGCTCAACGTGCCGTTGGTTGAGTAGTCAAAGGTGATGACATCGGTGTAATAGTCGTGACCTAAGAATTGGCGATTGACCTCCAGGATACGTTCGTCGTTGCACAATATATAAGTCACTTCTCCTAACGCAAACCCGTAGTCGGCAGCCACAGCACGAATCCAATGCTCCGTGCTACGGACATCCAACTGAGGCATATCGACATTTTGTGTGACAAAATGAATCATCGTCTATTGTATTCTTTACAGCATACAAAATTAGACCTTTTTGGGCGAATTACCAAATATTTTTGCATAAAAATGCACTTTTAGGTTGATTTGTTGATTTTTATTTGTGTATGTGCCGATTTTTTTGTACTTTTGCGTGCTGACTATGAAGCGTGTCGTAATAACAGGATTAGGTATTTGGTCGTGTCTGGGGAAGACGCTGGACGAAGTGCGTGAATCGCTCTATACGGGGCGGTCGGGTATTGTCTTGGACCCTGTGCGTAAGCAGATGGGTTTTCGGTCGGCACTGACGGGCTATGTGGAAGTGCCCGAACTCAAGCAGGCACTATCTCGCGCACAGCGGACGTTTATGCCGGAGCAGGCTAAGTATGCCTACTGCGCTACAGAGCAAGCCTTGCGTCAGGCCGGCATCGATGCCGATTGGCTCGATAAAAACGAAGTGGGACTGCTGTACGGTAATGACTCCAGTGCTGAACCTGTTGTACGCAGTACGGACAAGATACGCGAGAAGGGCGATACTACCTTATGCGGTTCGGGAGCTATCTTCCAATCGATGAACTCTACGGTGACGATGAACTTGGGTACTATCTTTCACCTGCGCGGTATCAACCTTACGGTCTCGGGCGCCTGTGCAAGTGGTGCACACGCTATCGGCTTGGGAGCCTTGCTGATACAGAACGGCTTGCAGGATACGGTTGTCTGTGGCGGAGCGCAAGAGGTCAATCCCTATGCGGTAGCTTCGTTTGACGGTATATCGGCCTTCTCGGTGCGCGAAGAGGCACCTGCAAAAGCCTCGCGTCCTTTTGATCGCGACAGGGACGGACTGGTGCCGTCGGGGGGAGCCGCTACCGTGATACTGGAAGAATACAAACACGCCGTACGCCGCGGAGCGCCTATCTTAGCCGAAGTGCTGGGCTACGGTTTCTCGGCCAACGGTGACCATATGTCTTCGCCCAATATCGATGGACCCGCACGTTCGTTGCGGATGGCTATCGAACGGGCAGGTATCGACCGCCGTGAGATAGGGTATCTCAACGCACACGCTACGTCTACCCGAGTGGGCGATAGCCGCGAGGCCCAAGCTATCTATGAGGTATTCGGTGATCAGCCTACCGAGGTGACAAGCACCAAAGGACAGACTGGTCACGAGATGTGGATGGCGGGAGCCAGTGAGGTCATCTATTCGCTACTGATGATGAAAAACGACTTTATCGCCCCTAACCTCAACTTCGAGAATCCCGATGAGGACAGTGCTCGACTGCTGATTCCTGCTCAGCGCGTAGCGAAACATTTTGACACCTTCCTGAGTAACTCGTTCGGGTTTGGCGGCACCAATGCCTCGCTGATTATCCGTAACCTATAATTAGCTTATAAACATACAATATATGACTCAACAAGAACTGATAACTAAGATTAATACCGTACTGGCTGAAGAATTTGAGGTCGATGCCGCTGTGATGACGCCTGAGGCGAATATCAAGCAAACGCTCGCCTTGGACAGTCTGAGTCTCGTCGACCTGGTAGCCTTGATTGACGGCGAGTTTGGTGTCAAGATACCTACCGCCGATTTGCCCCAACTGACTACCTTCCAACGCCTGTACGACTATTTAGGAGAGCGTGCCCTGTAAACTGGTCATCATAGGTGCCGGATTGGGAGGTCTGGAGTGTGGTTATCTGTTGGCTCGACGCGGGTGGCAGGTGACCGTCTTGGAGCGCCACGCAGTGGCAGGAGGATGTCTGCAGACTTTTCGACGGAGCAACACGACTTTTGATACCGGTTTGCACTATGTGGGCGGACTGGGTGAAGGCGAGTCGCTTCATGCGCTCTTCGACTATTTCCAACTCTTAGACTTACCTTGGCGCCCTTTGGACCGCACAGGTTATGATGAGATAGTGACCGACGGTCGCTCTTTTTTATTACCCAATGGCTATGATGCCTGGTGTGAGCACTTGACGTCTTCTTTCCCGCATGAGCAACAGGGCATCAACACCTTGATGAACCTCTTTCGCCAAACAGAACAATACCTCTTCTCCTTCCTGCATCCCGATTCGACAGAGCATCAGCAGACGATGCAGCTGTTCGGTATCTCAGCCTCTGAATGGCTGGAACAGACGATACACGATCCGCTCTTGCGGAGCGTGTTGTCGGGTAACGGACTCAGGATAGGTCTGACAGATTCAACACCTCTTTACGCGTACGCGCAGATACAAGGTTCGTACGTGCGCAGCGCATGGCGCTTAGGCGGAGGAGGACAGCAGATAGCCGACCGCTTAGTGGCCGGCATACGTCAGCAGGGCGGACAGGTGCTGACCGACGTGGAGGTCACCGGATTGGAGGAAACGAACGGACGTATAACGGCCGTTAAGACCGCACAGAGAGAACGCTACGAAGCCGATGCCGTCATAGCTGCCCTGCATCCTCAACGGCTGATGCCTATGCTCCACGACTGCCCGTCGGTACGCAAGGTCTATCGTCATCGTGTGATGCAGATGAAGAACACAACGGGTATGTTTTCCCTGCACATTGCTCTCCGTCCCGGCAGTCTGCCTTACCTCAATCGTACCGTCTATATAACAGGTGCACAGCCTTTGATGATACATTCCTATCCCGACCGGCCGGCCTTGGATATCCTGACGCCGAGTGCCTGGAGCGAATGGGAACAGTGGGCTGACCAACGTGATGAGGCTTACGAAGCCTATAAGCAGCGCAAGGCGGAAGAGTGTATTCGTATCGCCGCGCAGCGCCTGCCGGACTTGCCCGCTGCTATAGAACAGGTCTACACCTCTACACCGCTTACCTATGCCCGTTATACAGGTACCGTACAGGGCTCGGCATATGGATTGCAGAAAGACTGGCATTCGCCGATGACGACCTTATTGGCCACCCGAACGCCCTTACCTAACCTGTGGCTGACGGGGCAAAACAATAACTTACACGGCGTGCTCGGCGTGACAATGACGGCGCTGCAGACTTGCAATGAACTGACGGGCGAGAGCGGGTGGATAGAACAGATAATACAACAACAATGAAGAAATATGCATTAGTTACTGGCGGCAGTCGCGGTATAGGACGCGCTATCGCTATTCGTTTAGCCACACAGGGCTATTATGTTATCGTCAATTACCAATCGAATGACGCTGCGGCACAACAGACGCTGGACTTGATTCGTCAAGCCGGCTCTGACGGCGAGTTGATGAAGGTCGACGTGAGCAATCGCCTGGCGTTCGAACAAGCCTTGTCACAATGGCAACAGTCGCATGAAGACGAATATATCGAAGTGCTGGTCAACAATGCCGGCATACGGCGCGACAACCTGTTGGTATGGATGGAACCGGACGAGTTCGAACAGGTGCTCGCTACCAACCTCGGCTCGTTCTACAATGTGACGCGTCCGCTGCTGACACCTATGATACGCCATAAATACGGTCGCATCATCAACGTGGCCTCCTTGTCTGGTATCATAGGACTGCCCGGTCAGTGCAACTATGCTGCGGCTAAAGGGGGCCTGATAGCCGCTACTAAGGCTTTAGCCCAAGAGGTGGGACGCAAGAATATCACCGTCAATGCTGTTGCACCCGGATTTGTCAAGACGGAAATGGTGGAGGGACTGGATGAGTCGGAACTGAAGAAAAATATCCCGCTTAACCGCTTTGCCGAAGCCGACGAAGTAGCCGCCTTAGTGGCGTTCTTGGCATCCAAAGACGCCGGCTATATAACCGGCGAATGTATCTCTATTAACGGGGGATTATATACCTGATTACAGCACGCTGAGCAACCACGCTACGCCTATTCCCAAGAATATACCTATTACTCCGCCCATCATACTGATGACGCGGCCGGAGAGCAGTACTTTCTTGTTACCCATAGCAGCCACCACGGGCGGAACAAAGGTCGGCGAACTGAGCAGCGAGATCTGCGATACCACGTACAGGTCACCGCTCACACGCAACAGACGGCAGAAGAGCAGGTGCAGCAAACCGCCGCAACACAGTGTCCAGAAGATAAACATACCGATGCCCCGGAAGTTGTCCACCATCGCATGCCAGCGGAAGGATGAGGAGACAACAATCAGGAAGATAAGCAGGAACAGCATGCCCGACTCGAAGGTCTTGGGCAACGAACGCACAAAACGCGAGAAGGACGCTGCTACCGACAGGATAGTGACCGTCAAGATGATGACCATCTCGTTCATCACCGGAATCTCAGGATTATCGGCATTGGGGGCCACAAAACCCAACTTCCAATACAGTATACTTACGCCTATACCGATACCTAAGATCAGTAGTGCCAAGCCCCAGCCGGCTAAAGTCAGGAACCAGTTGTCGCGGGTGAGCAGGCCGCTGTAGTCTTCTACCTCATTCGTCGGCACCGGTATACGGCGGGGTTTCTTGCGCAACTCATTGGTTGTCTCGTCGCGATAGGGCAGCATACGACGGAAAGTCTGGAAGCCGCCGCTCAGCAGGAACAGCAAGAAGGGAATAGTCAGCATCAGCTGGAAACCTAATACTACCGACATCAGCGATGCATCGATACCTAAGGACAGACCTACGCCGCCTAAGTTGATTGTGCCGCCGGTGTATAGACCGCTCATCATCGCGGCTACCTGATCCAGGTGCTCGATATTCTTATTGCGGAACAAGAACCATCCGGAACCTACCGCTAACAATACCGCTACGACGCCTCCTACTAACGCCCACATCGTCTTGGGCAGCGCCTTGACCCATAACTTAAGGTCACAACTGAAGAGCAGTAAGGGTATCGCCATCGGGATAGCCATATTCATAATCAGCGTCTGCCATTGGACGAACGCTACCTCTTCCATACTGTCAGCAGGGAACTTAACGATACCTGTGGCCGCCATGATCAAACCGGCTATGTAGACCATCATAATCGAGCTCAGCGACTGAACCCACTTATGACGGTTGAAGATGTATAGTATCAATAGCGGAAGCAAACCATATAGCACGAGCGTAATGACCACTCGAACCATGATAGGATTGCTTATTATTTGTTCGGACATAGTTACCGTAAGTTAAAATCGGCTGCAAAGGTACTGCTTTTTTTTGATATGTGCAAATAAATTTACTAAATTTCGATTTTCGATGAGCATTAAGGAAGATAATATTTGCGTATGTGCAATTTTTGTTGTACCTTTGCACCGTCAATAATGATTTTTTGCGTATGAAACGTCTTTGTATGCTTCTTGTGGCTGTTATGTGCCTGGGTATAGCGGGTGTATCGTCCGTCGTGGCCGCCCCTAAGTATGTTATCTATGTCATCGGTGACGGTATGAGTCCTAACCACGTGATGGGGGCCGAGATGTACCTGGCGGAACTGGAAGGACGTATCGGTCGTGTGCCTTTGCGTATGACGCAGTTCCCCTATACCGGCTTTCTGACTACCTATTCGGTCTCCAATGCTATCACCTGCTCTTCGGCAGCCGGCACCGCCTTGGCTACCGGTGTCAAGACGCGCAACGGATACGAAGGCGTCGATACCCTTAAGCAGCCGCTTACCAGTATCGCTACTTTGCTTCATAACCAAGACTGGGCAGTAGGTATCCTCACCTCCGCCAGTATCGACCACGCTACGCCGGCATCGTTCTATACGCATACTACCGATCGTAACGACTACTACCATATAGGACAAGACCTCGTTCGCTCCGATTTCGATTTCTTCGGCGGAGCCGCTTTTCAGCATCCCGGCGTACCCGAGAACGAACCGAATGGTATCGACCTCTACGCCATGACTGAACGGGCCGGATACGTAGTCGCGCGAACCTACGAAGAGGGCGAAGCTGCTCTCGAGGCCGACAAACTGATGGTCGTGCAGGACGGAGTGAGCCTGCCCTACGAGATAAATACATCTAAGGAAGACCTCCACCTGCCCGAGTTGACCTCTTTGGCGTTGCGCTTCTTGGAGAGCAAGGACCGTCCTTTCTTTCTGATGGTCGAAGGAGGCTTGATTGACTGGGCTAACCATGGTAATGACGGCGCTACTTCTCTTCGTGAGACCGTCGATATGGACCGCGCCGTCGAGGTTATCTATCAGTTCTATCTCCAGCATGCAGATGAGACCCTCGTCGTTATTACTGCCGACCACGACTGCGGAGGCTTTGCCTTAGCCAATGGTGGCTATAAACTCAACCTGCAGGCCTTGCAGTACCAGACGATGTCCTCCGACTACCTGACCGACTCTATCCGTGCGCTGCACACCCAACGTGGTGAGGATTTGACTTGGGAAGAGGTACGCGACCTTATCGCACGTGCTACGGGATTATATACCCACACCAATGTGAGTGACGACGAGGATAAGGACCTGCATAAGAGTTTCGACCGTATGATGCGCCGCGAGGATTCGGATGTTAAGACCATGTATAAGTCCTACAACCGTCTGGGTAGTGCGGCTATCGCCTTACTCAACGCTAAGGCACATCTGGGATGGACCTCCCATTCACATTCTGCCGCCCCAGTACCGGTTTTTGCTATCGGCGTAGGGGCGGAAGACTTTGTCGGCTGGTACGACAATACGGAGATCGTACCGCGGATGATGAAGATTATTAACGAATAATTTTATCGCTGCGGCTTAGGCATACGTTTGGCCTGGCCCATGGCTCCTGTAGGACATACCAATCGGCATAGGTGACAACCTACACATTTCTGTCCTACGATACGCGGCTGACGGTCCTCACCAAAGGTGATGGCCTGATGACCGCCGTCCATACACGAGATATAACAACGGCCGCAACCGATACATTTCTCGCGGTCTATCTTGGGGAAGATCATCGTCTCGCGATCCAGGGCGGACGGCAACACGATATTCTTCAACTCTTCACCCACCAGTTTTTTCAGTTCAACAATGCCGCGATCCTGCATATAATGTTGCAGACCTAAGCATAGGTCATCGATGATGCGGTAGCCGTACTGCATGACAGCGGTGCATACCTGTACGTTGCGGCAGCCGAGTTGGATAAACTCCAGCGCGTCGCGCCAGGTCTCTATACCGCCTATACCGCTCACGTCTACGTGTTTCTCAATGCCGGCTTTGCGGATGACGGGGTGACCGGTCATCTCGTATACCATACGCAGGGCAATAGGTTTGACGGCCTTGCCCGAATAGCCGCTGATAGTCTTTTTCTCGCTCACCTCGGCATCGTGGCTCATGGTGATGGACTTGATGGTGTTGATGGCGCTGATACCTTTCGCTCCGCCGTAATACGATGCTAAGGCGGGACGCTCCATCGACTGTACATTGGGCGTCATCTTAGGGATAACTGGTATCGAAACAGCATCCTTGATGCAAGATGTATAAGCCAGTATCAGTTCGTTATTCTGACCGATATCGCTGCCCAGACCGCTCAGACGCATCTGCGGGCACGAGAAGTTCAACTCTATGGCATCGCAACCGGCCTCTTCGGCCATCTTAGCCAACTCTATCCATTCTTCTTCGCTCTGTCCCATGATAGAGGCGATAATGCGTTTGGTGGGGTAATTGAGTTTGAGGCGGTGCAGGATGTCGAAGTCTACCTCATAGGGGTTCTCACTCAACTGCTCCATATTTCTGAAGCCGATAAACGGTGTGCCCTCTTTGCGTACAGCATCGAAACGCGGACTCACCTCGCGGATGTCTTGCTTGCAAATCGTCTTGTAGAACACGCCGGCCCAACCGGCCTCTAAGGCGCGGGCTACCATCTCGTAGTTGGTGCAGATAGCCGATGAGGCTAAGAAGAACGGATTCTCGCACACCAGATCGCAGAAGTTAATCTCCAGCGACGGCAACTCACTTGCTTTTTTCGACTCTTCGACTTCTCTCAACTTTAAACTCTCAACCTTCAACTCTTTTATCCTTATCGGCTTATCATAATGTATACACGCCTTCTCGGCGGCGGCTATCTCCTCGTCGTTGAGTTGACCGAGCAACTCGCCGGCTGTCCATAGGTTGTCAAAACGCATGGCGCGCAGGGCACGGGCGACCTTGGCGCCGCAGGGGGCATCAGCACATAGTAAACAGCGTGCTATTTCTTCTTGGATGTGTATCATAGTCGAGTTGATTAGGCGTTAGCTAATATACGTTGGAGCCATTCGTAAGTCCTATCGGTCGAGGGTATCGACAATCGCTCTTGCGGCGAGTGTACGCCGTACATCTGCGGACCTATACTGATCATGTCTAAGTACGGATATTTCTCTAAGAACAGTCCGCACTCCAGTCCGGCGTGGATGGCCAATACCTTAGGCTCCTCGCCAAACAGGTCTTCGTAGGCCTTGCGGGCAACTTCTAATATCGGTGAGTGCACATTGGGTGCCCAGCCGGGATAACCGTCGCCGTGGGTCACCCGGTCGCAGGCGGTCGCCAATACTTGCTCCACGCGGTCTTTGATTGCGTGTTTCTCGGCCTCTACGCTCGAGCGTTGACTGGTGTTCACTTCGATATACAATCCCTCCTCATCGCTGCGCATCTTGACGGAGGCGAGGTTGGTGGAGGTCTGTACCAATCCCGGCATATCCTCACTCATCGCTATCACGCCGTGCGGACACTCGCATAGGGCGTCTATCAGTCGGTACGCCTGCTCATGCGGGAGGATGGTTGCAGGCAGGTTGGCCGACTCGATAGTCAACTGCATCGTCGGCTCGGTAGCCTTAAAGGCTTCTTCTACTTCGGCTTTGTAGGTGTTGAAGCGCACGATAGCCTCATGTTTCGCCTCGTTGGGCACTACGATGACGGCTTCCGCCTCGCGGGCGATAGCGTTGCGTAGATTGCCACCGTTGATGGTGCTTAATTCGTATCCTAAGTCCTGCAACCGCTGCAGGTAGTTGACGATGACTTTGTTGGCATTGGCGCGCCCTTTGTTGATATCGTCACCCGAGTGACCACCCGTCAACCCGCTCACCGCTACCCGCATAGCAAATAAATTCTGCAATCTTAAATCTTCAATCTTCAATGGCTCGTACCCCATACAAGCCAACGTGTCTATTCCTCCTGCGCAGCCGATAAATATCTGTCCGTCATCTTCGCTGTCCAGATTGATGAGTCGTTGTCCGTTTAGCAGGCCGTCTTTAAGGCGGAAAGCACCGGTCAGTCCGGTCTCTTCGTCTACGGTGAACAGGGCTTCCAATGCCGGGTGGGGCAGACTCTTGTCCGTCAGTACGGCTAAGGCCATGGCTACGCCTATGCCGTCATCACCGCCTAAGGTGGTACCTTTAGCGCGTAACCATTCGCCGTCGATATAGGTCTCTATCGGGTCGGTCATGAAGTCGTGTTGTACATGGCCGTCTTTCTCGCATACCATATCCATGTGGGCTTGCAGGATGATACCCGGCTTATCTTCGTATCCTGCACTGGCAGGCACACGCATGATGACGTTCATAACCTCATCGCGCACACACTCTATGCCGTGGGCGGAGGCAAAGTCGACGAGCCATTGGCTGATGCGTTCCTCGTGTTTACTGGGACGCGGTATCTGACGGATAGCGTCAAATAAATCAAATACTTGCTTATTCATGGGCTACAGTGGGGGATATAGTACGTAAAATATTTTCCGGACAGGGTACGCGGTTGGGGCCTGTGGGGTGATCCCATTGGTTGCGTTTGAATTGTCCGTTCTCCTCTTTGCGTTCTACGCCGTCCAGGTATTTGGTGAACAGGTATATACGCAACTCGCTCCAGCGGTCGAAAGCCTGTTGCGCCATCTCCAACGAGAATGAGGTCAACTTGCGGCGTATGGTAGCATCGTCTATGCCTTCTTCGGTATCGGCTTTCAGGAAGTCGTCTATGGCATCTACGCGGGCATTAAACATATCATCCAAGGCGGCGCGCACGCGGTCTACATCGGGTTTCATACGCTCATATTTGGTGTACACCCAGTTGGCGGTGATGTTCCATAACCACCATGCTGAGGTGGGCGAATAGGTGTACATATCGCCGTTGTCGGCGCGGTACATATCGGGACACTCGGTCATGCGGCAGTATAGGGGTACATATACGCTCAGTGCTGCATCGTCAACGCCGAACCAGAAGATACCCTCTCTGCCCGGACGGGCTTGCGCTACGAACGAGCAGGCGGTCTGCTGCGTAGCGGTAGGACGGGCGTACCAGTATTTGGTGCTATCCAGCGTGTAGGTCAGCCCGCCGTAACGCAGTTTGGTGTTCCATATACCGGCTCCCGGACCCTTGGTGATGTCGAGCAGGGTGCCTTCGTATTGGTCGCGCATGCAGTCTTTCAGGTCCTGCGCACTCACCTTGCGGTTGGGACGGAAATAGAGCGGCATCGGCTCACCGGCGTCCTGGCCGCTGGTGGCTAAGAAGGTGCGCCCGGTGGCGTAGTCGTAGTAGCGGTCCATGTCGTTACTGAAGTGGCGGAAGAAACTCCATACGCGTGCTTCGCATACGTATAAGCCCGAGAAGTCGTACGGGTTGTAGGCCTTGGTGAAGTTAAACTCCTCGTCCTTGCCGGCAAAATAACCTTTCTCGCGGGCGAAGGTGATGACGTCGCGGTGCCACATTACGGTGCCGTCTTTGGTCTGATAACCTAATTTCGTCTTGCGTTTGGGCGCTTTGACGGGGATCGTCGTCGTGCGTGCCTGGTTGGCGTGCGCCGATATGCAGTCGTCGGGTATGCGGGAAGCTACCCATACGGCACCTTTCTTACCCGGACCTTTACCTATCATATCCATCAGCCACACCTCTTGCGTGTCGGCTATCGAGAAACTCTCGCCGTCACTGGCATAACCGTATTCTTCTACTAAGGCGGTCATGCACTCTATGGCCTCGCGGGCGGTGCGGCAGCGCTCTAAGGCTATCTGCATCAGACTCACATAGTCGATACCGTCGATGATGGTGTCCAATAACTCGTGACGGCCACCCCAGGTCGTCTCGCCGATGATGAGTTGGTGCTCGTTCATATAACCTACTACGCTGTAGGTGTGAGGCACCTGAGGTATAGTGCGCAGCGGACGCCACGTGTCGCCTTCTCTTACCTCACGCACCGCACCCGGCTCATGATCCATGGCGGGGGTGAACTCCAATATGCCGTAGTGACTGTAACTGTCCTGGGCATACGTCACCATCACGCTACCGTCTACCGATGCGTCTTTACCTACTATAAAATTTGTGCACGCCCATATACCCGTGCACCCTGCAACCAGCAGGATTAGAGCCAATACAATTCGCTGTTTCATTATCGTGATAATTGATTTGTCTGCTTTGCGGTGCAAAGGTACAACAAAAATTGCACATACGCAAATTTTTCAGTGTGTTTTTGGCGCTGCAGAATAGAATTCGCTTTTATTAGTTATTGACGTGTTTGTCGACGTGCTTCTTGTGTGCTCGGGCGTATGGCGGTTTAAAATCCCGCGAAAGAACTTGTCCTGAGCGGAGAGGAAGCATCGCGGCTGCCCTACGAACGCGTTCGTCTTGCAGCAAGCGCATGCTGACGAGCGCATACTGAAAGCCTCTTTATGTTTTAGTGGGCTATCCGGCATTTTATTTTTAATTTCTTCCGAAATATTTGCATGCGTGCCAATCTTTTTGTAATTTTGCACCCGATTCAGCTTGTTCCTTTTGACACAAGAAAGGAACAAGTCATATGGAGAAGGCCATGAAGATATTTATTAAAGAGAATCGGGAGAACAAAAAGTTCGTCTCGGAAGTGGCAGCTGCTTTGCAAAAAGCCGGGCATCAAGTGTTTGTAAGTAGTGACTGTGCGGATGCGAACGAAGTTCTA
>JAFSJN010000001.1 GCA_017439235.1 Paludibacteraceae bacterium
AACAACAAGAGCAACAGCAGCAAGAACAACAACAAGAGCAACAGCAACAAGAACAACAGGAACAGCAAGAGAACAAAATGGATCAACAGACAGCCGAACAACTCTTGCAAGCCTTAGAGCAAGATGAACAAGAGACGCAAGAAAAACTCAAGCGTCAGCAGGGCGGTAAACGTCGTGTAGAAAAAGACTGGTAATCAATGAGCACAATGGTACATACATCTTTCCGCAGGCTTTGGGTAATAAGCCTATTTGCCTGCCTTATCATGGGTCTTCACGCCGAAGAACTCAGTTTTCGGGCTTCCGCGCCCTCGCAAGTCATTGCCGGACGTCCGTTTCAGGTGACCTATACTGTCAATCAGCGGGTACGCGAGATGCAACCGCCAGAGTTCACTAACTTCGATTACTTGGCCGGCCCATACACCTCGCAATCCTCGTCCACATCGTTTGTCAACGGCAAGCGCACGTCAACGTTTACGCTCACCTACACCTACACTTTAATGGGCAACACACCGGGCACTTATTCAGTAGCGCCCGGTACGATTGTGGTAGATGGAGAGAAACACGCCTCTAACGGGCTAAAGATCACCGTCTTGCCACCGGATGAGGGAACAACAGCCCCCACTCAGTCTCAAGCCGGCAACGCGCGACAACAGGCTGCAACCTCTACGAATGCGTCTACCAACGCCAATGACAACGACATCTTTGTGCGCACTTTAGTGACTAAGACTCATGTTTACGAGCAAGAAGCACTACAGGTAACCTATCGCTTATACGTGGCCGGTGTAGACTTCTCGCAGATGACCAACAATATCAAACTACCGGAGTTTACAGGTTTCTTGAAACAAGAGTTAGACTTAGGTGATCGTCAGTTTGAGTTAGAGCATTACAATGGCCGCAACTATCAGGTAGCCAACCTCTTCTCCTATCTACTCTACCCTCAGCATGGAGGAGATATAACCATTGATCCGGCTCGTTTTGAGGCCATCATCCGCGTAGCCACCCGCTCGCAGGTGCGCAGCATCTTTGACGACTTCTTCGGTTCCTATTCGAATGTCAGCAAGACACTAACTGCCCCCGGAGTCACTATTCATGTGCGCTCCCTTCCTGCGGGCAAACCCGCTGGATTCAGTGGGGCAGTAGGACGTTTTACGATGGACCCGTCTATCTCAACACGCCAACTCAAAGCCAACGAGGCTATTACTCTCAAAATAGATATTCGCGGTACAGGCAACATGAAACTCATCAAGACGCCGGCTATCGATTGGCCGGAAGGTTTTGAGGCTTATGACCCGAAAGTAAGTAATAATTTCAAAACTACCGCATCCGGTATCAGCGGAACCAAATCGGTGGAGTACCTGGCTATTCCTCGTGCAGCAGGACAATATACTGTTCCACCCGTCACCTTCTCGTACTTCGATATCGAGTCTGAACAATACCGCACCCTGTCATCCGAAGCGTATACGATAGATGTCCTCCGTGCAGCTGGTGAAGCAGAAGCCACTTCGTCTGTACAACAATATACGGCCGCCAAAGAGGACATCAAACAACTGGGCACCGACATTCGCTATATCGATACTAAACCGCTGAGCCTACGGCCTATCGATGCGGCAGACAAACCTATTTTCAAACGTCAATGGTTATGGCTGTGGTATGTGATTCCACTCCTGCTAACCCTAATCGTTTTTGTTCTCTTCCGCCGTCGCATTCGTGAGAATGCCGACCTCACTCGTATGCGTTATAAACGCGCCAACAAAGTAGCTCAGAAGCGTCTTAAACAGGCTGGCAAATTATTGCAAGCGCAACAAAAAGAAGCGTTCTACGCCGAGATTGAGCGTGCTGCCGTTTTATATCTAAGTGACCGCTTATCTATTCCGACAGCCGACCTGAACAAAGATACCATTGCCGACGTGCTGCGCAGCAAAGGAGTAGACGAGGCCCTCATTAAGCGCGTTAACGATGTGCTTTCTACCGCCGAATTTGCGCGTTATGCACCCTCAACCGGCGAGGAGATGCAATCCTTGTTTGACAACACTGCTAACCTTATTAACGACTTAGAAAATCAAAAACTATGAACCTGCGTCACGTCTTATTTATTATCGTTTTAGCACTGGCCGGAGGACTGCATGCCCAATCCTTCGAAGAGGCTAACAACCTATATTCCAACGGACAATATTCCGAAGCAGCAGCCATATATCAAGCTATAATCGATAGCAATGACCCTGCGCAAAAAAATATGGCTGCCGTATATTACAACTTAGGCAATGCCTATTTTAAGATGGGCGAGTTGTCGCAATCCATCTTAGCTTACGAGCGTTGTCTGCGTATCAATCCTAATCATCGTGATGCGCAATACAATCTGCAGTTTGCGGAGTCACGCATTACGGATAACATTATCGATAACCGCACTTTTTTCCTGAGTAATCTTTTAGCGCGTGTACGCAATCAATTACGCGAGCCGGTATGGATGTGGATGAGTATTATCAGTTTTACGCTCACTCTTGCTCTACTCCTCATCTTCCTGCTATCCGCCCATTCGGGGATACGTAAGGCGGCTTTCTATATAGGTCTATGTTGTTTAGTCATCAGCATATGCGCATTGGCCAACTCTTCCAGTCTGCATCAACGCGACACCGAACGTGCCGAAGCCATTATCACACAGGGGATTGTTAATGCCAAAGCAGCACCGGACAGAAGCGGAACAGAATTGTTTACCCTGCACGAAGGTACAAAAGTATATATCGAAGAGACGATAGGCGAATGGTGCAATGTACGCGTGGGAAATAATGAAGGTTGGATACCCGCTCGTACCCTGGAACGCATATAAATAGTCGTCCTCATTTGATAAACGCAGCTCTCGGGCTGCGTTTTTTGTGCATTCGTATGAAAAAACACAAAAAATTTTGTGTATGTTCAAAAATTTTAGTAACTTTGCCGCGTAATTTTTTGAATATGATTAATAGAACTATGGTGCGAACGCGGGTTATCCAATCCCTGTTCGCGTACTACGAAAACGGAGACATCACCCCTACTAAGGCTTGCAAGGAACTGGTTAATAGTTTCTCTTCGACCTATAGTTTGTATATGATGATGTTAGCCTTTGCGGATGAGTTTGCTACGTTTGCAGAGCAGCAGATAAGCGAGAACATCGCACGCGCTCGCGCTACTCATCGTCCCTATACGCCTAATCGTAAGTTTGTGGAGAACGCGTTCTCCAAACAAATCTTCTCCAATCGCGCCTTACGGCACTATATGACGGATCACAACCTGAGTTGGGACGGAGGATTGGACGCTTTCCCCACTCTGCTCCGTCAGTTGCAAGAGCAACCGTACTACCAGGATTATATGTCCTCGCCGGATTCTTCTTATGAAGAGGACAAGGCCTTGTGGCGTAAGATTTACACAGACCTGTTACCCGGCAACGAAGCTTTGAATAGCGCTTTGGAAGAGTTGGAGGTAGTTTTGGATATGACCAATTGGACTACCGATATAGATATCATTCTCAGTTATATATTCAAAACCATCAAGCGTTTCCAAGAGGATAACGGGGCCGATCAGGAACTGCTACCTATCTTTGACAGCGAGGATGAGCTGCAATTTGGTCAAACTCTCTTGCGTGAAGCTATCGCCCACAAGGAGGAATACGATGAATTGATAGCAGCTCATCTTAAGAATTGGGATCCCACACGTATCGCCTTTATGGATCGAATCATCCTCTATGTATCATTGGCTGAGATTGCCACCTTTGACGAAATCGCCTTAGAGGTCTCACTCAACGAGTACATCGAACTGGCTAAGGAGTATTCCGGCGAGAAGAGTTACCTGTTTATCAACGGCATATTAGACGAAATACTTCGTGAACTGAAAGAGAAAAACAAATTAGTTAAATCATCCAATCGCAAATAACTATTAAAACAATATTACTATGTTGAATTTCATTTTATTACAAGCCGAAACGGCAACCAAAGGTCAAGGTAATAGTTGGTCTTTCTGGGTAATGATGATCCTTATCTTTGTAGTCTTCTATTTCTTTATGATTCGTCCGCAATCCAAGAAGCAGAAAGAGTTGCAAAAGCAACGCGATGCCATGCAGAAGGGTGACAAAGTGGTCACCGCCGGTGGTATCTACGGCGTGATTAAGGAAGTTAAAGAGACTACTTTTATTATCGAGATTGCCAAAGACATTACCATTAAAGTGGACAAAGGTAGCGTATATGCCGATGCATCCGATGCGCAACCTGGTCCGAAAGATGAACGATGAGACCTATTCAAATGGTCGATCTACAGACGCAGTATCAAAAGATTAAAGCGGATGTAGATCGCGGCATAGAAGAAGTAATCGCCTCGGCCCAGTTTATCAAAGGGCCTAAGGTCAATGATTTTCGTCAGCACCTGGAACAATACACTGGGGCTCGTCACGTCATACCCGTTGGTAATGGCACCGATGCCTTACAGATTGCGCTGATGGCGTTGGGTCTTAAACCCGGCGATGAAGTTATTACTCCTACCTTCACCTTTATTGCTACAGCTGAAGTCGTAGCTCTCTTAGGGCTGACGCCTGTCGTAGTAGATGTTGAATGGGAGACGATGAATATCTCGGTAGAGGCTGTTCGTCGTGCCATCACCCCTCGTACCAAAGCCATCGTGCCGGTTCACCTGTTTGGTCAGTGTGCAGATATGGAGCCGCTCTTAGCTGTAGCAAAAGAGCATCATCTGTATGTAGTTGAAGATGCGTGTCAGGCCATTGGAGCACAATACACCTTCTCAGACGGAACGGTACGTCAAGCCGGCACCATGGGCGACATAGGTTGCACCAGTTTCTTCCCTTCCAAAAACTTAGGATGTTACGGCGATGGAGGAGCCATCTTCACCAATGATGATGCTCTGGCAGACCATATGCAAGCCATAGCCAATCACGGTATGCGCGTGCGCTATCATCATGACGAGATCGGAGTCAACAGTCGTTTGGATAGCCTTCAAGCCGCCATACTGGACGCCAAATTGCCGCATCTGGACGAATACATCGCTGCTCGCCAAGCAGCAGCCGACTTCTACGATAAGGCCTTTAGCGAACGTGAAGACATACTTATTCCGGGACGCTTAGCGGCCTCTACGCACGTCTTCCACCAATATACCCTGCGCCTTGTCAGCACCGATCGCGATGCTATGCGGGAACGCTTAGCAGCCAACAACATCCCTGCGATGGTATACTATCCTATACCTCTGCATATGCAGAAAGCGTACCGCAATCCGCGCTACCGCGAAGGCGACTTCCCCGTTGCCGAACGCTTAGCTGGATGCGTGTTGTCGCTACCGATGCATACCGAGTTAGATAACCAACAATTGGAATATATCGTCCGTAGTGTCCTCGCTTAGTCTCATACAGCAACAGCGCTTGCAGCAAAAACTCTCGCCAAGCCAGATTCAGGTAATCCGCATGTTGGAATTACCTGCTTGCGATTTGTTGCAACGCGTCAATGAGGAACTGCAGGAGAATCCGGCTTTAGACGAAGGACGTGACCCGCTGGCGGAGACAGAAGAGACGATCTTTGATGAGACCGCTCAAGAGGAGGAATACAACAATCCGCTGCAAAACGAGGACTTCAACTACGATGATTATGTCCAAGACGATGAGATACCGGACTATCGCACACGTGCCTACATGGGTTCGTCAGATGATGACGATTCGGTACGCGACATCCCTATGTCTGCCGGCATTAGTTTTGGTGAGCATCTAAAGAGCCAGATATACCTGACTAAGATGGACAAACCGGATCGCCATATTGCTAAGTTTATTGTCGGTAATATAGACGATGACGGTTATCTGAGGCGCACGCCGGAGGAGATAGTGGATGACTTAAGTTTCCGCGAGGGGCTGATGGTTACGGAAGAACATATCAGCGATATAATCCGTCAAATACAGCAATTCGACCCTCCCGGAGTAGGAGCCAAAGACCTACAAGAGTGTCTGCTCATCCAACTGCGTCAAAAGAACTCAACACCCGCTATCGAAGTAGCTATTCGCATATTAGACAAGTGTTTCAATGCATTCTCCAAACGCCATTTTGATGTCATCAAGGAGCGCCTGAACCTTACGGAAGATGAGTTACGCGATGCTATTGACGAGATTACTCGCCTCAATCCCAAACCCGGCAGTGCGTGGGTTGGTACGGTCTACGACCGTCATCAAACGACCATCATTCCCGACTTCTACGTTGAACAGCGCGATGGTGAGTTGATTCTTACGCTCAATCAAGGTGACATACCGGAATTGCACATCAGTCGCGAATACCGCGATATGATGCAGGACATGTCTGCCGCGGGGCATAAGCAATCTAAAGAAACCCGTCAGGCTGCACGATTTGTTAAAGCTAAGATTGATGCGGCGCGGAGTTTTATTGATGCCATCAAGCAGCGCAACGAGACACTCACCCGTACGATGCAGGCTATCATGAAGGTGCAACATGACTTCTTCATCGAAGGCGATGAGACCTATCTTAAGCCTATGGTACTGCAGGATATAGCCGACATTACCGGTTATGACGCCAGTACCATATCCCGCGTCAGCAACTCCAAATATGTGCAAACCGAATTCGGTATCTACCCGCTGAAGTTTTTCTTCTCCGAGAGTATCGTCAATGCCGAAGGCGAAGAGATATCTACACGCGAGGTCAAAAAGATATTGTCTGAGATGATTGCCGGTGAAGATAAGCAAGAACCGCTTACGGACGAGATGATGGTTACCGAATTAGCCAAACAAGGTTATATACTCGCTCGCCGAACGATTGCTAAATATAGAGAACAATTGGGTATCCCCGTAGCACGTCTTAGACGGGACTTCCACATCAAAGAATCATGAAGCGCATTCTCCACATAGTAGCCCAATCCGTCAGCATAGTATGCTATCCACTGCTCATTCCTGCCTATGGAATACTCTTATGGTGCATTGCGATGCATCATAGGATGGCGCTGCCGGAGGCCTACTGGTGGGTGAGTATAGGAGGAACATTATTTTTAACGTGCTTACTGCCGCTGTCGCTCATCCTGATGATGATTCGCCGCGGACAAGTGGACAACCTGTATATCGACAATCCTCGTCAGCGCACCACACCTTATCTCTACTCTATCGCTGGGTTCGGTTTCTGGTGTTATCTGTTGGCCTCTATCCTACATGTACCCGGCTGGTTGACTGGTAGTGCTATCGGTGCCACGCTGGCATTGGGAATAGTTACCCTTATTAACCTGCGTTGGAAGATTTCCGCTCATCTTGCAGCTATGGGCGGACTGCTGGGCGGTATATGTACCTATGCGCTCAAAGCGGGACTGACATCGCTGACGCCTATCTATATTCTCCTAACCCTATCGCTGTTATTGATGTGGGCACGATTGTATGTAGATGCTCATAACTCATGGCAAGTGGTAGCCGGATACGGATTAGGATTCATTAGTACCCTTATACCGGCCTTCTTCGTATATGCGTAAATTATTGTTAACCATACTATGTAGCATCAGTCTCCTGCCGGGCATGGCAGGTACACTCCTGAGCGACGAGGCCTATATCAGTTTACTCTCCTGCTCACCGGGTAACGACTTGTACGCACACTACGGTCATACAGCCATACGCGTATTTGATCCTGAGAAGCACATCGACTTGGTCTTCAACTATGGGCTCTTCTCCTTCAATGACTCTCACTTCTACCTCCATTTTATCCAAGGACAGACCTGGTACGAATTAGGAGTAGAGTCCATGCGGGAGTTTATGTACGAATATATTCTAGAGCACAGACCCGTCAGCGAACAGGTGCTCAACCTGACGCCCGACCAACGCGAGTCATACTTCCGTGCTCTACTTAAAAATAGCGAACCGCAGAATCGTAAGTACCTGTATAACTTCGTCTTTGACAATTGCGCTACTCGTCCCATCGTTCTCTTGGAGCAGGTATTGGGTGACACCATTATCAGTCCCTACTCCGGTCATGACGGCATGACTTATCGTCGCACCCTGCAATATTACAATCGCCGCGGCAGTTGGGCCGACTTTGGCATCAATCTTATCTTTGGACGCCGTTCCGATATAGTGATGCATGGTCGCGATTGTATTTTCTTGCCCGAACCCTTAATGCGTTATCTCGAGCATGCTACCTATGCTGATGGTCGTCCCGTAGTATGTCAGCAACAGTGCATTCCTTTTGATGTACGTCCTGTACCTTGGTACGCCACATGGTACTTCGGGTTAACCATCTTAGCCTTAGTCCTCATCGGATTGAATATCTACGATCGCCGCCGCGGTAAACGCTCTCGGTGGGCAGATATAGTGTTATATATCGGATATGCCGCTATATTGATATTGGTGGTATTCCTCACCTTTTTCTCCATCCATCCGCTTGTCGGATTCAGTTGGTATCTATTGATTATTCCTGCTATCCATCTATGCACAAGACTTATTTACATATTGCGCTGACATTGGTGTTCCTTCTTTCGTCTATGTATGTCGCTGCTGCCGCTCGTTTGACGGTGGTGGTTGTTGTAGACGGATTGAATGAACAAAACCTCACCCAGATGCGCGAATACTGGCCTGAGGGAGGTTTGCGTTTACTGAGCGAAGAGGCCTATCAGACCTCGGTGACCTTCCCTCATCTGGTATACGGAGGCGATGAGTGTACGGCTACGCTCCTGACCGGTGTTACGCCGGCCGAACATGGGATTACGATGAACACCCGCTTTGTGCGTCAAGACCGTCGTATCCACGATGTTATGGAGGACACACGCGAGAAGGGCATCGGCACTTGGCAGCAATTGTCGCCACGCGCACTCACTACCGTCACCCTCAGCGATGCCTTACGCCTGCAATATGGCGATAAGGCTAAGATATACGCTATCGGCATCCATCCTACTACCACCCTGCTGCTGGCCGGACATAGTGCCAATGCCTGTTGCTGGATAGGTACAGCCAGTCCACGCGATACAGAGCTCAGATGGGTTACATCTTCTTTCTATAAAGAAGGACTGCCCTCACAAGCTGATGCCATGAATATCGATGGTCGTTTCGACACCTGGCTGGCACGTCAGTGGACACCACGTATGGACATAGCCCTCTATACCAAGCCTACGGAACGCGAAAGCAAGCACGCCTTCAACTACCTGAGCTCCAAATACATGCCCACAGTGCCGGTAGCCAACTCGATGGTTGTAGACCTGGCTTTACAAATCCAGAAAGACCAACAACTCGGTACTGACCTCACTCCGGATATGCTCCTGCTGGAACTCACCACCGAGACCCCTCAGTCCTCTTCTGACCGTTTTCAAACGGCCGAGCAAGAAGACTTATACCTTTGGCTCAATCAAGACCTCGGATATCTCATCGAACAACTCACACGCCGCATCGGCCGACAATACTTGGATATCTTAGTCATGGGACGTCCCTTACGCGGCATTAGTGACGACGAGATGGAACAGGCCGGATTGAGTGTACAGCGCTTCAATGTGGAACGTGCAGCGGCTTTATGCTCCACCTACCTGATGGCACTATATGGCCATGAACGCTGGGTAGATGGCGGTTACGGACAGAGTATATACCTCAACCGCACTCTCATCGAACAAAAACGCATGTCCATGGAGACTATGCAGCGGCAGGTAGCCAACTTCCTGATGGAATTGGAGGGCATACAGATGGCCTACCCGGCTCATGAAGCCGTCATCGACCGTAACCTGGCCCCTTCGCTCAACAAGAATACTACGGGCGATGTAGTCTTCACCCTTCAGAGCGGGTGGCGCTTGAGTTACAATGACAATGAATTATTAGACCACGTCATCGACCCTACTCCTTCCGCTCCTATACTATATTGGTCGGGCAGCGGGAAAGCCTACCCGGGGGAGCCCATTGACGCTCTATCCATTCGTACCCTTTTGCAATAACGATTAAAAATACGACAATATGATATTTTACGAAATCAAAGTTCATTACGAACGCCAAACCGGAGAAGATAATCCGGGCAAAGTAAAAGAGACTTATCTGGTCGAAGGACTCACCTGCGCCGATGTAGAGAATCGCCTCATGCAGGAAATAAAACCCCTCATCTTCGGTGATTGCGAAGTGCCCAGCTGCAAGAAAGTGCAGTTCTACGACCTTATCCCCAATGCCGAAGGCGATAAATGGTATAAGGCTCGTGTAGAACTCATCACCTTAGAAGACAACGGCAAAGAGACCCGTAAGGCCGTCTCCATACTCGTTGAGGCTCCTACTATGGCTCATGCCCTCAAAAACCTTACCCAACATATCAGCGGTTTGGATTGCGAAATTATCAGCCTCACTAAATCTCCCATATTGGAAGTTTATCGGGCTATTAACTGATTACTATTGTGCTACACGTCAACGTTCGAGAAGTATTAGAGCAGAAGGCCAAAGGACGCCACGTCCCTGACTTCGTAGTCCGCTACTTGGAGCGGATAGTTCATCAGGACGAGATGAACGAGTTTCTGCGTACGTATGGTGAAGAAACCGACTACGATTTCTTGCGCGACTATATCCATGTCGGTCTCCAATGCGATGCTGAAATAAAGGGTATTGAAAATCTTCCCGCCACCTCCGATCCGGTGCTCTTTGTCAGCAACCATCCTTTAGGTGGACTCGATGGTATGATTATCGCCCTTATGCTGCACGACCATGGTCGCGATGCTAAGGTTATTGTCAACGATATCCTCATGTATCTCACGCCTATCGCCAACCTCTTCGTGCCGGTCAATAAGGTCGGCAGTCAGAGTCGGCAGTACGCTGAGCGCATGCGTCAGATGTGGGAGAGCGGTACCGATGTACTCAGTTTCCCTGCAGGAGCTTGCTCCCGCAAACAGAAAGGCGGCATACGCGACCTGGAATGGAAGAAGAGTTTTATTCGCAATGCGGTGCAATATCGCCGCAATATCGTTCCCTTACGTTTCGAGGGCGAGAACTCGCGCTTCTTCTACAACCTCGCGTGGTGGCGCAAACTATTGGGTATCAAACTCAATATTGAAATGCTCTACTTAGCCGATGAGATGTATAAAGCCAAAGGCAAACATTTCATCGTACACGTTGGCAAACCTATACCTTACACTACTTTTGACAACTCGCGCACTCCCCAAGAGTGGGCCGAATATGTAAAACAAATTACCTACAGCCTATGAAAGAGATTATTCCGGCAGTAGAACGCGACCTTATTAAGCAGGAACTGACTAAAAAAGCCTTCCTGCGCCCTACTAACAAGGCCGACAACGAGATTTATGACGTTACGGCGCATGAGGCTCCTAATATCATGCGCGAGATAGCCCGTCTGCGCGAAATCAGTTATCGCGCCAGCGGCGGTAGTACAGGCGAAGAGATGGATATGGATGATATGGATATCATGGAACATCCGTACCACCAACTCATTGTATGGGACCCCATCAACGAAGAGATTATCGGCGGTTATCGCTATTTATGCTGTAACGAGTGTACATTTACTGAGAACGGACAACCGTATATCACCTCGGCTCACTTGTTCCACTATACGGACTATTTTATCCGCAACTACCTGCCTCATACTATCGAACTCGGACGCGCCTTTGTCCAACCCATGTACCAAAATAGGGATATGGGTGTCAAAGCCCTCTTTGCGTTGGATAATATATGGGACGGTATAGGTGCCGTATTGTATAACCATCCTGACGTTCACTATCTGATCGGTAAAGTGACGATGTATCCATCTTACGATGCTGTGTCCCGCGACCTCATCTATGCCTACCTGCGCCGCTATCATATGGACCGCAAGGGACTCTTTGCACCCTATCATCCGGTAGAGATATCGTGCGAGGCACAAGAATTAGCGGATGACCTGTTTATGGGTGAAGATCCCACCCTCAATTACCAGATCCTCCAGCGTGCCATCCGTGCCCGCGGAACGGTTATCCCGCCCATGTTTTCGGCCTACCTGAATGTGACCGGCACCCTCGAGAGTTTTGGTAATGCCATTAACGATGAGTTATCCGATGTATTCGAGACCGGTATATTGGTTAAAGTAGACGATATCAACGAAGATAAATACGACCGCTATATCGGTGTCTATCTGGAATACTTGAAGAATCTGCTCAACAACCGTAAGAGATGACGGAACAAACGCCACATATCGCTCCTATTCGTCATGCACTCCCCCAAGGAGTAACTCTGGTATGCGTCAGTAAGTTTCATCCCGAGTCGGCCATTATGACGGCCTACGAAGCCGGCGAGCGCGACTTCGGCGAGAGCCATGTGCAGGAATTGGTTCGTAAGTATGAAGCCCTGCCCAAAGATATCCGATGGCATATGATCGGGCATCTGCAAACTAATAAAGTGCGCGCTATCGTCCCCTTCGTACATCTTATCCAGAGTGTGGATAGCCTGCACCTGCTTCAGACCATCAATGCCGAAGCGGCCCGTATTCATCGGATAATAGATGTCCTGCTGGAGGTACATGTAGCCCGCGAGACTACTAAGACGGGCCTCACACCCGAGGAAGCGGAGCAGATAATATCCCAATCCGGTGACTTTCCTTTTGTCCGCATCCGCGGGCTGATGGGGATGGCTACCCTCACCGATGATCAGTCTGAGATTCAACGTTGCTTTACCCTACTCCATTCTCTTTTCCTCCGTCACCGTTCCGACCTCTTTGATACCCTGTCCATGGGTATGAGTGACGATTGGCCTTTGGCCGTAGCGGAAGGCAGTACGATGATACGCATCGGCAGTGCTATTTTCGGTAGTAGGAACTAATACATCGCCCCTATGAAGATTACCCTGCTCGTTGTCGGCAAGACCACTGACGCTCATCTGGAAGCCCTTCTGCAAGAATATACGCAGCGCTTAACCCATTATGTCTCGTTTGCGTGGAAAGTCATTCCCGAATTACGTAATGCTTCCTCCCTCAGTCTGACCGAACAGAAGCAACAGGAGGGACAACTCATCCTGCGTGCCGTACCGGAGTCGGCGGAGATGATTCTGCTGGACGAACATGGTAAGGAGATGCGCAGCATCGATTTTGCAACGTATATACAGAAGAAAATGGCCGCCTCACGCGATATTTTCTTCGTCGTGGGCGGACCATTCGGTTTTAGCGAAACCGTCTATGAGCGCGCTAACGGGATGGTGAGTATCAGTCAGATGACCTTCTCTCACCAAATGATTAGGCTCTTATTTACAGAACAACTCTACAGGGCACTGACAATACTCAGGGGCGAAAAATACCACCACGAGTAAGGCCGCTATAGCTACTACGATAACCGTCAGCGCAATAGCCCATTTAGCCCCGAGGCTCAGTCCTTTCTTGGGCAATTTGAGCAGCGGGAAGGATACTTGTTCCGTCAGCGTTGCGCCAAATGGGATATTCACCTTCGAATCAGCATTCACTGCCCATCCGTTGGCATTCAATATTGGAGCCAGATTGCGGCGACGCAACTTGATAGCCGCCAATATCATAGCCGGACCGGAGATAATCAGCAATATAGCTGCTATTACCAATATATCCTGCCACCAGGTCAGCGTGCGGAATCCGCCGGCTACTGATACCAATGCGGAACCTATCATGCCTAAGGCCATGCCAATAGCGGCAAATATACCGGCAAACTTAGCTATATCGAACGCTTGTTTCTTCTCCGCAGCCGCAGCATCTATCGGCTTATTAGCCGCCTCTTCTGCTTTAGCCGTCATATCCGAGAACGCCTTGGAGTCTTTTTCCGCTGCGCGTTTGTTAATCATATCCTCCACCCATTGTGCCATCCTGCGATACGGGCTCCAGAAAGCTTGACGGATAGATATCGGGTTGTCGATAATCTTATATACCGTAGCATCCCAGTCGTTGCCTTGACGGTCATAGAACAGCGCATTCTTACCTACCGTCACGTTCTTCACCTCACCCAATGTCAGGGCGGCTACTATCTTCATCGTCTTGCCCAACTTCTTGCTGGTGCAGTCGCAATAGACTAAGAACATTCCGCTGGCAGGAGCCTGTGCTTCCTGCTTAGCCATATCGTTGGCGCGGATACACAACTGACATGCACGCTGGTCGATGACCAATGTACCGGCTTGGAAGATAGCCTTGGTGTCGCGGTTGTAGAAATCCTCTAAGGTTACATAGTTGCGGAGCAGTAATACGAAGTCGCGACTGAGCAGCAACAACTTACGCAGCGGTTGGTATACACCTTTCGCGGCAGCTAAGGCCGCATTATTAGCCTCGGTAGCCGCAGCCGCAGCTGCTTCCCAATCGGCGATAGCCTTACCCATGGCGACAAAGTCCTTCTCCTTCATCGGAGGCATCTTATCCTCTTCCGTCAGGGTCTCTAATCCCAACTTAGCCAATTTTGCCTTTTGGAAATAGGCTGCATAGGCCTCTTGGCACGCCTTATAAGCTGCAATCACATCGGCTGCATACGGAGCTTCCGGCACCGGCTGCTCGTCTATCGTCACCGCGGCTACTACAGCATCTACGGCCTCTAAACTTATCTTTTCTGCATCTATACCTTTGGCTACAGCGGCTATCTCTTCGTCAGCTATATTGCTGATGGCCTGTTCGGCCGAACCAAGGAACAGGGTGTCGGTATCTTTCAATACCTGGCTGAGCCAATCGGCAGCCTGCTTTACTTCGTTGACGTGCAGTTGTCCGTCGCCGTCAGCATCCATCATTTGCAGACTCTCGTCAGCTATCTCCAATCCGGATGTCGGGCACGAGAGTACGGTCCACATCTTATCGTCTAACTCATTCAGATGGCGTATATCTTCGCCGTTCTGAATCTTCACACGTGTAGCACCTCCTACCGAGGTAAAAGAGAATTTATACATGGTATCAATTATTGAATAATCATTCGTTGTACACGCTTGCCGCTCTCGGTATGAAGGATAAGTACATACATACCGCTGATCTGGGGCGTAGTTATCGGCGAGTTGTCGTAATGCTCGCTGTATACTGTATTACCCAATGTCGTTACCCAGTCGGCCCTACCTTTCCCGTTCATACGCATCGGCGCATTCTTCGGTGCCAGGGTCGGCAGGTCTTCGTCTTTGGTCAACAGCACAGGCACAAGACTGCATGACAGTAGGGCTACACCATCCGAAGCACGCGTCAGCAATACCTGATATTCGGCCGTTACATCCAGCGGTTGATACAAATACGAACCGGTCTCGCCTTCCAACTTTACGCCATTCTTGAACCATTGGTATTCCGAGAACTCATAACCGCCGTTATAAGCACTGTTACGTACTGCCAACACATCGTTCCAGCGTTGTGCCATTACCGTATTGGCATAGCGTACCGTCAGCGTGAACGGAATAGTCAGATTCCACTTGGGTATCGAATCATCCAATGTCAGCGATCCTCGATATACATTGGGATAAGGTGTTGGATTAAGGGGCACGTCTAAGGTGTATTGTCCTTTCTTCTGCACCTCCGGATACCGCAGTACCGACGGTAATGAGGGATCATCAAAACCATACGAATAGCGCAGACTGCGTCCGCGAGTAATGTTATATACTAATTGCAGGATAGAGTCGCCGTCGCATAATATATAATTGGTATCGGGCATGTGCGCACGCACGGATTCATATACCTCCAGATTCAGTATCCACGTTGTATCGCAATTAGTAGCCGAAATAGGTATCGTATCTACACCCGTTGCATTGTACGAACGACCGTGGTACTCAAAGGGCAGATAATCCGGTAGCACCAACGTATCATGCGTTATACGTACCGGCTCCGTCAGGAGCAAGTAGATAATACTATCGCATGACGTTGCCTCGTTGAATAGCACTACCGAATCCAATCCGTAATCATAATATGTCGTATCCGGTTTCTCCGGCCATACATAGCCTTGCTTCTTAACATCGTCGCACAAAGCCATCTGTATCGTATCACGCACCTCTGACAGGCTATCCAGATGTAGGGTATAATAGATGGTCGAATCGCATATACCGCACGATGTCGTCAAGCTGATAGTCCATGTTCCACCTTTACTGGGGAAATCGAACGTTGGAGCCACCTCATCGGACCATCCGCCAGCCAAACCGTCTACATTCCATTCATAGCGGTCAATGCTATAAACGCGGCTAGGCATCGTGTCGCCCGTTACGTGGTCTATCTCTTGTACCCAGGAATCCGAAGCATCCAAATGTACGGTATATTTTCCTTTCGTACAGTTCTTTTGGATATTCATCTTCATCTTAGCTATCGGGTTGGTTGCTAAGGTAGAAGCGTATAGCGAGAAGAAGCAACTGCTGTCTTGTACGAACATACAATCCACCACATATACGCTGTCGTCTCTCAATCCGGCCTCATAGGTTTGCTCGTGGCCCAATACATATTGTTCCGGCAGCGAGCCATCAGGCAAACGATACCGCTCATTGTACTTATATGCCCAACGATAGACGAATCCGTCCGGAGCCTCAAATATCGGATTTATCTCGCCGCACTTCATTCCTTTCAAATTACCATCCGAGCAACCGAGGGTGAAGTACGCATAACCGTAGTGGGCGTTATAAATACAGTCATATGTAGCCAAACGCACCGTCAGTTTCTTTCCTTGATAGGCCGGGTTCTTAAGGTTCACACCTACCGTAGTCCAGTCTTTCCATACTACAGGCGTATTACCACCTCCGGCTACTGATCCAGGCGGCACGAGATGCCATCCTTGTTCGGCGGCACCGGGTAGCAACACACCGGCATTCTTATCATAGGCATCATTGGCGTTGAAGTCGGCCTTTCCACACTCGCCGATAGAAGAGTTTCCAATAAGGATATCCAGCGTGAAGCGCGAGTTTTCATAAGGCTCATGCCTCGGTGCTTCAATGATTGGTAGATACTTAAGCAGCAGCACCGGATAGTTGATGGTATCTACCTCAAAGGAGAACTCAATCTGCTCTGCTCCTTCGCCGTCTTCATGTTCCCAGTTGCCCAAACGAACGGATGCTAACTCACCATCCGGAATCGTTGTTGCCACACCACCCGTTCGCGGATCCCGTTCTCTTCGGTCGAAGTGAATAGTATGTCGACTATTGGACTTCGTAGGTCCATTATCCACAGCAGGTACCTTCATAAAATCTTTGAATGTACCTGTATTAGTCGGTTGAGTTCTAGCTACATAGCACTTAGCATTCTCTAAGTTGAGGTAATCCACACACATCTGATCGGGATAGTATACCAACTTCGATATACTGGTCTTCAGGCTATACAAATCTTCCGCACATTTGGAGCGAACCACAAAGTCCGTCTGTCCGATAGGTAGATTGGCAAACGAGGTTGTAGTTCCCCGTACAATCTTCGGACCATACCAGGTCTTCTCTTCGTACGAATAGGCACTCACCTCGTACTCTGCCGTTGAGCCGGTCCATGTCAAAATAGACGTCGTGCCTTGGATAGTCTGTTCCAAATCGGTCGGCTCATCGCACGGACGGGTGTCCATAATGACAATATTATCAATCATACCACCGGGCTCTTGTACCTGCTGACTTCCATTCGCCCATAGGAAAGCAAGATAGTGAGGCGTACCGTCACAATTCTCATTGGGAATCTTGACAATACACTGCTTCCATGTCTGTGTTCCGCCTACATAATCAATTTTGGCTTTCGGTTGCAAGGGAAGAAGATAGTTTTCATACACCACAGGAATAGTTCCGCTGGAGGTAGCATTCGACATTACTTTGGTAGAGTCACCGGTTTCCGGATCAATCATCGGAATCCAGAAAACATATATACCGTCAAATTCACTGGCTACATTACCCATACCGCAGTAGTCGAAACATAACGTATAATCATCATCGGTAGTTGCCAAATGATCCAAAGCTATCGTATCGTAGGCAAAAACCAGACATCCGTTATTGGAATAATGGGCATTCTGACCGTTATCGTCCGAAATAAACAAACCGTAACTGCCACCTTTACCGTTATTACCCGGAGCACCGATATACCATTTGTTGGTCAATAACTCGTATTGTTTCGGGTTGGCTACAGGATTCAGTATCCAGCGTTCCCTATCGGTCACCGACTCAAAATCGCAGGAGTAGTTATTGACTGCCTGCAACGGAGCAGCTAATAGCAGAGCCGCCCACAGAGCTATGTAATTCAACTTCTTCATATTCATCGTATTCATAGTGTTGTCTGTTTATTGTCCTACAATCATATATTGCGTTCTTGACGCGCCGTCTTCATAGGTAGTCTTAACTACATAGATACCGCTGGTTTCTGGTACCGGCAGCGATATATCTCCCTCGCTAAACGTATAGGTCGAATATACCGTACCCGTCATCGTATAGAATCGTACTGTCATCTTCTTCTCCGCACGCGCAGCAATACGTTGACCTATCTTGACTATCGTCGGATAACCATCCGCTACACTCCTTGCTTCTGGTTGTATCGGACAAGTAGCTATCATTACTCCGTCCGGACGGGTCAACTCTACATAGTACGTAGAATTCGGGTCCAAAGGTTGATACAGGTACGAACCTGTCTCACCCGGGATTTGTACGTTATCCTTATACCATTGGTATCTAGTGAAGGTGTATCCGCCGTTGTACTTACTATTCGTTACCGCCAATACATCGTTCCACTTCTGCTCCACTATACTGCTGCGATATCGGATATCTACAGCGCGTTCTATGCGGTAAATACCACAGCAGAATTGATAGAACTCCAGCGTAGCCGTATAGTGTCCCGGCAGGATAGTAGCCGGATAAGGTATAGCCACAGAGGTCTCACTCGGGTTATAAATCGTAGTATCCCGCAACTCGGGCGTAGAGAAATGTATACACAGGCTGTCGTATTGCCCCTCATGTACATCGTACGTTAGATAGAATACATTACCATCTGCACATTGGTACGGCAACTCGTCTACATCGGTGCGAATACGCTGATTAACCGTCAAAGTCAGATACAGGGCGCTATCGCAGCCATGTTCCGATTTCATCACGATTAATTTATTCTCAAACGGAGTATTGTACCTCAATCCGTTCACTACAATGCTGCTATCCGAGCATATCGAATCGTGGCGATAGGTATCGGGTATCTCCGGCCATACTTTCAGGTACAGAGTTGACGTAGAGTCGCAACCGGCAAAGTTGGGATATACGCCTATGTACGTTGTATCCTCATTGAACCATTCGCCGCCGAAGTTAATCGGCATTTCCGGGCAGGTGGTCATATTGAATACCGAATGCTCAGGAAGAATATTCACCGCTACAATAGTATCGGTACGCACACTATCACATGCGTTGTTAATACCGATATAGGTCGTCAGTGTTACTACTATCGTATCGCCTTCAGACGGACAGGTATATACAGGATTCCAGTTGTACGACTCCGTCGTCAATCCATCCGATAGACGGGTGAAAGACCAATGGCACTCTTCGGTTGCTTCGTGCGTATGATTCTCATACCCCTCGTACATATTCATAATATGCGAAGTATTGTGGAATCTCAGTTTACTCAAGCATTGGTCATAAATCGGCTCTATTGTGTATTCCGGTACCGGGAAACGAGGTGCCGATAACGTGCTGACCTCAAAATAGCATTCAGGGTCTTCGATAAAGCTTACACGGCAGGTATAGGTCTGACGTCCCGGATCAACTACCAACTCACGATCAGTGCCAACCACTACTCCGGCCTCATTATACCATTCATAAGCAAACCCTTCGGGGGCGAAACACTCAATCTTTGAGTCATTACCGCAGTTCTCCGTCTCTAAGTGAGCCGAAGCACAATCTAAGGTAAAGTATGCGTAACCAAAGTGTCCGCCACCACCGCAGTCTTCGGTAGTTAACCTTACGCGAACTGTTTGACCGTTGTAGGGCTGCAGGTTAACACCTACCGTAGTCCAGTCTTTCCATACTACACTTCCATCCTTCGTCTCATTCCAGTCGGCTGCTACGGCAGAAGTGTAGGTATACTCGGCTTTACCGCAGGTCTCATCTATTTCGTTACCCTGCTCATCCAGCACTACCATCTTGAATCCCGGGTCACCACAACTCTCATTCGGTTTGTTCAAAACAACGGCATAGCGAATAATCAATACACCCTGATTGGCAGAATCCACCACAAAACTGTAGGTCATACTCTCTGCCTCGTAACTGGTTTTCCAGTTACCCAAGCGTACTGATGCCAAAGCACCCTTAGGTACGGTACGTAAACAGTCTTCCGTTCTGGGGTCAGTCTCTGTAGGATCGACATGGATAGTATGACGACTCTCGGCGGCATCCGGACCATAATCGATTACACCTATATGGTCGTAGGGAGTTTCATTAGGTCGGATAGAACCGTATGTACATACCAAATTGGGATTGTACAAATCAATATAATTAACGCAGTGGTTATCTGGACAATAAACCAACGTTTGATTCTTATATGAATAGTTCGACTGGATATCACCTGCTTTACCGAGTACACGCACGTCATAGGTACCCTCGGATATACGCTGTAGACGATACGAGCATTGCAATCCGTCGCGGGTAAATCCGTCTACGTCGTCTGTTATACCGTCTTGACGACGCCATGTATCGGTACCAATCTTACGGTATTGCACTTCAAACTCGCTCAATCCGCTCTCCCAACTAACAAGCAGGGTCGAGTCCTCGCAATGGGCTTCTACCTGAACCTTCTGCGGTTTTTTGATTTGCGCCGTACCAATCTGCAGGTTATCAATACAAATACTCGTTTGATGAATGCTCTCGTCGGTGTTATTGTTTACCCATATAAATACGATCGCAAACGGCACTTTTGAGTTATTGGAACTTACTTTTACCTCATTCGTCAATGCCACATTCTCCCATTGCTCTTTACCGCATAGGAAACGGTCGCCGTTAGCGCCCAATTGCTGACAAGCCGTATTCACCACATTGGTCGAGATTAAGCCGCTGGTCTCCGAAATAATTCTATCTAAATTATAGGGATTATTATTCGCCGTATTGGTCAGCATTACCTCCGGACAAACCATCACATACAGACGCGATGAAGCGGGGTCACCTATACCCTTCCAGTCAAAACTGATATCGTAGTTTTGCTGCTTGGGTGCCTCCGGGAATTTGAATCGCAGGTACGTTGCTACAACATTCGGTTTGCAGCCGTATTGCGGATCTCTACGATTGGTCGAGATATACATACTGCGCTGTCCCTCACTGTGAACAGCCGTACCTATCATCCATTTATCGGTCGCCAGAGGTGTATTGTAGTTCATCACCCACTGCGACAAGTCCTCATCCTCCTCAAAACTGCACGCAAAGGGCACAGCTTGAGCAGCAAGTCTCGGACCGGACAGCACGCCGATGACGATGAATGCTATGATATATACTAACTTTTTCATAGTTCTTTCTTCCTTGAGATTGACCTTAGAACACTTGTTCAATGTCCTCGCCGCCAGTAGTGGTAATCGTAAATTCTACACGACGGTTGTTCTGACGACCTTCCTCGGTCGAGTTGGTATCAACCGGCTCACTCTCGCCCTTACCGATAGCCTCGATACGGGCTGCATCTACGCCACGCTTAATCAAATCGCGACGTACACTGTTGGCACGACCTTCCGACAATATCTGGTTAGCTCTGTCGCTACCTATCGAATCGGTATGACCGACAATGCGAATCTCTACCGTCGGGTTATCCAACATAAACTGCGCTAAGTCCTCCATCGCAGCCTCTGACTGCGGCAGGATATAGGTCTTGTTCGTTGCAAAGAACAAGTTATTGATCTTCACCTTGATACCCTCCTTAATCTTAGTCAGGTAGAAGGCTAAAGTATCTTGTACAAATTCAGTAGTATCATCCAGCGGCATATAACCCGGATAACGCAGGTGCGTGAAGTACTGACCTGCCGTCAACTCCGTTACAAACAATCCGTCATCAGCCGTCATACCTACATACAGAGTCGTCGTGTCGCTCGGTGTATCGATACGTACATTGGCCTCAACAGGCATTCCCGTATCGCCGGCATAGACGCGGGCACAATAGGTATATACTATCGGCTTGGGCTCTGGAAGCAATGCTATCTGCAGCGTATCCTTCAAATCGCCTTCCATAGCGTACATCACGCTGTCGGAGAAGAAGCCCATCTTGTCAGCACGTACCTGATACTGTCCCTTGCGGAAACGACCGGTTATGTAACCCTGACTGTTCGTCGTCTTATTAGCAACCTTGCCGCTCTGCATATCCTTGATAGCCACCATAGCTCCGGCCAATGCGCCTCGGGTATCCGCATTCGTTACGCGGGCCATCATACGCGGCGTCGGCTCGGTGGGCAAGGCCTTCGGCTTCAGGTTCTTACGAGGCAACTCGTACCAGAAACTCAACTTAACACCTACTAAGAACGGATGCAACTGCGCATCCTTAGCGCTGGCTGTATTGAGCGACGACACTAACTTAACATCGCTCGGCACGGTCGGCAACGCTCTCATATCAGCGGGTATCTCGTGTGTCGTATTCGCATTGCTCGACTTCTGCACATTCAGTACACCATATTCGGCAAACAATGCGATACGCGTTCTCAGGTTCCGGGCAAAACGCTGACCGGCTGTCGGCTTCTTACCGGCGGCCACCTTCGGCTGCATATACTTGTCCAGACTCATACCTATCTCAGCGGCCAAAGCCAAGTTCAATCCGAAGTCCACCTTCGTCTTGGGGCTCTCTGCCTTGCGCGAATCGAAGCCGTGGTTGGTCATACCCTCCAGCGGATCTATCAACTCTTTATCTATACCGCGGGTATGAATGGTGCTGCTCAGCTGCGAACTGCCGATTACACCCAATCCCACCTTGGGACCGGCTAAGAAATAGCCCTGCTTATCCGCAAACTCCATACCGAACAATACCGGTATCTGTACAAAGCCGGCTCGGTACATATCCTGCATCTTCTCGAATCGGTATTCATAACGCATCGGATAGCCTAATGTCGGATAGGTGGCATCATAAGCGCGCTCCAATAGCGGATTGCTCTTATTGCCGTCGTAGATACTGTTCAGCGAGTTGTAAATCTCTATCTCTACACCCGTGGTGAACAACATACGGCGATAACGCAACTGATAACCCAATCCGGCGCCTCCGCCTACCCATCCTTTGGCTGCCGACTGGAAGCCTAAGGCATTGATACCGTTAGCCTTGTCGCCGGCTTTATAGCTGAAGCCCGAGGGGAAGATTGCCGAGTAACCAAACTGACCCCATACGCCGATGCGATGACTGATGTCGCGGGTCATATAACGGGCTACATGTTCGTTATATTTGGTTACCTCTTTCAATCGCTGTGCATAAACCTCTTCTTGTGAGGGTTTAGCCGGAGTCTTCTTGGCTGCAGCCTTCTTAGCCTGAGCCTTTTTAGCGGCTGCTTTCTTGGCAGCAGCTTTCTTATTATCCGCCTTCTTAGTCTCTGCCTTCTTCGGTTCGGCCTTCGTAGCTTCTTTTGCCGCTACAGCAGTCGGAGCAGCCTTCTCTGCCTTCTCCGCCTTTTCGGCTTGCGCAGCCTCTTTCTGACGTTGTGCCTCAGCCTTCTGCGCTTCTTTCTGACGCTGCGCTTCCGCTTTCTCTGCTGCCTTCTGACGCTCAGCCGCAGCTTTCTCTCTCTCCTTAGCGCGCTTCTCTGCCTCTTTAGCCCTTGCAGCCTTCGCTTTCTCGCGTTCTTTAGCCTTCTTAGCCTGCTCTTTGGCCTTAGCGGCTTTTGCCTTGTCGGTCTGCGTAGCGGGCGCAGCCTCAGCGCGCTGCATCATGGCACCGCCTGACAATATATTTAAGCTAAAACTGATGACTACTATCCACAATAGGTTACGCATCGTCGTTTTCATATCTTTTTCCTTTCTCGTTTTTCGTTATACTTAATTCTCGCGGCACATCAGGCATACCTTCGGCTTCGGCAACTCAAACAGCACCGTAAACTTTACACCTATAGTCAGCGGAGTAACACGCTTGTTATACAGTTGCGAACTAACCATCGCAGGTACTACATAAAACTGCAATCCCTCTGAAGTCTCATTATAACTCAGAGCCTGGCCGTAGTCTTTGTTCTTATGTACATTCAGTATGCCATAGTCGGCAAAAGCCGCTACATACATACGGTATTTATGCTTTGGCACATCTGCGCCTTTTTCCTTATAGAATCGATCCACACGGGCACCAATCTCGGCATGCAGCATCAGGTTCAGATTCATCTGCACATCGTATTTTTTGCTATCCACACTCTTACCGCGCGTAAAGCCGTGATTGGGCATATCTACAAACGGATCGATAAAGCGCTCGTAATCGCCCATAGTCGTTACCGACGAATGCGATGATGTCTGCGCCCATACATTCAATCCTGCGCCCACACCGGCCAGGAAATAGATTCGATGGTACTCATAACCAAACAGTATCGGTATATTGACATTTATCGCATGCATCCGGTCCTTACTCTCGTTTACCGATGCCTTCATCGAGAATACGTCTCCCTCAGTATCGCGCATATTCATCGTCAGCGACGAGGTATTCAGTTTGTTGGTCCACAACGCATACTGTCCCTCTACGCCTAACTGCATAATAAAACCTGTGTGATAGTAACGATAACCAACACCTATCGACGGTGCAAAACCCGGACCGGCTTTTATCTCGCTGCTATTGTGCAGCAATGTACTATACCCCGCGCTTCCCCATAAGCTGATGAAGTGATACTCATCGGGGAACAATTTCGAGGCCGATAACGACCCTATAGCCGTCATCAAAACACATAATATGATGGTCGCGCGTCTACGCATATGTATACACATGTATGTACTATAATCCAAATTTAGCGTGCAAAGATACTAAAAATATTTGATATACACAAATTTTTGTTACTTTTTTTTGTATATTCTGTATAAAAACCAAGAAAGGCCGCCCGAAGGCAGCCTTTCAAGGAACTATAGTCGTACGACTAATTTTACTTCTTCATACGTACTCGACGACCGGTTGCATCGGTCCAAACACCCTCACGGATGATGTATAGATTGTCGCGGTAGATAATCTTCTGCGTACCGTTCTTGGAAGCCTCATCTAAGATTTCCTCCAAGCTGCTGCCCGAACTCTGGTTGATAACCAAAGTATGAACGAGCACGGCGGCGCAGTTAGTACCTTGTACATAAACGGTGTCCATGTACGTACCGGCAGCGGTACCTGCGGCATACGAAATCGGATCTTGACCTGCTATATACGGATGGTTGATATCCATATAGGTGTAAGGCAGATCGTTGGTCTCGATAGTCGTATTAACTAACAAGGTATCCTCATCGCTGTAGTACGACAATACCAAGGTCTCGATACTATCGCAACTGTACATCGATATCAATGTATCGCGGTAGATACCGGCGCGGTTGTATTGTTTACCGTTCCATGTGTAGGCCTCACCCGGGCAGATAGTCTGCTCCTGAGCATCCGTACGGATAATCGGGGCTACATTCAGGTACAGCGTAATCAAACTATCGCAACTCTCTACCGATTGCAGTTTACGACGATATACACCGGCGCGAGTCTTAGCCGTGAAGTTCACGTCAGAATAGCTCTCGCCTTCGCAGATAGTATCCGTTACGATAGTCTCCGCTACCTCAATATACTCAACGTTGAGCGTGTAGATACTATCGTGATAGCCATTATTGGCAGCATAGTAGTTATCTGCTTTCTCAATACGTTTGTATACCTTAGCTCCGGCCTCAGCCTTATCGCCATCGATATAGAATCCGAGTTCGTCAATATCTTGGTATTGGCAAGCTTGAGCATCACTCTCGACATTGTCGTAGTAGTTAACACGGATGTTGTCGAAGTGAACGGCGCAAGAGTACGGTGTGGCGCTCTTATAAGTATCAGCTTCACGGTAGAACGCTATACGGATGTTCTTACCTGCAAACTTGCTCAAGTCGTAACGCAGATTCATTCCGGCGAACGGAATATCGCGCAACTGGTGACCTGCAGCCAAGGTATTGTTCCATATACCGATGATATTCTCCTTCTTATAGGTCTTACCGCCGTCATCGGAGATAACGATCATGAAGGTGTAATCATCAGCCATACTTCCCTCTACAGCAGGAATGTTAGATATCGTGGTCGTACCCGAGCATCCTGTCAACGCCAAATCGAGCGACAGGTGAGCTGCAGTTGTCGTATCCAAGCTGATTACCGGCGACATCATCCAGTAGTAGTTATAATCCAAGGTCGTTGCCGACGAGCTGGAATAGAACAATACTGCATAGTGTCCGGCAGCCAGACCCTGAGCACTCGTAACGCGGCGATAGCCGTACGTGGTACTGTTAGTTCCGCTGAACTCAACATTCGTGCTGTCGATTACCTTCGCAGCCGGATTGGTAGCAAACGTCCAATCTGCATCGAGGTTCGTTGCACCGAAGTTCTCAATGAAGAACGGCTGACGAGCTGTTGTGAACGCAGCGTTCTGCGAGAACTCACTTTCGCCGAGGTCTTCAGCACAGATGGTACGTACACGCCATACATATTGAGTATATGCGCTCAGACTGTCTACAACGAACGAGTTCTGATATACGGTATCGTTGAATACGAATGCCGTATCCTCTGTGAACGTATAATCGGTAGATACTTGAACGATGTACTTGTCTGCACCTTCCGGAGCCTTCCAAGTCAACGTTGCATTGGTAGCGCTGATATCGCTTGCCTCCATCTCTTCAGGAGCCTCACAATGCTGGATAGCCGAGAACGATACATCATCAATCCATACATAATCGTAGGTCGACTTGTTCTCTGCACCCTTTGCCCAAAGTGTTGCCATAAAGGCCACATACTTACCTTGTGCACCCGTCAGAGCCACTTTCTTCTGTTGGAAGAGGTATTCGTTACCCTCGTTCACAACATCGGTCGTAGCCAACGTACCTTTGTAGGTAACGGTATCAATAGGCACGAAGGTCGAAGCATCCATCGGGTCAGTCATCGTACCAACGATAACCGACTTCGAGTAGTAGTACTCCTTCGTCGCTGCCGTGCTTCCTAATGTGTACTGCGTCGAAATCTTACCTGTCGACGAGCTGGCATAACCGGGACGCATCCAGAAGTTAACCTGCAACGTATCGTATGCAGATATATCTTCAATAGCCGGCATAGCAGCATATGTCTGATAGGTGGTGCCGTTAGCATAGAGACGGACTGCATAGTCACCCTTGTGCGAGTAAACATAAGTAGCGTTTACATAGTTGTAAGTATAGGTACTTACTGCACTGGAGCCGGCGTTCTCATACGTCCAGCAGAGCGTCTGTTTGTATGTCTCCGATGTCTGTGCGGGAAGAATTCTCCAACCGTCAGCCAACTCGAAGCCGTTCTTGTAATCCGGAGCTATTGCTACACACTCGGTGTAGAACATCTGACCACCGGCAGACAAGGTATTAACCGTACCGTTGGTCTGATATACATACCATTGGTATGCCGAAGCAGGATTCAAGTTCTCGGCCGTGTAGGTCATTACGCCACCCGCAACAGTATCACGGAGAACTTCCGTCTTACCGTCTTGTTCGGTAACAACAACTACCGTCTGAATCGACGGATGTTTAGCCGTCCAAGATAAGGTAGCGGAGTTAGCAGTTACGTTACTGGTCATTGTTCCCGAAGGAGCGAACAGGTTGTCGCCTACAGGAGCAATCTTCAGGTTATCTACGAAGAACAGACCGTATGCCGGCTGGAACAATACAATATACTTACCGCTCGTTCCGGCCAACGGTAACTGGAACTTCTGCCAGTAGCGGTTACCGGTCGGATCGGAGCTAACCAATGTAGAAGTCGTCAAACCGGCAGCAGGAACATATGTAACCGTATCAATTACCTCGAGGGTCGAGAAATCGTGCGGGTCAGTCAATGTACCTACAACCAACTTCGTACTATAGTTTCCGGACAGATAAGTTGTACTGATAATCTTACCTGCGTTGGTCGAAGCAGTTTCATCCTGGTTAGCCAAGCAGCGTCCCCAGAACTCAATCATCATCGTATCCAAATCACAATTCAATTCCGGCAATGCAATCCATGTCTTAACAGTTTCCGATACATAAGTACTTGTGGACCAAATACGCAGCGAACCGTAACTGTCTGCATAACCGATCTCACGGTGGTTATAAGCATCAGTCGGGTTACCCAGCGTGCTGTAATAGTCGTGACCCTTCGATTGCCATAACCACTGATAACCGTTCGAGTATGCACCGGTATAGTTGGTTGCGGTGGTGAAGCAACTCGGCTTCAAGTAAGCAGTATCCGTAGCAGCACCGGCCAAGATGTCGTTCGGCTCGGTATCGTTAGGATCATCGAAACTCCAGAAGAACTCACCGTAAGCATCCGGCTCCATCGGCAGACACGGAGTGCGGAAGTCTCGGCTGTCATTCACCTTGAATTTTGTATCCGACGGTGCATTAACAGCGACGAGAACAGCCGTGTACTTACTCTGTGGTGAGAGACCAGTTACCTCTTGCGAAGTAGCGGTGAGATTCAAGTAAGAAGCAATGGTATCTGTCTTCTTGCCATTCTCTTTGGTGATATACAAGTTCCACGGACCACCAAGATCATCCCAAGAGACGTTAGCCTTTGTTGCTTCCATCTCTACCTTGCTGATAGCTACCAGGCCATAGCCCTTCGGTGCGCCCAAAGTGACATCATCGAAGTGTATATAACGAGTGCTAGTATCAGCCGGTTTCGGCATACGGAGAACCATCTGCTTGTTCGCTACCGTAGTGGAGTCAAGATCCAATGTGATTTGAGTCCAGAACCAATCATTTGCAGCGGTCAAACCACCTTTCACCTTCGGTATAACTGGAAGGTTAACGGTAGACAGTACCTGATACGTCTCAAAGCCTTTGTTCTTATCAATCATACCGACTTCTATGTCGCATGCATAGTTAGTACTGATGCCGATAGTATCTTTTGTGGAATTGTAGCTACCATATCCACAACGTACCTTAAACTCGAACGAACGGTCGTGAGCCTCATCTACACCCGGGAATACAGCATAACCACCCCAATACGAGGAACTTGCTTGCCAACGAAGAGCAGCATTTACCGGATCTGACGCTTCTCTTGGACCATAAGCGTAAACAGAGCTTGTGGTATTAGCCATACAATACGGGTAGTAAGAAGTGTAAGAAGTAGTAGCCGAACCACCTTCGTAACCAACCTCTATTGCAGGATTAACCCAATAGGTAGTAGAAGTCGAACCCTGACAGTAGTCCCAGCCTTCGCTCTTTTGGAATCCGAAGTAATAACTATCTTTGAAATAGTACTTCGTACGTATCGAAACAGCGAGGTCAGTCCAAGCACTGTTGCCATCTTCGCCACCGCAAACGGTGCGAGCATAGAGCCAGTACAACGTACCCGGAGTCAAACCGGAAATTACGAAGTTAGCCGAGTCTGCATCTACGATACGTACGGTGTCGCTTGCGAGATGGCCAGCTGCATCGTATCCAGCCTTCGAGTAAATGGAATCAGGCACAACAGCTATTTGCCACTTATCATTCCAAGCCTTAGCGGGAACGATGTTCACGTCAGCAGTATAGAGCGACGTATTGCCCAGTTCCAGTGTTGGCGGGAAGCAACTCGGCGGCATACCGATTTTGAAGTTATCCAAATAGAAGTATGCGTAGAACGACTTGGTGGCTGTTAATGCGGTAGTATCAAATCCTTGTTTAGTCCAGTCGGCCTTCAAAGCCAAACGAGCACCATCCGGAAGTGAAGTGACATAATCTCCCAGAATAACCTGATATGGAGACTGTGTTGCCGTTGTAATTTCTACATCCGTAATCTTCACGAATGTCGAATCCATACCCTTTTGTGTAGCATCAGTTACATAACCAAGCAATAACTTTTCACCATACAAATCGGTAGTTCCGGTCTTCTTTGCGTAGAAGCTAACCATGTATTCAGCAAGATTACCTTTTACCTTTGGAGCGACGGCAATCGATTTGGTATTTGTTGTGAACTTCTTGCTTGTATTGTTCCAATATCCGTAGGAGTACATGTACAATACATACGGTTCTGATACAGAGGAAGCCTTGATACTATATACGTACGGATACGACTGCGTTGTTCCGACTGTATCGAAGGTCAGTTGTACACCATCCCAGCAATCCGGACGTTTACCGGTACCTGTAGCGGAATTGTGGTCGAAGTCAGTGAAGTAAGGAACATCAAATCCTTTAACAAACGGGCAGTCAGTAAGGATATGTGCATAAGCCATAGATATCGCACTGCTGTCACCACCATCGCAGAGAGCTTGTGCATAAATGTAATAATGAGTATTCGGTTTCAAGCCCTCAATGAGAATCGAATCCGTCTTGGTGAGAACAGAATCAATCAGCCATTTATCGTAGGTAGCCTTATCTTTTTCAGCCACCTCCTCGTCCGACATCATCATGCGATAGCTGTCACTGTATTGTTTCCAGCTGATCATAGCCATGTCTTCAGCGACGCTGTCCACTTTGAACTCTGTTACAGGACGGCAAGTAGGAATTTTCGTTACGGAAATCTCAGACATATATGCATAGCCATATGCGGTAGCGCCACTAACACCAGTCTCAGTCATGAACATGATATAACGTCCCTTATTGCCCATGTAGTCGCCCTGATAATCTTCGAGAGAAACCGTAAACGGTTCGTATGCCGTATGACTCAACTTCAAGGTATCCACTACCACAAAGGTGTTCAGGTCTGACGGGTCGGTTACTACACCGACAATCAAATTGTCATGATAAGTGGCAGCCGTGCTCGTGGAAGTACGCGCCCAGAAGTTAACCTGATACTTGCTGATATCATCTACATTCAACTCCGGCATAATAGCATAAGCACCATCATACGACGTACTTGACGAAACATTCGAATAGACGTATAGGTAGTTGAGACCATTGTGCATATAAGACGAAGACGTGCCTATATACGGGATATAGGATGCAGAACTACTATTTGTCTTATTGCCGGTTGTCCAACACGGAAGTTTTTTACCCGAACCGGTCTCATAGCCTTCGGCCTTGGAGAACGTGATAGTACCCATAGCCTCCGGAGTAACAGCAAGACACGGAGTTTTGAAGGTAATAACCTGCCACGGAGATATACCACCCTCACATACAGTAGCAACTGCTACATAGTAGTCGGTCTGCTCCTTCAAACCGGTTATCAACTTCGAGCGTACATCAATTGTGTCGTAGAAGACCACATGAGCCTGCCACAGACTGTCGTTCTTAACCAACGAATCCACATCCAGTAATGCTAACTGGTCTGCACTAAAGGCTGCGGTATCAACGGCTAACAACAACCATTCATTATCCGTGCGCAAACCGCTGCTAACACGTACCTGGCTGGCCGTCAAACCGGAATAACTCGGTTTCGGCAGCGGGCAAGTAATCTTAATAATCGATACATCATCCAGATAGAAGTAGTCCGTTGCACCATAGCGTGTACGCCAAGCGAAGTATTTTGCATTTGCAGGAATCTTGCTCGCATACTGTTCTTCACTGAGGTCATAGGTATATTGCACACTTGTAGCCACACCTTTCACAGAGTCAAGAACGACGAAAGTGCTAAGATCTTCCGGATCAGTCATGACACCGCAAATCCACCAATATGATGTGCCTGCATACATATTAAATGTCACAGCCAGATCTTTCATGCTCTCGCAATCTATTTCCGGTGCCACTATATATGCCGGGTTATAGTCAGCGGATGTGGTATGGTAACCGTAAGCGCGATAGCAATTGTTACCCGAGCTGGAGTATGTAGTGCTCTTATATACGTACGGCAAATAACTTGTCGAAGTAGATTTGGCATTACCGGTGGTCCAACAAAGAATCTGGCTGGTAGCCTTATAGCTGGTAGTAGCATCCGTAATGCTCTCAAAGTCCTCTTTGTTCGGCTTGGTTGGATCCAACTTAACGCAACCGGTGATATACTCTGCGCTTGTCCATATGCTGTCGCAATTCGGACGAATCGAGATAGTATACTTGGTCATCGGATTCAATCCGATAGCAGTAAATGCCTTACCGATAACGGTCGAGTCTGCTACAATGGTATCCGTGCCTTGCACTACATTAACATACCATTCGTCGTTGTCTGCCTTACCTTTCCATACTACGCTGATTGAGTTAGTAGTAATATCCGTAGCCTCGATGTTCCAAGCCTCGATACAACTATTCGGCTTAATGGAAACATTATCGATATAGATATCACTATTCATCTCCAGATTGTCACCCAAACCGGAAGTGAAGACGATATTGTTGTAAGCCAGCGTATAATTAGCCAGATCATAACGACGGGTGGTGAACACATTACCACCGTCCATATAGATGGTATCGAATGCTACGAAAGACGTCCAATCCTGAATGTCACCCATCGAGCCCACATACAATACACTCTTTGTAGATACACCGTACGAACGGGCGTCGAACGACAGAACCACTTTCGTCATATCCGCATCCACACCCGGCAGCATAGCCAAGTTAAGGTGCGTAGTCGATGTGGACCACAGCTCCAGCATGTTACCATCCTGTGCGCCGGTAGACGGCTTCAGAATCTTCGGATAGCCGGTTGCACCGGAGATATAGTCAACTACTTGCCAGCAGTTGAAACCATCTTCATACGCACCGGTCGCATACGACTCGAAGTTCTCTACGAGCGGAATCGGGAAGTTCTCCGGACACGGAGTCTTGAATGCACCCTCTACCCACCATGTTACTTCGGTGCCGCACATCGTACGAACGTACAAACTATAGGAAGTGTTGAAATCCAACTTACCGAAACCGAAGGTCGGATTTGTAGTAGCGTCGGTCCATGTCAAGGTATCAGCTACCAGAACCTTCTCCAGCTGTGCAATAATGTACAGACTGTCTTCCAATTCACTAGTCGACAACGAGCCTTTAACAAGGGCAAATTCCCAAGTATTGGCATCCGACTTATTCCAACTGATTACTACAGAATCCGAAGTAGCCTCCGTCAGAATATTTACTGGCGGCAGACATTGTTCGATAGTCTCTACGGTCAAATCATCAATATAGTTAATGGTCGCTTTACCGTTTACATCACCCCAAACGATAGCAATATAGCCTTCCGGACCGGTGTAGTTCAGGAAGTTAGCATAGCAAAGCGTATAGCCGGCCGATGCCAACGTGAAATCGCTCACGGGATTAAAGGTATTGATATCCATCGGGTTGGTCATCACACCCAGTATAGCATGTGCCTGAGCCGGAGTAGACGAACCGCTCAAATAGAACTTCACTTGCTTCGTCTCCAACGAATCGATAGGAGGCAACGTGATCCAGCTGTCGTTACCGTTAGCCTTCGATGCCATAGTCAAGGACGAACTACCGGAGTGAGCGTTGCTCGTTACTAAGTGCGGATATTCAGGATCGTTCGAGAATATACCGATAGTAGTCGGATAAGCAATAGTACCCTCACCGATGGTATACATCTGACCTGGCTTCTGCTCAAAGTCATAGGTCAACGGAACAGTCTTCTTTGAAGCTGTCGTTACAAACGGATAACGATACGACCATCCGGACTTGTTTTCGCCGTTCACAGCTTGAACGTATACATAGTACGGTTGGTTCCAATTGTGATCAGCCTCTAAAGCCTCAGTCTTATAGTAATTGGTCGTAACCGTCGTCTGGTCTACTATCTGAGTAGCAAGAGCCTTAGCGGGATCTACTTCCTCATTGGTAATCATGATGTTGTAGCTCGGAGCATCACCCTTCCAGGTAATCTCGGCCGAAACGTCGCGAGGATTAACATAAACCTCGCTCGGCATCATTGCACCATTCTTGTACTCAACACTAATGTCGTCCAGATAGAAGATGTTCTTCTTATCAAAAGCGCTGGCAAAAGCCACAAAGTTGCCTTCACCCTTATACGAACTCAAATCTACTACATTCTCTACAAATGTCGAGGTACCCCATACGCTAACCGTATCAACGGGCACGAAGGTGGTAACATCCTCAGGATCAGTCATTACACCTACGATCAGACTGTGCGCATAGCTGCGACCTGTCGATTGATAAACTGTGCTCCAGAAACGTACTACACATTGATTCAATGCAAAGTTCGCATTTGCTGCATCTGCCAAAGCGGGAGTAGCTACATATGCATACTTGTCGGCAGGAACGGGCTCAGTCATGTTGTTGGCCCCCGTAAATACGATACAGGTGGTACCGTCATGCGAATACTTGGCGCGGTCTTCCGCAGCAGTTTGGACATTGATAAACGGATTGAAATGACCCGTATTGTTGCCCCACGTCCACTCCGGATCACGACGAACCGTACCGGCCTCGTAAGGCATATCCGCTGCATAGTAGTACGGAATGTTCTTCGTAGCCTTTACACGGAAGCGGAACTGACCACCCTGCCCGGGGTCTTCGCTGTTCCACATACTGGTCTCGGCCTCACAGAGCGAACGCAGATAAGCGTAGTAATATTCACCCGAAACGAGTTCTACGTCTACGTTCTGCTGTAAACCGTCAACCAACTTATGGTAAACAACCATACCCGTCGAATCGGGCACTAAGTTCACCGTGTCAGGGTTGATGATGCTCTTCGTCACGATTAACTCGTACTCGTTGGCATCCCAACTGGCCATCCAGGCAATGTTAACAATACCTGCACCCTTGTTGGTAATTACGATGTCATGCGGTACGGTACAAACCGGCGCCGAACGCAACTTAACGCTGTCCAGTACGATACCACGACCCAGATTATCCGTTCCCTCGAACGCAATCTGATACGTGGCGTTAACCTCAGGCAGTTCCAATTTTACCTTCTGCCAGTTGGCCATTGCATCACTGAACTCAGCCAATGTTTTCCAGTCGGCTTTCTGGTTCGTGCGATACAGCACACGAAGAGTGTCGCGGTCTGCCGTCCATTTGGGATTGGCGTACCAGAATGTCAATTCCGGCTGGTACACAATCTCAGGACGAAGGTCCATTACCTTACTTACCAAGCGGGTAACATAACCTTGGGTCTCGCCCGAAGTGTTGCGCAAATACGCACGCTTCGAACCTTGCCAAATGGAAGCCGGCCATTGAGGTGTGTCCTCAATGCTCTCCACTGCCCACGGGTGTTCGCCATAGACAAACTCCTGCGTCCAGACAGTGTCCTGAATGCCATTCTCAAAGCCGTCATCAATAAGGATAACCTGAGCCTTGAGACTTACTGTCACAGCCATCACGGCTGCCAGCAAACAGAGAATAGTTCTTCTCATAAGCTTGTTGTTTTTGGTTAATAATTAAGTTGATTGAGTTTCTCGATTAGTTTCATTTTTTGTACCTTACTTCACGCGAACTATGCGTATAAAAATAATCGTGGCTACAAAAGTACAACTTTTCCCGCATATATGCAAATATTTATACTCAAAAAGTATGTTTTGTAACATCTATTTTGCATTTTTTCTGCATATTCCTGATATTTATACAGTATAACAATTCCAACGAAACGGCTGAATCGGAAAGGGGCATATACAAGCGACCAACAAAGGAAGGACACTTCAACGAGGGATGAACGAGACATTAACGAGTCATTTACGAGAGCATTCTCTAACCAGTTGATTTGCAGCTACATACAATGCGCGCTCCTTATAATTCCCTGAAAAATACATTATTATACAATAATTTACGAATCTATTACGATTTATTGATTTGAATAAAAATGTTTTTTATGTTTAAGTCCTTTGAAAGATTTGTACTCGAAGAGTTGTGGTGTTTGATGGTAAAAAGGTTCTTAAAGTTTACTTTTGAGGACTTTTTAGCAGCAAATGACTCAAGAAATGAAATTTCTAAATCTTTCAAAGGTGTTTTGTGTGTTTTTTTCTATAATTATCGCAACAGTACTAATTCTTAATTCTTAATTTTTAATTCCAAATGGCCTCTGCCATTTTGTCAGTCCCTCCCCTTTGGCACGGTTTTCGTACTCCCCTCCACGAAGGGCAAAATGCGCCCCAAACCAACAAACGCAAAATTTAAAACATCAATCATATGAAAGGTAATATTCATGTAACCTCGGAAAACATCTTTCCGGTCATCAAAAAATTCCTCTACAGCGACCACGAGATCTTCCTCCGTGAACTCATCTCCAACGCCGTAGACGCCACACAAAAACTCAAAACCCTCGCCTCCGTCGGCGATGCCAAAGGCGACCTGGGCGACCTGCGCGTACGCGTCACTATTGATAAGAGTAAGAAAACGCTCACCGTCTCCGACCACGGCGTAGGCATGACCTCCGATGAGGTCGACCGCTACATCAACCAGATAGCTTTCTCCGGCGCCGAAGAGTTCGTCAATAAGTACAAAGACAAAGCAGAAGCCATCATCGGCCATTTCGGACTGGGCTTCTACAGCGCCTTCATGGTAGCCGATAAAGTGGAGATTTTCTCCCTCAGCTATCTGCCCGATGCTAAGGCCGTTCACTGGTCCTGCTCCGGCGAGACAGAGTTCGCTATGGAGGACACCGTTAAAGCCGAACGAGGCACCGACATCGTCCTGCATATCAACGACGAGTTCAGCCAATACCTCGAGGACGCTACCGTCGAGTCCTTGCTCAAGAAATACTGCAAGTTCCTGCCTGTGGAGATAGCTTTCGGTATGAAGAAAGAATGGAAAGACGGCAAACAGGTGGAGACCGGCGAGGAGAACATCATCAATAATGTCAATCCCGCATGGACACGCAAACCGGCAGACCTGACCGAGGAGGATTATAAGACCTTCTACCACGAGCTCTACCCCACCCAGATGGACGAGCCGCTCTTCCATATCCACCTCAATGTCGACTATCCTTTCCATCTGACCGGTATACTCTATTTCCCGCGTATCAAGAACAACCTCGACATCCATCGCAATAAGATACAACTCTATTGCAATCAGGTCTTTGTCACCGACGAGGTGGAGAATATCGTGCCCGAGTACCTGACCCTGTTGCACGGCGTCATCGACTCGCCCGATATACCGCTTAACGTGTCGCGTTCTTACCTCCAGTCTGACAATAATGTCAAGAAGATTTCCAGCCACATCACCAAGAAGGTGGCTGACAAATTGGCAGACATGTACAAGAACGACCGCGAGGACTTTGAGCATAAATGGGACGACATCAAACTCTTCATCCAGTTCGGTATGCTCAGCGATGAGAAGTTCTACGAACGCGCTATCGGCTTCGCCCTGCTCAAGAACCTCGAGGGCAAATATGCTACTCTCGACGACTATCGTACGCAGGTCAAAGAGGCGCAGACCGATAAGGACGGCAACCTCGTCCTCCTCTACACCCAGGATGCCGATGCTAACTATACTTATATAGAACGCGCACGCGAGAAAGGCTACGATGTCCTGCTTATGGATGGCGAATTGGATGTACACTTTATGTCTATGCTCGAGCAAAAGAACGAGCACCTGCGCTTCGTTCGCGTAGATAGCGACCTCATCGAAAACCTCATCCGCAAGGAGGATAAGAAAGACGAACCTACTCTCTCTACCGAGCAACAGGAAGGCTTACGCAAGGCCGTGCAGAACGTGCTCAACGACCCGAACTATTATATCGAGTTCCAGGCCGCAGCCGCCGATGCCCTGCCTATGTTCCTCACCCAGAATGAGTTTATGCGTCGTATGAAAGAGATGTCGCGCCACCAGCAGGGTATGTCGTTCTACGGCAATATGCCCGACCAATATACGCTCGTGGTCAACACCGCTCACCCGCTCATCCAAGACCTCGTCGCTAAGATGACGTCCGAGGAAGTAGAAGAAGTGGTCGAGAAGAAGGAACCTAACACGTCTGGCGAACCAAGTACGTCTGGTACCTCCGAACCCCGGGAGACCGTCACCAAGACCGTCTACAGCCTCGCCGGCGAAGACGAACGCTTGCATCAACTCTTGGATATCGCCCTCTTGGCCTCCGGCCGCCTCAAAGGCGAATCCCTCGCCCGCTTCGTCAACCGCAGCGTCAGCCTGCTGTAACATCCTTCGGATTAGTATTTAATCGTAAAGGAAAACACGGCAGTAGGACTCTACGAGTCGGAACGTAATCGGTTAACCATTCGCTTAAAACAAGTTTTTTAGACGTATGGTTAATCGATTTCTTTCTCATATGATATATATCATCTTACTGCCTTCTTAAGAAAACTATTCCGAAAACTGTCTCGAAAACTCTTCCTCGTTCCTTGATCTTTGTTCTTTGCTCCTTGCTCCTTGTTCAAAATAAAACTGTTTTCTTATTGGTTTTCTTCTCTTGTTTTCGGTTAATTCTTAATTTTTAATTTATAGCATAAAATTAGTAGTAGAGATTTTCTCTATTTGTGGCATTTGCTACATTTTCAAATGTCTCAGTGCCTTCCGCCCACACCTGTCCGACTCCGACAAAAAGAGTCAAAAGCATCAGTAGAATAGCCAAAACAGACTGACGAGACACAATCGAGACAGAATCGGGACGAGACTGCCACAAGGGCACCACAAGGGCAATCTGAGAAATTTACTTAGTCCCTTTCACTCACTCATTCTTCCACTCATTCATTCACTCAGTCATTCATCCCTGCTGTTTTCGGTCTGTTTTCTTATCCCATTTTCCTATCCCTTCGTCTCGTTTTCCTTTATATCTAAAACATTTACCCATTTATCACCATTCAAAAAAAGAAACAAAACCGCATCGCGATTCTGTTCCTTAGCGAGCACCCCACCCCTCCAAGGCTGACTACCATGAGGTTGTAGGTTGATATAGTGCTGCTTGTTGCATACAAAAGTACCAAAAACTTTTCACTCCCGCAAACGTTTTTCCGTTTTGCTAACCCAAGATTGCAAAATCGAGATTTCTTTCCGAAACAAAATTTTTCACCTCTAAAAACTTGCACATGTCAAAAAAAAGCCGTACCTTTGCACTCGATTTTGATAAGGTCTCCGACAGACGCTCACGAAGCGCGTCTGGTGGAGAGAGCGGAGGCAGAAGTTGTCCGTCAATTTAACGGAGTGGTATTGACCATTACAACCTTCTTGCCGAACGCGATAGAAAGTACCAACGGTTAAGACACTACTTTCACTATGACAGGGTCAATCTTTTATAGTTCATTTGCGACTTGGTCGCCGACTACGGGATTACTCCCTCATGTGCACGCGCTATCTATATCATAAGGTAGTGCGTGTTGCTTTTTTGTAACCAGCAAACAAAACTAACTAACAATATTAACTAAAATCACAGTTTTATGAGCAATAATCGTGCCTCGTAGGGGCTAAGACGATTAAAACTATTTTTCGCTTGTTTGCTGATGGCTGGTGAGGGATGAGGGCGAGATGGTTTAAACTCATAACGGATAATAAGAATGGCACAGGAGATATACAAAAATATCGCTATACTACCTGAGAGTCAGCAGTTATATGCTGACGTGTGCCATATTATTGACGACATACGTACACGCGTTGCGGTCTATGTCAATTCGGAAGTATGTATGACTAATTGGCGTATCGGAACGCGTATCAAAGAAGATGTGCTTTACAATAAGCGTGCGGAATATGGCAAACAGGTTATTAAGAATCTGGCTGCACAACTGACCGAACGTTATGGTAAAGGTTGGAGTGAAAAGACATTGAGACATTGTCTCCGCGCTGCAGAGACTTTTACTGAAGCAGACATTGTCTCCGCAGTTCAGAGACAATTTAGTTGGACACATCTAAAGTCGGTAATGTATCTAACAGACCCGCTTGCTCGCCAATTCTACATGCAGATGTGCTATTATGAACATTGGGACACACGCACATTGGATGAAAAGATTGATAGTCAGTTATACGAGCGCACGGCTATCAGCCGCCGACCGGAAGAGGTGATAAAACGGACATTAAATGATACTGCTGAAAAGAACTTACTTGTGCCGGATTTGGTGTTCCGAAGTAGTTATTTTCTGGATGCATTAGGACTGCCGGATAGTTTCTCCGAAAAGGATTTAGAGAGTGCTATTATTTCGCAGATGCAAGAGTTTCTGGCAGAAATGGGCAGTGATTTTGCATTCTTGGCTCGTCAAAAACGAATAACAATAGATGCCACCGACTATTATATTGATTTGTTATTTTATCATAGAGGATTACGAAGATTAGTAGCAATTGATCTAAAATTAGGTAAGTTTAAACCTGAGCACGAGGGACAAATGCGACTCTATCTGCGTTATCTTAATCAAAAGGAGCGACGTGAAGGAGAGGGGTCGCCGATAGGTTTGATTTTATGCAGCGAAGGTAATACGGAGCATATTGAGTACTTGATGTTAGATGAGGAGAGTCCGATAAAAGTAGCGCAATACTACACCCAACTGCCGAATAAGCGAATGTTGGCAGAGAAACTGCAACGTGCAATAGCTATCGCAAGAGAGCATTACACAGAGAAATGAAGGTAAAAACTAACTAACAATATTAACTAAAATCACAGGTTTTATGAGAAAATTAAAACTATTTTTCGCCTGTCTGCTGATGGCCGTCCTCAGCATCGGGCAAGTGTGGGCAGGTGAAACAACGTACACGTTTACAGCTAAAACATGGACAGCAACAAGTGGTGGCTCTAACGCCGACTGGACGAGTGGACAAGATGGAGCTGGATTCTCAAATAATGGTATTCAGGTAACCGCAAATAGCACTGGAGCGAATGGTACATCGCCTATTTCGTTCACCAACGTAACAAAGGTAGAGTGCATTTATAACACGAACAAAAGTGCCGGAGCCGGTTCCTTTGATGTAAAAGTAGGTAATAATAGTGCACAAAATGTAACCTGTGAATATAGCGGCAGCAGTGATGGTAGAACGGCTAATTTTAAAGCTACCGTAAACTACGCCACGGCACAAACGGGTAATGTGAATATAAAAATTAACACAACCACAAATAGTATCTATCTTGTAAGTGTTACTATTACCACTTCCGATAGTGGAGACACTCCGAGCAAGCAAGATCTCGGAGCTGATGACCTGAAATGGAGTGCTGATGCAGCAACAGTTACCATTGGCGGTAACAACAATGTATACCCGACATTAACACTCAAGCAAGGTCTTTCTGTGACTTATGAAAGCACAGCTACCACTGTTGCAGAAATAGGCGAGACGAGTGGCACTATCACTCTCAAAAAGGCCGGTACAACAACCATTAAAGCTGTCTTTGCGGGTGATGACACTTACAATGCAAAGACTGTTTCTTACGATTTGACTGTTAATCCGGCTCCGCTGGTTCCGATTGTAGGTGCTGCAGTTGATGTTTTGACAGCAGCAAATTTCACTGCAACGGGTTCTTCATATACGGCATTTTCAAATGTTCAAGCGGCGAATGAGGGACATTCAGATGCTGTATATTTAGGTAAAACTGCTAAAAATGGCAACAATATCCAGATTAATAGTATTTCTTCCGGTAATGCTGGACGTGAAATTGCTACGTCTGAATCAGGAGGTACAATCAAGCGTTTAGAGGTTACATGGGGGAGTGGCAACAATGATAGTCGTAATGTGATGATATACGGATCTCATAACGCTTATGACGCAACAGAAACCTCAAAGACGGTTACGAATTTAGGGTCGATTACTTATCATACTGGTGATGTTTCGGGCTATGTCGATATTGATGACTCAGAAGAAGCATTTGAATATATCCAGATAACGGCAAGCGGCGCAATGTATGTCAGCGAAATGCGCATCAGTTGGATGCCTGCGGAAAAATATGCAATAAACATAGCTTCTGTAACCAACGGTACACTCGTTGTTAAGGATGGCGATGATGCAATTACCAGTGGTGCAGAATTTACAGAAGGGAAGACTCTCACAGTTATTGCTACTCCGAATGATGGTTTCAAATTGGATGGTATCAAAGTTATTGAAACCGGTTCTAATCCTGAGAATGATGTAACAAGTACAGTTCTTGCCGGCACGACGCTTACTGTTCCCGCATATGCTGTTACCATTTCTGCTGAGTTCTCAGCAAACGTAGCTCCGTTCGCAACTCTTACATTGAGTGAAATCGGAGAAGAAACTGTTTATTACGATGATGACTCCAAACGCGAAGGCGACATTGTTTCTCTGCCTCTCACAGCAGCATCTTGCAGTAAGGTATTTGTAGGATGGGATCCTAATGTGGATTGTGCGACTGAGCCGACATATGCTCCAGGTGCAGACTTTACTCTTGGAGCATCAGCTTCCAATAAGTTGTACGCAGTATATGCAACTCCGATTGTAGATACTGAATCTGAGCCTGTTTTGGCACAAACATTGCAATATGACACATGGACTTATTCTGGAACAACTACGAACAAGAGTTCGTATCGTCTGTTCGGTAATGGTGCTTATGTAGAGTCAGCTGAGTTTGATTTGAGCCTCTTGGCAAAAGTAAAAGTGTTTGGTGGTACTTTTGGAGGTCAAGACACATACAAAACGGGTACTATTGGTGACGGTACAAATACTTGGAAATCGATTGAGCTTACCGGAAACGGAAATGCAAAAGAACATGAATTTATTGAGGGTAATGCGTTGTCTGGGAATGGTAAATTGTATGTAACGAGTACCTGCGGAAATGGTACAGATAATGGTCTCCGTATCTCGAAAGTAGAGATTTATACTTATCCTGTCACATATGCGAATTATTCCACAGCATGTATGGCTCAAGTAGCTACTCCGACGTTCTCGCCGGCAGCAGGTACTTATACTGCTGTTCAGAACGTAACGATTTCTTGCGCAACTTCCGGTGCAACAATCTATTACACGACAGATGGCACAACTCCTTCTACAAGTTCGACGTTGTACGGAAGTGCTATTACCGTTGATGCCAACATGACCATCAAGGCTATTGCTGTTAAGAGCGAAATGGCTAACTCTGCAGTTGCAACAGCAGAATACGAAATCAACCTGCCGTTGAGTACAGTAGATGCTATCTTTGCAAAAGCAAAAGAAGTTAAGAGCACGGAAACAGATGTAACTGTGACATTTGGTAACTGGGTTGTTTCGGCAACAAAGGATGCTAATGCTTATGTAACAGATGGTACAAAGGGCTTCATTATTTATGCAAATAATCATGGTTTCAATGTAGGTGATGTTCTTAGTGGAACAGCTAATTGCAAGGTGAAGATGTATGCCGGTTCTGCAGAACTGACCACATTGACTTCTGAAACAGCCGGCTTGACTGTTACTCCGAATGGTTCTGTAGATGCAGCAACTAAGACTATTGCTGATTTGGATAGCATCAATACCGGTGCGCTGGTTGTATTGAACGGTTTGTTCTACAATGGTTCGAAATTGGTAGATGCTTCCGAGAATGAGATTACTCCTTATAGTACGTTCTACTCTGAAATGGCAAGTAAACTGGAAGAGAATCATGTATATAACATTACAGGTATCTATGTTCAGTACTACGCTACCAAGGAGATTGCGCCGCGTGCAGCTGCTGATATCGTTGATGCAACAGAGTACGTGAAAGTATCGTTTGATGCAAACGCTAATGACGCAACAGGTGATCTTCCTGAGGATGTAACAGGTCTCATTGCAGGACATAATACCTATACAATTCCTACCGAGAAACCGCTGACGCGTGATGCCTATCTCCAGATTGGTTGGAATACCAATAAGGATGCAACCGAGGCATTGGAAGGCAACTTGACCAATATTACCACCAATACCACCCTCTATGCTATCTGGACTGCGAAAGAGACTTGTGCTATCACGTTCTATGACAGAGGTAATGTACATGCCGAAAAGGCTCCGTATCAGGGTGTTGAATACACCATCGATGTCGCTCCTTCAGAATTACCGAGCGGATACACGTTCGCTGGTTGGAGTGCTGACCCGATTACAACCGAAGTTACTAGCGCAGAGTTGGTAACCACTATTACTCCCGCTTCTGCAACAATGAGCCTCTATGCCGTCTATACTCGTTCGGAAGGCGAAGAAGTAATCACTTACAACAAGGTTACTGAGACTCCGACAGATTGGGCAGGCAAGTACCTGATTGTAAGCGAAGATTTCAATGTTGCTTTCGATGGTTCGTTAGAAACTCTGGATGCAGCAGATGATGTTATTGAAGTTACTATCAACGAAGGTGTTATTGCCGGTTCGGCTAAAGTTAATGCTGCTGTGTTCACTGTTGCCGCTGCAACAACGAATTACAGCATTCGTTCAGCAAGTGGTTTCTATATTGGTCAGACTGCTAATAGTAATGGTTTATTGAGTAGTACAACTACTGTTTACACCAATACACTTGCGATAAGTGAAGGTGATGCCGTTATTACATCCAGTGGTAATCCTACATTGCGTTACAATAAAGCATCAGATCAAAACCGCTTCCGTTACTACAAGAGTGGTCAGCAACCTGTTCAACTTTACAAACAACATGTAACACTCCCGACCGTTTATTACACTACAGCTCCGGTTAGCCGCTACACTGTTTCGTTCAACCTCGCAGAGGATGAGCAAGGTTCGTTCAGCGACATCTCGGTTGTTCAAGGTGAGGATGCTACTCTGCCGGCAGCAGTTCCGACCAAATTGCACTATACATTCAACAAGTGGAAAGATGCCAATAATAATGAATACGCAGCTGAGGCTACTATTGAGAATGTAACATCGAACATCGTTCTGAGTGCTACTTGGACGGAAAATAGTAAGGCTAATGTGACATTCGATGCTAATGGCGGATCTGATGTTGCTGCCATCAATGATGTTTACGAAGGTGAGACTTACACGCTGCCTGACGCTCCGGCGTACGGAACGAATATCTTCGGCGGTTGGAAAGTTGGTGACAATGTATATGCTGCCGGTACAGAAATGACGATGAGCACTCCTGCGGATCCTATTGAATATGTAGCTCAATGGACTGTAGTTCCTGAGTTCAACGCCGGTTATTGGTTCAAGGTAACCGATGCATCGACTCTGGCTGCAGGTCAATTCGTAATGATTGTTGCCGAAGATGATGATTATGCATTAGGTGCTACTCAGAATAGCAATAACCGTTCTGCAGATGCCATCAGCAAGACGGCAACTCCCGCTGCAGCATACTACGCAACCGCTCCGGCTATCCTGCTTCTTCAGAATGGTGTAGCAGACGATCAGTTTGGTCTCTATGTTACAAATGGCGAGACAAAAGGTTATCTGTATGCAGCAGCATCCGGAAGCAACCACATGAAGACGCAAGAAGCTCTTGATGTCAACGCTTCATGGAAAATTGCTATTGAAAATGGTGTGACTACAGTTATTGCGACAGGTTCTGAAAACAGAAATAACTTACTCTACAATAGCGGAAGTGTTATCTTTAGTTGCTATACAGGTACAAGCAGTTCTATCAAGAACGTAGCAATCTATCGTTATGAAGAAAGCAACAAACTGCAGGTAAGTTACGCAGGTAAGGGAACCGAGCACGTACAAGGTGCATTGGTTGACGCAGGCGGAAGCGTAACGCTGGCTGCTGCTCCTGCTGCTCCGGAAGCAGAGGATGTAACGTACTCGTTCGTAAGCTGGGTAGTTGATAGCGAAGAGTATGCTCCGGCTGCTGAGATCGCGAACATCACCGAAAATAAGGTAGTATATGCTAAGTGGAACGTTGTAACGAATCCTGAGGCAGAGGAAATCACTATTCCGGTTGAGGATGTAGTAGCAAGCGATATTCACGTTAAAGAGAATCAGACGGTAACGGTTGAGGTGACAGAAGATGTTACCCTGGGTAATTTGGATCTGGAGAATGGTGCTATCCTTGAGTTTGAAGTTGCAGCAGGTAAGACGGTTGAGGCTAATGACCTTATCCTCCGTTCAAGTTCGGCTTCCAACGGTGTAGAAGGTATGTCCAGCCAAGCTCCTGTGATGCCAGTAGTCAATGGTGTCTTAGCTCTTGAGATTCAACTTCGTCCGGATGAGATGAACGCAGAGAACTCCAGCTTGTGGTACTGTATCGCAGCTCCGTTCGATGTAGATATCAATAACGGTTTCGAGTGGGTTCACCCGAATGGAAGCAGAACACCGATGGTTCATAATGTGGACTTCCAAATCTTCGCATACGACGGCGCTCGTCGTGCAACAGGTATCAGTGGTTGGCAGCGTACTAGCGGTACGATGAAGGCCGGTGTGGCTCACTTCATCGGTTTCGACAACGCAAGACCAAACCAGAACACGATTCGTCTGACGGCTAAAACTAATACCGTTGCTCCTGCTACAGAAATCGCTCTGGGTTCGTATCCTGGTGCTACGGAATACCAGAACTGGAACGGTGTAGCTAACCCGACCCTGCAGTATATCGGCATTAACAAGGATATCGTAGCCTTCGATTATGGTATCCAGGATTACAACACCTACGCTAATACTGCTTACAACTACTTCGTAGGTTCGCCGTTCTTCATCCAGCAAGACGGTGGCTCGATAGCTGTTGATCATAATGATCGTGGTGGTGCAATTCACGCTCCGAAACGTGTAGAAGATAAATTAGAGTACTGCGTACGTATCAACGCTGCAGGCGCAAAGAGCTTCGAGAGCCAGATGTATGTTCGCGCTTCCGAGACGGCTTCCAGTGAATACGAAGAAGGTCATGACTTGGCATCGCAGAGCAGCACAACGCCAAAGTACGGTGCACGTATCTGGTCTGAGAACTACAACATGCGTCTGGGTATTGAGGAAGCTCAGCTCACTAACGGCAATGCTTCTTACGTTCTCGGTATCGCTACTCCCGCTGCAGGTGAGTACACAATCAGCGTAGCTGCTCCTAAGGAGAATGCTACTCTCTATCTCACCTACAACGGCAGCATCATCTGGAACTTGAGTAACGGCGCTTACACAATCGACCTGCCGAAGGGTATTACTTCCGGCTACGGCCTGGTAATGCAGGCTAAGGCTCCGCAAGTTGGTACCGACATCGAGAGTCAGACCGCTATCGTCAACGGCGTAGAGAAAGTTGTCATCAACAACACCATCTACATCCTCCGCGACCAGCAGATGTACGACCTAACCGGTAAGATGGTTAAGTAACGCATTAACAAATGAAAGAGTTAATGAATTAACGAAAAGATGCAAAAAGTACGGCAAAGATTTGCATATGTCAAAAATTTGCCGTACCTTTGCAGCCGAATTTCAGAAGATTATGAAAAAGATGCAATACATACAACCGAAAATGGACACCGTTGTCATGCCGGAGCGAGCAATGATGGAATTCCAGTCATCTCCTAACCTCGATCCGCACGCTCCTACCCGCGGAGGCTACTCCCCCGTACCCGGTAACGAGTAAACATCTTGCCTCACGGCATCGAAATTCCATCAAGGCGGCCCACACGGGTCGCCTTGATAGGTGCAATAAAAACCAACACTATGCGTAACGAACACGACCTACAAGGTGTAACCCTACTGGGCGACCATAAGGTACCCTACCCAACCGACTATGACCCCAACATATTGGAGGCCTTCGTCAATATGCACCCGGACAACGAGTACTTAGTTACCTTCGATTGCCCCGAGTTCTCTTCCCTCTGCCCTAAGACCGGACAACCCGACTTCGGACATATATTTATCTCCTATATTCCCCGCGAGAAAATGGTGGAGAGTAAGTCTCTCAAGCTGTACCTCTTCTCCTTCCGTAACCATGGCGACTTCCATGAGGATTGCATCAATATCATCATGAAAGACCTCATCCGCCTTATGGACCCGCGATATATAGAGGTAACCGGCTATTTCATGCCCCGCGGAGGAATAAGCATCTACCCGTTCGCCAACTGGGGAGACGCCGAACATCAAGACCTGTGTAAGGCACGCCTGCAAGCTAAGATGACGGACAACCTACATCGCCAAAAACCGCAACTGTAATGGCAAAAGACAGCATCATCGTCCTGTCCGGAGGCTTGGACTCTACTACCCTGCTCTATGAGTATCGCGACCGCATCGCGCTGGCTCTGTCGTTCCATTATGGCAGCAACCACAACGACCGCGAGTTGGCCTTTGCACGACTGCATTGCCAGCGATTAGGTATACGGCATATTATTATTCCCCTGGAGTTCATTAAGACCTATTTCCGCTCCTCACTCCTGGCAGGAGCAGAAGCTGTCCCCGCAGGCAACTACGATGATGACAACATGCGCTCCACAGTAGTGCCCTTCCGCAACGGTATCATGCTGTCCATCGCTGCAGGCATGGCCGAGAATGAGCAACTCAGTTATATCATGCTGGCTAACCACAGCGGCGACCATACTATCTATCCCGACTGCCGACCGGACTTTGTCTCCGCTATGAACGACGCTGTCCATGCCGGCACGTGGAACGGTGTACACCTGCTCACACCGTATACCCACCTCACCAAAACAGATATCGTCCGTCACGGTATGCAACTGGGCATCAACTACGATGAGACCTGGAGCTGCTACAAAGGCGGCGAGACACCCTGCGGAGAATGCGGCACCTGCCGAGAACGCGAACAAGCACTCCGCGAAGCCGGCTACTACATCCCTAAACCCTAATCCCTAATCGAAAATCCCTAATCCTAAAATGTATTACGTCCAAAAAACCATAGAGATTTCCGCAGCGCATAACCTGTCGCTGTCCTACGAGAGTAAATGCGAAGCCCTGCACGGGCATAACTGGATAATAGTGGTCTACTGCCGAGCCAAAGAGCTGAACCGCGATGGTATCGTGACCGACTTCACCCATATCAAACGCGTAGTCAAAGAGACCTTCGATCATCAGTACATCAACGAAGTACTCAATCCCGGACTCACACCCGGCGATGAAGGCTACATCAATCCCTCGGCTGAGAATATCGCCCGCTGGATTTGCGACCATGTGGACAACTGCTACAAAGTAAGCGTACAGGAGAGCGAAGGAAATATCGCTATCTATGAGCGTGATTAAATGTATCGGATAAACGAAATATTTTATAGTCTGCAGGGCGAAGGCATGCATAGCGGTCGTCCTACCGTCTTTATCCGAACCAGCGGGTGCAACCTGGCATGCCCGTGGTGCGATACCGACTTCTCCCGCAGCACCGAGATGACGGCCGAACAAATTATCGATGCTATCCGTCTATGCCTGCCTGAAGGCGAGAAACCGGAATTTGTAGTCCTGACTGGAGGAGAGCCGGCCCTGCAAGTTGATGAACCACTCGTAGAGGCGCTGCACCAAGCCGGCTACCGCGTACATATCGAAACCAACGGCACACGCCCTCTGCCCCAAGGCATCGACTGGATAACCTGCTCGCCCAAAGAAGGCAGCCGACTAGCGTTGACCGAGGCAGACGAGGTAAAAGTAGTATACACCGGCGTCAACCCGGAGCATTGGCGCAACGACATCCGAACAAACTATTGGCTCCTGCAACCCTTAGACAGAAAAGATAACAACAACATAACCGAAACGGCACAATATATATTGGCTCACCCCAACTGGAAACTGAGCCTGCAGATACATAAGATACTACGCATGCGATGAATGAGTTTTTGGAAATAGAGGAACAAGTGCTCAAGATGCTCAAGACCGTCTTCGACCCGGAGATACCGGTCAACATCTATGACCTGGGATTGATATACAAAGTAGATATTGACGGCACTACCTGCAATATCGATATGACGCTTACCGCCCCCAGTTGTCCCGCAGCGGACTTTCTGGTAGAAGATATACGCCAAAAAGTGAGTTCCGTCGACGGCATAGACACCGTCAATGTCAATATCGTCTTCGAACCCGAATGGACGAAAGATATGATGTCTGAGGAGGCGAAGTTGGAATTAGGATTTATGTAATTATGGTATACTTTTTGAGTGATGCACATTTAGGTTCGCTGGTTATTCAAGATCCGGATGCCCACCAGCAGCGCGTAGTAGACCTGCTGCACACGATGGGCAAGGACGCCACCGCTATCTATCTGCTGGGCGACATGTTCGACTTCTGGTACGAATATGTATGGCATCGCCGCGAGAGTTTGGACGACTACGAACGCCGCACCCAAGGCAAGACTTCCTTTGCGCCGTTCCTGCGTTGCCTACGCGAACTGACCAACCAAGGCATAGAGGTGCATTACTTTATCGGCAACCACGATATCTGGACCTTCGGATGGCTGACACGCGTCACCGGTGTACAGGTGCACCGCGGCCCCTTAGATACCACTATCAACGGCAAGCGCATCATCATGGCCCACGGAGACGGATTAGTGCCCGACTCATTTATGCGAGCGCTGAAAGGACAAGAGCCCAGCACACTGACTCCCGCCGACAAACGACGCATCCGCGCCTTTATATGGCTCCGACACTTCTTCCATAGCCGCGTTCCGCAATATATGTTCCGCCTTATGCCGCCTGCTTGGGGCGACGGAATAGGTTACACTTGGGCTAAGAATAGCCGACAGAAAGAGCTGGACCATCCGTATCCCTACAAAGGAGAAGAAAAAGAAGAACTGGTGCGCTACGCCAAAGAGAAAGAACAACAAACCCACCACGACTACTATATATTCGGACACCGACATATCGAACTCGACCTCCAAATCACGCGCGACGCGCGCATATTGATATTAGGTGATATGTTTAAACTCTGGACCTACGCCCGAATGGACGGAAAAGGGAATTTGGAACTATTAAATTGTGACTAATAATGCACACACGTGAGGAACAATTAGCGGCTTTCAACCGACTGCTGACTATCATGGACGAGCTGCGGGAGAAATGCCCTTGGGACAGAAAACAGACCTTTGAGAGTCTGCGCCAAAACACCATCGAAGAGACCTACGAATTAGCTTCCGCTATTATCAAAAAAGATATGAACGAAGTCGCCAAAGAGTTGGGCGATGTACTGCTCCACGTCATCTTCTACGCTAAGATGGGCTCGGAACAGGGCGATTTCGACATAGCCGACGTTTGCAACCGACTATGCGATAAACTTATCTTTCGCCATCCGCATGTTTACGGCGCCGAAGCGGCACAAAATGCCGAAGAGGTAAGCAAATTGTGGGAGCAGGTAAAACTGAAAGAGAAAGGTGGCAACAAAACCGTATTGGAAGGTATACCGGATAGCCTGCCGGCTTTGGTCAAGGCTTATCGAATACAAGATAAAGTGGCCAACGTGGGCTTCGATTGGGAGAAGCGGGAAGATGTATGGGACAAGGTAAAAGAGGAAATAGGCGAGTTTGAAGAGGAACTAACCGCTGCCGACCGCGATACGGACGGAGCACAGAATACAGCAAGAGTAAGCGAAGAATTTGGCGACCTGCTCTTCTCGCTCATCAATGTAGCACGACTGTACAAGATTAAGCCGGACAACGCCCTGGAGCAGACCAACCTGAAATTCATGCGGCGCTTCAACTATATCGAACAAAAAGCGACCGAACAAGGTCGATCGCTTAAAGATATGAGTTTGGACGAGATGGAGCAACTGTGGCAGGAAGCCAAGAGCGCCACACAAGCCTAAGCTAACGTACCGGTTGCAGGAAGATGTACGAGTTGGGCGAGTACTTAGAATCCGACTCTACCTTAAACTCCACACGGTGAGTACCTGACTTCAATATCTTACACCCTGCCGGGAAAGCCAAATAGTTGTAACCCGATTGGAGTTCCAGATTCACACCGCTACCGTCGACTTGCTCGCTCACTAACACCGAACGAATAGCCTCGTTCAAAAGCACAGAGTACCGCATACCCGTAGAATCGGCTACCAGGATACGCGCAGCCTGCAGGTCATTGGCATACGAACCGTAACCAACGGCAAAAACAATAGTATCGCCTACCTCAACGGTATCCAATACAAACTGGTCATCCTCATTGATGGTAATGTTTAAGGTGTCCTCTGCCCAAACAAGCGTATCACCGTGATAAACCGGATTGAGGATAAAATGCGAGAAACTGATATAAGGTGTATACTCGGCTTTGTTTTTTAAACACGACGGTAACACCATCACCATCACTAAAGCCAAAGGAATGAATAACCGTTTCATAGATAATAATTATTATAGTTATTGGTGCGGCATATAGGACTCGAACCTACACTCGTGAGAACCAGATCCTAAGTCTGGCGCGTCTACCAATTCCGCCAATGCCGCGGAAATCGTGGATTTCGGACCACGAAATCTAGAATTCCATCGGTTGCCGATGGATTCAGGCTGCAAAGGTACTATTTTTTTTTGAAACACGCAAATATGGACGAAACTTTTTATCATATTTTACCCAATGGAGTGAAAATTGTCCACCGAGCAACTGAAACTGAGGTGGCTTACGTGGGCGTAATGGTCGGTGCCGGTACACGCGATGAACACGAAGAAGAGAACGGCTTGGCACATTATATAGAGCATTGCGTATTTAAGGGGGCTGCTACACGCGGCAAGACGACTCAGCACCTCCATTCGCGCGATATAATTAATCGAATAGAAGATATAGGTGGCGAGATAAATGCTTATACTACCAAAGAGGAGACCGTCTTCTACGCCGCCACACCTACAGGTCACTTTACCCGCACGCTCCGCCTACTGGCCGACATCGTCCTGCGGCCCACCTTCCCCAAGAAAGAGACCGACAAAGAAGTAGAAGTTATCTTAGACGAGATAGACAGCTATCAGGACTCACCCAGCGAATTGATCTACGATGACTTCGAGAATCTGGTCTTTGCTGGTCATTCGTTAGCCATGCCTATCTTAGGAACCCGCAAGAGCCTGCGCCATATCAGCCGCAGCGCCCGTTATGCCAACGAATGGATGGCACACACCTACCGACCGGAACGCATAGTCGTATTCTCCCAGGGCAAGTTATCCCCAAAGACCGTCTTCCAAGCCGTGGCACGCGAGTTCGACGACGAAGCCTTCGCCTATCTTGCCCCACAAGCCGCAGAACGCATCGGATGGCAAGAACACGAGCCTGTCCACCCCTATCCTACCGCCTTATACCGCAAGCATACCCACCAGATGCACGTCATGCTCGGCAGACGCGCCTATCCTATCGGACACGAGAAACAACTGGCGCTATACCTGCTCAACAATATACTCGGCGGAGGAGCGATGTCCTCACGCCTAAATATGGCGCTGCGCGAACAGAAAGGATTGGTCTACACTATCGAATCGCAATACACACCCCTTAGCGACACCGGCTATTGGAGTATTTACTTCGCCGCAGATAGCGCTGACAAAGAACAGTGCATGGACCTTATCCGCAAGCAGTTGGAACAACTGCGCGAACGTCCGCTCACTGCCTCACAACTGCAACGCGCACTCACCCGACTCCACGGCCAGATGGCCATATCTGCCGAGAATAGAGAGAATAACGCCTTAGCCATGGGCAAACTGATGCTCTATCATAACCAGGCACCTACATGGCAAGAGACATTCCGACACATTGAGGAACTCACTGCCAATCAGTTATGGGATACGGCGCAGGAAATGTACGATCCGGACAAATTGTTCGTACTCAGTTACGAATAAACACTGCATAAACTTTCATTTTATACACAAAATAAGGTCTTTTATGGGGAAAAAGTGTTTTTCTCCATTAAATATTTGCATATTTCAATTCTTTTTTGTAATTTTGCGGGCTAATTCCGTAATGTACCCTTTTTGGAACGGAAAAAATATTAACACAAAATACAAGAATGATGAAAAGATTATGCATGTTTATGGTACTCTGCCTAACCACTCTGGGCATGTTCGCTGCAGAACGGTTAATTAAGGGTATTATTAAAGATGAGAAAGGCGAACCCGTCATCGGAGCCAGCATTCAAGTGAAAGGCACCACTATTGGTACCATTTCCGGCTATGACGGAGATTTCGAGCTGAGTGTGCCCGAGGATGCTAAGACATTAGTCATCACCTATGTGGGCATGAAGCCGATGGAAGTAGCCATCAAAGACAATTTGCAAATCACGTTGAAGGAAGACAGTGAGGTGCTGAAAGATGTAGTAGTAACCGGTTACGGTAACGTATCGAAAGGTAGTTTTGCCGGATCGGCGCAAACCGTTAAAGCTGAGACGATTGAGAAGAAAGCTCCGTCTGAGATATCTAAGGCCTTGGCTAACGAGGTTGCCGGTGTACAAGTTATCCAAACTACAGGTCAGCCCGGTTCGAATGCTACCATCCGTATCCGTGGTATCGGCTCTATCAATGCCAGCCGTGCTCCGCTGTACGTAGTAGACGGTGTGGCTTACGATGGCGATATCTCGTCTATCGACCCTGCCGACATTGCTAGCACCACCATCTTGAAGGATGCTACTGCTACCTCATTGTACGGTAGCCGCGGTGCCAACGGTGTTATCGTGATTACTACTAAAAAAGGTAACGCCAACGAGGAAGCCAAGATTACCGTAGAAGCCAACTATGGTGCCAATATGCGCTTGCTGCCCATGTACGAGGTTATCAGCGACCCGCAAGAGTACGTGGAGATGGCTTGGCAGAGCTTGTATAACTCATCCGGTGCATCTTCGCTCGAAGGACGTATCAAAGATGCCAACACCCGTCTGTTCAGTAAGAGCGGTCTGCCCGAGGCATACAACCTGTGGAACGCCAAAGGTAACGAGCTGATTAACGGTTATACCGGCAAGTTCTACGACGATATTACGATGAAGGAATGCTACAAGGGTATGCAGAGTTGGAAAAACGCCATCTTCCGCATCGGCCAGAAGGCGGAAGCTAAAGTCAGCATCTCCGGTGGTAAAGATAAGACGACCTACTATACCAGTTTCGGTTACCTCAAGGACGAAGGTTACTATATCGGTTCTGACTTCGACCGTTTCTCGGTACGTAGCAATATCGAACACCAGGCTAAGAAATGGCTGAAGGGAAGTTTGAATATGTCGTATGCCTATACGTCTATCAACAATCCCGGTCAAGGCAGCAACATGAACAACGGTTTCGCCTATGTCAACGGTATTCCGCCTATCTATCCCGTTTACGAATACAACGAGGATGGTACGATTAAGCGTGACCCGAAGACAGGAGGAAAGATGTACGACTACGGTATGCACGAAGGTTACGGACGTGGTTTCGGTAGCGGTATCAACCCTGCCGGTGCCCTGCGTTTGGACAAACAGCGCACCGAGGCACACAATGTCATGGGTGTGGCTATGTTGGAGGCAAAGCTCTACAAGGGATTGACCCTGAGCGCTACTGCCAGCGTACAATACTTAGGCTATCAGGGCTCGCGTCTGACCAATAAATACTATGGTGATGCTGCCGGTATCGGACGTATCTACAAGGAACAAGTCAACATGCTCAACTTTGTCGCTCAACAGATGTTGGAATATAAGAACACCTTTGGTGAGCACGATGTAGATGTATTAGCCGGTCACGAAACCACCTACCAAAAGGTCGGACAGATGTTCGGTTCGAAAGATTACATTGCCGATCCCGGAAGTCTCGAATGGGGTAATGCGGTTAAGAACAGTTACATGTCCTCGGGTACTGCTACGGAGACCTTGGAGAGCTACTTTGCCAAGGCCAGCTACTGGTACAACGAGCGTTACGGTATTACCGCCAACTATCGTGCCGATGGTTCCAGTAAGTTTGCTAAGGGTCACCGCTGGGGACACTTCGGTAGTGTAGGTATCGCATGGAAACTGACCAACGAAGAGTTCATGGCTCCTGCTAAGGACATTTTGAAAGATGCTAAGCTGCACTTCAGTTGGGGTATGCTGGGTAACAAGGAAATCGGTTCCGACCGTTTCCACGATATGTACTCTATTGAGTATTCTGACGGCCGCGTAGGTTATGTATGGAGTTCGAAAGGTAGTCCTACCTTGACTTGGGAGAAGACCTCTATGTTCGACTTAGGTCTGGAATTCACGATCAGCAAGTATTTGGATATGGAGTTAACATACTTCCATAAGACGACTACCGACTGCTTGATGCCGCAATATATGCCGCCTTCAATCGGTTACTCGTCCGTTTGGATTAACGGTGGCGAGATGGTCAACCAAGGTTTTGAGTTCCAAGGTGAACTACACGCAGTAGATATGCGTAATATCAAACTGAATTTCCGCTTCAATGGTGGTTTCTATCGCAATAAGATTACCAAATTGCCCAAGTCGATTGACGAAACCAACGAGGATATGGACACCAACGGAGGCTTAGTGGTAGGCCACAGTATGTATGACTACAACATGCGTAAATATGCCGGCGTAGACTACAATACCGGTGAAGCCATGTACGTAGGTTACTACGATAGCGATAAGGGTGGTTTTGGCCGCAAAGACGCCAGCTTGGTAGACGATGGCGACAACTACATCAGCGATGTAGACCTCTATCGTCGTCAGCACCCGAATGCTCATATCGACACCGTACACACCACCAATGCCGCATACTGCGGTTCCGACTTCAACGGCAAATCGGCTATCCCCGATTTGGAAGGTGGTTTCGGTATCAACTTCGAGGTATATGGTGTTACTTTGGATATCACCTGCGGTTACCGTATCGGTGGTTATGGTTACGACAACTCGTACGCCATGTTGATGGCCAACGAGAAAGTAGGTAACTACAACTGGCACGTGGATATGCGTAACGCATGGACTGAGGAGAACCGCAATACCAATATTCCTCGTCTGAATAATGGTGGCGATGCCTACTCCAACGCCGTATCCGATCGCTTCTTGACCAGCAACTCGTACCTGAGCCTGAACAACGTTCGCTTAGGTTATAAGTTCCAAAAGAAGTTGATTGAGAAGATCAAACTGAGCAAACTGGAGTTGTATGTACAGGGCGACAACTTAGCTATCGTAACCGCTCGCAAGGGTTACAACCCGATTGTAAGTGCTACCGGTAGTTCCAATGCATATCAATACACTCCGCTGTCCACGATTATGGGTGGTATCAAGATTCAATTCTAATGAATGACCGGTACAAACGATAAATGAGAATGATTATGAAAAAGAGTATTATATTAGCAGCTATCGCAGCTGTAGTGCTGACGGGTTGCAAAGATAGTTTCTTAGACCGCCAATACGAAGGTGAAGCTATCAGCCAGGAGAAATTCGAGAGACTCGGAAGCGAGACCTTGGAAGGTACCCTGCTGGGCTTGTACACGATGATTTATTCGGACGGCAGCAGTAGCCACGATGTATTCGGCCAACGCAGTATCGACCTGTGGGGTGATATCTTGTGCGGCGATATAGCCGTTACCAACAAAACCTACGGATGGTTATACCGCGATGAGCAGATGTTGACCGCTACAGGACGTACCGGCTACGTATGGGGTTTCTACTACGACCTGATTCACAACGCTAACGCAGTGATTGAGACCATTTACAACAATAAGGAGTTCACCGGACGCATCGAGCAATACGGACTGCCGTCGGCTAACGATACCGCCTATAAGTATTTCGAGGCCAACGACACCACGTATGCCGTTTATCTGGCTCAAGCTTTGTCGCTGCGTGCATACTGCTATGCCAACATCTTCCGTTGGTATACGCCGGTTAACTACTATCCGGTGGGTACCTCCAGCTTCATGACCGGTCAAGACATCACTACCTATCAGTGTGCACCGGTGTATAACGAGACCAACTACACCAAGCCGCAAGCCCTTTCGACCTCGGAACAAGTATTCCAACAGGTGTATAAGGACTTCAGCGATGCTATTATGTACTTCGATGCCTTTGGTGGTTATGATCGTACCAGTAAGTTGCAGATTGATGAGTACGTAGCTCGTGGATTATTCGCTTATGCGCTGATTAACGCTGTTCCTTACTACAGAGAGTTGGACAATGCTAAATACACTGCCTACAATACCTTAGCCCTGCAATTGGCTGACTCTGTTATTACAAGCGGTGAATTCCAGATGATTAATCGCCAGAACTTAACAGAGACCGGTTTCAACGATGCCAGCAATCCCAGCTGGATGTGGGGACAAACGGTCGTAACCGAGACCGCCGGCGGCCTCAAGAGCTGGTTCGGTCAGGTGGATATCCACTCCTATAGTTACGCGTGGGCAGGTGATACTAAGGTTATCGATGAAAACCTACTCGGATCACTCAAAGACGGTCACCCCTGGGATGCACGTGTCCTGTGGTTTAACGATGGCGAGACCAAGTCGGCCTTCAAGGATTGCCCTGACGGTAAGTTCTTCTCCAATAAGAACCGTTACTCCACCGCTGCTGAGGATATTGACCGCGAATGGTTGAGCGACAACGTGCTGATGCGTTTTGAGAGCATGTACCTCATTGCTGCCGAAGCAGCTATGAACTTGGACCAAATAGCTAAAGCCAAAGAGTACTTAACCACGCTTACCGCTGAGCGCGTCCTCGATGACGACAGCGAGACCATCAACGAATACAATGATTTTGTCAATTCGTTGAGCAGTGCCGATAAGTTCCGCACCGAGCTGACCTACAACTGGCGTGTAGAGATGTGGGGCGAAGGCTTTGGCTTGCAGACCTTCCGTCGTCTAACCGGTACGACCAAACGTGGCGGTAACCACGACTACGCCGGTGGACAGGAAGTAAACGCTACCGATGCCAGCTTCAACATGCAGATTCCGACATCGGAGGCCACCTACAATCCTTACGTAGGCGATGATAATCGCAACAAAATTGTCAAATTTACCAAATTGACAAAAGCATACTAAAATAATCAACTGTTTAATTTTTAAATCAATTCATTAAAGCGTATGAAAAAGATTTTATTCGGAGTATTACTCCTCAGCGTGGCAATGATTTTTGCCGCCTGCAAAAAAGACAGCAAGAGCGGTAGTGGCTCGAGTCTGAATTCTCTCGCTATTAAGCCCGCTACGGCTACTCTTACCCCGGGTGAGACCCTGCGTTTGACCGCAGACTATGCTCCTAAGGGTGCTAAGGTTAACCTGAGTTGGGAGTCCAGCAACGAGGACGTTGTTGTAGTTAGCGAAAACGGTACCCTCACCGCCGGTGAAGAAGGTGAAGCCGTTATTACGTTATACGAAGCCAACAGCGGTAAGTCTGCTGTTTGCAACGTAACCGTTACCTCGTTCGTTAAGTCGTTGGTATTTACTCAGGCTTGCCTCTACATGTATGACATTGACAGTACTGAGTTGGTTACCTACCACCACTCTCGTCTCGGTGACCTGAAAGCCTTCAAGGCAGAGCAAGACCTGATGCTCTTCTCGGATGGTTTCTACTACAACGCCAGCGGTAAACTGGATGGCCCCGAAGATGCAGCTATCGCTATCTGGCCCAACACCATTTACGTAGCTCCTATCATGGAGAATCCTGCTTTGATTGAGATTTACGGTGAGAAAGTAGGCAACGTAGGCTTCACCCTTGGTGCATACTATGTTGGCGGTCCTGACACACTGCTCACTCACAATGCTAAGCCCGGTAACATCACCGATGAGGCTGCTTATATTCAAGACGTAGTTGATGCTTTGAATGCAGGTTCCGCATCTTACTTCCAGGAGGCAGCTAAACTGCAAGAGGGTGCATGGGTTTCTATCTTCTTCACCCAGACGGATGATCAGGGTGAAGCTCATCGTTATAGCAACTACATCAAGGATGGTAAGGTGCTCAAAGGTAGTGTCGTTGATATCGAAGGTACCCAAGGTTCTTCCGAATATATGGATAAGATTGACTACATCGCAATGGGTGTTCAATATCTTACCGATAAGAGCATTGACAACTATAGCGCTTATATGTTTGGTTGCAACCTCGCTGCTGACACGGTTAAAGATGTTATCTACGCTGTAGACAATGAGGTTCACTTCGACGAGACCATCGTTTATACCTATGGCGAACTGCCCCAGGGTATCTCTGCTGAACCCAAGGCTGTGCTGCTGCCGGCTAAGCAACCCGCTGCTACTCGTATGAACCTGTTGAAGACCAACTACAGCAAAGTTGCCTTTGCTAAGTTTATGTTCTAATTCCAACAAGGGTCAAAAAGAAAATGGTCGCTCCAGCGAGCGGCCATTTTTTTTGTTATCATATAGCTCTTTTAGCGAGCCATAAACTTACGTCCGTTGCGGATATATATTTGTCCGGGCGTCAACTCCGATACACGGCGACCAAGAATATCAAATACCGGAGCGTTCATATCTTCGCTCATAACGATTTGCGGGTCGGCCGTATAACCGGCAGGATAGATTTGTATAATCACACTCTGGTTGTACGATAAATCCATCTCATCGGTTTTAGGCGTTTGATACCAACCATTGGAAACGCCGCCCCACCCCCAGTCGTAGTGATAATAATAACGTGTACGTGTCGATGTCTTAGACATCTGGCAACCATCTAATACATAGGCGTGACCACTACCAGATTGTTGCTTAGAGGCCGCAAAAAGCGGACGATTGGCCTGTAATTCAGTCTTAATAAGATTAAACCACTGAGAATCGGTATAGTCAGCCTTATACACCATCTGGGCATCAATACTGAAATCAAAATTAGTGAACAACGCATCAGGAACTAATTCCGACTGCGTGCCGCTACCATCTGTATCGTAATCCATCTTTACCGATACGCCGCAATAGTATACCAATTGCGCAATGGCGTTTCCCTGCTCTTCAGTATATTGTTGGTTGTAGTTGTGCAGGATATTGTTCCAATCCGGTTCATAGCCTTCGAAGGACTCAGTGATAGTACGACCGGCATCTGTCTTATAAGACATCGAGCCATGACAAGTCTTAGGATGCTGCCAATATGTCATAATAGTTGCCATAGCCGTAGCTACACATCCGGTAACACAATGTTTTCCGGCCACCACGGGCGTCATATTATAGTACGGAGCATACTGGTGCTGGCGGATATCGCCCAACAGCGGACCGACAGAGTCAATAATCTCTGCTACCACTTGCTGCAGACGAGCAGGAGCCTGCTGATGAGTCAGTTGCGGATCAAAACCGATAGAACGCCAGGCAGAACGCATCTCGTCAGAGATAGCGGACAACGTACCTTGCTCGGAATAGGCTACTACTTCGCCCGTTTCATCAATAGCGATAAATCCGCCATTCGGACGGTCGTAAATCTGCACCTTAGACGGTGCTGCTGCCCATAGCGTAGCACTTATCGCCAGGGACAAAAAGAAGAACAATTTTTTCATACGCATAATACTTTACGGCGCAAAGGTACAAAAAAATTCAGAATAGCACAAATAATTTCGCCTTTTTCTGGCAATAAAGTTGCATAAATGCATCTTTTTTTGTACCTTTGCACACTTTTTTGACCTCAATATGCCTAAAAGATGAACTGGAGAAACAATACATACGGCCTGCTGATAACGATAGCGCTGATGCTTTTCACCGCTCCTTCAGCGTGGGCTGTCATCGCCCGTCCCGGGAGCGGATTGGTAGGTGACGAATGGTTTAGTTATAACGAGAACGACCCTATCGCCCACAATCCGCAAGCATTGATGCAGCGCCGCATGGCTGCCGAGCAGATACGCCCGCGTCAAAAGATGTCTTCCACCTTCCCTAAATTCGGTAAGGTGCGCAGTATCGCCATATTGGTCAACTTCACCGACGTGCAGTTTACTATCCCCAATGCTAAGGAAGCCTTCTACGCTATGCTCAACGAATCAGGCTATAGCGACAATAAGGGTACCGGTTCGGCACGCGACTATTTTATTGCCAGTTCAGACAGCCTGTTCCTGCCTGAGTTTGACGTGGTAGGACCTTATACCCTGGCGCATGAACAGGCGTATTACGGAGCGCATACCGGCGGCAGTTCATTCAACCATGAGCATGTTATGGAAATGATTCGTCAGGCTTGCGCTTTAGCCGAAGCGGATGGCGTTGACTTTCGCAATTATGACGAAAATAACGATGGACAAATAGACAATGTCTTTGTCTACTACGCCGGATACAACGAAGCTGACGGAGGCGGTTCCAACACCGTTTGGCCACACCGATCGGTCGTATACCCCACCTCCACATTCAATGGCAAAGAGTTGTTCGACTATGCTTGTTCATCGGAACTGAAAACCACCAGCGGTCGCCTGCGTGGCGAAATGACCGGCATAGGTGCTTTCTGTCACGAGTTCGGGCATGTATTAGGCTTACCCGATATGTACAATACCGCCAGCAGCAATGCCTATACGGTCGGCACATGGGATATTATGTGCTCCGGCAGTTATAGCAACGACAGCCGCACACCGCCTATGTACACAGCCTTTGAGCGCTATATGTTAGGATGGGCTATCCCCACCCAACTGACCAATGCGGGCGATTATCTGCTCAAGCCATTGGAAGAAGGTGGAGAGGCTTATTTGATTGCTACTAAGAATCACAACCTCACTCCGGGCAATCCCAATCCCGCTGAGTTCTGGTTGGTCGAGAATCGTCAACATGTAGGATGGGACACCCCCGAAGGAGCCTTGCCCGGCACGGGCTTATTAATATCACACATCACCCATAAGAGTGCCAATTGGAACAGCAACACCTATAATAACTCCGTTCCCCTGGGATTTGATGTCTGCGAGGCCTACAATCCCTCCCCCACCTATTCGACGGAAAGCGACACCTACCCCGGCGCAATGAATATCACCTCCTTCCTGCCGCAAGCCAACAACGGCACCAAACTGTCCCATATGCAAGTGAGCAAGATACGCCTGACGGGCGAGGGACTGGTTGCCTTCCATTTTGGTACAGCGGATAGTGTGGGACTATACGTATTCCCGGAAGAGATTCCCGCCATACTGGCAGAGATAGTAGACGGAGAGCGTACAGGAGGAAGCATAGAGAAAATAGAGATTAGCGGAAAGAAACTGTTAGATAGCATTCTCTACATTTCTCTCTCGCCCAACACCTTCCAAATGAGTTGGGATAGCGTCACGTGGTATCGCAACCAGATTACCGATGCTATCGCAGCGGATAGTACGTACCAACGGGCGCTATACGTGCGTTATTCCCCCACCAAATCCTGCGTCAGCCAATCCGGTTCCTTACAGATAGAGACCGGCAACTATAAACAATCAACGCAAGCAGTATTGCAAGGCGAAGCTACGCGCCCCATACAGATTACGCCGGTGATTCCCCAGCCGGCAGACGACATAACGCCTTATTCGTTCCTCGCACAATGGGAAGAGCAAGACGATGCCGACATCTACTACCTGACGCTTTTCCGCCTATTGGATAAGGAACAGGAGATGGTACAGAGTTTCGACCGCTTCGACAGCCAGGCTCATATTCGCGAGGCAGGCTGGAAAGCTAACTTTGTCAACCTCACTACTGTCACTCATAGCGAAGGTAAGGCAGCCGTATTGTTTGAAGAGACCGGCGACACATTGGTCAGCGAGACCTTTGTAATGCCCGTTACTAAGATGAGCGTGTGGACAGGACAGAGTTTTGTCGGTACTATGGATACAGACAACGGAGGCAGCATCACTATAGAAGGCTTTGGCAACGATAATCAATGGCACACCATTGAAGTCATCACTATGCGTTCCACCTCTAAAGCACAAACGCGCACCTATACGTTCGATGAACAGGATAGTATACGTATCTTCCGCTTCAGTTATAACCATATAGGCGGATTAGGTGGTATTGCTGTGGACGATTTCCATGCCGTAATGAACAAGACTCCGGAATATATTTACTCTGGTACCGATTATATCCTATACGCTCCGGTAGGCGAGACTACCCTGGACGCATTAAAACCCGCTACGGACTATTACTATCAATTGCAAGCTTACGAAGATAAGGGCTGTGAACCGCACCTGACGGACTTAGGTCCCATCATGCACGTGACTACACGTCAAGGCACCGCTAAGACCGGCAAACAGTTTACTATCCATTGCTACAACTCCCAAGAAGTGTATGCCTACCTGCCCGACTGGACAAGCACCGACTACCGACTCTATGTCTACGATACTGCAGGTCGACTGGTTAAGACCGTTCCTATCCTCGAAAGCGGACACACCGTGCAGATTCCTACTGAAGGCTTCGTACCCAATACGTTGTACCTGGTTAAGTACGCAACCGACTCAGGAATCCAACGCAAGAATCTCTGGTCCAAATTCCTATACAGATAACCCACATTTCACCACTTTGTTGAAAAATAATACAACTTGCTGTAAATCACAGCAAGTTGTTTATTTTTAAATGTCGAAAAAACGGTCGAAACAAGTGTTTGAAAATTTTTTGTGGTGAAAAGTGGGGAAATATCAAATATTTTTTGTAATTTTGCAGTCGATTTCATAAAAGACTGTACAAAATGAATACATTCATCGGAAACATTGAGGCACGAGCGGACGAAAAAGGGCGCATTTTCGTTCCGGCTTCCTATCGCAGAATATTGAGCGAGATGGATAGTCATCGTATCGTTATGCGCCGCGATATAGATAATGAATGTCTGATCTTCTACCCCGAGCAGGTGTGGAACGAGAAAGTCAATGCCATGCGTCAGGCATTGGATGAGTGGGATCCTGAAGATCAGTTGATGTTGATGCAGTTTATGTCCGATGCCGAATACCTGGAGATGGACGGTCAGGGACGTATCCTGTTACAGAAAAAGAACCTGGAGACTATCGGTGCTCAGCAAGATGTCCTCTTTGTAGGCATGCTCAACCGCTTTGCGTTATGGACACCTGAGAAGTTCGCCGATAAGCGCCTGAGTCAAACCGAATTGGCAGCAAGACTGCGCAACAAGATGAAGAAGCAATAATGGATCCCGTTTACCACATACCGGCCCTGCTCAACGAGACCATCCAAGGCTTAGCCATTAAGCCCGACGGCGTCTATGTTGACGTAACATTCGGAGGAGGAGGACATAGTCGCGCCATCTTGACACAAATGAGCGCAGCAGGCCGGAATGGTTCAGGCAAGCTCTATTCCTTCGACCAGGATGCTGATTCGCTACGCAACAAGATAGACGACAACCGCTGGCACTTTGTGCACAGCAATTTTCGCTACTTAAGTCAATGGATGGATTATTATGGCGAGCAACAGATAGACGGCTTATTGGCCGACCTGGGTGTCAGCTTTCACCACTTCGATGAAGCGGAACGCGGATTCAGTTTTCGCTTTGACGGCCCGTTGGATATGCGCATGAATCAGCAAGCCGGACGTACGGCAGCAGAGATAGTCAACACCTATGATGAAGAAGCGCTCGCGCGCGTGCTATATATATATGGAGAACTGAAAAACTCACGTGCTATCGCTCGCAAACTTATTTCTGCCCGTCAACAACGCCCTATCGACACTACCGGCCGACTGGCTGAGTTATTGTCGGGACAAAAGAAAGAACTGACTTGCGTCTTCCAGGCTCTGCGCATAGAGGTCAATGACGAGTTGGGCGCCTTGCGCGAGATGTTGGTGACCGCTCGCGATTTACTTCGCCCCGGAGGACGAATAGCCATTCTTACCTATCACTCGTTGGAAGACCGCATCGTCAAGAATTTCTTGCGCGCAGGTAATATAGAAGGCACTATAGAGAAAGACTTTTACGGAAACATATTAACACCGTTTCGATTGATTGAGAAAGGCTTAAGTGCCGGCGAAGAAGAAGTGAACCGCAATCCTCGCGCCCGTAGTGCCAAACTCCGTGTCGCGGAAAAAATAGGCTGACTATGAAGCACAAGATAACCCTGCAGGAAATATTAAACGGCGATTTCTTAACCCGCGCATGGGTGAAGAAACAGTATCGGTTGATATTGCTTATTTGCGGTCTTATCTTCCTGTATATCCTGTCCGACTTCTCTGCCCAACGGCAACACAACCGCCTCACGCAGACCGAGAGGGAGTTGCAAGATGCACGTTTCATTTACCAGACCCTGCACGCCGAGTTGGTCGAGCAGACACGTCAATCCTCTATCTCCGCCACGCTCCGGGAGCGCGGCAGTAGTGTTAAAGAGAACACCCGCCCCGTTATACGCATAGAATAATGTCCGACAGACTGCAAAATATCGTTTTACGCTTCGCCGCTATCTTCCTGTTGATAGTAGCGGGCTTTATTGTAGTATTGGCCAAAATCATCTATACCCAGACCTCACCTGAGGAAAAAGCCAAGTGGTCAAAGATAGCGGACAAGCAAGTGGTCACCAATCAGCCCATTCAACCTACACGTGGAGACATATTGGACGCTAATGGCAATCTATTAGCCACCAGTATGCCGGAATATGCTGTCTACATGGATACTCGTGTCGAAGCCTTGCATTTAGGCGGCGATACCCTCTTCTATCGTTATGTCGATTCGATAGCTGAAGGTTTGAGTCGCATCATCGGCGATAAGAGTCCGCAAGAGTATCGTCAACGCATGATAAAGGCTTTCAAAGGACGTACCACTCGCGAACGCGATGCACGTCTATGCCGCAGACGAGTCAACTATATGCAAAAGAAGGAGATTGAACAACTGCCCTTGGTGCGCAGAGGTTACTATAAGAGTGGTATCCATCTGGAAGTGCAGCATGTGCGCAAGAAACCTTTCGGCCGTCTGGGTAGCCGTACTATAGGTAGCATATACGCCGCTACAGGTACCGGCAATGCGGGGTTGGAGAAGAGTTTTGAGAAATATCTACACGGCACCGAAGGCGTCTCTACCCGTCAACGCGTAGCCGGCCATTGGCAAAACGTACCCGTTAAGGAAGCTAAAGACGGATACGACATCGTTACCACCATAGACGTCAACCTATTGGATATCTGTGAGCAAGCCATGATGGCTCGCCTGGAGCGCACGCAAGCCGATTGGGGGTGCTGTATATTGATGGAGACGGAGACGGGCGAGATAAAAGCCATCTGCAACCTCGACCGCACCGAAGAGGGCAATTATACCGAGAAATTTAATCATGCTGTGACGCGCGTTGAACCCGGTAGTACGTTTAAGACTATCTCCCTGATGGCCGCTCTCGATGACGGCAAGATAGAGATTGATGATACCCTGCGTGTCTATAAGAACGGCTGGGATTATGGCGTAGCCCATCATACCGACTCCCACCCCAAAGACACTATCTATACCGTACGTAGTGCTCTGGCTGTCAGCAGTAATATCGCTTTTGCCAAGATTATCACCGAGAGTTACGATAAGAAAGCCGGCAAGTTTGTAGATAAACTCAAGCGCATGGGCATCACAGACAGTGTCTATTCCGAGATTCCCGGTGCACAGAATCCTCGTATCCAGGTACCTAAAGACGGAGTTACCCTCAGTAAGATGGCGTACGGCTACTCGGTCGAGTTGAGTCCGATGCAGATACTGACCTTCTACAATAGCATTGCCAACAACGGCCGGATGGTGCGCCCGTTTATCGTTAAGGAGATACGCAATAATGGCCGCACACTGCGCACTTTTAAGACCGAGACGCTGCAGAGCAGTATATGCCGCCGTTCGACCCTGCGCGAGGTAAAAGATGCGCTGCACGATGTAGTATGGGATAACGATTTGGGAACAGCCTCTGTCTTAAAATGGCAAGGACGTATCGTGCTGCATAAGGCTCAGAGCGACTTGGTACACATCGCCGGAAAGACGGGTACGGCACAATTGGTGCGCCACGGACACTACCAAAAGAACATGCACCGCATGACTTTTGTGGGCTATTTCCCGGAAGAAGCACCTATGTACACCTGTATCTGCATGATGGAATACCCCAAGAATCGCGGAGCCTACGATGCAGGCTTAGACTGCGGTACCGTGGTGCGTCAGATAGCCGAAAAAACAATTGCCTATGCCGGCTATTACGTTATCCGGGATGGAAAATTGATATTTGAGAAACAATAATATGAAACTCAGCGAACTAATAGCGGGACTACCCGTTAAGCGAATCACCGGCTCTGCCGAAGTAGAGGTTACCGGCATACAGTTTGACAGCCGTAAGGTGGGTGCGGGCAATGTCTTTGTTGCCCAAAAAGGCACCACAGCAGATGGTCACACCTATGTGGACCAATGTATTGCACAGGGAGCCGCAGCTGTCGTCATTAGCGACGAAGCCTATATCCGCGACAGCGTGTGCTGCATCGTAGTGGAGAATACCGACCGTGCCCTGGGACTGATGGCGCATCGCTGGTTCGGCAGGCCGAGTGAGCGATTGACCTTAGTGGGGGTGACAGGCACCAACGGCAAAACCACGATTGCCACACTCCTATACAAACTCGTGCGCGCCTTAGGGCACAAAGCCGGCTTACTCTCTACCGTCATCAACTATATTGATGACGAAGCAGTCGCCTCCACGCACACCACACCGGACGCTCTGGCGCTGAATGAGTTATTGAGTCGCATGGTAGCAGCCGGATGCGAGTATGCCTTTATGGAAGTCAGCTCCCACTCTATCGCTCAGGAGCGCATAGCCGGACTGCAGTTCAACGGAGCTATATTTACCAACCTCACCCGCGATCACATCGATTATCACAAGACCTTTGATAACTATCGTGATACCAAGAAGCGTCTCTTTGACCAGCTGCCCAAAGGCACTTTTGCCATCACCAATAAGGACGATAAGAATGGCCTGGTAATGGTGCAAAACACCAAAGCCGACATCCGCACCTATTCGACCCGTTCGTTAGCTGATTACAAAGGCGTCATATTGGAAGAAGGCTTTGACGGTATGCTGCTGAGTATCAACAATCAGGAAGTCTTTGTTCCACTGGTCGGGCGCTTCAACACCAGCAACCTGTTGGCTATCTATGGAGCAGCCCTCAGTCTGGGTTTCGACCCTACGGAAGTACTGCGTGTTATGAGTACGCTGCAGCCCGTCAACGGACGTTTTGAAGCTATCCGCAGCACCAAAGGTTGGACGGCTATTGTCGACTACGCCCATACACCCGATGCCGTAGACAATGTCATTCAGACGATTAATGAGATACGCAAAGGTAAACTCATCACCGTGGTAGGTTGCGGAGGCAACCGCGACAAAGGAAAACGTCCCATGATGGCCCGGATAGCTAAGCGCGGTAGCGACCAACTGATACTCACCTCCGATAACCCGCGTGACGAAGAGCCTGCCGAGATATTGAAGGAAATGGCGGCCGGATTGACCGAAGAAGAGTTGCGCAGTACCCTCATTATCGAAGACCGTGCATCGGCTATCCAGACGGCCTGCATCCTGGCGCAAAAAGAGGATGTCATCCTAATAGCCGGCAAAGGACACGAAGACTATCAGATTATCAAGGGTGTCAAGCACCACTTCGATGATCACGAACAAGTAAAGAAATATGTATGATGCACTAAATGTATAGTATATGCTCTATTCGTTTTTTACACATTTTAGCGATTGGTTAGGGGCGCGACTATTCACCTATATTTCGTTCCGTGCGATAATGGCAGCCGTAATAGCCCTACTGATGAGTATGTGGTTCGGTAAATATTTTATCGCCCTCCTGCGTCGCAAACATATCAGCGAGACGCAGCGCGACGAGAAAACCGACCCGTTCAACACCAAGAAGGTTGGTGTCCCCACCATGGGCGGTATCGTCATCATTGTAGCTATTCTGGCAGGTGTATTGCTCATGGGCAGGTTGTCCAATATCTACCTCATCCTGATGATTGTCACCACGCTTATATTAGGTGCTTTAGGCTTCGCCGATGATTACATCAAGACGTTCCGCAAGAATAAAGACGGCCTCAACGGTTGGGTGAAAATTGCCGGCCAGGTCATCTTAGGTCTCATCGTCGGTCTGACGCTGCGCTACAGTCCGGTGACGGTCATGAACGAGACAGTGACCACGCGCATTGAGAACAACACCGAAGTAGTCTATAAATCGCCGGATGTCAAATCGACACGCACAACAATACCTTTCTTCAAGAACCATAATGCCAACTATGCCGATATGTTCTCCTTCTTAGGGGATACATGGAAATACAAAGCCGGTTGGATATTCTTTGTACTGCTCATCGTCTTTGTCGTAGCAGCCGTCAGCAACGGAGCCAACCTCAACGACGGGATGGACGGGATGTGTGCCGGTAATAGTGCTATTATCGGTATTGCCCTCTTAGCACTGGCGTACGTAAGCGGCTCCACGGTTTGGGCAGACTATTTCGACGTTATGTATATCCCGGGCAGTGAGGAGTTAGTAGTCTTCTTAGGGGCTTTTGTAGGCGCGTTGATAGGTTTCCTGTGGTACAACACCTACCCTGCCCAGATATTTATGGGCGACACGGGTAGCCTGACTATCGGAGGCATTATAGCCGTATGCGCCTGCATCATCCATAAAGAGCTACTCATCCCGATCCTCTGCGGCGTATTCCTGATGGAGAGTGTGAGTGTGATTATTCAAACACAGGTATATAAGTTCACCAAACGCAGCGGACATCCTATCCGCGTCTGGAAACGCACACCCATGCACGACCATTTCCGCACGTCCGTACAACAGGTCTTGGACCGCGACCCCTCATGCACCGTACGCATGAAAGGCTCCAACGAATTGCACCACGAGAACAAGATAACCTTGCGTTTTTGGTTGGTCACCCTGTTATTAGCCGCCTTAACTATACTGACTCTTAAAATCCGTTAACGATGAAACGATTAGTAGTATTAGGTGCCGGAGAAAGCGGCTGTGGAGCTGCTATCCTCGCCCAAAAAGAAGGCTTTGATGTCTTTGTCTCCGATATGGGGACAATCCGCGATGAGTATCGTGCCTTGTTGGACAACCATCACATCGCATACGAATCGGGGCAACATACCGAAGCGCTGATACTCAATGCCGATGAGGTAGTCAAGAGTCCCGGCATCCCAAATACGGCACCTATCATAGTCAAACTGCAGCAGCAGGGCACTCCCGTCATCTCCGAGATTGAGTTGGCGGCACGCTATACCCACGCTAAGATGATTTGTATTACCGGTTCCAACGGTAAGACCACCACAACCTCACTTATCTTCGATATGCTGGTGCGTGCCGGACTGAATGTCGGCTTAGCGGGAAATATAGGTAATAGCTTAGCCTTGCAGGTAGCACAACAGGAACGCGAATATTACGTCATCGAACTCTCGTCCTTCCAACTTGATAATATGTATGACTTTAAGGCCGACATAGCTATCTTGATGAATATCACGCCGGACCACCTGGACCGCTACGAGTTCCAATTCCAGAACTATGTGGATGCCAAGTTCCGCATCACGCGCAACCAGACCTCGTCCGAAGCGTTCATCTATTGGAGCGAAGACCCGGTCATCGACCGCGAGATAGCACGTATCCGTCCGCAGGCAACTCTGTATCCTTTCGGAACAGGGGAGCATAACATGGCTTATACCGACGGCAGCAACCTCATAGTGGCAGCACCACAGGCTGTAGAACCCTTGGAAGTTCCCTTAGAAGAGTTAGCCCTGCGCGGCAAACACAACTGCCTCAACTCGATGGCGGCATCTTTGGCAGCGCAGATACTCCACATCCATAATGACGTTATCCGCGAGAGTCTGACGCAGTTTGCGGGGGTGGCACATCGTCTGCAATACGTAGCTACCGTGCGCGGAATAAGCTTTATCAACGACTCCAAAGCCACCAATGTCAACTCCTGTTGGTACGCCCTGGAATCGATGACTACACCAACCGTGCTCATCTTGGGCGGCAAGGACAAAGGCAATGATTATAGCGAGATAGACGACTTGGTGCGCCAAAAATGCCATACACTTGTATTCATGGGTTTGCACAATGAGAAACTCCACGAGCACTTCGACCCGTTCACCCGAACCCCATCACCCCTAACCGGTAACCGGTCACCCCTTACCATTATCGACACCGACAATCTGCACGATGCCATCGAGGGAGCCTATCACGCCGCTCACGAAGGCGACACCGTCTTGCTCAGTCCCTGCTGCGCTTCGTTCGACCTGTTTACCTCGTACGAGGACCGCGGAGAACAATTTATGAATGCTGTACGCAATCTATAACACCTACCGTTATGCAAAAGCCCGACCTCATAGGTAGCCGCCAATATATCGACCGTCCGTTTTGGACCTTGTTTATCGCCTTAATCGTGATGGCGATTATTGCGCTCTTTAGCGCCGGCAGCACCCTGGCCTACGATGCGGGCAGCAGCATTCTCAGTCCTATCCTCAAGCAGATTATCTTTATCGCCTTGGGCGTAGGTGTAGCCTACGGAGTACAGCTCTTGCCTACCTGGCTCATTCGCTTATCAGGTTATGCTATGCTCGCCTTCTCACTCCTGTGCCTATACGTGATGCTTATCCCGCATAATCCCTTTGTGGTCACCATCAACGGTGCCGGACGGTGGTTTAACCTCTTCGGATTCCAATTCCAACCTTCTGAGTTGGCTAAGTTGAGTCTGATTATCGTGGTGGCAGACCAGTTATCTCGTATTCGCAACGACGAAGATATACACAAACGTTTTTGGATTACCTTCTCGCTGACCTTAGGTACCTGTTTCCCGATTATGACGGGAAATATGTCCACAGCGGTCTTATTGGCCGGCATCGTGTATCTGATGTGGTTCTTGGCTCGTATTCCGTGGCGCTATCTGGGCTTTACGGCCTTAGGAGCTATCGCCTTTGCGTTGTTGTTCTATTTTATTGTGGAGTTTGCTTTTATCCGTCCTCACCGTACCCTGCCGCATCCTTTCGACCGGGCTATTACCCAGGTGGGACGTATCGATGACCTCATAGCCGAACATAAACAGCCGGCGGCCGAATTCAAACTCACCGACGACAACTACCAACGCTCTATCGCTAAGGTCGCCGTCATGCGCGGCGGTAAGAGTCCCTTAGGTGTACTGCCCGGTAACAGCCAGGAACGCGACTTCCTGCCCTTGGCGTATGCTGATTATATCTTTGCTATCATCGTAGAGGAATCCGGCGTCATAGGGGCATTTGTCTTAATCTTTATTTACCTGGCTATCCTCTTCCGCGCCTGCTATGCCAGCAGCAAATACGCCGACTATTCGGCTATGCTGATGGTAATGGGATTGGCGTTGATGGTTACCTGCCAGGCTTTTGTCTCTATGGCGGTAGCCGTAGGCTTGGGTCCCGTAACCGGACAACCGCTGCCGATGATCAGTAAGGGCGGCACCTCGGTACTGATAACTTCGCTGTACTTCGGTATTATGATGTGCGTAGCGCGCGAGCAGAACGAGTTCAAGGCTCGCTCCGAGATGACCATACAAGAGAGTTATAACGATATTCCCGATTTACCCGAAATAGAAGTATGAACGAATCACAACCTATCCGTGTCCTTATCTCCGGCGGCGGTACCGGAGGACATATCTTTCCTGCCGTCAGTATAGCTAACGCACTTCGTGAGATAGACCCACGCACCGAGATTCTGTTTGTCGGAGCCCTCGGGCGTATGGAGATGCAGCGCGTACCCGATGCCGGGTATCAGATTGTCGGCCTCCCCGTACGCGGATTCAATAGGGCACAGCCGTGGAAGAACTTCAGCGTACTCATCGACCTAATTCGCTCTATGCGGATGGCTAAACGCATCATCCGTGACTTCCGACCCGATGTGGGCGTAGGCGTAGGCGGTTATGCCAGCGGAGCAGCTATGAAAGTTGCGGCGCGAATGGGCATTCCCGTCCTGCTGCAGGAACAGAATGGCTTTGCCGGGGTCACCAATAAACTGCTGCGTAACGATGCCGCTAAGATCTGTGTGGCGTACGAGAATATGGAGCGCTTCTTCCCCAAGGATAAGATTATCCTCACCGGTAATCCCGTGCGGCAGAATCTTCTTAACGGAACCCGTCACCCGTCACCCGTCACCCGTAACCTCTTAATTATCGGCGGCAGTCTGGGCGCCCGCACCATCAACGAGGCTATCATACATGCCCTGCCCACCCTCTGTAAGAGCAATATAGATGTCGTATGGCAGACCGGCAAGACCTATTTCGAACGTTGTCATCAGGCGTGGGAAGAGGCCGGCAAGCCCGCCAATATCGAATGTACCGATTTCCTGACCAATATGCCCGACCGCTATGCACAAGCTGACCTGGTTATCTCCCGTGCCGGAGCCAGCAGTATCAGCGAACTGTGCCTGCTGGGCAAGGCCTCTATCCTGGTGCCCTCACCCAATGTGGCGGAAGACCACCAGACACATAACGCCATGGCCTTAGTCAACAAAGACGCTGCCGTCTTGGTGCGCGATATCGATGCCGACCGCGACCTTATCCCAACGGCTTTGCAACTTATGGAGGACGAGAATCGTCGTAAAGCACTGAGCACCAATATACTGACACTCGCACAACGCAACTCGGCACGACGCATCGCCGAGGAGGTGATTAAGTTGGCAAAACACTAATTGTCAATTTTTACACATTTTTACACAATACGTACACACTCGTGTGCGTATTTTGTTGTAATTTTGCACCGTGAAATAAAATACTATACTCATGAAAAAACTCTTTACTCTTTTTGCTGCCTTTGCAGTTAGTGCCTGCTTATGGGCAACCGATTTAACCACCCTTAATTATGCCGGGGGAACAGAACTGCCTTCCGGTTATAAGTATTATGGTTCGTCCGCCGGTACCGAGAACAAATCCGCTTTTTCCATTATCCAATTAACGGTAGGTGATGCTACCCTTAATGTCTTCGATGTTACCGCTGGAGGCAGTGGAGCTTATAACAAACGCGCCATTGAATTCACCTTAACCGAAAATGCCAGTGTTACCGTTAAGTTGTATACCGGTAATGCAGGTCGTACTTTCTCTATGTATCAAGGTTCCTCTACCGCCGTTAAGTCGGTGACCCTGGAGGCCAAGAATACCGAGTATGAGTTTACGTATGATTTTACCGGTGCCACACCTACCGAGCCGCAGACCTTCTCTTTCTCGGGTAGCGGCAGCAAGGTGTATATCGCTAGCATTACCTTTACCGCAGGTGCTCCCTCTACCGACCCTGTTTCCGCCGTTACTATCTCGGGTCCTGAGACCTCGTACGTAGGCGGTTCGGCTACCCTGACAGCTAAAGCCTCCGGAGCTACCGAGTTCTGGTGGACGGCTAAGGGCAGCGATACCAAACTGAGCGAGACCAACACCTACAAGTTTACGCCTACCGCAGCCGGCGAGTATACTTTTGTAGCATACGCACAAAACCAGTACAACAATACTCCCGTCAGCGCCGAGCATAAGATTACCGTAACTGCTAAACTGTGCGGCGAGTTAATCAAAGCTACACATACCGGCAGCAAGACGGCTTCCGTAGAAGGCGTTGTAGGCGGTTCGGTAGATAAGAACACTCAGAGTGATGGTAAACTGGGCGGTACAGACCAGTACTTCGGTGTAAAACTCGCTGACGGCACCTTTATGCCCGGCGATGAAGTGACTATCTATGCCTCTACTCCCTCTGCTACCGTACAGATATTCTCCGACAAAGGCGTGACCATGCTCAACGAAGGTACATTTGATAACAACAACATCTATACTTTTACCTTGGACAAGGCTACCGAGTGGATTTATCTCTACCGCACCGAAACAGCCGGCAGCGCCATGAATCCCACCCTGGGTTACATCTCTGTCAGCCGTTCTTGCGAGGCCAGCAGCAATGCCGATATCAAAGCCGTTTATGCACTCCCCGGCGAAGAGAAACAGTACTTCACCCAAGATGCCGACACCTTCTTTATCGTTGTGCCGGTAGAGGTTGGAGGTCTGAGTTCGGCTCCCGTATATGTTGAGTTGGTTCATCCTCTCGCTACCGCTACTCCTGCCAGTCCGTTCAACATGAATATCCCGGCTGTAGGCGCTGATCCTGCTGAACAGATAGTTACCGTAACCGCTGAGGACGGCACCACCAAGAAAAACTATACTATCCGCGTTATCCGCCGTGCAACTGCCGGTACAGACGCTACGCTGAAGAGTCTGGCGGTAACCGGCTATACCCTTACGCCCGAATTTGCTTCCGACATTCTCGAATACACCATCGTGAAGCCTTACGGCAGCAACAATCCCGGCACGGACAAGTTGGTCGTTGAGAAGAGCGATAATGCCGCCGATACCTCTAAGGACGCTGTCGGGAACGACCTTATCGTTACCGTAACGGCAGAGGATGGGGAGCATAAACTCACCTACACCATTCACATCGTAGAGGGCGAAGCACCTAAGAAAGCGCTCGAGATAATCATGACCAACGGTTATAGCGCTTACATCCCGGAAGGCGATGCCGGCAATATCTACGCTTACTATCTGGCAGGCGAAGCAGAGCCGACCGTTCAGTCGTACAAAGTCAACGAGGGTACCACTTGGGAGCAAAACGGAAAGGTTATTACCCTTACGGGTGCCGACCAATCGACCGCTCAGTTAATGCTGAATATAGCCGCTGTAGACCCTGTCGTTTATACTGCCGATAAGATTACCTTCGACGGTTCTGAGACCTGGATCAAGGGCGGTTACGGTTGGGACGCGACTAAGAAGTGGAAGTTCTCGAAGACCGACGATGACTACAGCCGTGAGATTGCCGGTAAGACGCACGTTGAGTTCTTTATGCCTGCCTGCGACACCGTAGTGCTGTACGAAGGCGCTGCACAGAAGCGCGATATCCGTATCTATGTTAACGGTACCGAAGTGGGCGAGAAAACGACCCTGCCCAAGAATGGCGAGTTAGCCGTAGCCGTCAACCAAGCAGCTGCCTTCATGCTCACCGTAGCCTCGGCACAGACCGGTGGTGACGGTGGTATAGGTGGTATCCGTATGGCTAAGAAAGGTGAGCAGCCTACCGATATCCGCAATGCCGCTATCGAAGGCAATACCGTTAAGTTCATGCGTAACGGTCAGTTGTTCATCCTCCGCGACGGCGTGCTGTACAACGCACAAGGAGCAAGAGTAGAATAAAACTCCTCCTGCATCAATCAAAAGTACCTCACACACGTGGGGTACTTTTTTTTATTCAAAATCGTTGATATCCAGCAGTCTGTTCACTATCGCATAAATCGTCAGACCTGCCGTAGAATGGATATTCAGTTTACGCACTATGTTCTTACGGTGCGAGATAACCGTGTGGGTCGAGATACACAGCACATCGGCTATCTCCTTATTACTCAATCCGCGCACGACCTGTATCAATACATCACGTTCGCGGTCGCTCAGTTCCTCCGTATCGGGTTTATGACGATGCAGTCTGGTGGGCGAATAGGTATTGGTCAACGCCGGACGTAAGATATCGTCCTCTATGGCACAGTGATCCGCAAAGTCCTGCTCGGTGTGCCACAGGTCGGACATGACACTAATGAGCTGATACGTAACCGGTAACCGGTAACCCGTAACCGATAACCGTTCACCTTTATCCGACGGATAATACTTAATAATTAGTTTTTTTATCTCCGTCAACTTATCCGTTATACGTTGGTCATCCTGAATGTGCGCATCGTACTCGCCCTCGTTCTCGTGCTCGATGTGTGTGCGTATCTCTTCGGCAAACTCATCGTAGCAGCGTAAGATAAGTCCGGGAATCTTGGTCGTCGGATCGGCGGGGATGATAGCCTCTATGAGTGCACGACGCAGACGCGGCAGACGGAAGTCGAGGAAATAGGTGTGTGCGTTGCGCAAGTAACGCTGCAAGGTGGGGATGTCGATATCGGCAGGAATAGCACGTTTCTTAAAGACCTTGTAGTTAACGATGGCTAAGAAAGTAGGTGTATGAACGCCGTGCGCCTCGCAGACCTGTTCGATCGTCTGATCGCCCACGCCCATCGTCAATCCGAAACGGCTGATAATCTGAATCGCATCCTCTTCGTGCGACATCAAATCACAAATCTTATCACTTGCCTTGTACATAGTATTCCAAAATCGGGTGCAAAGGTACTGCTTTTTTTTGACATACGCAACATTATAAGCCCAAAATCCCTATTATTAGGGATTGCCCGAACGGCATATTTGGAGTAATTTTGCATTGTGATTTAAACAAGCATAACAAGACATCATGAGAAAATCATCCATACTCATTATCTTATTGATTGCAAGTACCTTGAGTGCATTTGCAGAAGATAGCATCAAGGTCAGTGCTGCCGACCTCAAAGCCCTGATGCTGCGGGTGGAGCGTTTGGAGCAGCAGACAGCCAATCCCAATAAATTGGGACAGGTGGACGCCGTGTCCGGAGCATCGAAAATCGAAAATCAAGAATCGAAAATCGAAAATCGAGAATCGAAAATCCAAAATCGAAAACGCCGTTTCACCATCGGCGGATACGGCGAGGTGACGGCTAAGCATTGTTTCTATTCCAATAACTACCTGCGTTACGGTAAGAATCCCGAGAAATACAAGAATGACCATTACGGTGAGGTCGACCTTCCGCACGTGGTTATCAATTTAGGTTACGACTTCGGCAAAGGCTGGTCGGTGGGTACGGAGATAGAGTTTGAGCACGGCGGCACCGAGTCGGCTATCGAGATAGAAGAAGAGGAAGGCGGCGAGTACGAACAGGAAGTGGAACGAGGTGGCGAAGTAGCGTTGGAGCAGTTCTGGTTGCAGAAAGAGTTCAATCGTTATGCCATCATCCGCGCCGGTATGCAAGTCATCCCGGTAGGCGCACTTAATGCCCATCACGAGTCGACGGAGTACTTCGGTGTCTATCGTAACGAAGGCGAGTTCACTATTATCCCCAGCACCTGGCACGAGGTGGCGTTGACTTTTATGGGTAGCACCAAAAACGGTTGGCATTATCAGGCTATGTTCTTACCCGGCTTGGACAGCGACCGCTTTAATCGTAAGAACTGGATTAAGCCCGGTGCCGGCAGTCCGTACGAGTTTAAATTAGCCAATGTCTTTGCGGGCGCTGCGCGCGTGGATTATACAGGGGTGAAAGGGCTGCGTCTGAGCCTGAGCGGCTACTGCGGCAACTCGTTCCGTAATACGCTCAGTAAGACCAATGCCGAATTGGACGAGAGTGCGTATAAGAAAGTAAAAGGTACGGTCAGCATAGGAGCTTTTGACTTTGCCTACAAGGACTACGGCGTTATCATCCGCGGCAGTTTTATGTACGGTCACCTGAGCGATGCGGCTAAGATTACCCAATACAATATAGCTATGCGTAAGGGCTCTGTCTCCTCCAAACAATGGGTGGCCTCGGATGCCTTGGCCGCAGGTATAGAAGCCGGATACGACTTCTTCTCACTCAATAAGAAATTAGCGGAGAAGAAACAGCAGTTCTACCTCTTCGGTCGCTACGACTACTACGATTCGATGTTCCGGTACGACAATCGTTCTACCGATATGTACGCCTGGTGCGGACGGCATCGTGCGGCAGTGGGTATCAACTATTTCCCTATCCCGCAGATAGGTATCAAAGCCGAGTTCTCGTACGGCATCCTCAAACCCGGCACGCGGGCGGATGGCACCAAAGGTAAGATTTACAACGACGAACCGCAGATAGCCATCGGCATCGTCTATGCAGGAATGTATAAACTGTAAAAGAATTTAAAAATTAAAAATTTAAAATTAATATCGTTATGAGAAAGAATTTATTACTCGGAATCCTGGTATCCCTAGGAATCTTAGGCAGCCTGGTGAGCTGCCAAAAGGGCGGTGACTCCGGTGTCACCACCGCCAAAGAAGCAGCACTTCAAAAAGTGGCTGCACCCTATGTTAACCACACCGTTGTCGCTACCTATAGCGCTATGGCCGATGCCGGTATGACGCTCTTGGAGAAGACCCAAGGCATCTTAGCCGCTGTAGAAGCCGGCGATGACTATGCAGCGCTGATGATAGAAGCCGATGCCGATTGGCGTCTGATGCGTAAGTATTGGGAGCAGAGCGAGGCTTTCCTCTACGGTCCTGCCAGTGCCCACAACATCGACCCGCACATCGACTCATGGCCGTTAGACTTTAACCAGATGAACGCCCTCTTGAACGACCCTGTTCGTATGGCGCAGATTGAAGAGGACGGCGGACGTTATGTAGGTGATGTCCTCGGTTATGCCCTCAAGGGCTTCCACGCCTGCGAGTTCCTGCTCTTCGAATCGGTGGAGCAAGGTGGTCGTCCTGTTGGTACAGGCCATCCCCATGCTACCAACCTCACCCACGCCGAGGCAGTCTATCTGAATGCTATCGTTGAAGACCTGACCCAACAGGCTATCCTGCTGGAGTATGCTTGGGCAGGCGAGGTGAGTGCCGATAAGATGGCGCTGTTAGATGCATCCGAGATAGAGCCTTATGAGGACAACTACGGTGATCAGATGATGAATGCCGGTAAGGCCGGTTCTATCTACAAGAGTTATCAGGAAGTAGCCGAAGAGATTGTTGCCGGAGCTATCGACATAGCCGGTGAGGTGGCTGACCTCAAGTTAGGCAATCCTTACATCAGCAGTACGGCTGAGCAGCGCGACTATATCGAATCGCCGTACAGCTGCACCTCTACTATCGACTTTGCCGACAATATCCGCTCTATCCAACATGCTTACTGCGGTGCTAAGGCCGGTGATGCGTGTGTGTCAGATTATGTCAAGCAGCAGGATGCCGAACTCGATACCGAGGTACGCACGGCTATCGAGGAGGCTATCGCCGCTATCGAGGCTATTCAGGACTTCGAGAATACCGCCCAGAATAACCCGGCAGTCAAGAACGCCATCGACAAAGTATCTGCCATGGCCGAGGTACTCAACAAAGATGTATTACCCCTATTATCTGAATAAGTATGAAAAAGAACTTTTTACTAAACAGCCTGGTTATCCTGGGATTCTTGGTTTCCCTGGTCAGCTGTAAGGACACCACCTCGTCGGGTTCGGATGCTCCTACCGACAAGCCTGAATGGTACTATACCGGCGGTCAGCTGGGTACGACGACCAACCTCACCTCGATGACTTTCCGTCAACCTACTCCTGCTACCGAAGAGGCAGGTCTGGGTACCGCCTTTGCACAAGGTGACCAGATAGCCGAGAAACCCTTCGTCACCAACGAGACGGGTCGTCAACACGGCTTAGGTCCCGTCTATGTGCGTGCCTCGTGCCAGCACTGCCATCCTAACTACTCGCACGGTACTTCGGTGCCCGAAGGTCGTTACGATGCCGCTAATGTAGGTAACGGCACTTTGCTCGTCGTTATCAACCCTGAGACGCAAGCCTATGTGCCCTGGTTGGCAGGTATGCCGCAACTGTTTGGTGCGGCGCCCTTCAAGGCTCCTCTTGACCCCGACCAGATTACCGTGACCTGGAAGACCGCTACCGACGAGCACGGCAACCGGTTTGCCGATGGTGAGCGCTATGAGTTGCGTTATCCGGAGGTGAAGATGCCGAATACAGCTGTCTATGTGTATAACCAAGGCTATCGTGACCCGGACGGCCTGTTGGCTTCCGAGGGTTATGAGGTTAAGTTGGAGAACACCATCGGCGTGTACGGTTCCGGTCTCTTGGATGCCATCACCGACGAGGACATCATCGCCCAGTACGAGAAAGAGGCTGCTGACGGCAAACTCAAGAACGGTCTCAATCCCGCTTTCTATGAAGGTGGTTTCAAGCAGAGCGGTTATTATAAGAACGATGCCCAGTGGGGTCCCAAACGCTTCACCTATGCGCTCACACGCGGTCCGTTGATGGACGGTGCAGGAGCTAATGCTATTTGGAACATCACCAATGTCACCCGCTCCGACCGCCGTTACCATTACCTCGATCTCAACGGCACTATCTATGCCGAGTATGCATCCAAAGACCCGGAGGTGCAGGCCGAGTTCGGTACAGAAGACCGGATATACAGTTATCTGACGAGCAAAGAGTTACCTGTCGAGATGAGTGACGACGAGTTCACGCAGGTGATGGTTTGGCACCGCGGTTTGGCTGTGCCTGCCGCACGTAACGTCAATGACAAACAAGTGCTCCGCGGTAAAGAACTCTTCACCCAGATTGGTTGCGACTATTGTCACCGTCCTACCTGGACAACAGGACCCGACCAGGTGCGTGACCCGAATAACTTCAAGGGCTTCACGGCTTCTATGCCGCGTTATCCCAATCAGAAGATTTGGCCCTATACCGACATGATACAGCATAAGTTGTGCATGGAGAACGATATCCGCACCGGTTGGTGCCGTACCACACCGCTGTGGGGACGTGGTCTGCACCGTAAGGCTACCGGCGACCAGTACGAGGCTCGTATGCACGACACGCGTGCCCGTAACGTCATCGAGGCTATTATGTGGCACGGCTATAGTCCTCAATCGGATGCTTATTGGCCGACGCAGCAGTTCTATAAACTCAACAAAGAAGACCGTGATGCTGTTGTGGCGTTCATTGATGCCATCTAAGGCTTTGCTCTTTAAGCGTAGCGGTCTTGCTACTAAGATGTTACACATAGCCCTGGGGATTATTGTCCTTGGGGCGTGTGTGACGCATTTCTTTGGCGAGCAAGGAGAGATCCATCTGCGCTCCGATAAAGCGCAGACTCTAAATCATAAATCTGAAATCATAAATCATACATCTGAAATCACCCTTTTCCTCTGGGATTTTCAGGTGGTATATGACAGCGACAACAATCCTGTGGATTATATCACGGAGCTGCGCTTGCTGGATAGAAGCAAATCAGAAATCAGAAATCATAAATCTGAAATGATGGTAGATGAGGGGACGATAAGAATGAATCGTCCACTCAAATACCACAACTGGCGGTTTTGTCAATCCGATTACGACAGTGACCTGCAGGGTGTGGTGTTGGCCTATAACTACGACCCGTGGGGTATCGGCATTACGTATACCGGCTATGCATTGCTCTTGGTAGCTATGATAGCTTTCTTCTTTCAGCCCCGCACCCGCTTCCGCGCCTTGCTGAACAACCTGACAGCGAAGCGGTCTAACAGCGCAGCGGTCTATCTTCTATCAGCGTTAGCGGTCTTGATTATCGTCTTAGCCACCATCATGACCAAGGTGGTCACTCCTAAGCCACCCTTGCAACCGGTTTTACAAACTCCGTTATTAGGTATTCATGTGTCGGTTATTATGTTGGCCTACACCTTGTTTGCCGTCATCGCCCTCTGCGGCATCATCGGCCTCTGTGCCTCTCTCGCTGCCCACAAAGCAGAAGGCGTAAGAAAAAAAAAATTTGAAATCTTAATTTTAAAATCTCAAATAGTATCACAGATACTATTATACCCTGCTGAGTTTTGTTTAATGGCGGGTATCTTTATTGGCGCCGTATGGGCAAATATGAGTTGGGGACGTTATTGGGGTTGGGACCCCAAGGAGACCTGGGCACTTATCACCATGCTGGTCTATGCCTTTCTCCTCCATTGGCCGTGGCTAAAAAACAAATCATCAATCATAAATCATAAATTTGAAATATGGTATCACGTCTTTAGCGTGATAGCATTTCTCTTCGTCCTCTTCACCTATTTTGGAGTCTCCTATCTCTTAGGCGGCCTCCACTCCTACGCATAAAATAAAAGCGGCCGTGAGGTCGCTTTTATTCACTAAATCTTAAATCTTAAATTTGAAATTTGAAATCTTCAATCTTCAATCTTCAATCTTTGTACTATTTCGTCCTTTCTGATGCGTTGCATGGCTTACCTCCTTTCGTACGACATAAACGACTCTTTACCGACTCTTTACCCGCTTTATTCCCTATCTCTTTTATTAATGCCTGTTCCATCTCTTGGTCGGTG
>JAFSJN010000018.1 GCA_017439235.1 Paludibacteraceae bacterium
TGCTCTCGTTTCTGCTGCTGATTCTGATTTTGTTGTTGCTGTTGCTGTTGTTGTTGCAGCATCTGCATGGCTTTAATCAGGTTGTAGCGAGTCTCATCATCTTTAGGATTGAGGCGCAGCGATTGCTGATACGCGGCAACGGCCTTATCAAACTGTTGTTGACCATAGAAAGCATTACCTAAATTATGATAGGTATAGGCTAAGTCTTCGCGGTTTTTCTTGTCCTTGGTATCCAAGTTTTGTGCTGCTAACGCATATTGTTCTGCCGCCTCAGGATATTTATCCTGACGGAAGAGTGAGTTGCCCAGGTTGTAATGCGCCTGAAACGACTTGCTGTTTTTATCGATAGCGCGGCGGTAGTCCACCTCTGATTGAGCAAAATCCGAACTCTTATAGCGTGAATTACCGCGACGGATATCCGGTGCCTCTTGTTGACTGAATAGGGTGAGAGGCGTTAGAGTTATAAGGGTGAGAAGAAAAACTATTTTTTGTTTCATACTTGTGCAGATTTCTCGTTGAACAAATCCAAGCGTGCCAGGATGTGATTGCGGCGTGCCAGAATAAAACTGTCAATAACCAGAAGTAATAGGGCTAATAAGGCGAAGGTCTGGTATTGCTCGTTGTAATCGGTGAAGACTGTGCTTTCGATGTCAGCGGTGGCTAAATGGGCAAGCTCTTTTTGCAGTGCACGCGTGGCGGTATTGGAGTTGTCGCAACGCACATACATGCCTTGCCCCGCTTGAGCAATCTGACGACACATATCTTCATTCAAGCGACTTACTACTACATTGCCTTGACGGTCTTTGCGATAGTTGTTGGTGCCGGGAATCGGAATCGGACTGCCGTCCGGTTTACCTATGCCAACGACAAACGTATGTATACCTCGTTCGGCTGCGGCTTTAGCTGCGCCTTCTGCATCGTCTTCATGGTTCTCGCCATCGGTAATCAGTATGATGGCTCGCGACGCTTCACTCTGTTCGCTACCAAAACAGCGAATACAGGTCTGCAAGGCATTGCCGATAGCTGTTCCCTGCGTAGCGATAAGTTCCGGCGTGATAGAGTTGAGGAACATCTTGGCGGAGATATAGTCGCAGGTGATGGGCAATTGTACATAACTCTCGCCGGCAAAGACAACTAATCCTACTTTATCGTCCGTCATGTTGTCTATCAACTTGGATAGTACTTGTTTAGCTCTATCTAAACGGCAGGGCGCCACATCCTCGGCCATCATCGAATTGGAGATATCCAAGGCTATCATAACTTCTATACCTTGCCGTTTAATTGTTTGCTCGCGTTGACCGAATTGCGGGCGTGCAGAAGCAAAGACTAACAGGCAGAAGGCTATCAGACACAATATAAATTTAACACGAGGACGCACATGCGAGGCATCCGGCATCAGTTCAGATATCAACTCCGGCGAACCAAAGGCTTCAATCTGATGGCGTTTGCGTCTCGAAATAATTACGTAGGCTGCAATAAATACCGGTATCAGGCTCAGCAGCCATAAGACTTGTATGTTAGCAAAACGAAACATGTGTAATCTCTTTTATGATTATTGGGTTATGGTACGCAATGCAAAATAGCGTAGGATGATTTCTAATAGTAGGCAGGCCAAGGCTGCGTATAGGAAAGGCTGGAAATTCTCCTGACGTTTGGAAAATTCACGAACGCGTATCTTGCTCTTTTCCAATTGATCAATTTTTTCGTACACTGCTTTCAGGCTATTATTATCCGTAGCACGAAAATATTCGCCTCCGGTCGTTTGGGCGATATTGCGCAGGGTATTCTCGTCAAACTCGTTCTGGATGGTTGCGTACTGTGGTCCAATTGGTGTATCTATCTTAATGCGCGCCTCTCCGTAGCTACCTACGCCGATGGCATAAACACGTATGCCAAAGGTCTTGGCTATCTCGGCTGCGGTTAGCGGATCAATATCGCCACGGTTATTGGAACCATCAGTCAGTAGGATGACAACCTTCGATTTGGTGGGACTATCTTTCATCCTATTAACTGCATTAGCCAACCCCAATCCGATAGCCGTGCCATCTTCAATCATTCCAAAACGTACACTCTGAAACAGGTTGATGAGGGCTGCATGATCGGTGGTGAGCGGACACTGCGTAAAACTCTCGCCGGCAAAGACTACCAGTCCAATCTGGTCGTCCGGACGATTGGTTACAAACTCAGTAGCTACCTGTTTGGCGGCATCTAGACGGGTAGGCTTCAGATCTTCCGCCTGCATAGTTCCCGATATATCCAGAGCCATCATAATATCGATACCCTCGGTCGATTGACTCTGCCAACGATTACTCAACTGCGGTCGAGCTAAAGCTAAGGAGAGTAACAATACAGCCAAGGCCCTAAGCGCAAAAGGAACATGAATAAGGTACGTGCGCAGGGCGCGACGGTGATGGGCTACGGTCGTTGTGGATGACATCTGCAGGGTGGCATCCCATGTACGTAGACGATAGAGATACCAGCCTACGACAGGTATCAGCAATAGCAGCAAAAATAAATATCCCGGTGAATGAAAAGTCATGATTCAGTCGTGTTTTCAGTTTCTATTGTTTCTTCTTTCGTTTGGTGTACAAAGTCATAGGCGATGTTCAGACTTTGCTCATTCTCGTCTGGCGTGGTCGTCCACTTGGCAAACTTCACTAAATCAGCCATTTGTAGCATCTTCTGTAGGCTGCCGAATAAGGTTCTATCTTCTATTACCGGCTTGAGCGCACGCAAGGTCTCGTCTGAGGTCTTTTCTGTACTGCGTATGTCGAATCTGCGGGAGATATATTCGCGAATGACATCGGTTAGAGCCGTGTGGTATTCTTTGGTCTGACCTGTCTGCCAAATCTTCTCGGCTTTTATCTGATCCAGTTTCTCTAAAGCCACCTCATCGGCAGGGCGCAAAGGCTCGGTTGGGGCAGCGGAAGTTAAATTGCCGTTATAGCGACCGATACGACGTAGGATATACCAAACTAATACTCCTAACGCAGCTAATAGCAGTGCTCCAAGCACCCATCTAAAGATGCCCCACCACCATATGGGTGCCTTGCGGATGGGTTTGATGTCGGCGATGCTCATGTCGGCTGAATCCATCTTAAAGGGTTGAATGACATTTAATGTCAACGGCTCAGACCACAGGGTGTCATTACCTGCCGTAAACGGTATTCCCGGAATGACATAAAGAGAGTCGTGAAAGCTTGTAAGTGTCAGATACTGATCTAATTGCAGCCGACCGTCACTCAATCGGACACTGTCAATAATCGTGCGGTCAACAATCTCTATCTCTGGTATGAGGGTCTCTCCGTAAACGGGGAATTGTACCCGCTCTTCAGCCGGTAGAGTAGCACGCAGATGCAGGTCGGTCTGATCTCCCAAAAAGATGGTGGTCGAATCAATCTGAGCACTGATAAGTATAGCGAATAATAAGTGCAACATAAGGATTATTGTTTGAATAGTCGCATGAGGGCTTTTACATAGTCTTCGTCGGTGCGTACAGCAACATTATTGGTACCTGTACGGGTGAATAGCGTCTGGAGTGCGGTTTGTTGCTCCTGCCAAACTTGGGCATACTCGTTGCGTAAGGAAGAGTCAGAAGTGTCTACCCATAGCGCCTTTCCGCTCTCGGCATCCAGCATCTTAATCAATCCTATATCCGGCAATTCGGCATCACGGCGGTCATACACTTGTATCACATTCATATCGTGACGATTACCGGCAATAAGGATAGGCTTTTCTATAGCGGCGCAGTCTGCATCTACCAAGTCGCTGATTAGGAAGGCAGTACACCGTCTTTTCTGGGCGTTGGAGAAGTACTCTATCGCACCGGCCACATCGGTTCCCGAACTGCTCGGCTCGAAGGACAAGAGCTCGCGGATAATATGCAAGACGTGCGATTTACCTTTCTTAGCAGGAATAAACTTCTCTATGCGGTCCGAGAAAAACAGTACACCTACCTTATCGTTGTTCTCAATCGTCGAGAAGGCCAATGTCGCTGCTATTTCGGCCATCATGTCCCGCTTAAATTGACTGAGTGTACCGAAATGACGCGAACCGCTTACATCGACGAGGAGCATAACGGTCAGTTCGCGTTCTTCTTCAAAGACTTTGATATAAGGCTTATTCAGACGAGCTGTTACGTGCCAATCGATAGCGCGCACTTCGTCACCTGGCTGATATTCACGCACTTCACTAAAGGCCATACCGCGACCCTTGAACTGGCTGTGGTATTCGCCGGCGAAGATATTGCGACTCAATCCGCGAGTCTTAATCTCAATCTTCCGAACCCGTTGTAATAACTCTTCTGAAGTCATTATCTATGCTCATTAGGGTACTTGTACTGCATTCAATACCTCGGTGATGATATCCTCGGTAGTGATATTATTTGCCTCAGCTTCGTAAGTCAGGCCGATACGATGACGCAATACATCGTAGCATACGGCACGTACATCTTCCGGGATGACATAACCTCGGCGATGAATGAAGGCATATGCACGAGCAGCCAAAGCTAAGTTGATGGATGCACGCGGACTGCCTCCAAAGGCAATCATAGCCTTGAACTTATCCAAACCGTAAGTTTCAGGTTGACGAGTGGCAAAGACGATATCGACAATGTATTTCTCAATCTTTTCGTCTATATATACCTGACGCACCACTTCGCGCGCTTTACGTATATCATCGGTCGACAAGATTGGCAATATTTGTTTCTTCTCGCCCGTAATGTTTTGACGGATAATAGATTGTTCTTCCTCTTTCTTGGGATATCCGATTACTACTTTCAGCATGAAACGGTCGGTTTGTGCTTCCGGCAACGGATACGTTCCTTCTTGCTCTATCGGGTTTTGAGTGGCCAATACTAAGAACGGATCATCCAGACGGAATGTCTCGTCACCAATAGTAATCTGACGCTCCTGCATCGCCTCCAGTAAGGCACTCTGTACTTTAGCCGGAGCACGGTTAATCTCATCGGCTAAAACGAAGTTGGCAAAGATGGGGCCACGCTTAACAGTGAACTCTTCTTTCTTCTGACTGTAAATCTGCGTACCCAATACATCAGCCGGCAAGAGGTCCGGCGTAAACTGTATGCGCGAGAACTTGGCCTTAATCAAATCCGACAGGGTCTTGACGGCTAATGTCTTGGCTAACCCCGGCACACCTTCCAACAGGATGTGACCATCGCTCAGCAAACCAATCAATAGACTCTCTACCAGATGTTTCTGACCAACAATAACTTGATTCATGCCCAGCGTTAGGGCATCAACAAATGAACTCTCGCGCTCAATACGCTCCTGAAGTTCGCGGATATCTACTGTTTCCATTTTTTTATTATGATTTTTGAAAATTACACAACATTCAGCAGAAGAATAGCAAAATCTGTGCCAAACCGATTTTATGTATGTCATTTTGCGCAAAAGAAAGTTGTCTGTGGTGTTAATAATGATAGTTTAAATCTTAAAGAATGAACACTAGTTGCCGCTGTAGATTGTCTCTGTTTTATGGTAATATTAAAAAATGTATACTTTTTCGTAAGCTCCGATATTGCCTATTTGCTGAAATAGCAGTAATTTTGCACCCTGAATTTTATGCGCGTGTGTGTAGCATACGAGAATATAAGGAATTATGAGAAAAATTTTTACTATATTGTTGACTTGGGCGGTATTGCTGCCCATGCTGGCACAACAGGTGCCGAACAACGGATTTGAGGACTGGAGCGGTGCAACTTTTGATGGCGAGATACAGCCAGCATCGTGGTACCCCAGTAATGTGGAGCAGATTGGCTTCAAGTTTAATTTCTCTCACCGTGAGGCGGGACATACCGGAAGCTATTCTATCATGGTGCAGGACCAGGATGTGGGTGCTGCAGGTATTACGGAGACCAGCCCAGGTTATGTGGCTTTAGGTCAGCCTTGGGTGTATATCGAGAGTGTGCTCAAGGTCAGTGAAGCTACAGCCGGTACGGCGGGTGGTATTGATTGGACTTGGCGTCCTGATACCATGGCCGTATGGATTCGCCGTACGGGTAATAATGCCCTCAAGGAGGATTACCACCTGCTTTACTATTCCTGGATAGGTCAATCCAAGGGTACTAAGTTCAAGGGAAAGAACGGTAACTGTACCTCGGTAACCAAATACGATGAGGAGAGTGACGTGCGTCAGTCAACCAATGGTAACGAGTGCGGTACTGCTACTAAGGTGGAACAGGTGGCTGAAGGATGGCGTTATGAGAAGAAAGTGTATCCTAACTGGACGCTTATCAAGGTGCCTATATGCTACAAAAGTAATAATGCGCCGACCCGCATGAATATTATCTTCTCGGCATCTAACTATCCAAACTTCCGTGCAAATAGCGGATTATATGCCGGTAACTCGCTCTATGTGGATGATGTGACGCTTATCTATTCCAGTAAGATCCAGCACCTCTACTTTGATAATAAAGAGTGGTTAGGCTTTGATCCCAATAGTACTGAGGAACAGACGTTCTCTTTGGGTGAGAAGGCTACTGTCATGCCTGAAATTATGGCGATGCGCGGTGAGGGCAGTTTTACTAACTCTAAAGGCCAGGTGGCTTCTTTCCAAGGGCGTCGCTTGGACAATAAGGAGATGACCATTACCTATGGTGAGATTGATGGTGCCCCGACGGTTATTACGGTTAAAGCTGAGGATGGTAGTTCTACTACTACGTATAAGATTAAATTCGTTCGTGCCGCATCTACTAATGCATATTTAGCAGGCATACAGGCTAACGGGGTACCGGTTAAAAACTTCAATCCTTATGTCAAAGATTATGAAGTGGAACTTCCCTATGGTACCACAGCGGCTCCGGTCATTACCGCTACTCCACAAGAGGAGAAGCAGACGGTGGAGATAACGCAGGCTTCGTCGCTCTCCGGTAAGGCTACTATTAAGGTGACTGCTGCCGATAAGAAAACGACGATTACTTATTCGTTGACCTTCAAGGTAGCTCAACTGGCGGATAATACACTGCAGGATATCCTTGTAGACGGTGTGTCGGTGCCGGGTTTTGTGCCTACTACCACCACCTATCGCGTCTCATTGCCGTTGAGCACGACGGTTATTCCTGAGGTAACTCCTGTGTCGGCTTATCCGGCTGGCGAACAGACTATCGTCAAGACACCTCCTTCACAACTGGATGGCGGTGTCTATCAGATAGCTGTTACTACGCCCGGCAACCCTATGCCTAAGACCTATAAGTTGACCTTCCGTTTGGAGGCTTCTACGTATAGCAAACTCAAAGACTTACAAGTGGGTGACAACTATATTACCGACTTCGATCCGCTCAACCTGACCTATTATGTTACCCTACCGATGGGTACCAAACAATTGCCGCCAATTACCTTTGTGCCCGGTGATGCGTATCAGACTATAGATACCGTCAGCGGTGGTGTAGACGGCGTTACGCGTATTACGGTGAAGGCTGCCAGTGGCGACCAGACGGTGTATAAGATTAATTTCTCTACACTGAAGTCCGAGATATGCACCTTGAACGGAATCCTGTTGGATGGAGTGCCGGTAGCAGACTTTGCTCCTGATAAACAACTTTATACGATTACCCTGCCGATTGGTACGGAAACGCTGCCGAATATAGAGGTCATCAAGGGTGATGAATATGAGGATATACAGATTACCTCCGGAGGCGTGAACGGAACAACGCGTATCACCGTCAAGGCCGGCAATGGTAATACGATGGCCTACCAACTCAAGTTCGATGTACAGCAAGCTTCCGACCCGGGTCTGAATATGATTTATCTGGACGGACAGCCGGTCGCCGGCTATGATAAGGTACAAACCAATTATACCATCAACTTGCCAAAGGGGACGGCTCAGTTGCCCGTGGTTACCTATGATAGTGTAGATGCGTATCAAACAATTAATGTACGTCCAATTACCGGTCTGACAGGAGATTACAAGATTACCGTTATCGCTCAGTCCGGTGCTAAACGTACATATGTGTTGAGTTTTGTTTTGGAGACCTCGTCCAATACTACCTTGGATGCTATTTTCGTAAATGGTCAACCTTTGGCGGGCTTCGATCCTGAGACGATCTATTATGTCGACTCGCTAGAGAAGGGTGTGAGTACTATACCTAAGGTGACCTATACTGCTCACGAGTCTTCGCAGCGCGTTATCCCGGGTGGTGAGAACGAGACACGCACGCTCACCGTTATTGCCGAGAGCGGCGCACAACGAACCTATACGATTCTGTTTGTCATCCAAAAATCCGAGAATGCCTTCCTCGAGAATATCTACCTCGACGATCAACCGCTGCCAGGCTTCGACCGTACCGAGATGAACTATACCGTACCTTTAAGTGGCGCCACGTGCCCGGTGATTACCGTAGACAAGGGTGCCGGTCAACAGGTTACCATTACTGCTCCTGTGGCTGCCGGTGTGGCTACTATCCTTGTCACGCCTGAAGTGGGTGCGGCTAATACCTATCGTATCACCTTCACCGAACGCCCGAGTGAGGCGGTGTTGCTGAAGATGATTTATGTAGACGGACAGCCTATTGCCAACTTCGATTCGTCGGTAACTTCCTATAATGTGACCTGCGGTGCTGTGCAGCCTAAGGTTACTTGGCTAGCCAATGCCGGTCAGACGGTTACCGCTGCCGAGCAAAATGGCCTAGTGTCGCTTATTGTGACTAAGGACAAGGCCTCCTCTACTTATACCGTTCATTTTACTTCTACGCCTTCGTCAGACAAAGCCCTGCAGGCTATCTATGTCAACGGATCGCTAATAGAGGGTTGGAATCCGGCTGCGCTGGCCTATAATGTTACTTTGCCGGCCGGTGCCGATGAACCGGTAGTGACCTTCCTTAAGAAGACGGAAGCACAAACTATCGTCATGGCCGGACCTGTGGATAAGGATGTATATGCTATCACCGTTATGGCGGAGGATGCTTCGCAGCAGACCTATCGGGTTTCCTTCACCCGTCAGCAATTCACCGATGCCCGCCTTTTGGGTATGCAGTTGGATGGTGTGGCAATGAGCGACTTCAATCCTGACACTTACACCTATGCACGCACCATACAAGACGGCGCATCCCTACCTGTCTTAACGGCGACTACTCGTCCCGGACAAACGACACTGATCTCGAATCTAAGCAACACGTGTCAACAGGTGCTGGTACAGGCTGAGAATGGCGTATCTGCCACTTACACGGTTAACTACACCGTTATCGTGGCAACTAATGCTCTGCTGAGCAATATCCTGCTGGATGGTGTAGCGCTCCAAGGCTTTGATTCTACCGTTCACACCTATGATATACAATTGCCCGAACGTACGACTGTTGTACCTTGTGTAACGCCCGTCAGCGATATGGAGGGTCAGACTGTCGTTATCGAATACGGTCGCGTCAATGCTCCTACTGTACTGCACGTAACGGCTAAAGATGGAGTTACCAAAGCAGACTATACGCTTAACTTCTCCGTTAAACCGCTTACCGATGTCAGCCTGCAATCCTTAGAGGTGCTGGGTTATGACTTAGGTTTCGACGCGGAGAAGACTGAATATCCTATTGTCTTGGATTACGGCACGGAAGAGTATCCGCAAATCGATTACCGCAAGGCTGAGGAGGAACAACTCGTCGAAGTGACCTCTGCTGCCAATGGTGAGACGTGGATTAAGGTGACGGCACAGAATGGCCGCTCGCGTACCTATCATATCTCGTTCACCCTGCAGCAATCTATATTGAGCAATACGCTCAAGAGTGTGTCGGTGAACGGAGAGGCTCTCATCTTGGCCGATACGATGTATGTGCCTCTGGCTTATGCTTCTACTGATTGGGAAGTGACCTACGTCAAGCAGTTTGCTGAGCAGACGGTGACGATGATTAACGGATCGGTGTATACGCCTACTATCCTGCGCGTATCCTCTAATCGTTCGCGCGAGGGCGAAAAGACCTATGTCATCGTACCTCAACTGAAGAAACACAACCCGGCTGTCTTGTCGGCTATTAAGGTGAACGGCACTGCTATCGACAACTTCGACCCAATGGTGTACAACTATGTGGTCAATGTCACGGCTCAACCTACTATTACCGCTGAAGCCGGTGAGGGCGCTACGGTTACTACATCGCAGGCTCTGAACACCAAGACTAAGACCATTAAGTTCAAAGCTACTGCGGGTGAATATAGCAACGAATATACCGTCAGCTACTATTATACCAATTGCACTCCTCCGTTCGACTTTACAGGCGACTGGGTTAAAGTGGCTCAGGGACAAGGCTACAAGCCTTCGGCTGCATGGAAAGTGCCTGCAGATTATGATGATGGTTACACGTGGAAGATAGGTTCCTTGGTTAATTTGACCTATACTACAGGTAAGGAGGTGACCCAATCCGGTAATGGTGTGATGTTGTCTACTATGCGTGGTGCACCTATGAATGGTTCTGTGCCGGGTATGATGACATTAGGCGGAATGAGCCTAAGTCTGACCAGTAATGGTAATTCTACTTCGACGGTAACAAAAAATGCTGCTTCCGGTATCACCTTCCGCAATACACCTGAACAGTTTGCTGTACGCGTTAAACCGCTATCTACCACCAATATCTCTAACTGGAAGATGTGGTTGACTCTCTCCGATGGTTCGAATTATGCTGAGACCACTCATTCGGGTGACTTCCAAAACCTGAATAAATGGCAGGATGTAGTTCTCAACCTCAAATATCCGTCGGGCGCTGTAAGCAAGTTTAATATCTTGCTCAATTCGGGCGATCAAGAGAATGCGAAGAATTATGGTGGTGGTACTATTTATGAATCAGATGTTCAGATGGTCGATTTGCGCTTTATCTACAACTCTCGCCTTTCTTCGGCTACTATAGATGGTCATGCGGCTACTATCAGTGGCACCAATATCACCTATGCTATCAACGATGCTGAGTATGCTAAGTTCCCCGAGTTGAAGGTGGTAGGTCAGGTGGCTGACCAAATGCAGCAGATTACATGGCAACCGGAGCAGGGTGGAGTACGCCGTGCGCTGGTACGCAACTTCGGTGAGGATGGTTCCTATACAGACTACAACCTGACTATTACTCGTACTCTCTCTGCTGTCAATACGCTTCAAGATATCCGCGTCAACGGATTGAGTATAGTTGGCTTTACGCCGGCTACTACGGCCTATAAGGTAACGCGTAACTCCGGTCTGGAATATATGCCCGACATACAGGTGGTACCCGGTAGTGTACACCAAGCGATACAAATAGCTCGTTCCGGCGATAAGGTGACTATTACCGTTACCCCCGAGACCGGTGCGGCTACTACCTACACGCTCGATTATGTTGCTCCGGAGGATAACAATGCTAACTTGGCTTTGCTTACAGCCCCCGGACTGACATTTGTTCCTTCGCAATACGACTATACGCTTACGGCGGCTGAGATGCCTAAGGTGACGTTCACTAAACGCAACGAGTATCAGCGTGTTGTAGCTTCGTATGCTGCCGATAAGGCTATCTTCAATGTAACGGCTGCTGACGGAGTGACTAGTGTCACCTATACCGTTGCGCTCCAGTCCTCGGCTGCAGCTACGCAAGGCCTGTTGGCATCTATCTCGTTCGATGGCCAGGTGCGTCAAGCCGACCGCTTCCGCTTTGAGGTGGCTCGTCCTAATGTTATAGGCTTTGTGCGTCAGGCAGAACGCGATAGCGTTATCGCTACCTTCACTTCTGACTCTGTTACTTACCGCGTCATCGGTACCGAAGAGCATACCTATGCCGTAGTATGGCCTAAGGGTGAATCGAATAATACGGCTCTCGAAGCTATTTTGCTCAACGGCAACGAGTTGGAAGAATTCTTGCCTGCCGTTAAGTCGTATACTATCGCTTCGGATACGGCAGTAGCTCTTGAGGTTCGTCGCGCAGAATCCGACCAACAGCTTACTATCACCCGTGCTGAAAATACCTATACTATCGTAGTCACGGCTCCGGATGGAGTAACTACTGATACCTACACCGTAACCCTCGTACCGGACCTCTCGTCCGATGCATCGTTGAGCGGCTTATGGCTGGATAGCGTGGCGGTAGAGAACTTCCATTCGGACAACCTGCGTTATACGGTTACTATACCTTTGGCATCCGCTACGGCTCCTAAGACTCTCGAACCGCAGATGCCGTCGGTAACCTATTCCGTTACGCATGCTGGCACTAAGGTGGCTGTTGAGGCTCACGGATTGGGTGAGACAACCTATCTGGAGGTTACCTCCGCTGATGGAACTCGTACTCGCATGTACGAACTCACCGTCAAGGCTGAACCTTCCCATTGCGCTAAACTGACGGGTATCATCATCGACAATACACCTATCAGCGACTTCTCTGCTACGCGTTATTATTATTCGGCTAAGGCTCATACTGCTCATCCGACTATTGTTTGCGTATCTGAGGACCGCTTCCAGACCTATGATACCATCTTGAGTGACAATAAGGCTATCATCACCGTTACCGCTCAGGACGGTCAGACGGCGGAGCGTTACTTCATCGACCTCTATCAAGAGGCTCTCTCGTCTGATGCTACATTGGCGGGCATCATGATGGGTACTCCTGCGCAGCCACTCGAAGGCTTTGACCCGATGCAGAACTATTATTCACTCTCATGGCCTACCGGTACTATCCTGCCTGATGTACAGGCTGTGATGAAAGAGGATGGTCAATCGCTTACTATCGAGCGCAAACCGGAAGATATACTCCTGCACGTAGCGGCTCAGGATGGTTCGACCAATACCTATACTCTTCATTTTGATATCCTTAAGTCGTCCAATACAATGTTGGCAAAGATTGAACTGGATGGTCGCCCATTGGAAGGCTTTGTGGATTCGATACGTATCTATCAGGTTGATAATTTACCTCTCGGACAAGACTTCCTGCCGATGATCTATGCCGAGCCTCAGGAGGATAAACAACGTACGCGCCAGACGCAGAGTCCTAATGATAGCCTTATGGTAACAATCACCGTTATCGCCGAAGATGGCACCACGGGCGATTATACGCTACTCTTCCGCTACAACCTGTCCGATAACGACAGCCTGAAGATGTTGGCCTTCGATAGTAAGAAGGTCGAGAACTTCTCGCCCTCGCAGTTGTACTACTCCGTACCGCTGCCAGTAGGCACCAAGCAGTTCCCGGATATTTCCGCTGACTTGTGTTGCGATAAGGGTGATGAATGGCAGACTATTCGCGAAAAGATTATCTCTATCTCGGACGACTCAACCAATATGGTTTGCCAATATATCGTTACCGCGGGCAACGGACGTCAGCGCCGCTATACCGTATCGTTCGATATCCTCCAATCCGATGTCGATACCTTGGGCATGATTTATATCAATAATGATAGCCTATCGGTATACGATGCGCACCAGGTGGAATATTCCATCCTCTTGAATGCCAACGTTACTGCTATGCCTGCGATAACCTATGATCCCGGTGACGCCTATCAGACGGTTACAGGACGTCCGCTTTTGGATACGCTTATCGAGAAGTCGCTCGGCCAGAAGTACGAACTGGAGGTGGTAGCCCAGAATGGTCAACGTCGTACTTATACTATCCACTTCCCTGTGGCTTATTCCAATGACACGACGCTCAACATGATCTTCCTGGGTGGTCAACCGCTTTCTAATTTTGATTCCGAGAGAGCGCACTATGGCGAACAGTTGGAATATGGCGTAACCAAGTTGCCCAATATTACCGTCTTGAAGAAAGTGGAGGCACAGAATGTGGAAATTAAGTACTACGGCGATTCGCTGGTAGTCATCCGTGTTGTAGCTGAGAACCGTAAGGATACGATGAACTATACTATCACCTTTACATATGGCCTCTCGCCCGACGCTACGCTGCGTGAGATACTCTTGTCCGATACTCTTATCACTGGTTATCGTCCGGATATCACGTCCTACGATATTGCTATGTGGTTGGGGCAGGAACTGCCGGCAATTACTTATACACCTACCGACACTCAGCAGCAGGTACAATACGATACCGTACGCGTAGTTACCGACAACGAGGAATATGTGACCATCCTACTTACGGTTACTGCTCCTAACGGCATTGAACACAAAGAGTATACCCTCAACTTCACCTTCACGCGTAAGCCCGGCACCAATGCTTTCCTTGACAGCCTCATGGTCAACGACCAACTCGTCAGCACCGCTATAGGCTTCGATATGGACTTCCGCCGCGATACGTTCACCTATACGATGACCTATCCTATCGGTACGGCCTCCGATGTCCTCTTTACCGAAGACCAAGTACGCTATACTGTTGAGGACAGTTCATCGGTAGTAACGATGTTACAACGCGATAAGGCCACTAACGCCGGACGTATCTACCAGCGCGAGATACTCGTTACCGTCATTAGCGAGAGTGGTGAGAGCCGTAACTACACACTCGTGCAAAATATCCTCCTCTCGTCTAATAACCGTATTCTTAAAGTCTTTATCGATGGTATTGAATACGACGACTTTAACGAGGAGGTTCACGACTATGAGTACCTGCTTTGGGATCAGACATCAGCACCTAAGGTAACCTTTATGGTCGAAGATACGCTGGCTACGGCATATCCCGTTACGCCCGGTACCGTCATCGGTTTCAAAGACTTGGCAGTTGATGACGACTATTGGAAGCTGATCGTTGAATCAGAAGACGGACAGGATAACGAATACCGCATTCTCTTCCGCTATTCCGACCTCAATACTGCTGATACTCCCTTCGAAGGTGATGTGCTGCTCCAGCATATCCCGGGGACATACCAGATAGCTATGTCTACCCTGCGTAAGAATGTTAAGGTCGGTATCTACGATATCAATGGCGAATTGGTCTTCTACCACACCGTACCCGAAGGCAATCCAAATAATATGATTGTTGTTAAGGATGGTAACGGTATGGACTACTACGCTCGTTCGGCTGAACTGTCCGAATGTATCATCGTTACCCTCAAACCCAACCGTATCTATTTCTATTGCTTCTTCGAGAACGATAAGAAAAAGATTCGCTCTGGTAAGATAGCTATTCGTTAAACCGCTAAATGGATGACAACTATGTTCAATACACAATCGACAATCGACAATCGACAATCGAAACAATCCATCATCGTGGCTCTTTCATTAGCCATGATGATGGGCTTGGCCTCTTGCAATGCCTTACCCAATATAGGAGAACCCGACTTGGCGGTTAAACCTATGTACTGCACTATGCGTGTGGGATTGACACGCCAACTGACAACCTCTGAAGGTTCGGATGGTGTTACCTGGGCTGCACTTGATACCCTTAAGGCTACGGTCGATGAGAATGGTCTCGTTACTGCCCGTGATACAGGTGTTACTTATATTCGCGCTACCCGTAATCGCAAAGACGCTATTTGTACCGTCACTATCGTCCCCTATAATTAATGAATAAAACAGTTCTCTCTATCTTACTGTTGTTGTGTGCGCTACCGTCTTCGTTAAGTGCATACGATTTTGTTGTCGATGGAGTCTACTATTCTATTACAGACAAACGTAGGCGCACTGTAGAAGTAACGCATTGGGAGGAAGCTACTGCAGAGACAGGAACTCCTTTGCGCGTTATGCATCACGTCTGTGGACCAGAATGTCATCATGACCATACGCATGACCATCTTTCGCGTCAACAACGGCAACTCCTCCAGATGGATGAAGATGCCGTCGAACGTGAACGTACTGCTTATAGAGGTGAGGTAACTATTCCCGAACAGGTCCGTTATAAAGGACGAACATATACCGTAATGGGAATAGGTGACGGGAGTTTTTATATGCGTAAACAATTGACAGAAGTGTTCTTACCTTCTTCAATCACATATATTGGTCGGTGTGCTTTTAGCAATTGTAGTGCATTACGCAATATTCAGTTGCCGTCTAATATTCAGCGTATCGGTATGGCTGCCTTTCGACGTTGTATGTCGCTTACGACTATGATTTTGCCGGATAGTCTAAGTTCAATAGGTATCTATGCTTTTGCTTTTTGCGAAAGGTTGGAGAGTATCAATATTCCGGAAAAGGTAGATACTTTTCCTGGCAATATAGTATTCCATTGTGTCCAAATGAAAAGTATCACCCTTCCGCATACTATTCCTCCTGTCGTGGATAATAACAATGGGTTGAAGATGGATTTCCGAAATATCGTTTTTGAGGTGCGTAAGGAAGCGCTCCCTGCATATCGTTCCGATACGTATTGGGGCAAACAACACGTAAACGTATCTCATTAATAGTTTTAATATACTATTATTTAGTTACATCCCAAATCGGGGTGTAGGGCTCTGCAATGGTACCGAGTTGGGTATCGTTGCGGAAGGGAAAGGTCTCTGTCGCCACAAAGATACGTTTGAGTTTGGGCGAATAGAACTTCAGCTGTACTTTGCCTCCGTCCTCTGTTGCGGGCGAGATATAGAGGTGGTATAAGCCGTCTATATACGTGCCTACGCCACAGCATTCGTCTCCCATAAACGCAGCCAGAGTGCCTACTGCTCCTTCTACCTTTACTACAGCTGTCATCGATAGAGATAAGTTATTCTCTACCGTTACTTCCCATTGGGGGTCGTCAACCTGTTGGGGTGACGACGGCTCGTTCTTTTCCTTGCAGCCGGTGAGGGCTATAAGGAACAAAGAACATAGAGCCATAACTTTAAAGTTTTGTGCCTGTAACATCATATTTCTCATTGTTTCTAATTATTACTACGTGGTTGTTTTCAATGATTTTGTAGATACCTGTGCTATCCTTATCTTTTGGACGGAGGAGCACCGGAGCTTTGAGAGTACCATAATGTGCGTCAGCAGAGTAGGGGATACTCTCACCTATTACTTCTAACCATTCACCATTACCCTGGAACTTCAGTTCACCTACCTTGTCGCTTTGAATCGTCAGGAAGTACAGCGAATCAATAGGAGTAGCAATGGCAGCGAGTTCATCACCCACATAAACCTCTAATCGATAATTACTAATCGCTAATCCTTCTATTTGCGCAATCATCGTCATATTCGTTGCCGCCTTCGGATTCGTGAATGGGTTTTCCGTAACCTCTAACCCGTAACCCATAACCCGTTTCGGCATCGCCGAAGTATTCGGTTTATGGAATTCTATTTCAATCGTTCCAGGTGCCATACGGCGGAAGAGGTATCCTTCGCCCGGACGTACAGCGGTGAGGTTACCTTCCCATCGTTTATTTTCGGTGAAGGTAGCAAAGCGGTTGCGCGCTTTGATGATGTCGCCTGCTGAAGCGTCTTGGTAGTAGCCGGCGAGAGCTTCGCTTAGGGCTGTAGTCTGATCGAATAGACAGGGCATCGGACTCCATTGTCCGTCACCGCGTACGCTTACGTGCATAGAGTCTTCACTAAGTATCTCACCTGCTATACGCATCGTATTGCCGTTCTGAGTGTTCAGCATATACATCTGCGAGTGATGTAGGCTCGTCAGCGTGCCAACAAAAGCACCGGAGTTCGTGTCGTAGGTGCTGAACTGTCGTGTGTTGGTGTTCTTGATGATGTCTCCTTCTGCCCACGGCTCGTTGGCAGTCATACAAGCGGTCAATGCACCTTGTGTAGCCGTCAAATCCATATAGGTGGATATCCAGTTCCAACCGGCACTCAGGTCGATAGCCTGTATCTCACTGCCAGAAGTAGTAAGGATGAGCGGTTGGTCGCTGCCGCAGTTATATACGAAGCCGTGTGCGAAGAGTACATTGACATTGGTCGTCAGGTCATATAGTTTACCTGTCGATGCTTGCCATAGCTGGAAGCGAATAGCCTGGCGGTTCATTTCGTCGTTGCCGTGGACGGTGAGGTATACTTTCGACTTATTGGCGACATTATCGAATGCTACATGCTCCATGCCAACGCACTCGTTGCGGTAGATAGCATAGACGATATCGCGCTCGTCTGTATCGTATTCGTCACCTATCTTTACTTGCGCGCATATGGACATATTATACGGATACTTCCCTTCATCGAGATTGTCATACGGCGGTATAGCCTCGACGACGTACTCTACGTGTATCGGTTCGCTGAGACCGTCCTCATCGGTCAGGTAGAGGATGTCGCTATACTCGCCTACGGCTATCTGACTATTGAACGTCAAGCGGACGGTTTGTTCTTCCATAGGATCGATGGCTCCGTAGGTGGGGCTTATTGTTAACCACGACGGCAGGGATTCGATAGTGTAAGTATGGCGTTTACCGCTTTGGTTGATGATGTCCACTTGTGTTACTATGTCATCATCCGTGGTGTCATCAGCCTTAATAAGCAGTTTCTTTGTTGACCACTTCAAACTGTTGCGATCCACAAACGCAGTCCAGGTTACCGGCGAGGTCATCGGGTTACCGTTCAGATCTTCTACGTCACGCACGGTGATATAGATAGACTGTTTGTTCACCTCGTAGTCGCGGTTGAGGATATTAATCATCAACTCATCGTTGTTGAACGCCCAGTTGAAATAGAGTTTATTCAGCACTCCCTTCGACTTGATTGGCGCATTCTCTAATGTCCAATTTCCAGTGCCCGATACTAGCGGAACAATTTTGTTAATCACCTTCCCGGTTGCGTCTTTGAATATACGCTGGTCATTGATGCTGAAACGCTGCTCGATGATGCCGTTCGGGTTGGTGTACTGCTCCTCGAAGGGCAGGTACGCGAACAGACCCATCTCGTCGCCGGTGAGGGCATTGTTCTCATACAACTCAACCAGCGATTTGGGCAAAGCCTGCTCGAAGATAACGAACTCATCGATATTACCCTTGAAGCCGTTTCCGCCGAGGTACATCGTACCAACGAGCCCGCCTACTTGGGTCGCATCGTAGGTCTGAACCATCTTGCCGTCGAGGAAGAGTGCGGCGTTGTTATAGATACGGCTGATGGTCAGCACCATATGGTGCCATTTTCCGTCCGCATAACCTTCCGGCACGTTCAGTTGGAGGTCGTTCGAGTTGAAGAGTGTACCGCCTTTCTCAGCCTTGAACCACAGCATCATCGTCAGGTCATATATTTTTGAGCGGCCGAGTAGGTTACCGTTCAGTTGTACGGGTTCGCCATCCAGTTTGAGCGAATAACCTTTCTGTTTATTCCAACTGCAGCCGTCCAGATAGAGCGTAGCGCCGTGCGCCTGGTCGGTGACGGTCTCGCCCTTACCTTCGTTCATCTGGTAGTAAGCGAGCAACTCACGCTCATAGCCTGTGAGCGTACGGTTGGCGGTGGCACTGATCTCTTCGAGCGTCAGCGCTTTAGTCCATATACGCGCTTCTAACATGTCGCCGTCGTAGGTGCTGCCAAATCGGAAGTACGCACTGCGGTCCTGTGCTTCCTCTGCATTGTCGGTGCTGCCAAGATTGCCGGAAGTTACCTCTTCTGTACCGACATAGAATTGCACTCCACCACCTTTTTTATACACGCATAGCACGCGCGTGAAGGCACGGATGTCTTCGAGTTTCTTAGAGGACTTGCCGAGGAAGGTCTTTCCATTCGTCTTAATGAGACGCAAGTAATTGTCTTTGGTCAGTATCAACTGCTTGGTTATTTGGCCGTCTCCGGTCTCGAATAGGATCATATCGTTCGCACGATTAGTCGCTATAGTCGGCTTGATCATCATATCGATGGTAAAGTCGGTCTCTGTCAGGTCGCGTTTCGCCTTGGTGGTAGCCGATGCATTGCCATCAAAATGCAGCGATGTGGCAGCCGACAAGCCGGTCGTATTGGTGATACCTGTAATCTGGAAGTTGTTGTCTTCGTCTAAATAGTTACCGGCTATCGGTTCGTTGAAACGTAATTTCAGATGATCGCCCACACCGAGGATGCTATTTGCCGGTTCGGGTTCACCGAAGACAACCGGCACACGCGTATCCTTGATACCGGTCAGCACTTTCGAGGACTTCGTCAGATACGAGGTTCCGTAGCGGCAGAACGATACGGCGCGCAGGTCGTATTCCTGCTCCATCGGATCACGCTCGCCATAGAAAGCGATGTTCTCGATACGTCCCGCTTTCATCATCGCTTTGCTTCCGGATGCCTCTTTGTAATACGTGCTGTCCGCGTAGAACGAACAGAGGTTCACCCAGCCGTCATCGCTCTGCTTGCTGAGTTTGTATTGAAACTCGATGTGGTCGAAGTTAGGATAGTTGATGTCATAGCCATCGATGACGATTGGCAGATACCAGCCCGTCGAGTCTTTCGGCGAGAGGGTGTTCATTACCCACTTATCGTGCGGAGCCGCGATATTGACATCACAACTCGTAGGCAGGAAATGTACACTAAACGAAGCCTTCATGAAGTTCAAGATGTCGCATTGCGAAGCTAACATCAACGTCAGGTTCTCAAAGTCATTTCCTTGTCCTGCATATATCTCGATAGTCTTGTCGATGGTCTGACCCGGGTTGAGTTTGATGGCCCGTCCGTCACCTGTCAACGGGAAACCGTCCATCAGCACTTTCGCTCCGTTGGGGTTGGAAGCATCGACGAGCACGAGTTTGAAGACTACGTAGTTCTCAAAGCTCTGTTGTGTCTCGTTACTCAAGCGGACATTGATGATCGCCGGCTGGTCACGCGGTACATCGCTTATCTCATGATGGATAATATCTATCTTGGGGTTCTCCAGTTTGAGTGTACCGTCCGACAACTGTGCCTGCCGACCGCCTTGTGTATAGAAGATCGACTCTTCCGGTCCTTCCCACGGACACTTGGTGGCACCGCCGTTCAGTTTGTAGATGAACGAACCGTAGAGGTGGGAGTATCCGTCGTAGTCATTACCGTCATCGACCGTCTCACGCACATCGTAGGTGGTCTTGTTGAACTCATTGTCCTCTTCTTTGTAACGAAGCACGGAAACGTTCATATAGGAGTATTCATCGGGTTCGAGTACGAAGCCGGCCGTACGGGAATGGTTCTCTGACCAGTTCGGGTCCCTATCCCAATTGAGGTCAAAGAGCGGATTGACGTTCCAACTGAGGGAAGCGGTCGGTGTCTTGGTCTGGACAGATGCCCGTTGACCGTTTTTAGCCTTACTGTTACGACGTGCTTCTCTCCAAACCTGTAGGGCGGCTTGTGCCGTTTTTAACGCCTTTCCATCGGGACTGAGAGTTGTCAAAGCAGTAGAGGGGTCAAAGCCCAGACCATCGATCTTAAAGGAGTGGTTCTCCACCGCGTTATAGGTCTCCGAATAACTGAGTTTGACACCATTGCTGACGAAATAGTTCTTCACCAGATCGGCATTGACACCCGCCATTACGGTCAGTTTCTCTTTCTCGTTATCCTCAATCAGATTCAGCCATGAGGCAATCGTATTGTTGTACATCTCCACCTGATTGACCTTCATCCAAGGTGTCACACCCGTCGGATAAACCACCTCGTAGTTCGATAAGGCAAAGGTCGTATCTGTCGGCAATACATGCGACCAGTAAACGGGTTCCTGCCTTGCATCGGCAATCGACTGAATGGTGGCACTGTCGCCCATCACTAACAGTTGGTCGCGTCGCTCGATCAGCTGCGGCAGCAGTACGGTCAGGATATAATCCTGCGAGTATGCGAAGGTTCCGTCCACCTTATGGCCTCCGGCTATCTCTTCACCGATGGCGAGGTAGTATTTCTGTCCGTCCAAACCATGACCTTCCGCCACGGTAGCCGACGAACCCGTGACACCGACGCTGTCTTTGAGTTGTGCCGACAAGGATACGTAGGTGAGTGAGTCGAGCGGTTTGACGGCATCCAGCATCTGGAAGACGGCACTCTGCGCCAGACCGATATAAATATCGCCGCGCGAACCGACGAACCAGTCATCACTCGCCGTCTCGATGCGTTCGGTGGTGGTGAAGGTATAACTACCGCCGTGTTTCCAGGTCAAACCGGATTTAAGCGGCAGGCTCCAGGAGTTCGATATGAGCGAGGAATAGGTATTACCGGAGTACGCAGCGGGTGTAGCAGGGGCCGTTCCCATGTACACGCCGTAAACCATTCCCATACCCGTACCGTAGGACATATCCAGCTCAATGCCTAACTCCAAATTCACCGTCCAGTTGTAATTATACGTAAAGGTCGTACCGGACTCGAGGTAAGCATAACTCTTCGATCCGGGCGGGTCACGCAGTACGTCCAACAGAGTCACGCCGGCATCTACTGCCATAGCGTAGTCATTGCCTTTGAAGCGGTTACCGGTGACGTAGGCGCTAATGACCTGTTTCTCGATATGACGACCTTCCAACTCGATAGCTACATCCAGTACGCGCAGGGCTTGATCGCCTGTCTTGTTGAACGATACATAATCCACAGGGATAGTGATGTCTATCTGACCTGCCTCATTAAGTTGAGCCCCCAGACCCAGCAAACGTTGCGTCGCTTGTTCCCATTTGGGGAAGAGCGAAGACAGCGTCTGCGTCTCTTCGGAGGCGTGCAGACCGTTATAGATCTTCATATCGCCACCGTTGATAGGCACTCGTTCGTGCTTCGTGGAGGTCTTATCGTTATTGTAGTAATAGTCCTCGTGGGCATTGATACGGAAGGTATAATCTCCTGTCGCGAAGACCGGATGACCGAAGGTGTAATGCCAAACACCGGTCGAGTCTTTCTCCACCAACGGGATTTCCACCATCTCGTTCTTGATATTCTGCCGCGTCATACTTTTCTCTCCCAGATACGGCTCTGCGATACCATAACGCAACTGCGTACAGGTGATATCGATCGGCGAACGATAGGTGATGCTGTATTTCTCATTCCATTTGACTGCCTTGCCGTCCAGTATATCGCCCGATTGATGCGTAGCGGCGTCGCTCAGGTCTATCACCTCACTCGTCTTACCTTCCGCAAAGAGCGTAGCGTAACCGCGTGCTGTGGCTTGCGTAATCTTATACTTCACAGGGAACAAGTCCGCACTATACTCGCCGGTCAACGGATCGGGATTGATGATGATGCGTTTCTTTTGGTAATGCATCTGCGTCGTACCGACCGTGTCCGTCTCATCATTGACGCCGTACACCAGGTGCGGTACTGTATATTCGAATGTATCACGCGTCAGGTCATTCTCGTCCCGCACTATATGCGATATATTATCGCCTTCGAGTTCAAGTACCAACTGCACGTCATCACCGAGGTAGTTGACACTCAAACCGAAACCTAAGGCTCTGCCGGCTTGCTCTAAACCGCCGACTACACGACCGGCCAGACGCACCTTCGTCGCATCCCAGATACGGACACCATCCAGCGGTTTGTCCAATACCAAGTTGCTGTCGTTATTCATGCGAACAAAACCGTCGCCCTCGAAGGTGTGTCCCTCTTTGACGGCTTGCAACGTAAACTGATGGTTCAGCGGAACCTGTATCTCAAAGTTACCCGATGCATCAGTCTTCAACGGACCGCCCGCCCGCTGAATCATCACACCGTCCAGCAGCAGGTTGGCGTCGCGTACAGGAATCGACGATTTCGAATAGAGCATTCGTCCGCTCAAACGAACCGAGGATATATTATCGAACTCAACCGCCTCTGCTACCGGGTTACCGGCATCTAAGGTGACAGAAGCTGTGGTAGCGTTCGTGTTATTCCACCGGAACTCGGCGTACGTGCTCGTCGGGATAATGCTGTAGGTCTTTCCTTCCCCATAGAGCAGACTGTCGAACATATACCGTCCGGCACCGTCGGTGAGAGTCGTTAATCCCGTAACCGGTAACCCCTCACCTGTAACCGCTACCTTTACGCCCGGGCACCCTGTGCCGTCAGCATAATGGATACGTCCGCTAATCAGTCCGTAAGGAGAACGCGAACCGGTGGTAATCGCACCGTGGGTGGTCGTCGTATCATTACAGGTGTAGGAAGCGATAATACGGTACTGGTACTCCTTACCCGGCGTCACACTGTCATCTCGGAAACCATACTTGTCCGTAGTCAGCAGCACACGATAGTCGTCCGTACTACCTGCTTCACGACGGGCTAACTCATAGTTATCTACACTTCCTGCAGTCGGAGCCCAGGTCAGGATGATGCTGTAGCGGTCAGTACCCTGTGTGGCCTCAAAACGGTCGATCTCTGCGACCTCGTTGTAGTAGAGGTCCGGACCGTCAATCGCTACCGGCTGCAAATCCGTCGGGTGATGCATCTTGAGCGCAGAAACCTTCTGGTCGATACGTACGGCATATTTATAATGCATGCAGGAGCGATCGGCTACGTCCGTCATATGTGCCATCCACGATCCGTCCGCTTGACGAATCACACTATCCGCCGGAACAGGCAGCTCAATCGTGTCACCAGTCTCCACTAAGATACGCTGCAGGTAGATAATCGCATTACGGTCCCAATTGCAACGCGTCTCACTCTCGTTCACTCTTGCGACCTTGCTCTCCAACTTGGTATAGAGCGTATGTCGCACCGTATCGGGTACCGGGTTCTGAGCAATAAACTCCTCATAGGCCGTCTGCATCGCCTCCTCGTTTTCGGTGATGTGTGCGTAGAGGTTGAAACCGTCCGTCGACGGATAGAGCTGTACATTCGCATCATACGCCGCTCTGTTATCGAACTTATTCACGAGGTCGACTACATAAACCGTATACCGCTTGTTATACTCCCTACTGACCACGCTAAGCTGCGCCTTACTGCCTGACTCGGCATACAACTTTACCGTATTGTCGCTATTTAGAGGCATATAAGTCGATTGCAGCGCGCCCTCCGGCGGAAGGTAGATGAACTTATAGTCGTAGTTCTTGGGATTGACGCCGTCCAGACCCGAGAAATGCAGCGTGATCGGCACAAACCGACGGATCTGCTTCACCGTCGATTGCAGCACACATTGTTCTTCGGCCTCCGGCTCCAAGTGAATGCTCTGATTCTCAATCTTGATATTAAAATGTACCTTGCGGTTGGTCTCATAGTCCGCATCCTTGGTATAAGGTGCTTGCGTCTGAGCCAAGGGCGCGAGGTAGTTGTTCTTATTGAGCGTTGTACTCTGTGAGAAACCTTCCACCCAGCCCCAGATAGCCGAGGTAGCACGACGGATACGGTAGTAAACAGGTCGTCCGGGTTCGTAGATCGTATTACTCGACAAGGTCGCTTCGTACTCTACCTGATCGCCATCCGCGTTTGTCACGGTGAAGGTTTGACTTTCGCTGAAATGCGAAGCGTAGGAGAGCGTGGTATCGTCCAGCGCACGCATAGCCTCCAGCGGGTTATCCGGAATCGTGTAGGTTCCTGAATCGGCACTGAAATTCTCTATGGCGATTGTCAAGGCATCCGAGAAATCAGGCTTGAACGCACGCTCTATCTCGAACATATCCGTGGATACCAAGTCTTGCGCACCCGGACAGCGTATACCCCAACTCAACTGCACATCACCTGTTACGCTCTTCTGCGCATCCAATATCTCCTCTGCACGGAAATCATAGATACGGTGGTAAGCCGGAATATGAATCTCGTTGGACTTCACCGTATAGCGCTGCAAAGCCGAGTCCTGCGTCATATCCACGCGAAAGGTCGCACTGAAGAAACGCTGAACCGAATCTGTGGTTGGTACGATGATCATATCCGCTTTCTTGTCACACGGCATCTCCGTCGCGTTGAGCGAAGTATGGTAGCTCACCGGTTCCTGGAAAACGGTATATTGCACCGCCGCGTTACCGTAGCCACTAGCGCCCTCTCCGTCTACCGCATACAGGTAAGGCGTGAATAACTCCGGCGTCTGCGGATAACTCACGTTCTGCTTCTCGTTATTCGTCCACCATTTTTGGTAATAACTTTGTTGGTAATAACAATTGTAGATATTGGCACTCACGCCGAAATAAAAGTCCACACCGTTAGCCAAGGCTTGCGGCACGTACCAGTCGAAAGTGATGTACGTAATATCCTCGTGACTGTCATCGTTCTTACGTTTGAGAATCAGCGGATTGGAGGTCTTGTAATACGTGTCGTCTCCGGCTTGTAAAGCGAGTTTCTCGCCGCTGAACATACTCTGAATAACGATACTACCCTCGTGGACATAGATAAATCCTTCTCCTTCCCCTTCATAGTCGTTCTTCTTGTTCTTGCCTTCAAACGTAGCACGAACCGTAGCTATACGGTGAACATCTGAGGAACCCTTTGTAGCATCTTTCTTGAGCGAATACCAGACGTACGAATCGGTCGAACTGTCGTGGCCATCCGAACTCCTAAGGCAGTAGTTATTGGCGTGACCATACACCCATACCGGCACATAGAAACGGTATACACCGTTACCCATGTTCATCACCGTGTAATGCCCTTTCTGCTCCAGGTAGTCATTCGCCTGAACGGTTGATACACTCATTGATGCCATCAGCAGCACTACGGTCAAATACAATAATCGTTTCATGATATCGTAAACGTTAATTCTTAATTCTTAATTTGTAAACACTAATCTCTAAACACTAAACCCTAAATCCTAATCCCTAATCTCTTGCCCCTGCAGGTCATACATCTTCCCGTCAATGACTAAGATGACTTTTCCGTCCCGCAACAGTTTACCCGTACCCGGTAACCCGTAACCCGTAACCGGTAACCCGTAACCCGTAACCTCTGAATCTATCTTCCACACGGCTTGTATACTCTGTCGCGCCGGAGCAGAGAACGGGTATTCGGCAGTCACAATATAGAAATACGCCCTAAAGCCTTTCATATTGTGCCCCGCAACTTCAGTATAGGTAGCATCGTCCGGCCAATAAATGGAATCATTGGCACCCAAGAAGAAATTATAATGTTTTTCAGAACTGCTGGTATATCCTGGTATATGCGCCTTGGGATATACGCCGTGGAACTTAATGGTCGTGTTTCCGGGATCAGTTGCTGCATCGGTGTTATCGTCCCAATTCTTTACATTGTAGAAGCGTAGGGTAGAGAGTGTCTCTACCGGACTTGTCTTGGCCCATCGTAGCAGATACGGCACGCCTTGCCTCAGACCTTTTCCGGTTAGGCGACTCATATTCAGTTGTAGCACCTCAGACCCTATCGCACCGCTTACCGTGCCGCCCTTGAACTCAAATATCTCTGCTCCCGCCAATGGCGATGCATCTACATTCGGCACATCAAACGGCAAACAAAGCGTATGCAATGTCCCGTTTTTGTACATCGTACGGTTGACGATAGCAAAGTTATAGTCATCCGCAGCTGCTAACTTAGTGGTAAATGTTTCTAAGTTATCCGTCTCATCCAGAACCGTCGGTGTGACCGTCTTCACTAATATCACGCTATAGTAATTGGTTTTTACCGCATTGTTAAAATCGTGGATCTCACTCGAACTAAACCGCATACTATTGGCATTGCTAGCGTCATGTGCATCCTTTGCCCAATAGGAACCGTGGTCGGTTGCATCAACTACTTTATATTTATTACCGTCACTCGGGTCATTATATCCATATCCGGCGCAAGGCAGGAAAACAGCGCCTGCATTCGCCATTACTGCCCACTGCTCTGCCGTATAGACATTATCTTCATAAGCTATTTCAACGCTTACCGGCTGATATTCCGGTACGCCTGCAGGCTGTACCCAACCGTCTGGCAGAATGATTAGGCCTTTCTTGCCATTTACGGTGCCTAAGTTATTCAGATTGGCCGCATTGGTTCGTCCACTAGCCAACAAATATGACCATTCGGCACCTGTCAGTAAATCCCAACCATCACCTGTAACAGAACTCAGATTACCCCATTGGATTAACTCGTTCTCGCTATACACGCTATTGGCATTCGCAAACTGCACCGTCTTATTTTCCGCTACAGTAAACACACCTTTCGCAGCGGTAGTGGCATATAGTGTCCCGGCACTCAGCAACTGCGATAACGCAATTGCCAAACATAGATATAATCTTTGATGTTTCATATTTTAGCGTTTCTATACTATTGGTTAATAGCCCTCGTTCTGTTCCCAGTCTTTATGTATATACCGCATATCCTGCGGGATAGGGAAGACCGTTGTATGTCCTGTCCAGTGGCCGAAACGAATCATATCATTACGGTGCCAGCCTTCCCACATCAGTTCGCGCCAGCGCTCGTAGTAGATATCTTCCAAGGTGGGAGAGGCTATCTCGTCGGCTCCGACACGGTCGCGGATATCTTTTATCTCGGCATAAGCACTCTCTCCTTTGCGCACCTTAGCTTCGGCTTTCATCAATACGACATCCGCATAGCGGAAGAGCACTATATCGTTCCTACCTACATTGCCATCCTGAATACCATTGGGGTCGTGCTCGTACTTATTCAGTCGCGCGCCGGCAGTCTTCTCATACGGCGTACCCGACACATCCATAGCTACCTTGTCCGGCTCGTACACCAATGGTGTCTTACCGTCTTCGCGGTAAATCATCTGTTTGCCTACCCACACCGTGTCGTAATAGAAATACATATCGAAACGCGGGTCTTGGTGGTCGGTATTGTAGCCGAATGCATCTAATGTCTCTAAGGTGGCCGACGTGCCGTTCTCGCCACCTATGCCGAGGGCTGCAGCGTGGTTGTAGTGCAGTGTACGTTGCTCGTATTTATATTGTGCTGCATACTTGCCCACCTCGCGCGGGATAACGTAGATATTCTCTTGTGACTGGTCGTTATTGAGCGAGAAGTTGACCTGCAGGTCTTCTTCCAACTCGTAGTTATTGGCCAGTATGTCGGCGTAGTTCACTATGGAGTCGTACAGCGCCGGTTGTTCTTCGCCCGTGTAGACCGCGTGGTTGAGATACAACTTCATCAGTACAAACGATGCTACGTAGTAGGTCATTCGCCCGTAGTATTCTCCTAACGGCCTATTGGCATAATCCCATGCCAACAACGGCATAGCCTCGCGTAACTCATTCACGGCAAAAGCATATACCTCTTTGCGGGACGCCAACTGCACGCTGTCCGTCGGTATATCCATGCGCGTCACAATAGGTACTCGGCCGTACAGGTCCAGCAGGTACCAGTAATACATAGCCCTGACGGCACGCAGTTCGGCTTTATATTCTGCCAACAAGGCCGAGTCTTTATCGGCTTTGTCATACGCCTCGATATGTGCTATACCGCTGTTGGTGAGCATGACAACCTTAAACAGGTAGTCCCACGTGTCGCGTATCGAACGGTCGTCCGCCGTCCATGCGTGGTTGTGCAAGTCTTGCCAATAGCCGCCGTCGTACCAGTCGCCGCCACGTGTCGGGATAATCTGTTCGTCCGTGGTAAGCGAGTTGAGGTCATACACTCCGCGTCCTGTCCCCTGCAGACCCTGCGAGTCGGCATTACCGCCTAAGTACATATATACCGACAATACGGCGTTATTCCTCAGTGCGGTCATCGAACTGAAGGCCTGTGCTTCCGTTAATGCCGAAGACGGCTCTTCCTTCAGAAACGAACAACCGGTCATCATCATTAAGATGATGAAATTTGAAATTTGAAATTTGAAA
>JAFSJN010000019.1 GCA_017439235.1 Paludibacteraceae bacterium
AAATTTGAAATTTGAAATTTGATATTTTCATCCTGTAATATGTAACCGCTAACCGCTAACCCATAACCCATAACCCGTAACCCGCTAACCCTTAAAACCCAATCGACAATCCCAACGTAAACGTATGCGCTAACGGATAGGTACGTTTATCGTCCACGCCGATGGTGGAGTTGATGTTCGTACTGTTGATGATAGGTGTATGACCCGAATAGGCGGTGATAGTACCTATATTATTCATTGTCAGCACCAAGCGCAGGGTCTCCACCACTTTATTCACCGGCAGCGGCACCTGATAACCTAACGTGATGTAATCGAAGTTGACGTAATCACCTTTCTCCAGCCAGTAGTCGGTCACCTGTTGGTCGTATATCTTAGCTTTAGGCGCATCGCGGAGCACGTTATAGAACGGCAGTGAACCGAGGTTCATATATGCCAGCGAGGTGCCGTTGAAGATCTTATGCCCAAAGGCGCCGTTGATTTGGATGGATAAGTCCCAGTTCTTATATTTAAGACTGATATTTGATCCCAACAGCACTTTAGGTGTCGCTTGTCCGGCTATGTAACGTTCACCTTCGCCGTAGGTGTATCCGCCCTTGCCGTTATCCACCAGTCCCGTGCAGCGTGGCAAATAGAACGTGCCCAAGGGTTGTCCCACTATCTGCCATACTATATCGTTGTCGCCGCCTTTGGAACCGGCACCTTCGACAGACGCTATAGCCTGGTAATCGGCGGCATAGAGCCACTCGTCGCCATGCTGACCGCTCAGGCTCAGTAACTTATTACGCTGCCAGGTCACATTGGCATTGATGCTCAGCTTCCAGTCTTTGGTCTTCACTATCGTGCCGCCTATCGATATCTCTACACCTTCGTTACGCATGCTGCCGAGGTTGGCGATGAGCGTGGGGTAGGTATAGGGCGGCGTAGACACGCGGTAGGGATAGAGCATGTCCGTGATGAGGGTGTTGTAATAACTGATATTGGTGAGCAGGCGTCCCTTAAACATACTCAGGTCCACACCTACGTTACCCGTGTGGCTGACTTCCCATTTCAAATCCGGATTGGCATTGCGGAGCATAGCATACGTCGTGATACCCTTGCCCTTCACTTCCGTCACTCCGTTAGGCTCGTACAGCGACATCGTCAGGTAACTGTCGATAGCCGATTGGTTGCCCGACAGACCGTAGCCGCCGTTGAGACGCAGGTGGTCCAGTACATCGTTTTGCGGCATCCAAGGCTCGTTGGACAGCGTCCACGAAGCGGAGATAGAAGGGAACCAGCCCCATCGGTTGTTAGTGCCGAACTTACTGCTGCCGTCCGTACGTATCGAGGCTGTCAGGTTATAGCGGTCGAGAAGGGTATAACTCACGCGCCCCATGAACGATACCATGTTCGCTTGCACCTTGTACGAGTCGGTGCCGTCCCATGGCCGTATCGAACCACCCGACAACCGGTCAGCACCTATGAGATTAGCGCCCGATTGATAAGTCGTCACGTGAAAGCCCTCGGCCTTATTGGTGCTAATCTCCGCCAACGCCATAGCCGATAAGGCGTGTATGCCCCAACTCTGGTTGTAGTCGAGAATCATGTTCGCTAAGATATCGTGCGTCTTGCCCGTCGAACGATAAGCCAGACCGCCTTCCTCCGTAGGAGCCGTCAGTTCGTCATCTATGCGGTGATAGGTATAGGCGGCTAATAACTTAAGATGCAGCGGCTCGATGAGTTTGAAATCCAGGTGCAGGTTAGTGCTGATATGTGCATCCGAAGGCTGACCGGTGTTCTCCAACCACGCCAGAGGGTGGGCAATCTGACTCGCACCCGGGTCACCGTCCCAACCGCCACTCGCATTACGCGAGGCCGGGTAGGTGGGATTGAAACAGGCGGCGCTGTAGAACAGTTTTTTCTCGTTAAAAGGATTCTTACTCTGCTGCAGCGAACCGAACATGCCGATATTGATTCTCAGCACGTCGTTCCACATCCGCTGCGTGAGGTTCATATTCGCGATAAACGACCGCGAACCTGTTCCTTTGACTACGTACTGGTCGTCTATATAACCTATACTCGCGCGGTAGGTGGTCAACTTAGTGCCGCCGGTGAAGGCCAGGTGATGGTGATGCGAGAACGAGGTGCGCGTAATCTTCTTCTGCCAGTTGGTATTGGCACCCTTGTCCATATACGATAACTCGTGCTCCTGACAGAACGCGCGGTAGGCAGCGGCACTCAGCATAGGCAGCGTCTTATATACCGCCCCCACCGAGAACGAACCGTTATAATGGATGCGCAGCTTGCCTTCACTACCTTTCAGCGTCGTCACTTCTATCACACCCGATGCCCCGCGTGAACCGAACTGCGCCGTCTCGGAGGCGTCTTTGAGAATGCGAAAACTCTCTATATCGGTCGGGTTGACAGTGGAGAGCAGACTCATATCGCCGATTACGCCGTCTACTATTATCAACGGGTCACTGCTGCCCGACAGCGATATCGTACCGCGCAGACGCACTGCACTCATAGCGTTCTCGCCACTCCGGTCTACCGTCATACCGGCTACACGACCGCGAATAACATCTATCGCATTCGACGACTGGTCGCGGTTGTTCATGTCCTCTTGACCTATCGTCGTACCGTACGCACCCGGCTGAGACACCTGCGTAGAGTCTTTCTGCGCCTGCAGGGGCGCTATAGCCCCTACGCCTCCTGCCATCATCGTCACTATGACTGCCAACACGAAGAATCGCTTACTCATGGTCGTTTATTCTTCATTTCGGCTGCAAATATACTACAAAAATAGCATATACACAAATTTTTCCCCTATATTTTCGTCCAAATGAATATTATTCATTGTTTTCAGACCGATTATTAGTCAAAATCCCCTCCCTCACGCGTGCGCACACTTTAATCTAAGGTCTTACAGAATTTGCTGTTTCCGGGTGTCGTCATTTTTTGTTGTCCAAAAATTTGCGTATGTGGAAAAATCTTTGTACTTTTGCAACGGATTTGCAAAGTTGACCGATTATGACCACTTTATCGCATAAGGAAAAAGAGGCTATCATGAAGGATATGAAGTCCTTTGATGAGCCTATGCCGGCTGTCGGAATCTTCTGGTATGACCCTGCAGAACACGATTTCTTCGGTGTGTATAAGAAAGAGCTGACGCCTAAGATGGTAGAAGAGGCAGCAGATAAAGGTCTGCCTTATATCAACTACCAGACCTTGCACCGCCAGATCTGGCAGAAACAGTATTTCCGTGCGCTTGCCCAACATGAGCCTACAAAGTTTAGCGGCGACTATACACAGGTGCCCCGAGGCAGGGTCGCTTGGGCGGTGGACCATTTTGTGGTCTTTGTCGGCCGGTGGGCAAAAGATATTGAGGACGAGTTGACTGAACTATTAGAGAAATATTTCGCCCTGCCGTATTTTGAATTCAAATACGATGATCATTGGGACCTTGGTCATGGCTGGTCCGGCGATCTCTAATCACAAAATAACGAATATCTGCAGATTTTTACAAATAAATTTGTATATGTGAGAAAAATTCATTACCTTTGCAGCCAAATGCAGCAAAGGAATAGAATGGCTGGATCAACATCAAGAGACGCATTAACCAACATATCGCTGATGCCGGCAGCGTAAAAAAGCGGCACGTCAGATCTGAGACGTTAAATGGGATGACATATTGAAAGGCGTTTATTGAAACGTTGTTTGCGACTCCTTGAAACTTCGCAACTTTCAACAGAATAAAGTCGTAGCAACAGCAATGAATGTCCATGTGGGTATGTATAATTGTGCCCCACGCCCATCATAGGGCGAGGTGGGTAATACATATCGGGCGTGGATTTCGGTTGTTATTCTACTTTATTCGGGCAATGCGAAGGCCTCAAGGAGCGTGAAGAGCAAGTGAAACTTCACGCTTTTTCTATGTGTGTACATACTGGAAGGACTCCATCACGGAGGTGCAACGAGTCAATCACGTATCATACCTGACCTTATATATACTTTGTATATATCGCGTGATTTTGGTAAAAGCAGGTGCAAACCTTGTTCCGATTCTGTCTCGATTGTGTCTCGTTAGTCTGATTTGGATAAGTGAGGGGGAGAAAGAAAGTAAACAAACTGAAATAAATATAACAAAAACATATTATGAAAAAGTTATTTAACTTTAAATTGTTGGTACTCTTCGGAGTAATGGTAATGAGTATTAATTCCGCGTGGGCTGGGAATCCTGTGTACATTCAATTGCAGGGAACCAGTAGCGGAGAGCCGCATGAAGCAAATGCTGTGCCTTATGTGGCATATAACTCTAATGGATGGTCCAATAAAGTAAAAACAACCGTTTTAAACGAAAGCAATGGTTGGGGATTTTATGATATGCCTGATGACGCGTTCGACATTTATAGAGGTAATAATAGTGGTACATGCTGGGACAAGCTTATTTATACAGATCAAGGGGCTGGTATCTATTATGTTTACAAAGAAGATGGAACAGTAAAAATTTCGCGTACTACTACTTGGACAGCTGGTTGGGAAAATGCAGATCCGGACAATAATAGATGGGTGCAGGTATATGCCACTGGAGGAACAACCAACGCAACAGCTACTGATACAAAATATGATACGAATGTTGGATCTACGGTGACTTTATATTTAAAAGAATTCGGTGCTTGGGTTTGGAAAAATAGTAATGGTAATGTAGGAGAAATGACGCTGCATTTCAAAATGGCAAAAATTGGCTCTCCCGATACACCTATTGGAGACTGGAATACGATTGATCATAATGCAGTCGTAAGTAACGAAAAAGATGGTAAGACATATCAAGCCTGGAAGTGGACGGGTGATGAAAACTTATTGGATATGTGTACGGGCGATGATAAGGTGTCCTTGACTTCTGGCAATTATAAACTAGAATTCTATTATACTGCCCAGATGAACCGTGCAACAGGAGATGCGACTTGTCCGGAGACTTCTTATTTTAGTCGTAATGGAAGTAATTATTTTATTTTGTTTTCTATTCCTGCTCCTCAAGTTACTATCTCCGGTCGTCCATATGCAGGAATTGAGAGTATCGTAACAGCTGCACCTAAAGCCAATACAACTATTGATGGTCAGACATTGCACTATAAATTTGAGCATGGACATGGAGATAGTTGGTCTGAAGTTCAGGGATATTCTACAACTGCGACATGCACATACACACCGAGTAGCACGACTGATAATATTCGCGTAAAGATGAAAGTCGTTGACACTGGTGAGGAATCTGATTGGGTTGTACAAGATGTATATGAGCAATACTACATCTATGTAGAGGATACACGCAATTGGGGACAGATGTGGGAGGCTATGAAGAATACTGATAATGACACATACTACCTGAATCGTGGTTTCCCGGGAGAAAAACTGATGGCATGCGATACAATTGATGAGAAACCTATTTATCGCGTCACATTGGATAGTTATTTCCATCGTTTGTGGTTGAGCGTTGGTGAAAATTCTAAACAAACGTATAACGATGGTTTCCCGATTAACTATGACTTAGGCGAAACTTATGGTATCAAGAAACAGCATGCGGGAAACTGGTATCAACTATGTGAAGGAGGAGGACCCAATGACTGCTATCTAAAAGACTATCCTACCGCTATCTTCCGCGTAGTTTCATATGATGGAGCGACAGGTAAAACCTATTACAGTAATGCCATCTCACCTACAGAAGGTACTGGAACGGTCTCTTTCTTTGCAAACCCTGCAAACGGTAGTAGTACTGTGAAGATTCAGACCTGGAGTCAGGGAGGCACAGGAGATGGAGCTCAGCATATTGATGGAACATGGAATACCGCAGGTACTAATTATATCTCCAGTTGTTCTGATGTATCTGCAACCGGTACGGTCTTTACGGCGACATTGAGTAGTAGTTCGTTGACGAACTTTGCAAAGTACACCGGTGATTATGACATCCATGTTTATGCCAATACAGAGAACAATTTGGCTGGCGGTGTGGCTAAGGGCGGTGTTGGAACAAAGTTTACATACTTCGAACCGAACACGACCATCTTTGGTACAGAAGATTACAATCATTATTGGGTAGATTGGTTCCCGAAAGGAGAAGACATCAGTTGTGTCGGAACGGTAGGTAATATCTATAACTCTGACTTGGCAGGTGTGATCAGTACTGACCCGTACTCCCCTGATGGCCAAATCAAATCGGCAAATGGTGGTAACGTGCGCTTTGCCTATAATCCTTCTACCAATTATTTCAAACGAACCATTATCGCTGGTAGTGGTAGTGAGATTAAGATACAAGGTGCTCACGTGAATGCTAACGGAGCCGGTAAGGGAAACAAGTCCAGTTTCTCAGATGCTTCTGATTGGGTATATACCGCGTCTGCTGTGATTGACGGCGAAGCAACAGCAACTATCACTACATCATATAACGGCTATGAACAAACATTAGCAGCAGACAAACAACTTATGGGTGGTGATCTGGCTAGTACATATAATGTTCTTATCACTTACGATTATAAAACCAACCGTTTGTTGGCCGCATGGAAACCGGAAGGCGCATTTGAAGGATTTAATCTGGAGTCGAACTTGATAGTGGTTCGTACAGAGAATGGAAATCCGACAGTTTTGAATATGGTAGATGGTGAAGATGCTGGTTCTGATGTTACAGATCTAAGTGGCATCTCGAAGATTTATGTCGCTTTGGAGTTATTGCGTGACAGTTGGACCAATAAAGATAGCGAGAGTCCTGCTCCCTATGCAACACGTCGTATTGATGCGGGCTCATATTGCGACGAGTATTATTGGATCTCTTTGCCCTATGATTGTAATATCCGCGATATCTTTGGTATTGAGGGATATGGCAGTTCATGGGTCATCCAAACCTATCATGGTGATTATCGTGCACAAAAAGGTTGGTGGGCAGAACAGGGTAGTTGGTGGTACAATATGGATCACGCAACAGGTGTCATGAAAGCAAATCAGGGCTATGTGTTGCGCGTAACAAACTTAAATGCCGACCATGGCGGAACACGTAGATTTGCTAATGAGGACGGCGCTAAGTTGTACTTATACTTCCCGTCAGCCGGTAGCAATCTTACGTTGGAAGAGAAGGGCGCATCTACTACGACAACAGTTCCGGAGCACAAATGTACTATTTGGCGCGGAAAAGAAAACAATCCTCAAACTAACGAAGGTAATCCAAGTTATGATCGTCGTGCTATCGATTCTAACTGGAATATCATCGGTTCTCCGAGTTTCAATAGTGCAAAAATATCCACTACCGGATGGGGTACCTCGTATCCGACATCACCAAATGTCAAAGGAGACTTGAAATTCTTCTACGAGTGGGCTGCCAATGGTGATCCTAAATACACGGTTAATACTTCGGTTAATTCGTTTGAGTTCCAAGCTACTCATGCTTATCTTGTTCAATATGCCGGAACGCTTACATGGGAGCCATTTGATTCCGATAACCCATTAGTGGGAAAGAAAGCCCCGGCTCGCTATAATGAGGAATCCGCCGACCAGACACTCAAACTCGTTCTTAATCGTGACGGACAACAAACTGATGTTACGTATATCAGCCGCATGGCAGAGGGCGCAACCGAAGGATATGACCTGAACCTCGACTTAAGCAAGTTGATGAGTAAGACAGGAAACAATCTCTATACTATTGTCGGATTCTACAAGATGGCAGGTAACTGCTTGCCGGATACGGTAAGCATCGTACCAGTCGGAGTGCAATTAGCTACAGCCGGTGAATACACCTTCTCGATGCCGGATGGTACAAAAGGTACAGGTGTAACGCTCGTGGATAATGTCGCTCATACGCGTACCAACCTGGCGCTGATGGATTACACCTTAGATTTACCCGCGGGTACGCACGAAGGTCGCTTCACTCTTGAACTCTCGCCCATCGCGCAGAATCCGACAGACATTCGAACGATTGGCAATGAGGGCAGTGAGAGCGGAGTGCGCAAAGTAATAGTAGACGGTCTACTATATATCGTCAAAGAAGGCGTAGCGTACGATGCGCGCGGTAATCGCGTTAAATAATGAATGAAGGAGTGAATGAATTAAGGACTGAAAGAATGAAAGATATGAAGAATACAATGATGACTCTGGCGGTGGGCATACTGATGGTATGCCTTCTACCCTTGACAGCTAACGCACAACAGGCACATGAATGGCATTCGACATCGACCATGCAGATGTCCGGTAGTAACTATTCCGCACAAGTGGGCGCTATTGGCGCAACTACCGTCTCAGATATGGCTACTACGACATCTTCTAGGCCCAGCCGCATTAGAGGTCGCCAAAAAGATGAGACGCAGGATGATCGTAACCCGACAGAAGCAACGGAAAGTTCCGATCAATCACCCATCGGAGATGCCCTGATGCCTTTATTGATTATGGCTATGCTTTCCTGCGGAGTGGTGTACTATCGACGCAAAAAGGCGTTAAATAGTTAAGAGCTAAATACTACTGATGCGTTAACTTAAGTAACTTGCTCTGTCTATTGTTTATATTCATCAACCTATGAATATATTCAGACTTTTCGATTTGAAAAAAATATGTTTTTTATGTTTATGTCTTTTGAATGATTTAACTCGAAGAGTAGGGGGAATTGGTGGTAAAAACTATCTAAAAATATATTTTTAAGGAGTTTTTAGCAGTAATTGACACAAAAAACAAAGTTTTTAATCATTCAAAAGTGTTTTGTCTGTTTTTTTTCTTAAAGTTATCGCATCAGTACTAAGAGCTAAAATCTAAGAGGTAAGAGTTAACCCAACCCTCTCCAACGGAGAGGCATTTTTCATAATATTTTTATATCCGCCACTGCTACTCGGGAGAGCCGCAGTGGTTTTTCGTTACTATTCACGTACTCTCCTGCCGCCCTCGACATAATGCCGAGCGCAGTAGGGATAACTCTCCCTAATCGAAAATTTGGTAAACAGTGTTTTGGATATCACTAATCCCTAATCGAAACAATAGTGAGTATGAACTCCGTAAAGACCGTCGTTTTTAAGCCCTCCCGACAGGGATACAATATATACCCGGTTAATCATAGTGAGTATAAACTCCGTAAAGACCGTCGTTTCCGTGCTTAAATCCCGCGAAAGAACTTGTTCTGAGCGGAGAGGAAGCATCGCGGCTGCCCTACGAACGCGTTCGTCTTGCAGCAAGCGCATGCTGACGAGGAGTTCCATACGAACGACAGCCTTATCGCATCAGCTTAAACGTCTCGGTAGCGGTGCGGATGAGGTACAAGCCGCGCGGCAGGGCGAGGGTGTAGACATTAGCATTGGTAGTAGCTACCTTGGTGCCGCGGATATCGTAGACATCCACCCACTCGCCCGGCGTGTAGGTGACCTCCTCCAGACCGGTGACGACATTGACGAAGACTTGGTAACGGACAATATTGATATAGTCGCTCACCGTATAGGTAACACCCGTATACCAGTCACTCATATCGATTGTCTCACCCGAGGCAGGAGAGACAAAAGTAGTGGCATCGGCCAGACTCACCACAGGCGTCAGCGACGAGGGATCGGTACCAATAGGCATAGTAACAGCTATCGTCTTCTCGTCCTCGTTAATCCGGCCTTGCACACCATCGATAACGAACGAGGTGATACGCAGCTTAGGCAGGTCGAGAGGTTGCGAGGTGCCGTAGAGCAGATAACCGACGGTCTGCGAGATAAGGGAGCGTCCCTGCTCGGTCAAAGCGCTCGACGATGGCGTAGCGATAGGCAAGAGGATATACTTATGGCCGTTGACTATCGGCATCTCGTGCAGGAAAGTCTGCAGGGCACCGTCGCCCGTGTAGTCCTTGCCACGCGTAGGCGCTACAGCTAAGCACCACGACCCTTGCTCGGTCACCTCCACTGGCATCAAACCGCGCGTGGTGACTTGGTCGATAAGCGTGAGCTCATCACCTTGCTTGACCTGCAGGGCCTTAAAGATAGGATGCGAGGCCTGCTGAACACGTATCTTAGTATTACTCAAGCTGCCGTTATCCGGATAGCCCCAACCTAAACGCGAAGACGTATAGGTGAAGGCTTTCATATTGAGGATAGGCAAGCGACGCTCACGGATAAGACGCAGTATCTGCTCGTGGTTAGCATCGACATCCTCACTGATGATGAGCATCTTAAAGAGTCCTAACTGCTCGTCGGTCATCACCTTCATGTCCTCCTGACTGAAGCCTATTAAGTTATACCCCGTATGGCTGAGGTATTGGTACACGCCGTCGCGTTCGCTCGCCGAGGCACTCTTATAGACATACAGCAGCGGGTCATCACCTAAGTCGATATCGCTGATGACGATGCGACCCGTAAAACTGTTGCCGCCCTTGACGGAGATACTATACGGATAGACACCCGCAGCGGTAGGCGTACCGGCTATGCTGTAGATATTGCCGGAGGCCGAAGAGGTAATACCCGCAGGAGCACCTTGCGGCCAGGTCAGCGTGATATCTTCGGCACTCAGGGCATAGAAACGGAATTGCAGAGTCGACATAGGCCAGTTGGTATAACCGGTAGCGATAGTGTCGGTCAGCGCATCCAGGCGACTGGTGACCGTAAACGTACCGCGTACGGACGACTTCTCCATACCGTTAGCGTCATAGGCTACGATACGGTAACCGTAGGTGCCGACAGGACGCATCACCTGACCCGTCAACTCGAGCGTATCGCCGATAGCATCCTTACCCACGCTCTGCAACGTGATATCCGTATATTCCTTACCGTCCTCCCAAATGACTTTCGTCTGCACGTTATTCTTCACATAATAGGTAATAGGCGACAAACTACGCGTCTGGAGTACCTCCTGCGTAGTGTCATTACCGTCAAACCAACGCACACGCGGCTCGTTACCCACACGCAGCGAGAAACCGTACAACTCGTTATTGCTGCTGCCGATACCGACGATGCGGATCGTGTGCTCGTCGGAACTGATATCGTAGCGGCGCACCGTATGACTGGCTACGGGAGCGCGGTTCTGCTTAACGCCGTCGATATAGACGACAAACATACGCTCTTTGGACGCATCGGCATTGTTATCCTTAGCCAACATAGAGAACTGGTCGAAACCTTTGACCTGAATAGTCATCTCCTTATTGTCGGTGAATTTCCATATACCGGCCGTCTTAGTGAACTCAGCCTGACTGCGTTCCGTAGTACCGCCACTCAACGAACTCATCGACGCCTTCAACCACTCGCCCTTGACACCCGTCTCGGTCTCGTCGGTAGAGACGATAGTGCCCGGTTCAGCTGTACATACTACGGCTACGTTATTCGAGCCGTCTTTTTTATAACGCGTGGTATAATAGACTTCGTATTCGCGGCCGTTATAAGCCGTCAGCGGTGTCTCGTAGCCGCCGTCCATCTTAGGCGCATCGTAGATATCCGGCTCGTGAGCCGTCAGGTCACCCGGCTGGGGCTTGGGACTCTGCGCAATAGTGACGGTATAGACGGTATTGGCCGAACCCGTCTCAGCCGCTAAAGCCGTATAGGTAACGGGAGAAGTGAAGTTCTGCGCACCCTGCGGCGTATAACCGTTGGTATAAGCGTTCACCGATATCACAGGCGTCAGCGACGTTAAATCAACATTATAAGGCACGGTAGCCGTAATCGTATTGCCACCGTCGGCGTGGGTAATAACACCCGTCACACCGGCTATGACGAAACTCGTAATACGCGGACGGTTAGGAGCTTTCTTAAAGGTGACGGTATAGGTGAGCGTATTGCCTTTCTGAGCAGAGACAATCACCTGCGTAGTACCGGGAACACCAAGCGCGGGAATGACATTATACGAGGCCCCGGAATGATTGGTAGTAGCGGTAACGGTAGGTACCGTCTCACCCTCTACTTCCACCTCATAAGCCGTCGTCGAACTGCTGAAGCCGGGAACGGTGACACCATTGACTTTCAAATCCTTCAGCGTAGCATCATCGGACTGCGCGGGTGGGGTAGCGCCGCCGGAATAAGAGCCTGTCGTCAGGGTAATAGTGAACGAGGCAATCTTCATCTCGGTATTGTTATCCTTGAAGTGCAGATAGGTCTTACCGCCATACGTGGTAATATCGCTTGCGGTGAAAGCAAAACTCCGCGGTCCTTTCTTTTCTAAGTCCGTACCCTCCTTCGACCACAGACGCTGATTGACAGTCCCTGACGTACCGTTGATATACAGTTGGAACCAGCGGCTGTCGGAAGCCGACGAGGGAGAATGACTCACCGTACCGGCACTACCTGCAGGAACGGGAATATATATCGAACTCTGACTCTTGATGGATGCGTATTTGCTGGTGGCAAACTGAATCTTCTCACTACTGCTGGGCGAGAAAATCATCTCATTATCCGTGACCTCCACCTTGATCTTAACGGCAGAACCGCTCACTACATCCATAGCCCAGGAACTGGTCTTCCCGTCATCGGAGGTCTCGCGAGTGGTATACGTTCCGGTTACTTTAGCGGCATCAATGCCTACCGCCATTATGCCCATCAGCGCTACAAGAAAAAACTTCTTCATATGGTATTTTTGTTTATCGATTCGGTTAGTGCACACTCGTGCAAATTATTTCACGCTGCAAAATTACAAAAAATATTCCACATATACGTATACTTTTTGATATTTTATGTGGATTTTTTGCCAAATGTTTGCAAATATCAAAAAATTTTTGTACTTTTGCACCGAATATTGGATTTTATCCAATGTAAGGCAAAAATAGAACGTTAAACATAAAACAATTGTGAAAAATGAAAAAGCATTTTATTCTCTTAGTTGCCGTGCTGTGCGCAGTATCGGTAATGGCGCAGGAGGCTGTGGCTCCCGCCGAAGCTGAACCTGTAAAGAAAGATTGGCAATGGTCCGGTATCGTCGGCATCAACGCCAGCGCTACTGGAATGGTCAACTGGGCTGCCGGAGGTAAGAATAATGTAACGGGTACCGCCTTCGGTAAAGTGCGCTGCCTGTACGAAAAGAACAGTCTGAGTTGGGATACCGACATTGACGTAGAATATGGCCTGACGTACGTAGACCAAACTTACGACAAGTTGCAGAAGTCGAGTGACCACTTCAAACTGAACACCAAGTTAGGATGGGCTTTCGCCAAACAATGGTATCTGACCGTCAACGCCGGTTTCCAGACGCAGTTTGACTTAGGCCGCAAATACACCGGTACCGCTGCCTCGAATCCTATCGTAAGTAACATCCTCGCTCCTTCGTATACCGATATATCCGTCGGTATCGACTGGAAGCCCAACAGCATCTTCTCGGTATACCTCTCGCCCGTAGCCGGCCGTATCACCACCGCCTACATCAGCAACAAGGTGAACGACGAGTTCAAAGACGATGTAGATGCCGACGGCAACCGTCTCTATGCAGTAGACCTGCGTCAGAGCATGCAGGAGTCGTATGGTGTATGGAAATACGTATCTGACGATGCTACCGGCGGTCTGGCAAAGAAATACATGAATGCCCGCGCCGAGCTCGGTCTGACGCTGAAGGGAAGTATCAACTGGTCGTACAAAGACCTGAAGATCATTACCAACCTGACGCTCTACACTCCCTATGCTTGGGACAAGACCAAACTGTACAACTTCTCTTACGATGACGGTCAGGAAATCATCAACGGTATATTCACCTCCGGTCAGTTGGCTAAGAAGGCTGCTGCCGGCTATGATACCTCTACGGCCACCTACCTGGGCTTCCGCGATAACAACCGCCGCTTTGGTAATTTCGACGTTGACTGGGACGTAGCTATCTCGTATCAGTTCTTGAAATGCTTGAACGTCACCTTATCGACGAACCTCAAATACGTCAACGGTTTGAAGATTGCGGACAAGAACGGCAATAACCCTGTAGAGCGTGTTCAGTTCCTGGCTAACCTGGGTCTGGGCGTCAGTTACGCTTTTTAATCTTTCCGGCACCTGACCGTATGGAATCGTTAGATGCTCTCGTAGCAAACGTCACCACCTTGCTTCAGCGCTGTCAGGCGTTGGAGCAGGAGGTGGCTGCACTGCGCGAGGCGAACAACAACCAGCGTCAGGAGATGATGCGAACCCACGGCGAGTTGGTGACCCTGCAGCAACAGTACCGTGATTTGCAAACCGCTTATGCGATGGTAGGAGGAGAAGAGTCGCGGGAGAAAGCCCGGCAATACATCACTAACCTTATCGCACAGGTGGACAGAGCAATAGACAACTTAAGCAACTAATACCCTATAACCTAAGATGGCGCTACAACGTATAACCCTGCAATTAGATGCCCATCGTGTTCCCCTCAACGTGGAGCGCGACAAGGAGCCTTTGTATCGCGAGGCAGGCATACGTCTTAATGAGCGTTACCAATACTATAGAAAACGTTATCCTCAGGCTTCGGCCGAGTATTTATGGGTCCTGGTGGCCTTAGAAACGGGTGTCCTATTGCAATCCGATGCCCGCAAAAACAGCATACAACCTATAGAAAAAATCATACAACAACTTAACCAACAAATTCAACAACAATTATGCCAATAGCTATTTTAATCAGTCTTGTGGCCGTAGGAGGCTTAGCAGTAGGCTCCATAGGCTGTTTCCTGATCTTTCGCTATACCGCTTCCGGTCTGCTGCGCAAAGCAGAAGAGGAGGCTGAAGTGATTAAGAAGAACAAAATCGTGGAGGCCAAAGAAAAATTTATTGCCCTCAAACTGGAACACGATAACATGATACGTGCCGATGAGCAGCGCAAACAACAACGTGAACAACAACTCAACCAGCGTCAGAACGAACTCAACCAACGCCAAAGCGAATTACAACGCGGTCAGAATGAACTGGCCCAACGTACTCAGCAGATAGAGAACCAACAGAAGGCTATCGAGTTTCGTCAGCAGGAGGTAGATAAACTCCACCACCAGGCACAACAGCAGTTGGAGTCGCTCAGCGGTATGTCCGCCGAAGAGGCCAAGAAACAATTGATCGAGGCCCTCAAAGATGAGGCTAAGACCAATGCTATGGCCTATATCAACGAGACGATGGACGATGCCCGTCTGACGGCTAACAAAGAGGCCAAGAAGATTATTATCCAAACGATACAGCGTGTAGCCTCGGAGACGACAGCCGAGAATGCGGTATCCGTCTTCCACATCGACAACGACGAGGTCAAAGGACGCGTCATCGGCCGTGAGGGACGTAACATACGTGCGTTAGAGGCTGCTACGGGTGTGGAGATAGTAGTAGACGATACGCCCGAAGCTATCACTATCTCGGGCTACGATCCTATCCGCCGCGAGATAGCCCGTCTCAGTCTGCACCAGTTGGTACAGGACGGCCGTATCCACCCGGCACGTATCGAAGAGGTGGTTACCAAAGTGACCAAACAGGTAGAGGATGAGATTATCGAGACCGGTAAACGTACCGCCATCGACTTAGGTGTGCACGGTCTGCATCCCGAACTGATACGATTGGTCGGAAAGATGAAATACCGTTCGTCGTACGGACAAAACCTGCTCCAGCACGCCCGCGAGACGGCTAACCTGTGTGCCGTGATGGCTGCCGAGTTAGGACTTAACCCCAAGAAGGCCCGCCGTGCCGGTCTGCTGCACGATATAGGTAAGGTAGCCGAGAACGAGGAGGAACTGCCACACGCAGAGTTAGGCGGTAAGATTTGCGAGAAATACGGTGAGAAACCCGATATCTGCAATGCCGTAGCCGCTCACCACGATGAGTGCGAGATGCAGACCCTGCTGGCTCCTATTGTACAAGCCTGCGACGCTATCTCGGGTGCCCGTCCCGGTGCCCGCCGCGAGATAGTAGAAACCTACGTGAAGCGTCTCAACGACCTGGAGAACCTGGCTATGTCCTATCCCGGCGTCATCAAGACATACGCCCTGCAGGCAGGTCGCGAACTGCGCGTGATAGTAGGTGCAGACAAGATTTCCGATAAAGATACCGAGATACTGAGTTTCGATATCGCTAAACGCATCCAGGACGAGATGACCTATCCCGGACAAATTAAGATAACCGTCATCCGAGAGGTGCGTGCCGTTAATTACGCTAAATAAATAAACAGATATTATATGACCCTATTTGACCAAATCAGCGAGGACATCAAGAAAGCAATGCTCGCCAAAGATAAAGTGGCGTTAGATGCGCTGCGTGGAATAAAGAAAGAGTTCCTGGAGGCCAAGACGGCTCCGGGTGCGGACGGCGAATTGAAAGACGACCGAGCGCTGCAGATACTCCAGAAATTAGTTAAACAACGAAAAGAGGATGCCGAGATGTACACCGCCGCCAATCGTCCGGAGTTAGCCGACGAGGAGATGTCACAGTGCCGCGTCATCGAGCGTTATTTACCGGCGATGATGAGCGAGGACGAGCTGACAGCTGCCCTGACGGCTATTATCGCTCAGGTAGGTGCCGCCGGACCGCAGGATATGGGTAAGGTAATGGGCACCGCCACTAAACAACTGGCCGGGCGCGCCGAAGGACGTGCCATCAGCGCCAAAGTTAAGGAATTACTTAGTAAAGTTTAGAGAAATATGGCTACAACACAAGAAGAAACCTTCAAGAAATTAGTCGCCCACTGCAAGGAATACGGATTTGTCTTCCCCAGCAGCGAGATATATGACGGACTGGGAGCCGTATACGATTACGGCCAGAACGGCGTAGAGTTGAAAAACAATATCAAACGCTATTGGTGGGATTCGATGACCCTGCTGCATGACAATATAGTAGGTATCGATGCCGCTATCTTTATGCATCCTATGACCTGGAAAGCCTCCGGCCACGTAGATGCATTCAACGACCCGTTGATAGACAACCGCGACTCGAAGAAACGCTATCGTGCCGACGTACTCATCGAAGACCAGTTGGGCAAGATAGAAGAGAAAATCAATAAAGAGGTAGAGAAAGCCGCCAAACGTTTTGGTGAGAGTTTTGACGAGGCTATGTTCCGTCAGACCAACCCGCGCGTACTGGAGCACCAACAGCATTTTGATGCCCTGCACGAGCGCTACAAGAAAGCCATGAACGACGGCGACTTGAACGAACTTAAGCAAATCATCCTGGACGAGGAGATAGTATGCCCCATCAGCGGTACGCGCAACTGGACCGACGTGCGTCAGTTCAACCTGATGTTCCAAACGGAAATGGGTTCGACAGCCGACGGCGCTATGAAGATCTATCTGCGTCCCGAGACGGCACAAGGTATTTTCGTTAACTACCTGAACGTACAAAAGACCGGCCGCATGAAGATACCCTTCGGTATTGCTCAGATAGGTAAGGCCTTCCGCAACGAGATAGTAGCCCGTCAGTTTGTGTTCCGTATGCGCGAATTCGAGCAGATGGAGATGCAGTTCTTCGTTAAGCCCGGTACGGAGATGGAGTGGTTCAAACATTGGAAAGAGTTCCGTCTGCGCTGGCACAAAGCTTTAGGACTGGGCGACGAGAAATACCGTTTCCACGACCACGAGAAATTGGCCCACTATGCCAATGCCGCTACGGATATCGAATTCCTTATGCCCTTTGGATTTAAAGAGGTAGAGGGTATCCATTCGCGTACCAACTTCGACCTGTCGCAACACGCTAAGTACAGCGGTAAGAAGATAGAATACTTCGACCCTGAACTTAACGAGTCGTATACCCCCTTCGTGATAGAGACCTCGATAGGTGTAGATCGTATGTTCCTGAGCGTGATGTGCGCTGCTTACAAAGAGGAGCATTTGGAAGGCGGTGACACCCGCGTGGTGCTGTCCTTGCCGCCGGTACTCGCCCCCAACAAGGTGTGCGTGATGCCGCTGGTGAAGAAAGACGGACTGCCCGAGAAAGCCCGCGAGATTGTGGATATGCTCAAGTTTGACTTCCACACCTCGTACGACGAGAAAGACTCTATCGGTAAACGCTACCGCCGTCAGGACGCTATCGGTACGCCGTTCTGCGTAACTGTAGACCACGATACACTGAACGACAACTGTGTGACGGTTCGTTATCGCGACACGATGGCGCAGGACCGCATAGCTATCGATGACCTGCACAACCTGATCGCTAAGGCTGTCAACCCGAAAGAGTTGTATAAGAAGATAGTAGGCAAATAAGTTCCCGCATGATGACGAACGAGGAGATAGAACGTCGTGCGCAGCGTGCCGAGGAGTTATTTCATCAGGGCTATAACTGTGCTCAATCCGTGGTGGCGGCCTGTGCCGATATATACGGTGTCGATGAGTCGTTGGCTCTGCGTATGGCGGCTTCCTTCGGTGGAGGAATGGGAAGAATGCGCCTGACCTGCGGTGCGGCATCGGGTATGTTTATCTTAGCCGGACTGGAGAAGGGTAGCGACAAACCTCACGATAACGAGGGCAAGATGGCCAACTATGCTATGGTACAACAGCTGGCCGGCGACTTCAAGGCGCAATACGGTTCGCTGGTATGCGCCGAGTTATTAGGCCTGGCTCCTCGTCCCGAAGAACCCAAACCGGCAGAGCGAACACCTCAGTACTACGAGAAACGTCCCTGCTCGGAAATGGTCGCACAAGCGGTAAGAATATATTTAAGACGAAAATGCAATATTTCTTAGCAATCATAGGTGGTGGTCCTGCCGGTTATACGGCAGCCGAAGTGGCCTCCAAAGCCGGTAAGGATGTGGTGCTCTTTGAGCGCGACACACTGGGGGGCACGTGCCTTAACGTAGGTTGTATACCTACTAAAACGCTCCTGTACAGCGCCAAGATGTACTATAACGCTACGCATGCCGACAAGTATGGCGTCACAGCCGAAGGTGTACAATTCGACTACGCCAAGATGGTGCAGCGTAAGCAAAAAGTAGTGCGTAAATTAGTGGCCGGTATCCGTCAAAAACTCAATAACGAACATTGTACGACAGTCCTCGGTGAGGCCTCTGTGGTCAATCGTACGGACAGCAAGGTCGTTATTGCATGTAACGGCGAAGAGTACGAGGCCGAGAACCTGATGATCTGTACCGGTTCCACTAATTTTGTGCCGCCTATCCCCGGCATACAAGATAACGAACATATTTGGGACAGTACGGATGCTTTAGCTGCTACCGAGTTGCCTCAGTCCGTCATCATCGTAGGCGGCGGCGTTATTGGTATGGAGTTTGCTACGCTCTATCACGAGTTGGGTGTGCAGGTTACCGTTATCGAGGCTTTGCCGTCTATATTGCCCAACCTGGATAAAGATATTGTAGCCGTGTTGGCCGAGAAATACAAGAAAGCCGGTATCCAAATACTGACCTCGACGAAGGTTGAGTCCATAGACGGCGGTAAGGTGACGGCTAATGGTGAAGTGTATGAGGCGGAAAAGATATTGGTGTCGGTAGGAAGACGAGCCAACCTGAACGGTCTGGAGGTGTTGAACGATATAGAACTCAATCGCGGCGCTATCGTCATAGATGATTTCTGCAAGACGAACCTACAGAATGTCTATGCTGCCGGTGATGTAACGGGTAAGATAATGTTGGCGCACGTAGCTTCGCGTCAAGCCGAAGTGGCCGTAGGGCGTATGCTTAAACAGATACCGCTGCAGCGTATAGCTTACAATGCTATTCCGTCGGTAGTATACACTAATCCTGAGATTGCTTCTGTAGGCATAGGTGAACAGGATATGGACTGCGAGGTACGTACTATGCCGATGACTTTCTCCGGGCGCTTTGTGGCGGAGAACGAAGGCGAGACAGGACTGGTGAAGATGCTTGTTGACAAGAAAACCCAAAGCGTGCTGGGAGTTCATATGATAGGTAACCCCTGCTCCGAATTTGTAGCTGCGGCTTCGTTTGCCGTCAGGATGGGGTATACGGTTCCGGAATTCAAGCAAGTAGTCTTCCCGCATCCTACGGTCAGCGAGATACTCAAGGAGATACTATGATGGATAAGCAGGAATTATCGGCGGCCATACGCACGCTGTGTAGCGAGAAGAATGCCGTAATCATGGCGCATTACTACCAGCGTCCCGAGATACAGGACGTGGCGGACTTTATCGGCGATAGTCTGGCACTGGCCCAACAGGCGGCTAAGACGACGGCAGATATCATCGTTATGTGCGGAGTACATTTTATGGCGGAGACGGCTAAGATATTATGTCCCGACCGCAAAGTCCTCTTGCCCGATCCTACAGCCGGTTGTTCGTTGGCAGACAGTTGCCGAGCAGAAGACCTAAAAGCGTGGAAAGAGGCACATCCCGACTATCAAGTTGTATCGTATGTCAATACCTCGGCAGCCGTCAAGGCCTTGACTGATGTAGTGGTGACGTCGAGTAATGCCCTTAAGATAGTCAACCGGATGCCCGAGGATGCCAAGATTCTCTTTGGTCCCGATCAAAACTTAGGGCGCTATATCAATCAGTTGACCGGCCGAAAGATGGAACTATGGAACGGTGCCTGTCACGTCCATTCGCGTTTCTCACCCGAGGCATTGATGGAGATGAAAAAACAATATCCTGAGGCTAAGGTATTGGCCCATCCTGAGTGCAAACAGATCATTCTCAATCTGAGCGATATCATCGGTAGTACGCAAGCACTGCTCTCCTATGTCAAGGCTCATCCGGAAGAGAAGACGTTTATTATCGCTACTGAGAGCGGTATCCTGCACGAGATGCAGAAAGCTTGTCCGGATGTGACGCTCTTACCTGTTCCCCCGGAGACGACCGAGGGCGTGGGATGCCACTGCAACGAATGTGAATACATGCGTCAAAATACTTTGGAGAAACTCTATGCCTGTCTAAAAGACGAGACGCCAGAGGTAATAGTAGACGCGGCTATCGCGCAAGCGGCAGTAAAACCTATTCAACGAATGCTCGATTGGAGTAAGTAATGTCCGGCAAACGCGTTTTAATGGCGATGAGCGGCGGAATAGACAGTAGTGTAGCGGCTATTCTGCTATTGGAACAAGGCTATGAATTGGTCGGGGCGACCTTTCGTACTTTTGACTCGATACGTGAGTCGTGCCTTAAACGCGAGAAAGGTTGTTGCTCCGTCGACTCTATCATGGAAGCGCGTTATCTGGCCAAGCAGTTGGGCTTTGAGCACCATATATTGGACTTCCGCGATACGTTCCGCCGGTATGTCATCGGTAATTTTGTAGACGAATATATGCACGGACGCACGCCTAATCCCTGCGTGTTGTGTAACTCGCACATTAAATGGGGCGAATTGGTGAAGGCGGCTGAGGAGTACGGTTGCGATTGGATAGCTACCGGACATTATGCCCGTATAGCCGAACGCGACGGACATCATTTCCTGCGCCGTGCGGCAGATACCCATAAGGACCAAACCTATTTCCTATGGATGCTCACCGAGGAGAATTTGCAACGTACCCTTTTCCCCTTAGGCGGTTTGACCAAGCCTGAGGTGAGAGAGATAGCGGCGGCACACGGTTTTGAGGCACTGAGTAAGAAGACGGAGTCGCAGGAGATTTGCTTTGTGCCCAATAATGACTATCGTACTTTTCTGACAGAGCAAGGCTGTAGGATGACCCCCGGCGAATATGTCGATGCTCAAGGTCGCGTCATGGGGCAGCACCAGGGCTATGCCAACTATACTATCGGTCAACGCAAGGGATTGGGGATAGCTACGGGTACACCGCAGTTTGTGACCCGCGTAGATGCGGAACAGAATAGAGTGGTATTAGGTTCGCACGATGACCTATATATAAATGACGTGCGCGCGCGAGGAGGCTTCTTCCGTGGTGATGCCTCGCAACCTGTCTTAGCGCAGATACGGTATCGCAGTCAGGCAACCCCTGCTCAGGTGAAAGCTCAAGAGGGCGATAGGTTGGCCTTGCACTTCGATGCACCCGTATGGGCTGTCACACCCGGACAGTCGGCGGTAATCTATCAAGACGATTTATTGGTGGGAGGAGGATTCATTGAATAAGTTGGTCCTCAAATTAGCGGTGCCCAGTATATTGGCCAATATCACTATTCCCTTAGTGGGATTAGTGGATACCGCTATTGTGGGGCATATATCCGATGCTTCGGCTATAGGCGGTATAGCCGTAGGTACGATGCTCTTCGACCTGTTATATTGGAACTTCGGTTTCCTGCGTGTTGGTACCTCGGGTATGACGGCGCAGGCTTATGGTCGCGAACACGAGACGGGAGTGTATCACGGTTGTGCGGACCTGCTACGTCAATCGCTGGTCATTGCGGCGTTAGCGACCTTACTAATCTGGGCACTGCAATGGTTCTTTGTAACGGCCGTGTTGGCCTGCGTGCCTTGCTCGGCTGAAGTGGCACATTTTGCCCGTCACTATTTCTTTATACGTATATGGGCCGCTCCTGCTACATTGGGTCTGATGGCGTTGAAGGGTTGGTTTATTGGGATGCAGGATACTATTTCGCCTATGCTTACCGATATAGTCGTCAATGTCGTAAATATGATCGCCAGTTACGGCTTGGCGGTCTATACGCCTCTGGGCGCTATCGGTGTGGCATACGGTACTGTTATTGCCCAGATGACCGGTCTGGCCTTGGCGGCACTTATCTTATTGACACGCTATAGGCATATTGTCTTGCCGGTACCGTCTTACGGCTGCCGACAACTGATTCGTGAGGCTGTACATTCTGATTTGGTGACGCTTAATGCCAACCTGTTTATACGCTCGTTGTGCTTTATGGTGGTCTATGTGGGCTTTACCAGTCTGGCGTCACAATACGGCGATACCGAATTGGCAATCTCGAGTATTATCATGAAATTATTCATGGTATTCTCCTATTTCATCGACGGCTTTGCTTTTGCCGGTGAGGCATTGGTGGGGCGGTATATAGGCGAGTTATCCTTGAGCGGTAAGGAACATGGTAAGCGTCTGCTGAATCGTTGTGTATGGGTGCTGCTGGTTTGGTCGGTAGGACTGGGCGTAGTCTTCTCGCTGATGTATTGGTGGGGCGGAGAAGGATGTATCCGTTTGATGACCAACGATGTAGATGTTTTAGCAGCTGCTCACCCGTATATGGGCTGGCTGATAGCTATGCCTGTGGCTTCGGCTTTGCCTTTTATTTGGGACGGTATCTTTATCGGTGCCACAGCCGGTCGTGAGATTCGTAATGCGATGATTTGGGCGGCTGTAGGTTTTGTGGCAGCCTATGTGGCGTTGTATTCGTTATGGGGTATGCAAGCTTTGTATACAGCATACTTTATGCACCTGGCAGCACGCATACTTTATCTAACCATTAAATGGCCGAGTGTGTTTAAAAAGATAATCGCATGATAGAACATTTGGAAAACCGTTCTTGGAAAGTAATCAAGAGTGAAAACGTACTGCGTATCGGTCCATGGTTGTCGGTTCGGCAGGAAGAAGTAGAGTTGCCTAACGGGCATCGTATCCCTACTTGGTTCGTCTTGGAGTTCCCCGACTGGATTAATGTTATTGCCGAAACGAAAGAAGGACAATTGGTGATGATTGACCAGTATCGTCACGGATTAGGTGTGACACGTTATGAGTTGGTGGCAGGAGTGATAGACAAAGGAGAGACACCTTTGCAGGCCGCACAGCGTGAACTGAGTGAGGAAACCGGCTTCGGCGGCGGCGAATGGCAACTGTTTATGACCTTATCGCCCAATCCCAGCAACCATAATAACCTCAGTTATACCTTCCTGGCACGTGGCGTGGAGCGTTTGCAAGAGCAGCATGAGGAGGTATCGGAAGATATCCACGTGCACGTGATGGATAAAGCCGATGTACGCGAGTTATTGGAGGAGGATGGTATTATACAGGCTTTGCATGCGGCACCCCTGTGGAAGTATTTTGCAAAATAATTTGCGTATATCAGATTTTTGTAGTACCTTTGCACACTTTTTAGAAACTAATAATACAGCGAATCGGTTTGTCGCTTGGCACAGGAAGAAAGCGGTACGCCGCTTAATCCCCTGCCAAGAGGAAAGTCCGGGCAACACAGAGCAGCGCAGCGGTTAACGGCCGTCAGGCAGTAATGTTTGGTCCCTGCTACAGAGACGAGAGAAGTGAAACGAGCACACTGCGTGTTGCAATTCCATGTAAACCCGCGTTTGAGCGTTGCTCGCGCGAGCGGGAGGGTAGGAAGCGAGAGAACGGTGCAGTAATGCGTCCGTCAAGATGAATGACAAACGCGCCGCAAGGCGTACAGAACCCGGCTTATAGATTCGCTGTATTTTTTTTAATAGCATACCTATGAACTCTTTTCAACGCATTCGTCAGTTTATTACTATCGATTTATGGCGTACCAGCGGTAACGATATTACCTCCGGTACCAAACGAATCATCTATGCAGCGCTGAAGACTATCGTGCTCTCTATTCGAGGTTTCGTTAACAAGGACCTCAATATTCGCGCCAGCGGTTTGACCTATTCGCTGATGTTTGCTATCGTGCCCATTCTGGCAATGGTGCTGGCTGTGGCTAAAGGGTTCGGCTTCGCTGAGATTATTGAGCAGGAATTGAATGATTCGTTCTTGGGGCAAATGAATATGGTGCCGATGATTATGGGTTTTGTGGAAAGGTATTTATCTACTGCACAAGGTGGTGCGTTTATCGGTGTAGGATTGCTGATACTATTGTGGGCGGTATACTCGTTCTTCCGCACTTTGGAGCAGTCGTTCAACGGTATATGGAATGTCAATAAATCACGTTCTGTTACCCGCCAACTGATGACGTATATCTTTATCCTGTTCCTTATCCCGATATTGATGGTAGTTTCCTCTGGTCTGAGTATCTTCTTCAATACCGCAGCAGAATCGGTAGCACACGTGTCGACCTTTAGGTTTATGCACCGCGGTTTTGTCAAGTTCCTGTCCTTCTTCTTTGCGTGGGCGGTGTTCACCTGGATGTATATAGCTATTCCCAATACACGTGTTCAGTTTAGGAGTGCGGTCATCCCGGGCGTAGTTATCGGTACGCTGTTCCAACTGCTGCAGATGTTGACGGTATATATCATCGTCTTTTTGGGACGCACGAGTGTTATCTACGGAGCCTTTGCTTCGATACCTCTGTTGCTGACCTGGTTACAGTGGTCTTGCCTGATGTTGTTGACCGGCGCACAGATGTCGTATAGTATCCAAAACAAAGAGGAGTTTGAGTACGAGACCGAACTCAATACGATGTCGCGGCGCTACAAAGACTATGTGATGCTCTATCTGCTGAGTGTTATTATCCGTCGTTTCGAGAGTGATCAACCTGCGCAGACGGTGCGCGAATTGGCACAGGAGCATCACCTGCCGACGCGGTTGGTTTCGCGTCTGCTCTCTCGATTGACTGAGATAGGCATTCTATGCGAGGTGAGGCGTGATGGAGTGGAGGAGGCTACATACCAACCCGCTCTTGATACTCATCTTATCACGCTCAGTATGGTTTACGAACGCATAGACGAACAAGGGACCGAGCTTTTCTTAACGCATACTACGGATGAGATGACGGCTTTCTGGGAGCGTTTCCGCGTCATCCGTGAGAAACTCAATGCTCAGGGAAAGATTTATATCCGCGATATATAAAAAAACAATCGGCCTCGCCTTGCGGCGGGGCCGATTAGTATGCATTCGAAGAACGATTTACTTAAAGAACTCGTTTACGCGCTCGTTCTCGATAACTTCCTCTTGGAAGATGTAAGCACCCGTCTTGGGGCTCTTGACCATCTTAATGCACTTAGTGTGCGTACGACCGGCGTTACCGGTATGCAAACTTGCGACGGCTTTCTTTGCCATAGTAGTCTAAATTTAAATCGTTCTTACTTAATCTCCTTATGAAGAGTATACTTCTTCAAAATGGGATTGTACTTCATCAACTCCAAACGGTCAGGAGTGTTCTTGCGGTTCTTCGTCGTAATGTAACGCGACGTACCGGGCATACCGCTGGCCTTGTGTTCCGTGCACTCCAGGATAACCTGTACACGAGCTTCTTTCGATTTCTTTGCCATTAGTTTTTCCTCCTGTCTATTAGTTTAAATACCCTTTCTCGGCGGCCTGCTTCAGAGCAGCGTCCAAACCGATTTTGTTAATTGTACGCAGACCAGCTGCACTTACGTTCAGCTGAATCCAGCAATCCTGTTCTACCCAGTAGAACTTCTTGTGGAACAAGTTCACATCGAAGCTGCGCTTAGTATGGCGCTTCGAGTGCGAGACATTGCATCCCATCATGGCTCTCTTGCCGGTGATTTGACAAATTTTTGACATTGTAGTATATATTTATATTTTATTTTCAGTTTGTTAGGGACTCTTCGCGTACACACATACTCACAATTCGCGCGAAAAATCGCGCAAAGTTACAACATTTTTTTGATATACACAAATATTTTCAGCACTTTTTTGATTTTTATTGCAAAAATTTGTATATATCAAAAGATTTTTGTACTTTTGCAACAAAATTAATATAATTGTTATACTATGATCTCAAAACGTTTGGAAGACGCTATTAATGCGCAAATCAATGCCGAGATGTGGTCGGCATATCTGTATCTGAGTATGTCTGCTTATTGCCATGACAAAGGTTATGCCGGTATGGCCAATTGGTTTGCTATTCAATTCAAGGAAGAGCAAGACCATGCGCAGATTTTCTACAACTATCTGATTAGCCGTGGCGGTCGTGTTATCCTGAAAGCTATCAATGCTGTCGATACCGAGTGGGCTTCTCCGTTAGCAGCTTTTGAGGCAACTTATGCTCATGAGCAACACGTTACATCGCTTATTAATAATCTAATGCATCTTGCCGTGGAGGACAAAGATTATGCGGCTCAGAGTCGTCTGCAGTGGTTTATTGATGAGCAGGTAGAGGAAGAAGAGAATGCTGTAGAGATCATCAATAAACTGAAGATGTTGGATGGCAATGGTTATGGGTTATACATGCTCGATCAGGAGCTTGCGACACGCGTCTATGCCACTCCATCACCCCTTGCTGCTAAAGCATAAACAAAATAAACGGCCTCTCTTATGGGAGGCCGTTCTTATTGTTGAGTCACAGGTTGTATCTTACCACGCAAAGAGAGGATAGCGCACCATCTCGGCGTTGACAGTCTCGCGGACGCGTGCAATAACGCGTTCGTCTTCAGGGGCAGCCAAGACGGTATCAATAAGTTCTACTATCCATGGCATGCGGTCTTCTTTTAAGCCGCGTGTAGTAATAGCCGGTGTGCCGAAGCGAAGACCAGAGGTCTGGAAGGCCGAGCGGGAGTCGAAGGGTACCATATTCTTATTGGTAGTAATATCCGCTGCCACCAAAGCTTTCTCGGCTACTTTACCTGTTAGGTCGGGATATTTGGTGCGCAGGTCAACCAGCATGGAGTGGTTGTCCGTACCGCCGGAGATAATCTTATATCCACAATCGATAAAGGCTTTCGCCATCGCTGCGGCGTTGGTTTTAACCTGCTGTTGATACGTGCGGAACTCAGGTGTTAACGCTTCGCCGAAAGCCACTGCCTTAGCGGCAACAACATGCTCCAATGGGCCTCCCTGTACACCCGGGAAGACGGCAGAGTCGAGCAGAGCCGACATCATTTTTACTTCACCCTTAGGTGTCGTCTTTCCCCATGGATTGGGGAAATCTTTACCCATGAGTATTACGCCTCCGCGCGGGCCTCGAAGGGTTTTATGAGTAGTAGAAGTGACGATATGTGCGTGCGGGAGCGGATTGTCTAATAACCCGGCGGCTATGAGTCCGGCAGGATGCGCCATATCGACCATAAAGATAGCACCTATCTCATCAGCTACGCGGCGTATACGCGCGTAATCCCATTCACGACTATAGGCGCTGGCGCCCGCGATAATAAGTTTGGGACGTTCCGCACGCGCTACACGCTCCAACTGGTCGTAGTCCACACGCCCTGTAGCTTCGTCCAAGTTGTATTCCAGAGCATGAAACATAAGACCTGAGAAATTGACCGGGCTGCCGTGACTGAGGTGACCTCCATGACTGAGGTTGAGCCCCAGAAACTTATCTCCGGCTTGCAAACAAGCCATGAAGATAGCCATGTTGGCCTGTGCCCCCGAGTGGGGCTGGACATTAGCGTATTCGGCACCGAAAAGACGGCAGAGACGTTCGCGGGCTATGTTTTCGCTTTGGTCTACCACCTCGCATCCTCCGTAGTAGCGTTTGCCAGGGTAGCCTTCGGCGTATTTGTTGGTCATCACAGAGCCCATTGCTTCCATGACTTGGTCACTGACATAGTTCTCGCTGGCAATCAATTCGATGCCGCGAGTTTGACGCTCCCGCTCAGCACGGATAAGGTCAAAGATTTGCGTGTCGCGTTGCATGATATTTAAGATGGTTTTTAAGATTTAATACTAATTTGTTTGCAAAATTACACTTTTTTTTGGATATATCCAAATTTTTTTATACCTTTGCAGCCAATTATTTACGATTAAGGCTCATGGAACATATTTACACCTTAGAGTTTTTTAATAATTTCTTATTTGTAATGGCTCTTGTGGGCCTCGTTGTGTTTATAACTTTGTTTTTTGTGGACGCCGGTTATGGTAAGATGCGCACGGAGAAATGGGGACCGGCTATTAATAACAAAGTGGGGTGGTTTCTTATGGAGGCACCCGTATTTGTGGTGATGCTCTATTTGTGGGCAATCTCCGAAGTCCGCTGGCAGGCTCCCTATTGGGCTTTCTTCTTGATTTTCCAATTCCATTATTTCCAGCGATCCTTTGTCTTCCCCTTCTTGTTGAAGGGCAGTTCGAAGATGCCGGTTATTATTATGGCCTTGAGTGTAATATGGAATCTTATCAATGGTTACGTACAGGGCTATTGGCTTTTCCATCTGGCTCCTATGTACAGACCTTATGGCGTAGAATGGTTTATGACGTGGCAGTTCGGCCTTGGCTTGGCATTGTTTATTATCGGATGGATTATCAATATGCATTCCGACTATGTCATTCGTCATTTGCGAGCCCCCGGTGATACCAACCATTATCTGCCTAAGGAAGGTATGTATCACTACGTGACCAGTGCGAACTATTTGGGTGAGATTACCGAATGGCTCGGATTTGCTGTCTTAACATGGTCGTGGGCGGGAGCATTGTTCTTCTGGTTCAGTTGCTGCAACCTTGTTCCGCGTGCTAATTCTATATGGCACAGGTATGCTGAAGAATTCTCCGAGGAATTCGACAAGGCACATTTGAAACGAATAATACCCTTTATCTATTAAATTATAAATCGTCTATTATAAATGAACAATAAGTTGTTCACCCCTTATCAGTTGGGGCCTATTACGCTGCGCAATCGTTTTATCCGTTCGGCAGCGTTTGAGAATATGTGTACGGGTAATACTCCGTCACAGATGTTGCAAGATTATCATGTCAGTGTAGCGCACGGTGGCGTAGGTATGACTACGGTAGCCTATTGCGCAGTAGACTTGAGTGGTGTTAGTTTCGATGGTCAATTATATGTCCGCGATGAGGCTCTGCCTGGTCTAAAGAAATTGACGGACGCTATTCATAAAGAAGGTGCTAAAGCAAGTATTCAGTTAGGACACTGTGGCAATATGACGCACCGCGCCACCTGTAAGTGTTGGCCGGTGAGTGCGTCAACGGGTTTCAACCTCTATAGTCCTACTTTCCATCGTCGTCTCAAAATAGCCGAGATTAAACAGATGGTTAAGAAGTTTGGCGAGGCAGTAGATTTCTGCCGTGAGGCTGGTTTTGACTGCGTGGAGATACATGCCGGACATGCTTATCTTATCTCGCAATTTATTGCTCGCCGCACCAATCGTCGTCATGATGAATACGGAGGCAGTTTTGAGAACCGCGTGCGTTTCCTCAACGAGGTATTGGATGAGGTGATGATTCACGCCAAGGATGATATGGCTGTAGTCGTGAAGACCAATATGTGGGACGACTGCTGGCATGGTGTGACCATGGAGGAAGGCATAAAGGTAGCTAAAGAGATACTCAAGCATAAAGTGCATGGTATTGTATTGTCGGGTGGTACGGTAAGTGCTTCACCGATGACTATCTTGGGAGGAGCTATGCCGGTGAAGACGCTGGCTCACTATATGCCCATGAAGATGTGGTGGCTCAAGGCTGCTCTGCATCTTCCCGGTGTAGGACCCATTATGACACCGACCGTACCTTTCCGTGAACTCTATTTCATGGAGCAGGCCAAGCGCTTCCAAGAGGAGTTGAAAGACGAAGTGGCCAAGACCGGCACGACGCTTATCTATGTGGGCGGTGTGCAGTCGGGTGACAACTGTCAACAGATAATGGACGAAGGCTTTGAACTCTTCCAATTGGCGCATGTACTAATTAAGGACCCGGACTTTGTAAATCATGTGAAAGCCAATCCGCACTATCATGCCGGATGCAAACGCTCCAATTATTGCGTGGGACGCATGTACACTAAGGAGATGAAGTGCCACGAGTGCGTACTGCGCGACGGTGAGGCGATTCCGCGTTCTCTGCAGAAGGAAATTAACTGCTTGGAGAAAAAGGCAGAGAAGTCATTACAAAAACAACAATCCGCTAAAGCCTAATCAATTATGTTATCTCTTGTTACAGGAGCCAGTTCCGGTATCGGACTGCAATACGCTACTCAACTGGCGCGCGACTATCATTCGGATCTTATCCTCGTCTCCAATCAAGAGACAGAACTCAAGGCCGTAGCGGAAGAGTTAGCCAAATCGTTTGGTGTAAAGGCTATAGCACGCTATGCTGACCTGAGTAAACAGGATGCGGCTGAGACGCTCTTTGAATGGTGTCAAAAGCAACAATATGTCGTAGATGTGCTTATCAACGATGCCGGTGTATTCTTCTTCAATCCCTACGTGGAAACTTCGATGCGCCGTATAGAGTTGATGCTCAACTTGCACATGATTACCGTAGCCAAACTCTGTCGTCTGTTTGCCGAACAGATGGTTAATCGTGAACTCACAGAAGAGGAGCGGAAACAAAAGATTTGTGGCAAAGCTCGTAAGAAAGGATACATATTAAATATGTCCTCTATGTCCGCATGGATGGCTATGCCCGGCATACAGACCTATAATTCAACCAAGGCGTTCATATACAACTTCTCTAAGTCACTTTGGTACGAACTCAAGCCCAAGGATGTATCTATTACTGTTATGGCTCCCGGAGCTGTCGATACCGCCTTGTTTGGTTTGGCTCCTCATTTGCGCCGGTTAGCGGTTAATTTGACCGCCAGTATACCGCCGGAGAAACTGGTTAAGAGAGCCTTGCGCAAGATGTTCCGAGGTAAGAAAGCCGACACTCCGGGCTTCCTGAATTGGTTGGCAACACCTTTATTGAAACATACACCCGACTGGTTGGTCTTCCTGACTATGAAATATGTCGGTAAATACCAGAAATAATGCTTAGTCTAGTTACAGGTGCCAGTTCGGGTATAGGCTTGGAATACGCTACGCAGTTGGCGCGCGATTATCATTCTGATGTAATTCTTGTCTCTAATCAAGAGAAGGAGTTACCCCTTGTGGCCGCCGACTTGGCAGAACGGTTTGGGGTAAAAACCTATTGGCTGTATATCAACCTGGCGGAGTTGGATGCTGCCGAACGCGTGTATGCATTTTGTCAGGAGCATCAGCTGAAAGTTGATGTGCTCGTTAACAATGCCGGTATCTTAATTTTCAATGCCTTCTGTAATACACCTATACAGAAGATAGAGACTTTGGTGATGCTGCATGTAACCACCTTTACCAAACTTTGTCGTCTATTTGCTGCCGAGATGATTGCTCGTCTGGATACCTCCTCTAAACGTGATAAGAAAGGATATATATTGAATATGTCCTCCATGTCTGCATGGATGGCGATGCCGAGCATACAATGTTACAATGCCAGCAAGGGCTATGTGCTTAATTTCTCGAAAGCGTTGTGGTACGAACTCAAGCCGCGTGGTGTACGCGTGTTAGCGGTTACTCCCGGCTCAACGGATACAGGTATGTTGCCCTTCCCCGATGGCTTTGCACGTTTCTTGCGCGCCTTAGGCATCACGATGCCGCCGGCTAAACTGGTTAAGCGCGCCTTACGCGTACTCTTTAAACGCAATAGCAAGACCTGTATGCCCGGCGCATGGAATAGGATTATAGTTCCTATTATCAATCATTTGCCAGACTGGGTCGTCTTTACAGCAATGCGCCGTCTGCCGATGTTTAACGCGTAAGCAATTGTCCTTGAATCGAGTAGACTTGTCCTTCGCGTAGAATAAGCAACTGTCCGTTACGGAGCACTTTATGCGCCGTTGGGGTGCTTGTCTGTGTTGGACGTATGGCGGTAGCAGGATACTCATCTAAGAGGTAATAGATGGCATTGCGAACCAACTGTTTACCGTTTTCCGAGATGTCGGCCATCGAATATTCACTCAATCCCATCATAATAACGCGGCGGGTGCCTTGCAGTTCTACAACGGCATCTTTGCTATCCGTTGTGGCTAAAGATTGCACCGGTATCGTCCAATCGCTCATCACTGCGACACCGTTAGTGCTGACTCTATTATATATAGAGACATCTTCCAATCCGGTTATCGCATAGGGCTTAGTGAAGATAGCGTGTGTTGGTTGTTGTACGTTGATAGCATCATAGGAGGTATTGGCAGGGGTACACCAATTCCATACTGTATTCTTACCCATGAATGGTTTGAGACACAAGAAAGGTAAGGTGTTATCTTTGAGTGCTACGGCTCCGGCAACTGTGCTCTTGGGAACAGGAGATAGGATTACCATACGGAACGAACTGAGGTCTTGCTCCTGTGCTGCATCCAGTACTTTGATATAAAGAGCCGTATCTTTTTTTAACCATGCTAGGAGTGCTTCATCGGCAATGGCATCGGGAGTGGATATATAGGCAATGCGTATACCCGTAGTATCTTCCAGTTCCGGTGTGGGGCCCGGGATAATTGTGTCTAAGCCATATTCGTAGCATCCTAAGTCCGGTGCTGTACCGGCATAGGCATATCCGACATCCGCACCACGGTCGATAAGCGATGATGAGGCCTGTAAATGCATAAATGCTGTGACGGGAAGAGTGCCGTCTGCCTGACGGGGAGTTAGAATGAGTGTGGTATCTAAAGAGACAAAGTCTGACTTGGCACACGAATATCCGCTATTCCATGTGTTATGGTCATTAGCCGTGGTCGTTTTAGAGGCATAGGCATCGGCATTACGACTCCTATAACTGATGCAGTTGCGTAGTGTATTGGTACCACAGGCCGTAGTAAAACCATAGTTGTAGACATTGTCGTAGGCGGAGCAGTTGTAAAGCCACATTGTACCATCGTTATTGTTTTGATCGTATCCACGGGCATAGTTGCCTACTGTTAGACAATGGTGCAACGTGACAATATGTTGGGTCTTATCCCCGCCCATCTTAAACCCGTTACCGTTTCCTTGACAAGGATAGCGGTCTAAGGTGATAGTAATGGTGTTTCCGTAGCGATCAATCATCTGCGTACCTACCTTGCTGTCAAACCAGGCTTTATCGGTTTGATAACGAGGGTGCTGACGCATGTCATAATAAGGCGCGCCATTGGCGTAGCATATACAATATTCGATGGTAGTAGGGGTGGCACTTACACGTTGGAAGAAGTCCCACCCGTCATCGCTATTATTCCAAGCGCGGCAACCTATATAGGTATTGCCGGCTCCCGAATGCTGCTTATCTGCAAAGCCATCTGCGTTGCCACCGAAATTGGCCGTTGTCCCGGACATGGTCTCGTAATCGAAATTGTCGTGGCTATCTACATTTTTGATGATATTGTTGCCGCCTTTCTTCATCTGGCAACCCGAATCGGCAGAGCCATAGATGTCCAGGTTCTCGAATAAACAATAGGAACCCTCACAATATAGGTTATTCTTGCCGGAATAGGCAATCGCGAAGTCCTTGAGGTGTACGTAAACTGCTTCAGAATGGATAGTCACTCCGCGAGTGCCATATGCTACCTTGTGGAAGTCTAATACAGCCTCTTCGCCCGGATAACCGGCTATGACAATATATTTGGCGGAAGAACCTTTCTTATTGATGCTGAACTTGTCGCTAAACTCGTAGGTTCCTCCCAATAGATAGAGGGTATCTCCCGGATTCTTAAGTTTAGATACTCCGTTCGAGAACGAGGTAGCTGATGCATAAGTCTGTCCGTCGCCTTTTCCGGATGGAGAGGCAAAATAGGTTGCTGCAAACATATGTGCAGCTGTCACTAATGAGATGAGGGTCAAAAAATGTTTCATAGGGCCCAATAGGTTAATATTCGTATCCATGTATATAGTCGCAGCCATAGAGGTGCGGGAGTTTGCCATAAGCGATGCAGTAGGAGTCGTCTACTCTGTCGGTCGGCAGCACGGCTGTTAGAGTCAGCGTGCGTGTTGTAATGATAGCCGTTTGTCGCTTTGCTCATATGGTGCGGATGAGTTGCCCATAGATGCAGTGAGAAGATGATATCCTCATAAGCGCGCATATCAATAGGGAAGCGCAGTTGGTGAGCCATAACGAACGATCGGCGCAGCACGCGAGTCCAGGGTGCCGTAGCATGATAGAAAGGCTTATATAATTGAAGGACATCGGCCTTGTGTTCATCAGCTTGCGGCAGTATGTCTGCAATACGTTGCAGATAGTCGGTATCGACATAATCGTCAGCATCTACAAAGACGATCCACTCACCCTTTGCCGCCTCGATAGCGCGGTTGCGAGCTACCGACTGCCCCTTATTGGATTGTCGAATAAGCGTCAGCTGTTTGATGTCGGCTTCGTCAAAGGCGTCTAATATAACACCCGAACGGTCGGTAGAGCCGTCATCCACAACGATGAGTTCATAGTCTGTGAACGTCTGTCGAGTGAGAGACGTCATGCATAAGGCTATATCTGTTTCGGCATTATAGACCGGTAATATGACGGAGAAGGTTTTCAAACTCTTGTGCTTGTATATATCGGTTGAATTGGTCTTTGTTAGAAACGGCCTGACGCGTAAAGCCCTGATGTTTCCATTCAGCGTATTTGTCTAAGATGAACGCCTTAATCTCTTTCATATCCGATGATGCCAATCCGGCATTGGTAAATTGGATGGTGTCGGCCAAAATACCCTTGTCTGAAGGTGTACACAATACCGGCTTTTCGCATCCAAGAGCTTCATAGAACTTAGTCGTCATTACTCCGTTGGTTTCCGGATTGCTGAATACCAATAGGATAGAAGAGCGACGAATGGCATCGCCTACCGCATTGAGGGGTATAAAACCATGCGTGGAAATATGACTATATGCCAATCGCTCGTAGACAGAACCATTGGTGTAGAAGGTGACTTGCATCTCCGGAATCTGTGAATGCAAGTCTTTGATGGCGCGCAGGATATAGTCGATATTTTGGAAATCGTACAGACGACCTATATAGTCAATACGGAAAGTGTCAGTAGTGATATCTTGCGGGTAGTATACGGCTGGGTCAAAACCGTTGTATATGAGGTGTACATTGGGATTATAGCGACGCAAAAAGTCTACATGCCAGGGGGATACTGTAGTGATGGAATCTGCGGCTCGCAGTACGGCATCGCGACGCTTTCGCATGATATGGCTATACAAGGATGCAAAGGGGCGTAAATACCATTGAGGATGATTGACATATGCATGTCCGGGTGCCTGCTCCTCAACATCACGTATATCTACATGTAGGGGCAACCTTTTAGAGCGTGCTACACGTAGGGCCGCTCCCAAAGGGAAGGTGGAAAATGTAGTGCAGAATACGAGATCAAATTTTTGCTTGCGCGTCCTCCATAGAATACGGCGTGCAAAAGAGCGCTCTTTCCAATCGGTTAGAATACTATAGAGGGTTTTGATAGCCCAACTAATCGGACCGAGATGGTAAAAGTTCAACTCGTGAATGGGGTAGTCATGCTCAAAAGGTATCGTATTCCACTTTTCTGTGTACACTTCGATAGTATGACGTTGCTCAACCAAATAGTCACACAGATAACGTAACCGTGGCGCAAAAGAGGGCCGAGTGTAGGCGTCTGCTAAAATCAGTATATTCATAGTGTAGCTAATATTTTAGGATATAAAGACCGATGATAGGTGTCGTGGCGGATGTTGTTATTGTGCCATAACAGGTTGACTTCGCCTCCATGCTGTCGTACTTTCTCCAGTAGTTTGGTGCAGGCAAAGTAAGCCTCGTCTTCGGTCAAGTTCATGTATTCGGGATTACTTAATGTTACATCCATAATGGTAAGCGGATGTAGGGTAAGGGGTGTCAATTGGCGAGTTTGTGGATTGATCCATCGTACCGGACGACAAGTCTGTAAACGGAATCCTATGGAATCCGCAAAGCCCATTGAATAATCGTCTGTGATGCCCATATCCGCTAAGCGTTGCATATCCTCGATAGAACAGCGTAGATAATGACTGCGATGTCGTGTGGAGAAGGCGATGTTAAGGCGAGAATAGTCGGCATAATAACTGCTGTGCAATCCAAAGACGGCTCCAAAAGCTCTTAGACGATTATGTAACTTCCGCCAGTCGTGTCCCCGCAGGTTATATTGTGGATAGTCGTAACCACAACCGCGGGTATGTTTAACAAAATAGATGACTTTTTTGTTGTGTGCCGTGCAGCGTGCATCCATACTCATCAACCATGGGAACGTATAAGCAGGGTCATCGTGTATATTGTGCCAGGAATCCAATACGTGTTGTCCGTCTCCGCGATAGATACCTCCCAGGGCTCCGCGCAGATGCCGATAGTTAGCGATAGTATCTATGTCGTGTGTCAAATTGACTGCTGAAAATTGTGCATCGGGAAGTGTAACCTCTAATAACTTGCTAACTAAACGACTGTATTCGTCCACCAAAGGCATCGCTAATCGGTTTTTATGACCCAAAAGAGAGTTGGCTGCAGTGAACCGTCCATGCTTATCGCGCTCCGTAATGAGCAATTCTTCGGCTCGAGAGATAAAAAAGAACGTATTATAAATCAAATCTTCCTCGATGATGTACGTCTTGTCTTGCAAGGTGGGAGTTACACGTTTGAGGGAAGGGTACACCAACTCGCCGTTTATATGACCGGAAGGCAATATGACTACTTTGTAGGCAGACCATTGATCTTGGTCTAGCGTATAACCGATACAACGAGCGGCCTCCGCATCGCCGTAGGTCAAGAGCGTTTTGATATATTCAATAGTTTCATTCATGATCTATAGTTTCGGATAGGATTTCCCACTCGTACATCTTTTTCTCTATCTCATGTTTGATATGTTCGTATCGTGTTAGGTTTTCCTGCGTTTGCTGAGCGGCATCGCTCAATAGATTTTCCAAACGAGTCTGCTCTTCCTCTAAGCGTGCAATCTCTGCTTCGGCTTCGGCAATCTGTTTCTCCTGCTTACGCCGTGCTGCGGCTATTGCTTTTTGCTGTGCATAGTCTTGGGCTCCATTTGTAGAGGAATTCGAAGACGCAACCGTATTTTTGGGCTGGGTATTGCGTTCCAACTCCTGCAGGCTGTCAATCTTACGACTACGCAGAAAATCGTAAATTCCGCCTAAGTGCTCTCGTACTCGTCCGCCTCCGAATTCATACACTTTGCTGACCAATCCATTGAGGAAGTCACGGTCATGACTGACGCAGATGACAGTGCCGTCAAAGTCTTGCAAGGCTGCTTTGAGTACATCTTTGGATGGCATATCCAGATGGTTGGTTGGTTCATCTAAGATGAGTAGGTTACAGGGTGATAGAAGTAAGCGTATCATGGCTAAACGACTGCGCTCGCCGCCGCTTAACACTTTTACTTTTTTCTCACTTGCCTCTCCTCCAAACATAAAGGCTCCGAGAATATCACGTATCTTAGTGCGTATGTCGCCTACCGCTACATAGTCAATGGTCTCAAAGACGGTGCGCTCGCCATCTAATAGACTGGCCTCGTTTTGAGCAAAGTATCCAATCTTAACATTATGTCCAACTTTGAGTGTACCCAGGTAATCTAACTGCCCCATAATACAACGCACCAGCGTAGTCTTTCCTTCTCCATTGCGGCCGACGAAGGCGACCTTTTCTCCGCGGCGAATAGTGAACGTGACATTGGAAATAACTGGTGGTAACTCTTGTCCTGTTGCATTGCGATAACTCTTAGTCAGACCATCGATGATAATAGGGAAGTCGCCGCTTCGTGGTGCTGGCGGGAAACGCAGGTTGAGACGTGAGGTATCTTCTAAATCTACCTCTAAGCGCTCTAACTTATCCAATTGTTTGATGCGGCTCTGTACCTGTACAGCTTTAGTAGCCTTGTAGCGGAAACGTTCGATAAAAGCTTCCGTATCCTCGATCATCTTTTGCTGATTGAGATAGGCACGCACCTGTTGGTCGTGACGCTCTTGGCGCAATTGGACAAATCGGTCGTAAGGCACGTTGTAGTCATAGATGCGTCCTAAGGTAATCTCAATAGTGCGGTTGGTTGCGTTGTTGAGAAAGGCGCGATCGTGACTAACTAAGATAACCGCACTACGGCTTTCCGTTAAGAATTGTTCCAACCATTGGATAGACTCGATATCTAAGTGGTTGGTCGGCTCGTCAAGTAATAATAAGTCAGGATGTTGCAGCAATATCTTGGCCAATTCGATGCGCATACGCCAACCTCCCGAGAATTCGCTGCAAGGACGGTCAAAGTCGCGTCGCTCAAAGCCCAAACCGCTAATGGTACGATCTAATTCGGCAATAAAACGCGCTTCTGCAGCGGCGTCATCGCTATGAGGACACACTGTCATTACCTCTTCACGTAAGGTTCGTCCGTCTGTATGAAACATGACCTGTGGCAGATAGCCTATCGTCATCTCACTCTCGCGGGCAATGCGTCCTGACGTTGGTTGGTGTTCGCCCGCCAGCAGACGCAAAAGAGTAGTCTTGCCGGCCCCGTTTTTGCCAACCAGAGCAATGCGATCCTTCCTGTTGATGTGAAAGGAGATGTCATCCAAAATAGGACGCGCCGAGAATTCTATGCTGAGATGTTCTACGCTAAGCATGTTGTTCGGTTTTCTTCAAGGCGGCCTTGCGGTCGAGTAAACGCCATAAAAGGATAGTTAGGGAGGTCAGGAAGAGGAAGTCGACACCGACCAATAGCCACATATTCCAATTGCGTCCCACAATGCCTAATCCGATGCACAATAATGATACGGACAATAAGACCATCGTGGTTTGCACATGATTCAAACCTAGACGAAGAAGCAAATGATGAATATGATTCTTATCCGGTAAGAACGGCGAATGATGGTGACGAATGCGGGTAAGGGATACACGTATGGTATCGAAGATAGGAACACTGAGTACACATATCGCTACAGCCGGTGCAGCCGACATATGCCATGGATGTGTAGCCGGACATGTGACGTTCCATTCGCAAAAACGAAAGACAAAAGCGGTCATCAAATAGCCTAACAGTAGACTTCCGGAGTCGCCCATAAAAATCTTGTTCCTGGATCCAAAGACATTATAACCAAAGAATACAGCCAACGAACCAATCATGCAAATAGCTAATGATGACCAGGCTGATTCGCCGATAAAAGCGAAATAGATGGCAAAAAATAGGCAATAGATAATACCTAATCCGCTGGCCAACCCGTCTACACCGTCAATCAAGTTGATGGCATTGATGATAGCAATCAGCACAAAGAAGGATAATAGATACGAGGGAATAATTCCCATCTCCGTCCATCCGAACAAGCCGTGTAAATTCGTTAAGCGGATATCCGCAAAGCCGATAAGGGCAATGCCGGATAGCATCTCGCATAGTAGTTTGCTGAGCGGGGACAAAACCAATAAGTCGTCCACAAAGCCTACCATGACGATAGCAAAGACGCCTATCAACAAGAATTGTGATTGCTGCAGACTGTTGAACTCAAAAATTAGGAAAGTAAGGATAAACGAGAAGAAGATATCTATACCTCCTATGTTGGGTATCTCGCCAGTATGGCTCATACGCTTATTAGGGCGCACAACAAAGTGCTTCTTCTTGGCGATACGAATAACTACAGGCATTGCTGCCAGTCCCAGCAAGAATGAGATGAGTCCCATTAAAAAGGGGTATTGGTCAAAAAATTGTATCATAGTATTATTGTTGTCTTAAACAGCGACCTGTATAGCCGGCTTCGCATTGTATCAATTGTTCCGGTGTACCTTCAAATATGATTTGCCCACCTTTGTCTCCTCCTTCCGGCCCCAGGTCAATAACATGGTCGGCGGCTAAGATGATAGCGGGATTATGTTCAATAATCAAAACGGTATGTCCTTTGCTGATGAGTTGGTTGAGCGCTTGCAACAAGACATCCACATCCTTGAGGTGTAAGCCGGTGGTCGGTTCGTCAAAGATGAAAAGCGTAGGTTTGGCACTCTCTTCAGCAATGAACGAGGCTAATTTGACACGTTGACTCTCGCCACCCGATAGTGTGGAACTGGATTGCCCGAGTTTGACATATCCTATACCTACATCTTGCAAGGGACGCAAGCGCCGCACGATGCGGGCGCAATGGGGATCTATAGAAAAAAACTCTATAGCCTCATTGACGGTCATCTCAAGGATATCGTAAATGTTCTTACCGCGATATAGTACGTCTAATACGTCTTGTTTATAGCGTTTGCCGTGGCAATGATCACAGGTCAATACAATATCTGCCAAGAACTGCATCTCAATGGTTATCGTGCCGTCTCCTTGACATTGTTCACATCGTCCTCCGGGAGTGTTGAAGGAGAAATGCGCCGGAGTAAAGCCTAATTGTCGACTGAGTTGTTGCTCGGCAAAGAGTTGGCGAATATCTTCAAACGCTTTCAGATAGGTTACCGGATTTGAACGCGAAGAACGACTGAGCGGACTTTGGTCCACGAACTCCACATCGTGTATTAAATGTAAAGACCCGCCTAATGAGCCGTAGTCCCCGGTATGCTCTGCAACACCTCCAAAGTGCTTCTTGAGAGCAGGGTATAGTACTTGACTGACCAATGATGATTTACCGCTTCCGCTCACACCGGTAACGACCGTCATCACGCCTAATGGGAAGCGGACGGTAATATTTTTGAGGTTGTTCTCGCAAGCTCCGCGCACTTCGATATAGTTGTTCCAAGGACGTCGTGAAGATGGAATGTGCCAGGGATGAGGCATTACTTTTGGGACTCCTGCATATACTATCTCTCCTCCGTGGCGCCCGGCGGCTGGGCCTATCTCGATGCAATAGTCAGCTGCACGCTGGATATCCAAGTCATGTTCCACGACTACGATGGTATTCTTCAGGTCGCGTAGCTGTTGCAATACGTGTATTAGTCGTTCGGTGTCCCGCGGGTGCAAACCAATACTCGGCTCGTCCAAGACATATAAAGAGCCAACCAAACTGCTGCCGAGCGATTTGCTTAAGTTGATGCGTTGACTTTCACCTCCGGATAAACTGGAACTGAGGCGGTTAAGAGTGAGGTATCCTAATCCTACATCCTGCATAAACTGCAAGCGGGAACGTATTTCTGTCAATAGGGGCGCAGCAGTTATGGTCTCGGAGTCGGAGAAAGACAATGTCCCGAACCATTCACTCAAATCGTCAATGGATAGACGGCATAAATCCACTATACTGCGTCCTGCAATGTGTACGTATGAGGCCTCTTTGCGCAGGCGCATACCATTGCACTCCGGACAAAGTGTCTTGCCGCGATAACGAGACAACATAACACGATATTGTATCTTGGTATGTTGCTTGGATTCCAATTCGTGGAAAAAGTCATTCAGCCCATGGAAATATTCATTACCGGTCCAAATCAATTGCTTTTGTTCGGGAGTTAAGGCGTAGAAGGGAGTGTGAACGGGAAAATCGAATAGGTCAGCATGATATACCAGCGCATTGTTCCATTCGCTCATCTTTTCGCCGTGCCAACATGCTATTGCACCCTCGTAGACCGATAGAGATTTATCCGGCACAACTAAGTCGGGATCTATACCGGTTACATAACCTGATCCGCCACATACAGGACAAGCTCCCAGAGGATTATTAAAATCGAATAAGTGTTCACTCGGCTCTATAAAGGTAATCCCATCGGCTTCGAAGCGCTCGCTAAAAACGAGCGTTTGTGGTTCGGCATTGGTCGGCTCTATGTGTAAGGAGCATGAACCATGTCCTTCGTAAAAGGCTGTTTGTACCGAATCGGCAAAACGATTGAATGTGCTTTGCTCGCCGTCCGCTATAATGCGATCGACTAATAGATACCATTCACTAGTATTGTTGAGGTGCTGATAGGTGTGCGCATCGATACGCAATATTTCACCTGTGGTGCTGTTGAACAATCGTGCAAACCCTTGCTCCTGCCATATACGCAGTTGTTCTGCGGGTGTTCGCTTGTCGGGAAGAATGATAGGGGATAATAAGAGAACGCGGGTACCCTTCACTTGATGCTGCAGCACCTGAACGACATCGCGAACGGTATGCCGACGCACTTCCTCCCCGCTTACGGGCGAGTACGTGTGGCCTACGCGCGCGTATAAAAGTTTCAAATAGTCGTAAATCTCCGTCACGGTTCCCACGGTGGAACGCGGGTTGCGGGTGGTGGTCTTTTGCTGGATGGCAATAGCCGGTGGAATTCCGTCTATGCTGTCTACATCGGGCTTTTGCATACGTCCGAGGAATTGACGTGCATAGGCACTAAGGCTCTCTACATAGCGTCGCTGACCTTCTGCGTACAGCGTATCAAATGCCAGCGACGATTTGCCGCTTCCGCTTACACCCGTAATGACAACCAATTGATTTCGCGGTATGTCTACCGTTATATTTTTCAAGTTATGGGTGCGAGCGCCTGCTATATGGATAACGGGTTTGCTCACTTATGGCTCTTGTTCCATAATGATGGTGGTCAGATATTCCACTTCATGCTGCGCCTCGGGTGTTATTTGCTCTAATTGTTCTTGTGTGAGTTTGGGAATACGAATCGTTGTGCCGGTTTTGATCTTGCTATGGTGCTTCAATCGGTCGCGATTGGCATCGTAGATATATACCCATAAGTCCTTACGTCCATAGTATTTATAGGCCTCCCATGCCAGACGACTACCTTCGTTAAGCCGAATGGTTGCTATAAACTCCGTATACTCACGCTGGAGAAGAGCATTGCGCGGTTTAGCAACTGCTTTTTTGACGGGAGCTTTTACGGCTTTTGTCGGTTTAACCTCCTCGATGACGGTCGGCTCTACAGGAATGGTATCCTCCTCTTCTATGATATCAAACGGCTCATCTTCGGTGATAACCAATTCTGTGCCTTCTGTTTTGGCGCGTAAGGCGTCAAACCATTCTTCCATCTTGTATTGGAAGAAGAAGACCAATCCGATGAGTAATATCAGGAAAAAGACCACAGTTAATCCTGCCGTTAACCATAAACGCGGTTTGCGTTTAGGTTGGGCGGGTTCAGCCACTTGTGGTGAGGACTGTACAATGGCCTCCGCAGCTTGTGGTTCCTCAACGACTTGAGGTTCTTCAACGGCTTGTGGCGCCGGTTGCTCCACAACTTCTTCTGCTTTTGGGCCTTGACCCATATCGGCTAAAATATCTACTATCTCATCAGCTTGTTCGCTGAGTTTCTGTATCGGATCTACGTTTCCTTCGGCGAGTTTGCGTTTCCGTTGCCCGCTAACGGCAGTGCGTACTGCTACTTCCGGCGCAAAGACCGGTTTGAAATGTGCAGGTAATTCTATCTGTTCTCCCGTACTTACATTGACACTTCGGCGGGAGGCTACTTGTTGGGCACGGAATGTTCCGAAATGATTAATGCGTACGGAGTCGCCTGCTTTCATGGCGGCAATGATTTCGTCGGTTAATGCTTGTAGGAAAGTGGCCGCATCTTTATTGCTGACTCCGGCATTTTGAGCTACTATTTGACGCAACTCGACCCAACTGATTTTATGTTCTTGTTTCATGGCTGCAGATTATTTAAGGGACTCTTTGAGGGATACACTCGGACGAAAGGTGATAACCTGTTTGGCAGGTGTAACGTGTTTCTCTCCGGTTTTGGGGTGTACAATGGTACGTGCCGGACGTTCTTTGTTTTCCAATGTTCCCAAGTTCATCCATTGAACAACATTACCGGCTGTGAGCGTTTGTGTCAGCCCGGTAGCTGTAGCTTCCATCAGACGGGTTGTTTTCTCTTTGGTCATGCCCGTGCGGGAGGAAAGGCGGGCAATCAGTTCTTTTGCTATCATAGTATATGTATTAGTTTTCTATGGGTTGGGCATATAAATCGAAGTCCTCTGCTCGTGTCACCTTAACCGTATAGAATTCGCCTATTTGCAGAGGAGTAGTGCAATCTGTTCGGGCAATAAGTATTTCGCAATCCACTTCCGGTGAATCGTATTCACTTCGTCCAATATAATACCCCTCTTCCATGCGATCAATAATCACTCGTAAAGGTTTATCTATTAAGGAAGCTAATTCCTGCGCTGAAATCTCTTGCTGAATAGCCATCAATTCATCTAATCGTTGTTGCTTGATATCGGCGGGGATGTTGTCTTCGTAGTGCCGATTGGCATAGGTGCCTTCTTCGTCGGAATAGGCAAAGGCTCCCATCCGATCAAAACGCATGCGGCGCACCCATTCACATAAAGCTTGAAAATCTTCTTCCGTCTCACCGGGGTGCCCGACCATCAATGTCGTACGTAAGCATATTCCCGGCACACGTTCGCGAATATGATGAATGAGCGCATCTTGCTCCGATTGCGAGATATGCCGACGCATTAACCCGAGCATGTGATCTGTGCAGTGCTGTAACGCGATATCCAGGTATTTGCATACATTGCTATGACGATTCATGACATCCAATATCTCTTCCGGGAAATCGGTGGGGTATAGATAATGGAGGCGAATCCACTTTATACCCGGAATGTCGGCCATATGATCAATTAAATCCGGTAAATGATGTCGTCCGTCAATATCCAATCCGTAACTGCTCAGATCCTGCGCAATAACATTAATCTCCTTTACTCCTTGCGACATTAACCATTCTGCCTCCTTTAATATTTCCTCCTGCGCGCGTGAAGTATGTCGGCCTGTGATGAGCGGAATAGCACAATAGGAACACATACGATTGCATCCTTCAGAGATCTTCAAATAGGCATAGTGCTTGGGCGTAGTTAACTTACGCTTGTAACCCGTACAATCTATCGTACTCTGTTGTTGTGTCAATAAAGCCACAATCTCGTTATAATCGAATTTGCCGAACCACCCGTCCACTTCGGGAATCTCTGCCTTCAGTTCGTCGCGATAACGCTGACTTAAGCACCCCATGACATATAACTGTTGCAGTTCCCCTTCGCTTTTGCGTGCCGCAAAACGGAGAATGGTATTGATACTCTCTTCCTTGGCATCACCGATAAACCCACAGGTATTGATGATGGCAATCGGTGCTTGAGGATGTTCCGGATCGTGCATAGCATGATACCCGACAGCCTCCAATCGGGCCATCAGACGCTCGGTGTCCACCAAGTTCTTAGAGCATCCGAGAGTAATAATATCAATTGCCGAGTTCACTATGGAATTTAAGTCTCACTAATCGTACATGCAATTCGTCGTAATCGTCTTCACCCAGATTCTGCATCGCCAATCGGATGTTGTCGTTTTCGGCATTCTTGAAGTACTCAATGATATCTTCCTCCTCGTCGGGATCAACTACTTCCTCGATGAAATAGTTGATATTCAACTTGGTGCCGCTATAGACAATCGCTTCTATCTCTTCCAGCATCTCTTCCATAGACATACCCTTCGATTCTGCCAAGTCATCCAAAGCAACACGCCTGTCAATAGCCTGAATGATGCTAATCTTGCGGGTCGAGTCTTTGGCCACGGTGCGCACACGCAAATCCTCAGGACGAATAATCTCGTTTTCCTCTACGTACTCTTTGATTACTTTGAGGAATTCGTCACCGTAGCGTTTAGCCTTTCCGGCTCCCACACCCGGGATGTTTTGCAATTCTTCAACGGTGATGGGATAGGAGGTGGCCATAGCTTCCAGACTGGGATCTTGGAAGATAACGAAGGGCGGCACATCCATCTTCTTGCTCAGTTTCTTGCGGATGTCTTTTAAGATGGAGAATAGCACTTCATCGGCGGCTGCTGTGCCGGCTAAGTTGGCTGCCATCTCCTCCTCTTCCTCTTCGTCATGTATCTCCAGCGGCACTTCAAAAATACCCGGGCGCTTCAGCCATTTGCGACCTTCGGGGGTAATCTTCAAATCACCGTACGATTCGATATCTTTCTTCAAGTAGCCCACAATCATGGCTTGACGGATAATAGCATGCAGGGTGCCTTCGTCCTCTTCCTCGGCTACACCGAAATTCTCCAAGTCATTATGCAGGTAAGAGCGTACCGCTGCCGTCTCATTACCGTGTAGAATATCTACTATATGCTCGGCTTTGAATTTCTCATTCAGTTGTTGAATAGTCTCCAATATAATGCCTAACAATTCGCTCTCATCCTCCATGTGGTAGTGCTTCTTGCAATTGTCGCAACTGCCGCAATTCTCCTGTGTGTATTCTTCTCCGAAGTAGTGCAGTAGTAACTTGCGCCGGCAAAGAGGCGATTCGGCGTAACTCTGTGTCTCAAAGAGCAGCTGATTGGAAATCTCCTGCTCTGCTACCGGTTTGCCTTGCTGGAATTTGCGCAGGCGGTCGATATCTTTGGGTGAATAATAACATATACATTGTCCTTCACCACCGTCTCGTCCGGCGCGACCGGTTTCCTGATAATAACCTTCTAATGATTTAGGTATGTCATAGTGTATAACAAAACGTACATCCGGTTTGTCAATACCCATACCAAAAGCAATCGTAGCTACAATCACCTGGCATTGCTCCATCAGGAAGGCGTCCTGATTGGCGGTTCTGACCGCAGAATCCATGCCCGCGTGATAGGGGAGAGCCGAGATGTTATTTACCCGCAGGGTCTCTGCCAAGTCTTCTACCGTCTTACGCGCCAAACAATATATAATACCCGATTTGCCCGGCATAGAACGAATATAACGTATCAGGTCTTTATCTACTTCGTCCGTTTTTTGCCGCACTTCGTAGTATAGATTGGGGCGATTGAAACTGGATTTGAAGACTGTGGCTTCCAGCATGCCTAAGTTCTTCTGGATGTCATGTTGTACCTTAGGTGTGGCTGTCGCGGTAAGTGCAATAATGGGCGCACGACCGATGCGTTCGGTCATCGATTGGATATTTCTGTACTCCGGACGGAAGTCGTGACCCCACTCTGAAATACAATGTGCCTCATCCACGGCATAGAAACTAATCTTCACACCACGCAGGAAATCTACATTCTCCGCTTTGTTCAACGATTCCGGGGCCAGATAAAGCAGCTTAGTCTTGCCGGCCAGCACATCTTCCTTGACGGCTGCAATCTCGGGACGAGACAACGATGAGTTGATAAAGTGAGCAATACCGTCTTCTTCAGAGTAGTTACGCATGGCATCTACCTGATTCTTCATCAAGGCGATAAGGGGACTGATAACAATAGCCACACCATCCATCAACAATGATGGTAATTGGTAACACAGACTCTTACCTCCGCCCGTGGGCATAAGGACAAAAGAGTCTTTGCCTTCCATGATGTTGGTAATAATGGCTTCTTGATTCCCCTTAAAAGTATCGAAGCCAAAGTGGTGCTGCAGGGCAGCAGTTAGTTCTTGGTGTGTTATCATAAGTCCTTGTTTCGGAATTTTGCGCAAAGATATAGAAAAAAAATCATATGTGCAAATATTTGAGCACTTTTTTTAATTTTCATACTCTTTCTGACATTTTCACTAACTTCCACTTAAGTGTCGAAACGTGCCCCTAAGTGATTTTTTTTGAAAAAATGATTAAAAAATTTGCGTATTTCAAAAAAAAGCAGTAACTTTGCACCGCAGTTGATGAATACTTTTGACCAAATTGTCTGATACCTGTAATATGGAAAAACGCGATTTATCTTTTGCACAGTTATTTAACCTCAGTTTTGGGTTCTTCGGTGTGCAGATTGCTTATGCGCTTCAGAGCGCCAACATTTCCCGCATTTTTGCAACTCTCGGTGCCGATCCGCACCAATTGTCATTCTTCTGGATTTTGCCGCCATTGATGGGTATGATTGTTCAGCCATTGGTGGGTAAGTATAGCGATAAGACGTGGAATCGTCTAGGACGCCGTATGCCTTACCTCGTAATTGGCGCGTTGATAGCCGTTGCTGTAATGGTGCTCTTGCCAAATGCCGGTAACTTTACCTTTACGCAGAGCGTATTCTTGGGCCTCAATGCTGCTATGTGGTTCGGCTTATTCAGCCTCATGTTCTTGGATACCAGCATCAATATTGCGATGCAACCGTTTAAGATGATGGTTGGCGATATGGTGAATGAGAAACAGAAGGGTACGGCCTATGCTATCCAGTCTGCCCTCTGCAATGCAGGTTCGATAATGGGATATATCTTCCCGATTTTCTTTACGTGGATAGGCTTGGCCAATACCGCTCCGGAACGCGTCATCCCCGATTCGGTAAAATGGTCGTTCTATATGGGTGCTGCTATCTTGATTCTCTGTGTGCTCTATACTTTTGCTACTGTTCGTGAGATGGATCCGCAGGAATATGCGCGTTTCCATGGTATTGAGAAGAAAGATGAAAATGCTGAAGTAGAGAAAGTTAACTTCCTGCAACTGCTCATTCATGCTCCTAAGGCATTCTGGACGGTTGGTCTGGTGCAGTTCTTCTGCTGGGCCGCCTTTATGTATATGTGGACCTATTCACCGGGTGCAATAGCCGCGCAATGTTTCCATTGGGACGGTGTATCAACCGCTGCGGCTGAATATCAGGATGCCGGTAACTGGGTTGGCGTTGTCTTCTGTGTTCAAGCTGTCGGCTCTCTCTTATGGGCAATGTTATTGCCGGCCTTAGAGAGGTGGACATCCAATCGTGGTGCTTATGCTATCTCGTTGCTTGTCGGCGCCGGTGGATTTATCTCTACTCTGTGGGTGACAGATCCTTATCTCTTGTGGGGTAGTTATCTGTTAATCGGTGCTGCATGGGCAGCTATATTGGCTTTGCCGTTTACTATCCTGACCAATTCGCTAAAGGGCGATAATATGGGTTACTATTTAGGTTTGTTCAATTGCACCATATGCTTGCCGCAAATAGTAGCATCCATATGCGGAGGAGCACTCCTTAAATACGTATGCGCAGGCGCGCAGGTAAATATGCTTGTCGCTGCCGGTGTGTTGCTTGTCTTGGGAGCATGCAGCGTGATTCTTATTAAAGAAGAAAAAGAATAATTAATAACCAAATAAAATCAATAACATGATGAAAAACAAACGCTTTTCACTCGTGCTTCTAATGGTAGCCCTGACGATGTGTCTGCAGGCTCAGATTAGAGGTACCGTTTTGGAAGATGCCAGCGGTGAACCGGCTATCGGTGCCAGCGTAGTAGTAGAAGGTACAACTACAGGTACGGTAACTGATTTTGATGGTGCCTTCGAATTGAATGTAGATGAGGGTACTCCTCTCCAGATTTCCTACATTGGTTTTGCAGAGCAGAAACTGGCTGCTAAAAACAACATGATTGTTCGTCTGAAGGAAGAGACAGTACAATTGAATGAAGTAGTGGCTATCGGTTATGGCTCGCAGAAAAAGAAAGAAGTTACCGGTTCTGTAGCCAGCGTGAAGGCTGAGGACTTCAATGCCGGAGTGCAGAGCGGTGCGATGGGTCTGCTGCAAGGTAAGGTGGCCGGTTTAAATATCTCGCGTTCGACTTCTGACCCGACCGATACTGGTTATAGTGTTCAGATTCGTGGTTTCTCAACCTTGGATAAGGGTGCCGGTACCAGTCCGTTGTATATCGTAGACGGTGTGCCCGTATCGAATATCGACAATATCGCTCCTACGGATATCGCTTCGATGGACGTCCTAAAGGACGGTTCGGCTGCGGCTATCTATGGTACGCGTGGTACGAACGGTGTGATTATTATTACTACTAAACGTGGTTCCGGATTCTCGGAGCAGGCCAATACGGAAGTGGTATATGACGGCTATGTATCTGTAGCTTGGAACGCTACTAAATCGGGTATGGCTACCGCCAGCGAATATCGTACTGTAGGTAATTATGCTAAGGGTGCATTTAGTACTACCGACCTGGGTGGAAACGTGAACTACCTGAAGGCGCTGACTCGTAAGGCTGCTTTGACGCACAACCATAACCTTTCGGTTTCCGGTGCTTACAAGAACTTCTCGTATCGTGCTTCTGTTAACTATAAGGATGCTCAAGGTATTGCTAAAAAGAACAGTCGTCGCGAGATTATCGGTAAGTTCGCTGCTGACCAGAAAGCTTTGAATGGCTGGCTCCAACTTCAATACGATGTATCTTATCTTCACTATCGTAACGATTACATGCCGGAGGCAACTGACAACTTCATGATGGCTGCAGTGCTTAACCCGACAACACCGGCATACAATGCAGACGGCTCGTACTACACCAGCTTCGGTATCAACGGCCAGTTCAATCCTATTGAGGCTATGAACCTCAAGGAGGCTTACAAAGACGGTAACTATTTCCGCGGAAGCGTTCGCGCCACGGTGAATATCAAACCCGTCCCCGGATTGAAAGTCAGCGGTTTTGCTGCTATTGAAGAGGGCGACGATCATACTTATTGGTCGCACGGTGACCTCAAATCGGATGCCTTGAAGTCTTCTGCAGGCCAGGCCGGTCGTGAGATGTCTACAACGCTCAACCAACTCTATGAGGCTACTATTGACTATGCCAACGGTTGGAATGGTCACAACCTTGTAGCTATGGCCGGCTTCTCGTATCAGCATTGGTACTATGACGGCGAGAATATCCAAAACGATGGTTTTGCTGTTCCCTCGCTTAAATATTATTCTATCGGTGAAGGTGACCCGGAGAAGACCAACCTCTTCGTAGGTTCGAGCCGTAATACACACGCTTTGGCAGCTGCCTTCGTACGTGTAAACTATAATTACGATGAGAAATACCTCGTTTCCGCATCGCTGCGTGCTGAGGGTTCTTCTCGCTTCGGTAAGAACAATAAGTGGGGCTACTTCCCCTCGGCCAGTGTAGGTTGGCGTATTAAGGGTGAGGACTTCATGAAAGACCAGAAGTGGTGCAACGAGTTGAAGCTCCGTCTCGGTTTCGGTATGACGGGTAATGACCTCAACTCCAGCCTCCAGTCGCTTGCACTGCTCTCCAAGACTGACGTAGTGGTACTGAATGGCAAGCAAGTGCCTTCTTATACCGTTACTTGGAACGCTAACCCAGACCTGCGTTGGGAGCGTAAGTTCGAGTATAACCTCGGTATTGATTATGCATTCTTAGACAACCGCCTCTATGGTAGTATTGATGCTTATCTGCGTCAGACCAAAGACCTGTTGTGGCTCTATAAGGTTCCTCAACCGCCTTATCAGCACGAGGAATTGTTAGCTAATGCCGGCCAGATGAAGAGTTACGGTGTCGAGTTGTCTATCTCTGGTGTACCTGTTAAGATTGGTGACTGGACCTGGACCTCCACATGGACAATGGCTTGGAACGACAATAAGGTTACCAAACTCTCTGATCCCAGCAAGGGCTTCAACTATACCGAGAGCCTGGCAGGTAGCGTATCGGGTAACTGTTTCAGCAATATGAACACCCAAATCCTTATCGAGGGTGAATCGGTAGGTTCGTTCTATGGATTTAAGTTTGCCGGTATCAGTTCCGATGGTGTGTGGTATTACTACAATCGTAACGGTAAACCTACTCCGGCAGACCAGATTACAGATGCCGACCGCCGCATCATTGGTAATGCACAACCTATCATTACTTATGGTTGGAATAATACCGTTAAGTGGCGCGACCTCGACCTGACCATCTTCTTGCGTGGTGTGATTGGTAACAAACTGCTCAACGTAGCTCGCTGGCAGTATACTCCCGATGGTACCGCTGACGTAGGTACTAACGTATTTATGAAGGACATCAAGTCGGGCAATGGTGCTGCTAAGTTCGGCGGAGCTGTCTTTGCCGACCACCAACACTTCTCTGATTATTGGCTCGAGGACGGTTCGTACCTCAAGTGCGACAACATCACGATCGGTTATACTTTCCGCTTCAAAGAGAACAAGTATATCCGTTCGCTCCGCCTCTCGGCTACCGGTCAAAACCTCTTCACTATCTCCAAGTATAGCGGACTCGATCCTGAGGTCAGCACTACAAGTGTAGGTAGCGCAGGTATTGACTATGTCAACTTCTATCCCAAGACGGCTAGCTTCCAGTTTGGTGTAAATGTTAACTTGTTCTAATTAAACAGAAAGGAAACGATTATGAAAAAGATAGCAACGATCGCACTTATATGTGCAATGATGCTTCCCTTGTTCACTTCCTGTAAGGATATGCTCAAGGAAGATACCTTCGGTAAGGTGACCGCTGACGAGATTATGGAGAACGAGGACAACCTCGTGCTGCTCGTCGCACAAGCCTATGCCGATATTAAGTTCGTTCACGACCACTGGGGCTATTGGGGTGTTAATACCCTGACTGCTGACGAGGGTCTGTGCCCAACGCGTGCCGGTGGTGACTGGAACGACTCCGGTTATTGGAAAAACCTCAACACTCACAACTGGAATGTTTATGGCGCTGCCTTTACTTCTATTTGGAACCGTACTATCTCCGGCGCTGTACTCTGTAACAGCTTGCTCGCTACCTTTGCGCAAGCTTCAGATGCGACTAAGGAGACTGAGATTTACAAACAATATGTAGGTGAGTTGGAAGTGCTCCGCTCATACTACTATTACATGCTTTTCGACTGCTTCGGACGTATCCCCTATATGGAGGATTATAGCGACCGCAAGGAAGAACTCATGGAGCCGCAAGCTGTTTGGGCTCACCTCGTAGCATGCTTGGAACGCAATGCCCCCAACATGAAAGTGGTCGATGAAGGTAACCGTACGGAATTGTATGCTCGTGCTACTCAGGGCATGGCCTATACCCTGCTGGCTCGTCTCTACCTCAATGCCGAGTCCTTTGGCTGCACGCCCGAGAACGTGATGGCTGTAAAACGTGTCGTAGACACAGAGTATGGTAAAGAGGGTGCTAATCCTCTGGAAGAAGTAGGTATCAATATTACCTCTAAATTGGATTTCTATACCAACGCTGCTCGTTGCTGCGATGCCGTTATCAATTCCGGTTCGTATAGTATCATGCCGAACTACTTTGACAACTATCTGATTGAAAACGGAAACTCCAAAGAGAATATCTTCGTTATCAACGAGGATGGTAATAAGGAAAATGAACGTAACGTGGACAAAGTGAAGAATAAACTGCAGATATCCTTCCTTACCCTCCACTATGTTCACCAACTTTTGTGGCCGGATTTGCAGGATAAACCTTGGAACGGCTTCTGTGCTCGTCCGGATTACCTGAAAATCTTTAGCGAAAACGATGTACGTGGTACCGGTAATGAGAATAAGGGTACGCACAACCAACATCGTTGGACTTGGTTCGTCGGTCCTGTTTATGGACAAGGCGTTGATACCGTCATTGTTGACCCGAATAAGTCATGCGCTTTAGACTCTGTTGTTATTATCACTCCTGAGGTGGCTTGCGATACGTCCAAGACCCAAACGGAAGATAATATCCTTAGCTTTGCTCTCCGTACTGCCGGTGCTCGTAACCTTAAGTACGAGATTGATACCTTAGGTCTCTATCGCTTCTGCGAGAACGACTTCGTGCTGCTTCGTTATGCCGATGTTATCCTGATGAAGAAAGAGGCTGTCGCTCGTGGTGGCGCTTCTGCTAATCTAGGTATTGAGAACGATGCATATGCCGCAATGAAGAAACGTGCCTTCGCCTACAGCGCTTCGCCGGAAGCAGATTTTGATGCTGCATATCCCGATGCTCTGCAAGTAAACGAAGACCTGCTCACGGGTATCTTGGCCGAGCGCGGACGCGAACTCTCGTGGGAGTGCACACGCCGTCGTGACTTGATTCGCTTCAATCAGTTCGAGAACGTACAGTACGTTAAGGGTAATGGTAAGTTGCTCTCACGTCGCTGGTTCCCCATTCCGTATACTATCCTTCAGAATGCTCCGCGTAAAGATGACGGAACACCTTACTGGACACAAAACGATGGTTATTAATCAAAACCCTATAGAATTGCAACTTAATAGCAATCCTCAATTAACTTTATTAACAAACCAATTTACTTAATCCAAACAAACATGAAAAAATTAGGTTTATTTATGTGCGCTCTTGCTGCCGTAGGTATGATGTTTACCGCCTGCAAGAAGAACGACAACAAGGGAGGCTTTAACCCTGAAGACATTATGCCCGATGGCATGTATGTAGTTGGTCCCGCAACCGGTATCAATGCTTTGACAGACGCTAACGCTATCAACTTGCTGACAGCACAAGGCGTAAATGAGAAACTCATGGACCAGGATAAAAAGACCTGGGAAGAGGCTCACCGTGCTGGTATGTACGAGAAATACCTGTTCTTGAACGCCAATCAGGACTTCTCGCTCGTATTGCTTGACGGTACTGACGAGACTATCTATGGTGGTGACCTGCAGGAAGCTACTCTCGTAGCTGACAAGGGTGACGTAGCTGGTTACTGGTGCGCTCTGGAGATCGGTAAGAAAATGCAGGTTCCTGTAACCGGTTTCTATCACGTTATCATGGACGTAAACAAAGAGGGTGACCTCGACGCTGCCGGTGGTGCACAGATTATTGTTGCTCCCGTAGCTTGGGGTATCTCTGGTGGTTGCAACGGTTGGGGCTTTGATAAGGCTGAACTCGTTGCTGACCCTGCTAGTCAGACCGCAACTTGGACGGTTACGAACGCTAAGTTCATGGCTAACCAAGAGTTCAAGTTCAAAGATGAAATGGGTTGGAAGATTTGGCTCGATGGCGAGACCCAGCAGGTTTCTGCTAACACCAACCTCGGTAAAGACATGCGTCAAGGTGGTGACAACATCGTTGTTGCTGAAAATGGTATCTACACCGTTACTTTGACCTTCAAGCTCGGTAAGGGTGATTTCGTTAATAGCTATGCTTTCAACCTCACCAAGACTGCTGATGTTGAGGTGGCTGACTATTCTAACTCTGAGCTCGTTGTTGTTGGTGACGCTGTAAATAGCGATACTCCTGACTTCGATGGTAATAATGGTGGTTGGAGTTGGGGTAACATTATCTCGCTCGGCTTGCCTGAGAAGAATGGTAACCTCTATACCTGGAAGAAGACTGTTAGCCTCGTTGCCGGTGGTTGCAAGATTCGTTCTATTAAGACCACAGATGATCCTTACTATGAGGCTGGTGCCAATGGTGGTAACGATAATATTACCATTACTGAGGCTGGTGACTATGTTATCACCGCTACTATCGATGCTGCTACCAATACCAAGACCGTTAAGGTTGAAGGTGGTACTCCTGCTGAGCCCATCATGATGACCGTTAAGGCTAAATTGCCCGCAGACTGGACCAATACTCCTACCGCATGGGTATGGCCGACCGGTGGTGACGGCAGTGCAGCTGCTCTGACTCAACAGGGTGACTGGTGGGTTTACACCACTCCCGAACCTGTTGCTGAGCTGAACATCATCTTCCGCAACGGTGACGGTTGGGATAACGGCCAAACTGTTGATATCTCACTCCGCGCTGAGCTGATTTGCTACCAAATCATGGAAGGCGAAGGTAACCGCAACGTTACTCAAATTGACTGCGAGTAATCTAAATTTGTCATGCGCCTCGTTCGTATGACACCAGCGGAGGGCTGCCGAAAGGTGGCCCTCTTTCGTATTTTTATGCATCTTTACGGATATTTTGACGTTTTTAATTCTTAATTTTTAATTTTTAATTAAAATATTTGCATATACGGAATAATTTTTGTACCTTTGCCCGCTGAATGGTGTTGTAAACTATCAACAGTCTAATTATATGGAAGATTACGAAAAGAAATCCAGCAAACGCGGTGAAGTGCGTAAGTGCCCGCAGTGCGGCGAAATTGTTTACTCCTATATGGTGGAGTGCCCGTCGTGTCATTTTGTCTTTGACGATGCCGAGGCTAACCTCAGTTCTTTAATCTTAGCCGAGAAACTCGAGGGATTGGAGTACGATGAGGATAAGTGTCAAGCTATCGAGACTTTCCCTATTCCTAACTCTAAGACCGACCTGCTGGAGTTCCTTACATCGCTTAAGCCTCGTGTCAAGAAAGTGGATAATCCTCTTTCTGAGGCCTATTTTGTTAAGTACCAAGAGTGTATTGAGAAGGCCAAAGTGTCTTTCCCCAACGACAAGGAGCTGCAAACCTTCGTGCGCGAGTACGAGGCTTTAGCTATGGATGTAGAGAAACGCAAGCGCAATATGTGGGTGAAGGATCATCTTAAACAACTCGTTATCGCCGTTTGCATCATTCTTGCGCTTATCGTTGCCGGTATTACCATCTTCGTTCTGCGTGATACCGTACGCAACAGTAAGGATTTGTGCGTTAAGGCTGTCAATGAGGCGGTTACCAAGGGCGATATTAAGAAAGCCCGCAACCTCATCTTCCATTACGAGAAAGCCAAAGATGACGTTATGGAGGGTATTGTCAGCTTGCTGACTTACTACCTGGACGAAGATAAGTTCGAAGATGCCCAATCGCTCGTAGAATTCTATGGTCACGGACCGTATGCTCGTCAGCTCAATCGCGGTCTGTACAACTGGCTCGTATATAACGGTCGTTATAGCGAGGCTGAACCCTATGTTAATAGTGAGGAACGTCCTACTAATCAGGAATATTTCGATTACCTCAAAGACTGCGTGATGCAGATGGGCGGCAAAGGTGAACTGGACCGCGCCGAAGACTTTATCCAGGAGAAATCGAAGTGGTTCGTTAAGGACAACCCCACCGGATTCTATTCACGTCCCAAAGTGCTCGAACGCCTACATAAGGTGATGAGTAATTTTCAATAACCCATTAAATCCCTATCAATTATGAAGAAACTGATGATGGTAGCTATGGCCGTAATCGTAGCATGCAGTGTTTCGTTTGCTCAGACCACTGACTACAAACAGATTCAGAAAGAGCGTTACGAACTCAAGAAAATGTCTAAGAAAGAGCTCAACGAGAAGAGCAGTAAAGCCGCTCGTAAAGAGGCTAAACGCTTGGCTAAGGAAGGTTGGCAGGTTAATCCCGGTATGCTGCCCATGGAGAAACAGCTCGACCGCGCTTTCCAAATGCAAATGGAGTATGACGAGAACCTCTTCCCCAAATATATCATGGGCGAAGCTAAATCTATCGGTGAGAGCTATGATGCTGCTAAGACCGCTGCTCTCAGCTTAGCTATTACCAACCTCGCCGGCCAGATTCAGACCGAGGTAACCGCTTTGGTAGAGAATACGGTAGCTAATAAGCAACTCTCGCCCAACGAGGCTGCTTCTATCGTTGAGTCTATCCAAGCCAGCAAGAACCTCATCTCGCAGTCTATCGGCCGCACCATTCCCGTGATGGAGTGCTTCCGTACCATTAAGAAAACCGGCAACACCGAGGTTCAGGTACGTATTGCTTACAACGCAGAGATGGCTAAGGCTGCTGCTAAGAAAGCCGTTCGTGAGGAGCTGGAGAAGAAAGGTCAGAATCTCCACGACCAACTCGACAAGGCTCTCGGCCTCTAATCCTATCCTACAAGTATTTGCGCTATGAAACGCTTGCTTGTTATCTTATCGGCCCTGCTGCCTTTGCTGGCAGCAGGTGCCTCTGATAAGGTAGTAGAACGCTCGCAACGCCGCACACCCGACTGGCTCGGTGGTATGCAGGAGGGGTACATCATCGTATCTTCCGATGCTGCTACCTTGGACGTGGCCCAGGAAAAAGCTATGACCAAAGTGCGTGAGCAGGTGCTGTCCGCTATTGCTACTACCGTGCGTACTTCTACTACTATCACGCTGCGCGAGGTGACCGATAATGGTGTCATCAACTCCCATCGCGAATTGAATACTTCGCTGTCCTTAGAGGCGGCTGATATCCCCTATCTGGCCAATATATCGCCTTCACACGCTGAAGCATACTATTGGACTAAGATTCGCCGCAAGGATAAATCTACCTATTATACCTATTACGTTAAATATCCTCTCTCTACCTCGCAGTTGCGTCTGTTGGTAGAGGAATACGAGGGTCGTCAGAAGGTGCTCAACGACTCATTGCAGGCTTTTGCGGCTACGGATATGGCCGTCTATACCGACCTGGACGATATGTTGGCACGGCTCAATCAACTCAAACTCTTCTCCGCTTCGTTGCGCGAAGATGACGGACGCCGTGATATATGCCGTTCGGTGCGCTTGGCGTATGAGCGTATGCTGTTCAATAACTTGCATGCAGGGGTCTTAGAGACAACGCGCGACTCCTCGCGTGTGGCACTTTTCTATGGCGACCACCAACTCACCTGCCATCTGCAACCTAAGGTGAAAACCAACTGCCTGACGGCTGTGCAGACCCAAAACGAAGGAAATGCTTACCTCGTAACCTATGATTTCTCTACCGGTTGCTACGATGACGAGCAAAACTGGTTGGATATCACCTATACTGTGCTGGGAAAACATTTCTCTGCACGGAGTTACGTTAAATAACTTTGTCAACAATCTTAATTAACAATAAACAAACAACCATTTTAATCTATCTTATTTGTATGAAAAGATTATCTATCGTCTTGATGGCTGTAGCTATGATGGCTGTAGCTATGATGGCTGCAATGCCCGCTAATGCTAAAGTAACTAAAGAGTATCAACGTCCGTCGCTGCACATGGTGCTGCTTAACACCGACGAACCTACCTCTGAAGCCGTTGCTGATTTGCTGCCCGTAGTAAATGATTCGTGGACGGACTATGAGTTCCCGCATCTCTACAACCAATTTACTATTCCTACCGCTGTTGTAGACGGTGGTAAACCCAAAGGTAATATGGTTGAGTTGATTACACGCTATGGCGATGCCGAAAAACTCAAAACGATGACTATGGAAGAGATTACCGAGCTCCAATCGCTCATGGCCGGTAAGCAGTATAACGCTGATTTGCAGGCTCGTTGCGACTCGATGGCTAACGAGGTAGCTCACCAACTCATCGCTCGCTGGTTCAATATTACTCCCGATGGTAAGTACGACTGCGACACTATCTTCTACTACGCTTGCTATAGCGCACAACAGGTGGCTGCTGCTGATGCTGCTGCCAATACGGAGATGGGGGCTCAGCTCACTCTCTTCAACGAACTGATGGAGCCCACTATTGCCAATACCTATGTATCGTTCTCTAAACTGGCTTACTATGACAACGAGCCTATCGCTGCTTTCGTTCGCGACTTGGCTATCGCTGCTGGCTTTATCGCTGACCAGGCCGGTGCCGGTGGTTATGCTTCTTTGGCTGCAACAGCTGCTGCTAAGATAGCTTACGAGGCTACTAAGAACGGTTATAGCGCTTATACTACCACCTTGCTCTATCGTCTCGCTTGGAACGACAGCATCTATAATGAGTTCTCGAAAGTGCTCAAACCCACCGATGAATCCAATCCTTGGACCGGTACGGTAGATATGGCTGCCTTCAACGCTATGAATTTCAATCTCGAGCTCATGGGTATTGACCGCTGCAACACCGTTACCTTCCCCAAGAAAGACCAAGACGATGTACAACTCACTCGTCGTGCCGTTCATGCTAATATCAACAAACAACTCGTTCGCCTCCAGAATAAATACGAGGAGTTCAAACCTATGGTGCCCATCCTCGACAAACAGGCTAAGTTCCTCATCGCTGATATGGGAACCAAGGAGAGCGTAAAGGAAGGCGAGACCTTCAACGTTATCCAAGGTAAGACCAATGCTAACGGCGTTACCAAATATTCGGTTATCGGCCAGGTAAAGGTTCAGAAGAAAGGCGTTTGGGACAACGAGGTTAACATGGCCGAGCAGGCTGATAACGCTGCTTTCGAAGGCGGTGCTATGGAGATCCAGGGTACCAAATTGGCTGGCCCCGGTCTCAAGATGGCTGAAGTAGGCATGTTCGTTAAGCGCGCACGTGCTAAGAAACAATAATCACCAATCTATCTGTCTATGAAACGTTTATCGATTTGCTTACTCCTCCTGATGGCTGCCTTTGCGGTTACGCCCGTGATGGCCGGTGCTCAGAAGAAAGCAGATAAGGCAACCGCACAATGGCGTTATGACATAGAGCCTGCGGGTGATAATGCTCGTCAGGGAACGGCGATGATTAAGGTCTGGAGCTATTCTAAGAAAGATAAAATAGCTATCAACCAGGCTGCTAAGAACGCTATTCATGGAGTGCTCTTCAAAGGCTACGGCTCGACAAAACCTATGGTCGATGCCGCAACCGCTGAGCAGAACAAGGCTTTCTTCGACTCCTTCTTCCAAGAGGGGGGAGGATTCCGCCAGTATGTGCAGTTCACCAATAATGGTGCCGTTAAACCTACCGACCGTATCAAGATCGGTAAGGAGTGGAAAATAGGACTGGTCGTTGTTGTTAGCAAGGACCAGCTGCGTAAGGACTTAGAGGCTAAGGGCATTCTCAAGAAATTGGGTTATATGTTCTGATGCCCGTAATTCGTAAATCGTAAGAGTATGAAGAAAGTATTAACTATCGCGTTTGCCATCGTTTGCAGCGTGATGATGATGGCTCAGGGGCAACATGCTACCAAACCCACTATCATGGTCGTGCCCAGCGACAACTGGTGTCTGCGTTTCGGTTATACCCAAACCTATGACAACCAGGGCCAGGAAGTGGTCGTCAGCGATTATGCTAAGGCTCTGCGTGAAGATACGCGTCTGAGCATGGCTATCCATAAGATTGAGGAACTGATGACCGACCGTGGTTTCCCGCTCAAAAATATGGAGCAGGTGCTCAAGAACCTCTCGTCGCAATCGGCTGAGGACGCTATGCTCACCTCTAAGACAGGTGCTGCCGTAGCCGAGAGCCCTATCGACAAACTTAAGAAAACCGCTAAGGCCGATATCATTATCTACCTTAACTGGAAAGCTATTGTCATGGGTGCTAAGGTTAATGTGCACTACGATATGGCGGCTATCGATGTCTACACAGGCAATAACGTAGCTACATCACAGGGTGCATCTACTCCCCAGACGGGTGATGAGATATCTATCCTTCAGCAGTGCGCCAATAACAATATCGGTCCCTTCGTTGACCAACTGTCCGCTTTCTTTGAGGATATGATGGTCAAGGGGCGTCAGATCAGCGTCCGCATCAAAGCGTGGGACGACTTTGAGGACGGCCTGGAGGCTGAATACGATGGCAAAGAGCTGAGCGAGATTATCGAAGGCTGGATGACCGACAACTGTGTGGAAGGTCGTAATCACCTGAGCGATGCTACAGAAAATATGATGTACTTCGACGAGGTGCGTATTCCTCTCTTCGATGAGAGCGGTCGCGCTACCGATGCTCGCAAATGGGTGAACAACCTGCGTAAGTACCTCAAGAGCACCTACGATATCGAGGCTAAGCTGATGATGCAGGGGCTTGGACAAGCACAACTGGTAATAGGAGGAAAGTAAAATGAAACGACTGACTTTATTCGCATTATCCCTCATCGCCCTGACTGGTGTTTGGGCGCAGCAGGAGGCTAAAGTTGAACGCATGGACGACCGTCAGCGCATTGCTTTGACGGCGGTAGTTCTGGATGACAAGATACCTGCGGCTGCTGCTAAACAGTTGGTTAATAAGATGTCGCAGATAGCTACTAAGAGCGGTTGCTCGGCTACCTCCAACTCGCGTTTTATTATCACCTGTACCGCTGATGTCCTCACTAAGGATATCACGCCTACGGCTCCTCCTATGCATGCTTATACGCTCAACCTGACGTTCTTTATCGGTGACGGTGTCGAGGGACGCTTGTTCTCGTCCACCAATATCGAGGCTAAGGGAGTAGGTGAGACGCCCGACAAGGCGTATATCGCTGCCCTGAAGAACATGCGCATCAACGACCCGACGTTCAAGGCTTTTGTTGATAAAGGCAAGACGCGTATCATCGAGTACTATAATACCCAGTGCGACATGATTATGGCGGAGGCCAAAGCTAAGATGGCTCGTCAGGAGTATACCGATGCTATCGCTCAACTGACCGCTGTACCTTCCGTATGCGAAGAATGCTACAATAAGGCATTGGATGCCAGCGTCGAGGTCTATAAAGCTTGGCGCGAGAACTTCTGCCAGATGGCGCTCACTAAGGCTAAAGCTGCGTGGGCCAATCGTGACAGTAAGGCTGCTGCCGAAGCCTTAGCTGACGTACCTGCGGATGCCGACTGCGCCGCCGATGTGGACAAACTCCGTAAGGAGATTTCCGGCACCTTGGAGGCTAAGGAGAAACAGGAGTGGGAACTCAAGCAGCAACAATACGAAGCTGAGCAGATGGCGCGCGAACAGCGTATGGAACAGGCTGAGCGTGCTGCTACCAATGCGGTAGCAACAGCTACGGCTGCTCCGGCTAAGAAAGAACGCGCTAAATCGCTTGAAGCACTCAAAGAGGTTAGCTCCAAACAAGCACCGCAACCGGAATATGAGGTAAAGGAGATAAAAGGTAAGTGGTTCCAATAATTCCCGCTTACAGATAGAAATCTCTGGTCAATTTGGCGTACTCTTCACTGCGTGGGGAGTGCGCCGATTCGATATACAGTGTCTCCGCCGTCGGCATCGTCTCGCTTGCGCCCTTACGCAGCGCTATTAAGATACGCTTGGCGGGTTTGCCGGGTTTGCTATGCACGCGTGTCAGACGGGTGGGGGAGAGACCCTCGGCGCGAGCCAGAGCGATAACTTGCGTTTCCGCTTCGGCAGGCAGGATAAGCGCCAGCACGCCTTGTGGCTGCAGCAATCGTGCAGCGGATGCTATCAGTACTTCGTACGACAACGTATCCGTGTGTCGTGCCGTTTGACGACCCGGGTCGGGATTCTTCTGTGAATCGACAAAGTAGGGAGGATTACTGATAATCAGGTCATAAGTAGCACTCTGCTCTGCCGACCATTCTTGCACAGATATATGTCTTCCTGTCAATCGCTCTGCCCAGGGCGAGAGGCGGAAGTTGTCCTGCGACTGCTTGACCGCTTCGGCATCTATGTCGATGGCGTCGATATGTGCCTCGGGGGAACGCTGCGCCGCTATCAGGGCTATCACGCCGCTGCCTGTTCCAATATCCAGTATCTTGCGTGCTGCGCCTATAGGACACCAACAGCCTAATAAGACGGCATCGGTGCCCACCTTCATCGCACAGCGGTCGTCCGCTACAGTGAATTGTCGGAAACGAAAGGACATGCGTGCTCGTGATGATGATGGTCGTGGTCGTGATGCAGCAGGTGGATACCTAAGTAGATACCGTAGCCGATAAACAGCACGGCGCAGCAGTAGCGGAACCAATGCTCAAAGCGCTGCAACTTATCCGTCAGCGACTGAGCCGTTATAGCGCTGTAACTGATAGCCCAGGCTAAGAGCATAATAGGCAGTCCTGTGCCCAAACCGAAGACTACCGGCAGTACCCAGTTCCAAGTCTGCGGCAGCGTCATCGCCATCTCAATCATCGTGAAGAAATATACCAAACGGTGCGGGCAGAAGGCGATAGCGAAGAATATGCCTAACATAAACGCCCATAGCCACGACGAGTTGTCATCTACGTTCTGCAGCCATTTACCGATGCCGTGGTCGTGGTTATGGTGCATATGACCGGCAAAGAGCAGGAACACACCGCATACGAGCATAAAGATACACAGTAGCGGCTCGCCCCATTCTTGCGTCAGGTGATGGATATGCTCCGTGCGCGCACCCATGATAAAAGGTATACTGAGCAGCACATAGGTCACCAACTTACCCAATACGAACATCAGTCCTGTCGTCAGCACGCGCCGACGGTTCTGCAATTCGCGGTCTATATAGCCGATGGCGGCGATGGAGGTAAAGAGGGTGCACGGGTCCAATATCATCAGGAAGCCCAGTACCAATGCGGTGCAAATAGAGAGCATAATTTCCGTTCTTGAGTGATTTTTTTATTAAAAAGTTTGCAAAGGTACAAAATTTGTTGTAACTTTGCAAGCGAAATGAGAAATATTTGCAAAATATTGCTTTTTTCTTTGCTTCTGACGGCTTGTCACGCCTCTGGGAGTAAGGCCTCGCTGGAGCGCAAAGCCGAGGTGCTGACGGAGGATATGGAGCGGGCTATCGCTTCGGGCAATATGGATTCGATTTGGCTGGCAGCGCAGCAGGACGAACGCGTGCTCTTCTTCGTCTTTGACGACAGTGGCCTGGTCTTTTGGTCGGATAATGCCCTCTCGGCGGACTATGTACCTATCGAGCGTTTCGATGCCTGGCAGGACCTCTCGTTCGGTAATGCCGATTGCCGTATACGATGGACACGCTGCGGAGCGTATAATATATTGACTGTTATACCGTTAGAATGGCATATCCGAGCGCGGGAAGAGATAGGACATAGTTTCTCGTACTTGCCGCTCAGTAGTGCTGAAGATACCGATAAATGGTGGGAAGCTTCTCATGCTCGTGCACGCGTGTTCCAAATGATTTTTATCGCCCTCTTCATCGTCTTGGCCGTTATCGCCGTATGGATGTTGGTGGCCGGACGAGGCTTTAAGAATATGCGCCTCAGTTACAAGTTCCAACTGCTCTTCACCCTCTTGGTGCTCTTCGGTTTCGGTTTTGTCTTCTGGGGCTCTATCTACTATGTCCATCACCATTATCGTCAGCAGCAGCGCGAACGCTTGCAAGAGCGGTGTCGCTATGCGCAGGCCTCGCTGCAGAACCTCTACTACTGGGATTTCATGCTCTCCTCCTCGTCCTCGGCGGGCTTGAATGTGGACTTGCGCGACCTGGCCTATGCTTTCCAAACCGATATACACGTCTTTGATATGAACGGCCGTCTGGTCGGCAGTTCGACGCCCCAGTTGTTCGAGAAAGGCTTACTCAGTCAGCATATGGCGCCGGAGGTCTTCTTCTCCGACGAGGGCACACAGATCATGGACGAGCACTTGGGCGATGTACATTATATTGCGGCCTATACCGAGTTCTACAACGGCAGCAATGTCCAGATAGGCTATATCGCTATGCCATCGTTTATCTCGTCTGACGAGATGGCGCGTGAGGTGGACAGTTACCTGGCGCGTCTGTTGCCGGCTTACCTCATTGTTATCATCCTGGCCTTGCTGCTCTCTTTCTTGCTTTCGCGCCACCTGATAGCACCTCTGTCTACCGTCAGCGAGCGCATGCGCGACTTGGCGTTGGGAGGCAAGAGCAACCGTATCGAATATCCGTACAACGATGAGATAGGTGAACTCGTCCGCCGTTATAACGATATGGTGGACGAATTGGAACGCTTCACGCGGCGTCTGGCGCGCAGCGAACGTGAAGGAGCCTGGCGTACCATGGCGCGGCAGATAGCGCACGAGATTAATAACCCGCTCACGCCTATGAAACTCACCCTCCAGCAGCTCCAGCGCATCAAAGGCTCAGAGCGCTTCCGGGAACAGTTCGACCGAGCGGCCACTATGCTTGTCGAGCAGATAGATACGCTCAGCCGTATTGCTACCTCCTTCTCTTCGTTCGCCAAACTGCCGGAGGTGCAAGTCAGCGAAGTGGATGTAGCCGAAAAACTCAGCCAGGCCGTCAGCCTGCAGCAGAACAATACCTATAACATCCCGGTACGTTATGTGGGACCCGACAGCGGAATTATCGTGGAGGCAGATAGGGAACAGATAGGGCAGGTCTTCACCAATATCCTCAAGAACGCCCTGCAGGCCCTCGAGGACCGCAAGAACGGCGATATCATCGTCATCCTCAAGCAAGCCGACGACCAGTGGTGCGAGATTTCTATTTCTGATAACGGACCCGGCATACCGGAAGATATACGGCCTAAGATTTTTATGCCTAACTTCACTACTAAGTCTACCGGTACGGGATTGGGATTGGCTATATCCAAAAATATTGTCGAAGGCTCAGACGGTAAAATACGCGTCGAAACCTCCGACAAAGGAACTACATTCTATATCTATCTGCGCCTACCCTCTAAACACTAATCACTTATCGTGCTTATGCTCGTATAGTGCTTCTTCTACGTTGATGATATAGTCGCCCATCTTCTCCAACTCCAGGATGATATCCATATAGTTGACGCCTACGGAGTATTCGTATTCGTGCTCTGTGATGGCTTGCATATTCTGGATCTTGAGTTCATCGCGGAAGTTATTGATTTCGTTCTCTATATTGGTCATCTCGTAGAACTCTTCCTCGCTGATGTTTATCTTCTCCAGAGCTTGAACCATCTTGCCCTCGGCAGATGTCAGCAGATACAGCATCATCTCTACATTCTTGTTTTGCGTATCGGTATATTTAATCTTGTCGTCATGTTTATGACGGATAAAGCGAGACATATTGTAGTTGGCATCGCCTACCGACTCCAATTCGCTCACTATACGCAGCATCTTGTGCACCTCGTGTTTCGATTGGTCGGACAACCTACCGTCGGCTACTTGGTTCAGGTACTGCGCTATCTCATATTCCATTCGGTCACATATACCTTCGTATTTCTCTATGCGCGAGTAGGTCTGAGTAAATTCGGTGTTGTCTTTGATGTTGTATAACTCGTGCACCATTGCTATCATGCGCTGCGTGCGAACACCGAAGACATGTACTTCTTTCCATGCTTGCAGGATGGACAACTCGGATGTGGACATCAATCCGCCCGAGATAAACTTCAGTTGGCTGTCGGTATCTTTTTGTTCGGGCTTCGACGGCAGTATAGCTATTACTAAGCGCTCCAACAGCGGTACAAAGCCGATGAGTACACAGGTGTTCAGTACGTTGAACGAGGTGTGGAAGGTAGCCAGGATGGCGTTCAACTTATCGGGAGATACATCGCTGGCTATGCCCGGCTCAAAATCTACGCCCCATAAGTCGCATACGCCGCCTACGAACCAGCGGAAAACGCACAGCACCCATATCACGCCGAACAGGTTAAACACCAAGTGCGCCATCGCGGCACGTCGGGCTTGTACCGAGGCCGACAGGGCTACTATGTTCGAGGTTATCGTCGTTCCTATGTTCTCGCCCAAGACCAACGATATACCCATGTCGATGGGCAGCACGTGCGTCGAGCATAGAGTCATCGTGATGGCCATGATAGCTGCCGAACTCTGGACGGCAAAGGTCAGCACACCGCCTACCAATAGGTACAGGAAATAACTCCCGTAGCCCCAACTGGAAGTTGCCTCAAAGAAGTTCTTCACCGGTGCCATCTGATCCAGGTGCATCTCGGTGGCGTTAATCTTCAGTGTCGTCAATCCCATCAGCAACAGACTCAGACCCATCAGAAAATCACCTAAGTTGGCATTCTTTTTAGTATAGATGAGGGCTACAGCCAAGACAATAGCCGTATAGACGACCAGTCGTAAGTCAAACGAACCGCCGCCTAATACCATGATCCAGGCGGTGAACGTCGTTCCTATGTTGGCACCCATGATAACGGATATCGCCTGTGCCAGACTCAAGATACTTGCGGATACAAAGCTCACCGTCATCACCGTGGTGGCTGTGGACGACTGTACCGCGGCGGTGATGAATGCACCCGACAACACGCCCGTGAAACGGTTGGTCGTCATCGTGCCCAATACGTTACTCAACGTACTTCCGGCCATCTTTTGCAGGCCTTCCGACATCACTTTCAGGCCGTACATCAGCATCGCCACCGACCCGATAAGCGTAATAATCTGTAATGCTAATTGCATAGAGATAGAGACATTAATCAAATTCGGATGCAAAATTACTACAAAATAATCAAATTTGCAAGAATTTGCGTCAAAAAATCAACTATGCTCGCATAAATTGAGATTTTGACGCAAAAGATTGCAGTTTGCACGTGAGTGCGAACGTAAATTCGGAGGGAACCCACCCGGAGTTTGTGCAGCAAACGCAGGGAAGGGGCGTGCCGAAATTACACAAATTGAGTAGTTGTTGACGTGTTTTTTAATATTTTTGCCGCTGCAGAATGAAATTCTGCGATTATGGTTGGTAGAGGTACAACACATACGCCCAATGCACGCATAACTTTGTGCATGCACCGCAACGACTCTTCAACAAGACTCCAATGGTTGCTCAATGGATACTGAAAGGGTGCTCAATGGTTGCTGAATGCAACCTGAGCACCCTTTCACTCTTCTTTCATGTTTCTATGGCACTATGGGCTCACCATTCTTGAGCATGATACTTACATGGTGACGGACAAAATCTACTAATCTTCCCTGAATAGGTTTCCTATATCGTATCGCCTTGCGTAACGCCTTATCATATATCGCCTGCCACGCGGCACGACGCTCTGGATTGTGCAATATCGCACTACTCTCTGCTATATAATTCCCAAAACTCTTACAACTCGGCAGAGCGGCTTTCGTTTTCTTGGTCTTTTTACTCAACTTCGGCTTATTACATACGGATGCCCATTCTCCATTTCCGGGAATGGAACGAGCATAATGCTGCCCGTCAATTCCGCCTTGCGCATCGTTAATCAAAAGTGCCCATTTAACTTTCATAGTTTTTCTTCTTTCAAAATTCTGTGCAAAGGTACAAAAAATATTTGATATATGCAAATTTTCAGGGAATGAAAAATTATCAAAATGCAAGAAAATGAGTCTTTTGCGTGCATAAGTGCTTGATTTGGTCAAGAAGTACGAAAGATGAAAAATGTATACGAAAATGTAACGAATATTTGGATATGTGGAAAAAATGTAGTAATTTTGCAGCCCCAAAAATGAAGCAAGTATCGTGGACAAGATAATACGTACTTTAGCAATCCTCCTACTAACGCTGCTTACGCTGCCAATCTATGCCGGCGAGGCGGCAGATACAACGGAGCTCCGGTATAGCGAACTCCACGAAGTGGCGGTCAGCGGCGAACGATTAGAAGTGGGCGGAAACGGATATCGGTTGGTGGCGACAATAACCGCCAACGAGGTGCAACAACTGCCCATAAAGACGGTTGCCGACCTATTGCAATATATCCCCGGCATCGACGTACGACAACGCGGAGCGAGTGGGGTACAGATGGACCCTTCGATACGCGGCGGTTCGGCTAAACAGGTCAAAGTGCTCCTCAACGGCATCGACATGACCGACCCGCAGACCGAACACTATTCGATGGATATGCCCATAGACGCTCTCCTCATCGAACGCATAGAGGTAATACAAGGCTCTAACTATGCCATCGATGCTTTCTCCGGGGCGATAAATATCGTGACGAAGTCTCGATTAGGGATTAGCGATTCTCGATTAGACATTACCGGTCAACTGACGGCCGGGGAGTACGGACTGGTGCATCCGCAGGTGGCGGTCAAGGCACAGCGCCACGAATGGTATATCAACACCTCGGCCTCCTACAACCGCTCCGAAGGCTATATACACAATACCGATTATCAGATAGCTAACGCCTTCGTTCAGACCGGCTACCGAGGACTGGATATCCAACTCGGAGCACAGATGAAAGATGCCGGAGCGAATAGTTTCTATACCACCAAATACCCGGAACAGTTTGATGCTACCCGCACCGCGTTAGCTTCTATCGCCTATCAGCATCGCTGGCATAGCGGATGGGGTATCCGCACACACGCCTACTATCGCGGCCACTACGACCGCTACGAGTTGGTGCGTCACACCCCTCTCAACCGCCATTGGACGCACACCTCCGGCGCACATGTCGAGGGCAGTTGGTCTAACGAGTGGGCCAAGACGACGGTCGGCGTCGACATCCGCGACGAGTATATACGCTCGTCCAATATGGGTAATCACAACCGCGTACAGGTGCGCTACGGTGCCGAACAACGCTTCTACTGGCGCGGACTGAGTGCCGCCATAGGCGGAGCAGGAATCTGGAACTCACAATTCGGTAACGACTGGTCCATAGGCGCTAACATAGGCTACGAACCCATACGGGGACTGCACCTGTTCGCCAATATCAACCGCGCCATTCGTGTGCCTACATTCACCGACCTCTATTACCACTCGGCTACGCAACAGTCTTCTCCGCTCACTAAGCCCGAGAAAGCCCTGCAGGTGGAACTGTCCGCACAGTATAACGCCGGCCATTGGTATGCCTCGGCAGCAGGTTATTACCGCTGGGGTAGGGAGATCATCGACTGGGTCAAAGAGCCCGACCCGGAGATAGTGATCTGGCGATGCACCAATAACTCCCGCGTCAACGCCGCCGGCGCAGAAGCTACCGTGGGGGTACAAGGCTATGAATGGATACAACGCATCGAACTCAGTTATGCCTTCTGCGATGTGGCGGCCGATGCCGGAGGACTGATGTCGTTGTATGTCCTCGACTACCTGCGGCATAAGGCTACCCTGCGTATCGAGCACAAGATCTACCGAGGCTTCGGCGCAGCATGGAGTCTGTCGCTCCGCCAACGCCAGGGAGAATATACCTCGCGCGAAGGACGCACAGAACGCTATCAGCCCGTATGGATGCTGAACGGCAAAGTCTATTGGCGCAATAAATGGCTACAGGTGAGTGTCGAGGCACAGAATATGGCTAATCAACGCTACTACGACTTCTCCGGCGTCCTCCAACCCCAACACTGGGTCACCACCTCTGTACAGTTTACGTTATAGGTGCCAAAGTTAATTTTTAATTTGTAATTTTTAATTTTTAATTAAATTATTTGCATATCTGCGAATAATTGTGTACCTTTGCACGCCAATTTGTGCGTATACGAAAATAGAAGTCAAGATGCAATATATCTCTTTGGACGATGTGCGGCGCGTAGTGCGCGGCGGGGAGGCTTGGACGCTTCCCCCAAAAGCATTGGAACAAGTGGAGGCCAGTTATCGCTTCCTCGAAGCCTTCAGCCGCGACAAAATCATTTACGGTATCAATACCGGCTTTGGTCCTATGGCCCAGTGGCGTGTAGAGGATGAACACCTCAAAGAACTGCAATACAATATCATTCGCAGTCACAGTTGCGGAGCCGGCGAGGCTATGCCCGATATTTTTGTACGCGCGTGTATGCTCGCCCGTTTGGGCAGTCTGCTCCAGGCTAAGAGCGGTGTGCATCCCAAGACGGTCTCTCTGCTCCAGGCTTTCCTCAATAACGGTATCACACCCTTCGTCCCGCGCCACGGTAGCGTAGGCGCCAGTGGTGACTTGGTACAACTGGCACATGTGGCGTTGTGCCTGATAGGCGAAGGACAGTGTCATGTGCGCGGCGAAGAAGCACGCGGATGGCAACCCACAGGCGAGGTGATGAAACGCTTCGGACTGCAACCTATGCACATACATATCCGCGAAGGACTATGTGTGACCAACGGCACGAGTATGATGACCGGAATAGCCGCCGTCAACCAACTGCAGGCCGAACGACTCCTCGACTTGCATATCTTAGCCGCCGTATGGATGAACGAGATAGCCGGCAGCTATGACGACCTGATGGCCGAACCGCTCCAGCAGGCGCGCCCCCACGAGGGACAGATAGAGGTGGCTCGCCGCATGCGCGAACTCAGTGCCGACAGCCAATGTCTGCAGCAACGTGAACACACACTCTACGACGGCACACACACCGACGAGAAAGTGTTCTCCCACAAAGTGCAGCCATACTACAGCCTGCGCTGCACACCTCAGATTATGGGACCCATCCTCGAGACCCTGCGCAACGCACGACGCGTCATCGAAGAGGAATTGAACTCCGCCAGCGATAACCCGATAGTGGATGCCGAGACGCAGAATGTCTACCACGGCGGTAATTTCCATGGCGACTATATATCGCTCGAGCAAGACAAAGTCAAGATAGCGCTTACGCGCATGGCGATGACCGGCGAGAGGCAACTCAACTACCTCATGCACGACCGCATCAACGGTATCTTGCCGCCTTTCCTCAACCGCGGACAACTGGGACTCAACTACGGTATGCAGGCCCTGCAATTCACCGCTACCAGCACTACCGCCGAGTGCCAGACACTCTCTATGCCCAACTATGTGCATTCGATACCCAACAACAACGACAACCAGGATATCGTCTCTATGGGCACCAATACCGCCCTCATCACCGCACAGGTCATCGACAACGTATGGCAGGTGACCGCCGTACTGATGATGGCATTGGCCGAGGCTACCGATTGCCTCAATATTCGCGCACAACTGTCTTCCGCCACTCGCAGCATGTACGACCGCGTACGCGCTTTCGTAGCACCTATCGAGGGCGACAGGACGTATTACCAAGACCTGCAGAACCTCATCAACGGATTGCAATAAATGCCGCGTAATTGGACAGGACATACCGACGGGACACCGTGGATGCAGCGCACCTTAGTGCGCCTCTTCCGCTATTCACCACGCTGGGCTATCTATGCTATCACCGCTGTCGTCTCATTCTTCTATGTGCCCTTCCGCTCCTATTCACGCCGCGCTCAGATGCACTTCTTTCGCTATTGCTTTAAGATGAATACGTGGCAGGCGCTGCGCTATACTATCCGCAACCATTATGAGTTCGGTAAGGTGGTCATGGACCGCTTTGCCGCCTATGCCGGACGCCGATTCAATATCGTCTTTGACGACCACGAGGCTTTCGACCGCCAATGCGAACAAGACGGCTTCCTGTTACTCAGTTCCCACATGGGTAACTTCGAGATGTCGGGCTACGCCTTGCAGCCTCGTCGGCCTATCTACGCGGTGTCTTTTGCCGGCGATACGCAGGTGGTCATGGAGCAACGTGCACGGCAGTTCGCCGCACACGGCATATCGATGATACCGGTAGTAGAAAACGATATGGGGCACGTCATCGCTATCCATAATGCCCTGGAGCGGGGCGACATAGTGACGGTGCCCGGTGACCGTATGTTCGCCTCCGAACGCGCTATCGAGGGACATATGTTCGGTTATCGTGTACGCGTACCTGCCGGACCTTTCCGCCTGGCACAGGTGACCGGCAAGAAGATGATAGCCATGTGGGTGATGAAAGATAACCGCGACACCTATCGTATCTATACCGCTCCTATACAGGATGCACAAGACTATTTGAACCATATAGAGACCCTGCTGAAGAAATATCCGACGCAGTGGTACCAGTATTTTGATTTCTTTGACTATGACACACCAATTACTGCAGCATAAACGCGGCGTCATCTTCGGCGTCTTGGATCGCGACTCATTAGCGTGGGCCGTAGCGCGTCAGTGTAAGGACGAGGGAGCCGCTCTTGTACTCACCAATACCGAGACCTCCCTGCGCCTCGGACCTGTGTTGGAACTGGCGGCCGAAGTAGAGGCACCTTTTATCCCTGCCGATGCCACCAACATCGACGACTTGCGCCGCCTATGGCAAGAAGCACAGCAGCATCTGGGAGGACCTATCGACTTCGTGCTGCACGCCGTAGCGCAGTCGGATAATATACGGCGTCACAGAGCCTACGAAGAGGCGTCGCACAGCTATTTGATGCACACCTTGGATGTGTCAGCCCTCTCGCTCCATAAACTCCTTCAGACCGCTATGGAAGCGGATGCTCTGAGCGAAGGCGCGTCCGTAGTCACCCTCACCTATATAGCCTCCGAGCAGGCGATGGCCAACTATTCCGATATGGGCGATGCCAAAGCCCTGTTAGAGTCTATCGCCCGTAACTTCGGCCGCGCCTATGGCGAACGAAAAGGCGTGCGCATCAACTGCGTATCGCAGTCGCCCACACCTACGCGTGCCGCACGACAATGTGAGTCGATGGACCGCTTCCGCCACTATGTCAACGCCCTCGCGCCCTTAGGCAATGCCGATGCCGAGAGTTGCGCCAAGGTGTGCACGATGCTCTTCAGTGACTATACACCGCATGTAACGATGCAGACGATATATAACGACGGCGGTTTTGCCCATACGGGACTGACCGACAGAGTGGTGAAGGAGAATGCGTTTGGCATCTAAATTAACAATTAAGAATTACAAATTACGAATTAATGGTTTTTGCGGCGGCACATAGTATCCTCTTAGGCGAAGAACATAGCGATATGTCCTTCGTGGAGCGCTGTGTGTATGTAGCACGCGAGGCGATAGAGGAGGCCGGCATCGCAGACAACGAGGCGCAGACACTCCTCGTGCTCTCTACTACCAAAGGCGATAACCTCGACCTGTGGACACCCGCCCTGCAGATAGCGCAAGCCTTGGGCTGCACCCATAGACCCATCGTCGTCAGCAATGCCTGCACGTCGGGCGTCTGCGCCCAGATAACCGCTGCACGCCTGCTCGCCACAGGGCCATATAAGTATGCTGTCGTCATAGGATGCGATATACTGACCGACTTTATCCGCAGCGGCTTTGAGGCTCTCAAGGCCTTATCACCCGAACCTTGCCGACCCTTCGATAGCGACCGACAGGGACTCAACTTAGGAGAAGCAACAGCCTGCCTGATCATGGCACGCGGCGAAGAGGCTGCCGGACACTGGGTATACGAAGCGGGAAGTATACACAACGATGCCAATCACATTACAGGACCCAGCCGCACAGGCGAAGGCTCCTATCGTTGTCTAAGAGACGTTCTGCCTACCGAGATAGCGGACTTAGCCTGTCTCAGTCTGCACGGCACAGGCACGCCTTACAACGACGAGATGGAGTCGATAGCGGTACATCGAGCCGGATTAGATAGTGTACCTGTTGTATCGCTCAAAGGTTATTATGGGCACACCTTAGGGGCCGCCGGACTGCTGGAGACCATCGTCACGATGCGTCACTTAGATAGCGGCCTTATACCTGCCGCCAAAGGCTATCAGCATCAGGGCACGACATACGCGCTCAACATATCCGCCGAGCGCCGCACTACAGATAAACGTCATTTTATCAAACTCTTATCGGGATTCGGAGGCGTCAATGCCGCCGTCAGATGGAGAAAACAATGAAGCAGATACATCACATACTTATCCTGCCCGACCGCGTCGTAGTAGATGACCAACCGGTAACCATAACGACGCAAGGTGCAGACATAGTGACGGAACTATACCGCCGCTATATGAACGACTATCCTAAGTTCTTCAAGATGGATCTGCTGAGTCGTCTGGGACTGGTGGCTGCCGACATACTCCTGCAGACCGAGGGCGCCGAACGAGGGGCAGAACGCGATGACCGAGCGGTAGTCATCGTCAATCGACACGCCTCGCTTAACAACGACCGAGCCTACGAGGCCACGATACAACCGGACAACTATTTTCCCTCGCCCTCGCTATTCGTCTATACGCTACCCAACGTAGTAGCCGGCGAAATAGCCATACGCAATCATTATTTGGGTGAGACAGCTTGTTATATAGCGGCGCAGGAAGACGTAGAGCCTCTGATAGCAAGCACCTTTAACGAGCACACCACATCCGTCATAGGCGGCTGGTTAGATGTGACCGACGAAAAAGAATTTATAGCAAAATTATCTATATGGACTCATTAAAACAACAACTCAAACTACAAATCATTGCAGCTCTGAACCTGGAGGGTATGCAGCCCGAAGATATTCAGGATGACGCACCTTTGTTTGGCGAGGGCTTGGGCTTAGACTCTATCGATGCCCTGGAACTCATTGTCCTCTTGGAGCGCGAATACGGTATCCGACTCAAAGATGCCAAAGAAGGTAAGCCTGTCTTCCAATCAGTAGCCGTAATGGCAGACTATATTACCACTCACCGCACCAAATAATGCGTATTGTTATCACAGGCCGTGGTGTGGTCTCTGCCTTAGGTATAGGCAAGCAGGCTACCATAGATGCCCTCGAGCAACAACACTCGGGTGTGCATTCGTGCGGTGCTGTTCCGTATGACGATGCTGCGTTAGCCGAGTTATGCGGTATCTACACGCCGGCCTCGCGTTCGGTTTTGTTAGCCCTTCCTGCTGCCCGCGAAGCGCTGGCGGAAGCACATGTCCAAGAGGATGTGGCTTTCTTCTCCGGCACAACGGTTGCCGGTATGAACATCACCGAACAGCATTGGAACGATTGGCAGCAAGGGGCACCTACCGACCTTATCCGTCATCACGAAGCTGGTGCCTGCTCACGACAGATAGCCTCGTTATTAGGCCTCGACGGCCCTGTCGTCACACCTTCTACCGCCTGCTCGTCAGCTCTTAATGCCATTATGGCAGCGGCCGACTATCTGCGTAGCGGACAGGCTACGTGTTGTCTGGCCGGAGGAACAGAGGCCCTGAGTGAGTTTCATCAGCAGGGTTTCCGCTCGCTCATGATTATTGATGATGAACTCTGTCGTCCTTTCTCTGACACACGGCACGGACTCAACTTAGGAGAAGGTGCCGGATACCTCGTCTTGGAGACCGAAGAGCATGCTCGTGCCCGCGGAGCGAAGATTATAGCGTGGTTGGATGGCTATGCCAATGCCTGCGACGCCTATCATCAGACAGCCAGTTCACCCGACGGAGAAGGTGCCTATCGCGCTATGCAACAGGCTATGCAGATGGCTCACCTGCAACCCGATGAGATAGACTACGTCAATCTGCATGGTACGGGCACCGAGAACAACGACAGCAGTGAGGCAACAGCCTTGACGCGCCTGTTTGGTAAACACTTGCCGCCTGCCTCGTCAACCAAATCGCTTACCGGACATACTACCAGTGCGTCAGGAGGCATAGAAGCCGTTATCTGTCTGCTGGCCTTAGAGGAAGGCTTATTACCTGCCGGCGTGCGAGTAGAAGAGCCCATCCTCAGCACCTTAGTACAACATCCGCAACAACAAGTGTTGCGGCACGTGATGTGTAATGCTTTTGGTTTCGGCGGTAATGATAGTGTTGTTATCTTCTCGGCCGAACAGGGTACCGAACTCTCCTCACTGACGCTGCCGATGCTTACGCCGCGTGTGGTAGTAGCAGGAGTCTGTCCTGCTCACCTGACTCCCATGCAGGCGCGCCGTCTTACTCCCGGTATGCGCAGACTGACGGATGCTGCATTGGAGGCCTTGCAGCAAGCCGGCATAGAGTATCCGAACGCTATCATCGCGGCTACGCGGTGGGGTTGTATCGTCCAGTCGGTGCGTTTTTTGAGTGACTTACTCGCCTCCGACGAGTCCGCACCGCGTCCAACCGACTTTATGCAATCCACGCACAATACCCCAGCCTCATCCGTAGCTATCCTCTGCCATGCGCATGGCTACAACACCACCTACAGTGATGGCGACGAGTCGCTCACTATTGCCCAGCGTGATGCTGCTATACAGTTAGCCTCAGGCCGTGTCAAGAGTGTGTTGGTACTGTATTATGATGAGTTAGAACCAACCTGGCAAGCCCTGCTCGCACGCGTCGGTATAACGATGGAGGAGCATGCGGAAGCCTACGTATATATGAACGATTAAACACTATAGATATGCCCTTATTCTTATTAGCCCTGTGCCAGAGTCTGCTGCTATGCAGCGCACAAGTACTGCTCAAGATAGCCCTCACGCGAATGGGAACATTTGCCTGGACCGGTGCGTTCTGGTGGAGTCTGCTGACCAACTGGTGGCTATTAGCCTCGGGAGTGCTCTTTGCCGGAGCGGCTGTGCTATGGATGTATATACTGCGTCACTTCCCGTTCTCGCACGCCTATCCGCTGGTGAGCATGGCTTATGTATTCGGTATCATAGCTGCCGTATTGGTGTTCCATGAGACGATAGCCTGGACACAATGGGTGGGCGTATTACTGATTATGGGAGGTTGTTATTTGGTAACCCAATGAAGACCTTGCTGCTCATATGGTTGTTCGTGGCTCCGTCTCAGTTGACGGCGCTGTTTACACAGACGCGACATAGTCCGCTCCTGACGCAAGACCAAGTCTCGCATGGGCGTATGGAGTACCGGGCACCCGATTATCTCCGCTGGGAATACACCGATCCACAAGCCGTAGTGTGGTTACTGGACGGACGCCATTCGAATATGCGTCCCGAAGCGCGCCGTATGGTGCAGATGATTCTTAAGATGGTGCGCGGCGAAGTGAACACAGATAATGCTAAGGCGTTTCAACCTTACTTTCAACACGTACAAGTGACCCTCAATAGCGACAGCCTGGCGCAACAAATCGTACTAACCAATCACGACGAATGGACACGCATAGACCTGATATATGTGCCTTAATCCCGACCTATAACAACGGGAAGACTATCACGGATGTGGTACTGCGCACCTTGCAGGTGATGCACTATGTCATCGTGGTTGTCGATGGCTCGACAGACGATACCCTGTCGCGTTTGCAGGCTGTGCCAATACCGGATACACATACTCTGGATCTTGTTGTCTTGCCGCGCAATACAGGCAAGGGTGGGGCACTGAAAGCCGGTTTTGACCGTGCGCGCGCTTTAGGCTTCACTTATGCTCTCACCTTAGACGGCGACGGACAGCATTATCCGGAAGATATACCCGCGATGCTGGAAGGGCTGCGCCTATGGCCGGGCAGTATCATCGTAGGAGCACGAAGTCGCGGAAACGGACTGGAAGGTCAAGCCCCCCGCAGTTCATTTGCCAATAAGTTTTCCAACTTCTGGTTCACCGTTCAGACGGCAATCCATATGCAGGACACGCAGTCTGGCATGCGTATCTATCCGTTGGATAAGTTGGGGCACTATCATTGTCTTACCTCGCGCTACGAGGCCGAATTGGAACTGCTGGTCTTTGCCGCTTGGCGCAACGTGCCTATCCATTCGGTGCCCATACGCGTCTTCTACCCTTCGGAGCAGGAGCGTGTGAGTCATTTTCGCCCCTTTATGGACTTTACCCGCATCAGTATACTCAATACCGTGCTCTGTCTCTTGGCTCTTGTGTACGGTTATCCGGCGCGTTATTGGCGCAGCGCCTACTGTGCGTTAGCCTTTGTGGGAGCCGTCATCGTGAACAGCATAGGCAATCTCTTTGACCCGCGCAACTTCTTTCCGCGTCTGGGGCGCACGACACGCTGGATTATGCGGCACTTGGCGGATAATCGCTTTACCATTACTAATCCGGAAGCCTTACCTGACCGGCCGGTGATGTTTATTGCCAACCACTGCTCGATGTACGATGTGGTCTCTATCCTGTCTTGCCGACCCAAGACGGTGATAGTGGCTGCGCCTTGGGTGTACAAGAATGTGCTCTTCGGACGCTTGGCACAGAAGGCAGGCTATCCTAAGGCTGCTGAAGGAGTAGAAGCTATCTTGGAGAACTTGCGCACCAAAGTGAAGGAGGGCTATTCGGTACTTGTCTTCCCCGAAGGCACTCGTTCTATGGATGGCGATGTACATACTTTCCATCAAGGGGCTTTCTATTTTGCCGAGCAATTACAACTGCCTATCCAGCCTGTGCTCTTTAGGGACATGTATAATCTGCTGAGCAAGGCGGACTTCCGTATCGGGAAGGCGGACACTACGATGACGTATCTGCCGCTATTGGAACCCGGAGATACACGCTTCGGCGACGCTATACGCCTGCAGGCTAAAGCGATGAAACACCATTATCAACAACTTATCCGCACCGATATACAGGCATGAGGCGAGGGATGATCATATTACTGTGGTTGGGTGTTATTACTTGCCTGTCGGCACAAACGATACCTCTCTATCCGGATTCCAAAGATCCGGCGCTAAAGAAGGTCACCCTAACCGCATATCCTACGTCAGATACTTCGCAACTCCATCCGGCTATGATTATCTGTCCCGGCGGCAGTTACAGTTGGTTGGACGAAAAGATAGAAGGGCAGGAGGTGGCCGAGTATTTTGCGCAAAACGGTATACCCTGTTTCGTGCTGCATTATCGTGTGGCGAACGTGTCGGCCTATGTGTTGGGTTACCGCGTCTTTGGGTTGGGCAATCGCTGGCCGGTGATGCTGGACGATGCACAGACAGCCTTAGAATGGGTATACCGGCACGCTGAAGACTATCGTATAGACACTACGCGCATTGGTGTTTTGGGCTTCTCGGCAGGAGGACATCTGGCTATGAGCACGGAGGTATACAATACTACGGCCTATTGTCCGGCATTTGTATGCGCTATCTATCCGGTAGTGACGATGGCAGACAAACGTTATGTTCACCGGCGTTCGCGTCGAGGAGCATTAGGTGTGTGGGGACAGTTTGATAAAACAATGCAGGACAGACTGTCGCTGGAGCGGCATATACCTGAAGGCTGCCCGCCGGTGATGATGGTCAGTTGTGCGGATGATAAGGTGGTGGACTGGCATAATACGGCCCTTTTAGACTCCGCTTTGACGGCGCATCATATAGAGCATCTTTGGTTGCATTATGCAACCGGCGGACACGGATTTGGAGTGTCGGCAACCAAAGGAACAGAGGAATCAAGACAATGGAAACAACAATGCAAACAATGGATATTGAATTTGAATCAATAGAGCGTATACGAGCCTATCAGGAAGAGAGACTGCGCGACCAGATCAGTTATCTGGCGGCTCACTCGCCTTATTACAGACAAATGTTCAGCAACGCGGGTGTTCCTCCTGAAGATATCCGTACGCTGGACGATTTGCAGCGCTTGCCTTTTACCGAGAAGCAGGACCTGCAATTGCATCATGCCGACTTCCTGTGAGTGCCCAAAGAGGATATCGTCGACTATATTACCACTTCCGGCACCTTAGGTGACCCGGTTACCTTTGGATGTAACGAACACGACTTGCAGCGCTTAGCCTATAACGAGCGCAAATCGTTCGCAGCGGCCGGTCTGCAACGGGGAGACATACTGCAGTTGATGACAACGATGGATAAGCGATTTATGGCAGGCTTAGCCTATTGGTTGGGTATCCGCGAGTTAGGTGCTTCTATCATTCGTGTGGGAAATGGTATACCGGAATTGCAATGGGATACCATTCGCCGCTTGAATCCTACTGCTGTGATGTGCGTGCCGTCGTTCATCCTGCGACTGATAGAATATGCCGAACAGAACGGCATCGACTATCGCCATTCGTCTATTCGTAAGATTATCGGTATTGGTGAAGGCTTGCGTAATCAAGACCTGTCACTCAATCTATTAGGTCAGCGTATTCACGATAAATGGCCCGAAGTGCAACTGTATGCCACCTATTCGTCTACCGAGATGTCGGCTACCTTTGCCGAATGTGAATACGGTTGCGGAGGACATATCCATCCGGAATTGATTATCGTAGAGATTGTGGATGACGAGGGACATATCGTGCCGGATGGTCAACCCGGAGAGGTGGTTATTACTACGCTGGGTGTAGAGACGATGCCTCTGCTGCGCTTTAAGACCGGCGATATAGCAGCTAAACTGACCTCACCCTGTGCTTGCGGACGTAATAGTTATCGGTTGACTCCCCTTCTGGGACGCAAGAATAACATGCTCAAACTCAAAGGCACCACTATCTATCCGCCTGCTATTAATGATGTATTGGACAATACACCGTATGTAGCCAACTATGTTGTCGTCGTGCGCACTTCGGATGCCGGAACAGACGATGTGGTGGTGCGGATAGGATTAAATGCCGATGCAGCGATGCCGGTAGACAGATACATCAAAGACCTCAAAGACCGCTTCCGCTCCCATCTACGTGTGGCGCCGTCGGTAGAGGTGCTGCCGGTAGATGTAATCGCCAAGATTAACTTCCCGGCTAAGAGTCGCAAACCCGTTAAGTTTATTGATGAGAGAAAGTAAGTGAAGCATTGGCGTTGGGTCATATTGGGCTTATGGGTAGTCGTAGCTGCTGTAGGTGCGTCACGATTGCGTTGGAGCGAGAATATCGCAGATTTCCTGCCGCTTAATGCCGAGCAGGAGCGTCAAATGCAACTCTACGAGGCACATAGTCACGCCAATCGTATTGTACTTATCGTGTCGTTGGCGGATACCACGCTCACGGAGCCTGATTCGTTGTGCCTATTGGTCGACAGAGTACACGAGGCACTGATGCAAGAGGACGATTCGTGGCCGGTGCAGACGCAGATAGATATCGCTCAGACGATGACCGAGGCGCGGCAGGTATATGAACATATTCCGCTTTACCTGCATGCTCCTGACTATGCCTATTTGGACTCGCTGATGACTCGTACCGCCGTGCGTGAAGCGTTGCAGCGTGACTATTCGCTACTTATGTTGCCTGCATCTCCTATGACGGCTGCTATACCTTATGACCCATTAGGATGGTTTACGCCGGTCGTGCAACAGACTTGCGGAATCAGCACTTCGGAGCAATTCACCACGTATGACGGATATATGATGACGGCAGATTGGAAGACTGCTTTTCTATTTCTCGACTCTCCTTATCCGTCATCCGAATCGCAACGCAATGCGCAGTTAGTGGACCGGATAACAAAGGCTGTGGAGGATTATCCCGTTCGGCTGAGCGGAGCACCTGTCATTGCGGTAAGCAACGCCCGTTGTATCAAACGGGACAGCGTGCTGGCGATGGTAGTAGCTCTGCTGCTGATAGCAGTATTGCTGATGCGCAGTTTGAGCAGTTGGCGCAGCGTTGGGCTGATCATAGCGGCAGTAGGTTTTGGATTCCTGACCGCTTTAGGACTGATGGGTGTTGTGCATCCGCAGATGTCCCTTATCGTTATCGGTATAGCGTCCGTGATAGTGGGTATAGCCGTTAACTATCCCCTGCACCTGATTGTACACCGTCAATATACCGATTCGCCGCGTCAGACCTTGCGGGAAGTGGTTCGTCCGCTGGTGATAGGCAATATAACTACCGTTGGAGCTTTCCTGACTCTGTTACCTTTGCATAGTACTGCCCTGCGTGACTTAGGCTTGTTCTGTGCGGCGATGCTGGTGGGTACGATAGTCTTTACGATAGTGTTTCTGCCTTATTGCCGCTTCTCTACACCGCGCTTCGATAGTTATTCACGCACCTCGCGTTGGCTGGACGCTACCTCGCGTTGGCAGCCCGAAAGACGGCGCTGGATGTGGCTTGGCATCATCGTGGTGTGCACCCTTGTGCTGGGATACTTTGCTCTGCAAGTGCGTTTTGACGGACAGTTGAGTAGTATCAACTACCTCACGGAACAGCAACGCACCGACTTGCGAACCTTTGCTGCTGCGCCTGATAAAAAGACGGTGGAGGTATTGGTGGAGAATGAAGACCCGCAAGAGTGTATACAACGCTGGCAAGCTTTCTGTGACGCACACCGTGATTCCGTGCTCACTTGGTTACACGAAGAGTTGGCATCTCTAGGCTTCTGTCCGGAGGCTTTTGCTCCCTTTGAAAGGCTGATGACGCAAGTGCCGGAGGCGATAGAATGCCCAGTTACCTTACGTCGTATCGGGATGGCTACGGATGCCGCTGAGACATATATGCAATGTGTGCCGGAAGCCTTTACTTTAGCACGCTTGCAAGAGGCGATGACTGCTTCGCTGAGCGATAATTTCAATCGGATAGGATGGATGTGTTCGGTATTGGTATTTGTGTTCCTGTGGATTAGTTTCCGGCGACTGAAATATGCCCTTATCGCCTTCTTGCCTATGGCCGTATCGTGGGTGTGGATACTGGGCATAATGTCGTTGTTGGGCCTGTCTTTCAATATTGTCAATATCATCCTGGCAACCTTTATCTTTGGACAAGGTGACGACTATACCATCTTTATTACCGAAGGCTTGATACAACGCCGACAGACGGGTAGGGAAGTGCTACTGCAATATAAGAATGCGATAGCGTTAAGTGCGCTTATTATGTTTATCGGTATAGGTACACTGGTTATCGCGCGTCATCCGGCCTTGTGGAGTCTGGGCATAGTAACTGTTATCGGCATGCTTTGTGTCGTGCTGTTGGCATATATTTTACCACCATTATTATTTAGGAATAAGCAATGAAAAAGAGTTTATTTATCTTGTGGTCGATTATCGTCCTGACCGCTTGTTCGTCCTCGCGTGAGGATATCGTCATCCTATTTGACAACGATGTACATTGTGCTGTTGAAGGCTATGCACAGATGGAGTCTTTGCGTGCGCAGATAGAGGACTCGGTGCCTTATGTGGCTGTAGTCTCGTGCGGCGACTTTGCACAAGGCGATAAGGCCGGTAGTCTGAGTAAAGGCGAGTATATAGTAGATGTGATGAATACTGTGCCGTACGATGTGGTGACCTTAGGTAATCATGAGTTCGACTACGGGATGAAACAACTTAAGCGTCTGACTTCGCGTCTAAATGCCAAGACCGTATGCTGCAACTTTGGTGATATACGCACCGGTAAGCAACCGTATAAACCCTATATCATTCGTCGTTATGGCCCAGTCAAGGTGGCGTATATAGGTGTGGCAACGCCGACTACGTTGACGACGTCAACGCCTACTAATTTTATGGATAAGGATGGCCAGTGTGTCTATACTTTCTTCCGCGATAGTACGATAGCCTTGGTGCAACAGGCTGCAGACAAGGCCCGGGAACAAGGGGCAGAATATGTGGTGGTATTGAGTCATTTAGGCGACGATACTGAAGGTGTGAATAGTGTTGACCTGATTCATCATACGCATGGTATCGATGTGGTGTTGGATGGTCATCAGCATCATGTGCTTAACCAGCGTTTGGCGGATGCGGCAGGTGATTCGGTTATCTTGGCTTCAACGGGATGCTATTTCCGCTATATCGGTCAACTGACCATTGGTAAAGAGGGAACTAAGCAGGTAGCGTTGATACCTGTATCCAAGCCCTATCGTGGCGAGTATACGCGTACATGCAGGTGTATAGATAAGGTGCAGCGCAAGTTAGAATGTATCACAGCGCGTGCAGTAGGATTTGCACAGTTGGAGTTGACGATGAATGATGCTAACGGAGAACGTCTGGTGCGTTCGGGAGAGACTAACTTAGGGGATTTTACCGCTGATGCTATGCGTAAGGTTGCCGGTGCACAGATAGGTGTAGTGAATGGCGGCGGACTGAGAGCATCCTTGTCGGCAGGAAATGTCAACTATGGTCAGTTGGTCGGTGTATGTCCGTTTAATAATACTTTGTATACCGTAGAAGCGACAGGTCAGCAGATGATAGATGCGTTAGAAGTAGCGGTGCGGCTGTATCCGGAGGAGAGCGGCGATTTTATGCAGGTGAGCGGTCTAAGGTATACATTTGATGCCTCTGTGCCTTCGTCCGTATGTCTGGACGAGCGGGGACTCTATATTCCCGATTCGCTGTATGCGCCGTCGGCACGTCGTCGTGTGGTATCGGTAGAAGTACAGGAGGAAGATGGCTCATGGACAGCGATAGAACCGCAGAAGACCTATACGGTAGCCGGGTTGAGTTATATCTTAGTATGCGAAGGGGCGGCAGGCATGTATCGTTTTACCAAGCCTTTGCCCGGAGAACATATTGCAGATACCGAGGTGTTGGCGCGGTATATTGCTATGATAGGAGATACTATCCAAGCGTGCGACTACGCAGAGGCTGCGGGGCGCATCACGATTGTACCCTGATACTCTCGTTGTGAATAAGGTGCATGATCTCGCCGACAGTCTGAGGATCTAAGCCTTGTTGCTTAGCCCATTCTAAGCGGCGCTCCAAGATAAATTGATACCTATCGGGTTGCACGACGGGAAGATGTTTTTCCCGTTTGTGCTGACCTATCTGTCGGCAGACTTCCATTCGGTCTGCGAGGGCGTCCCATAGGCGTTCGTCTACCTCGTCAATCTCCTTTCTGAGCCATAGCAACTCGCGGTCGTCAGGCTGTGCCAAACCGGGCAGCTGATGGAGGATGTCGCACCAGGCTTGTGGCGTAATCTGTTGCTGTGCGTCACTCCAGGCCTCTGCCGGACAGATATGCACTTCGGTCATCAGTCCTTCGTAGCCCAAAGTCTGCGCCGCACAACATAACGACGCTATGTGGTCGCTCTTGCCACTCATGTGCGAGGGATCCATGACCAACGGTATATTGGGACAAAGCATGCGGAGACGATGCGCCATACGCCAGCAAGGGTGATGATTGCAGCCGCGATGAATAGCCCAGATAGCAAAAGGATGAGACGAGGTCTGTGCCTCTAGGAGACGATGTATATTACCAGCCCATAGTTCGGCATCCTCGTTAACGGGATTCTTGACCCACACACCTTTGGGCGTCTGTGCAGAGGTGGCTATCGCGTCGGCTACGTGTTGCACTAGTATGGGATTGGCGCTGCTGCGAGCTCCTATCCACAGGTAGTCGATACCGGCGGCTAAGGCTTGGTGGACTTGCTCGGGTGTGCTGACTTCAGTAGCGACATCCATGCCGGTCGTAGCCTTAACTTCTTGCAACCATTTAAGTCCCTCATCACCAATGCCCTGGAAGGTGTCCGGAGAGGTGCGCGGTTTCCATATACCGGCACGAAAGATGTCGGCATAGCCCTTGAGGGCTGCGGCCGTTTGCATTACTTGTTCATGCGTCTCAGCCGCACACGGACCTGCTATCAGATAGTTCACTTGAGAGCGTTGATGGCTTCTTCGAGAGCGGCAATACGAGCCTCAGCATCGTGTTTCTTCTTGCGCTCCATTTCTACGACTTCCGGCTTGGCATTCTGTACAAAACGCTCGTTGGAGAGTTTGGCCATCACGCCGCGTAGGAATCCTTGCTGGTGTTGCAGGTCGGCTTCGAGTTTCTTGAGCTCTTCCTCCACGTTGATGAACGCATCCATGGGGATGGCGAACTCTGTCGTACCGACAATGAATTTAGAGGCATTACCACTTACTTCACCGTTCACTACTACCTCTATATTTGCGAGTTTATCCACGAGGGCGTTGAGCGGTTCCGGACTGATAAGCGTGAGGCGCTCTTTGGGCGGGATATTTTTTGATGCACGCACGGCACGGATCTCGGTGATGACCTGCTTCAGGAATGCAGTTTCCTCCAAGATACTCTCGTTCCGATTCTCTCTCGATTGTGTCTCGTTAGTCTGATTTGCCGTCATAATAGACTCGCCCGGTTGACGTTCGTAGAGGTTTTGCCACAGTTCCTCTGTGATGAACGGCATAAACGGATGCAGGACGCGCAGCAGACGGTCAAAGAATGCGAGTGTGGCTTCGTAGGTGGTCTTGTCAATCGGTTGTTGGTAGGCAGGTTTAATCATCTCCAGATACCAACCGCTGAACTCGTCGCAATAGAGTTTGTAAATCTCCATCAAGGCTTCGGAGAGACGGTATTTACTGAAGAGATCTGTGATGTTGGCTTCGGTATCGGCCAATTGAGCGGAGAACCAATCGATAGCATATTTGGAGGTCTCTGGCTGTGCGATATCGGCCACCTCCAGACTCTTCATCATGCGGAAGCAGTTCCAAATCTTATTGCAGAAGTTACGTCCTTGTTCGCAGAGGGAGTCATCGTAGAGGATATCATTTCCTGCGGGTGCAGAGAGGAGAATACCCATGCGGACACCATCGGCGCCGAAGCGTTCGATGAGGTCAAGCGGATCGGGTGAGTTACCGAGCGATTTGGACATCTTACGACCTAATTTATCGCGCACGATACCCGTGAAGTATACATGCTTGAACGGCATCTTGCCGATGTATTCGTAGCCCGCCATAATCATACGTGCTACCCAGAAGAAGATAATATCCGGACCGGTTACCAGGTCGGCTGTCGGGTAGTAATAGTTGATCTCTTTATTGCCCGGGTTCTCGATACCATCGAAGAGGCTGATAGGCCAGAGCCAAGAACTGAACCAGGTGTCAAGAGCACCTTCGTCCTGGACGTAGTTGCCTTCGGGTTTGGTTTCGGAAACGATAATCTTGTCGTCCGGGTAGTTCTCAAGGCCGGTCTGAGCGAGCAGGTCGGCATCGTAATATGCGGGAATACGGTGTCCCCACCACAGTTGACGGCTGATACACCAGTCTTTGATGTTCTCGAGCCAGTTGCGGTAGGTATTCTTATATTTAGCGGGATAGAAGATGATGTCGTCATTCATCACGGGCGGCAGGGCGATATCGGCAAAGTGCTGCATCTTGACGAACCACTGGAGCGACAAGCGCGGCTCGATAGGTACGTTGGTACGCTCGGAGTAGCCGACTTTATTGTCATAGTCTTCGATCTTCTCCACGAGGTTGAGTGCCTTGAGGTCTTCAACAATCTGCTTGCGGCAATCGAAACGATCCATGCCGTGGTATTTGCGAACGTTGGCTTGTAACTCTTCCTCGATGGTGTCCATGTTGAGGTGCGCATCGGGTGTGAAGATGTCGATAGTCTTGAGGTTGTATTTCTGACCGAGGGCATAGTCGTTCACATCATGGGCAGGTGTCACCTTGAGGCAACCTGTACCAAAACCGATTTCTACGTATCGGTCTTCGATGATTGGAATCACACGACCTACACCCGGTACGATAACGTGCTTGCCTTTGAGCCACTGGTTCTTTTCCTCTTTGGGGTTGATGCAAACGGCTATATCGCCGAAGATAGTCTCGGGACGGGTGGTAGCGACGATAGCGTACTTACCGGGTTCTTCGGCTACTTCGTAGCGAAGATAGTAGAATTTATTATGCTCATCGTGGTAGATAACCTCTTCGTCAGAGAGGGCTGTTTGCCGCTCCGGATCCCAGTTAACCATACGCAGGCCACGGTAGATGAGGCCTTTCTTATAGAGGTCGCAGAATACCTTAATGACGGCTTTGGAGCGGGTCTCGTCCATAGTGAAAGCGGTGCGATCCCAGTCGCATGAGCAACCGAGTTTGCGGAGCTGTTTGAGGATGATTCCTCCGTGTTCGTCGGTCCAAGCCCACGCATGCTTCAAGAATTCCTCGCGAGTGAGGTCTGATTTGTTGATTCCCTGCTCTTTAAGGCGCTTGATAACCTTAGCTTCGGTAGCTATAGAGGCGTGGTCGGTACCCGGCACCCAGCAGGCATTCTTGCCTTCGAGGCGCGCACGACGAACGAGGATGTCCTGAATAGTCTCGTTGAGCACGTGACCCATGTGCAGCACACCCGTTACATTAGGTGGCGGAATAACGATGGTAAACGGTTCGCGGCCATCCGGCTCACTATGAAAAAGTTTGTTATCGAGCCAGTATTGATACCAACGGGCTTCGATGTCGGTAGGGTTGTATTTAGAGTCCATAGACTATATGAAATTTATAATTCAACACAAAAAGCGTGCAAAAGTACAAAATAATTTGCATATACGCAAATTTTTCAGGATATTTTTCCCTAGAGGGTGATAAGGCTTTTAATTTTCAATTAAAATTTTGAAATATCAAAAAATAGTTGTACCTTTGCAGGCTAATTTGCGTAACTATGCCCCTATTGGGGCACAGAGAAACGAAGAAACAAATAAAAAAACAAGATATGGATTTAACAAACAGAAGTATAGCGGTAGTCGGCTTAGGATATGTAGGCCTACCGCTGGCTATTGAGTACGGTAAGAAATACCGTGTCATTGGATTTGACATTTTTAAGGCTCGTGTGGAAGAGTTGGAGCGTGGTGAGGACCATACTTTGGAGGCTGACCTGATTGGCATGAAGCAGGCGCGTGACTTGTATAAGACAACAGGCAAGATCGGCCTGAGTTTCACGTCCGACCCGGAGGCTCTCAAAGGAATTAACACCTATATTGTGACGGTGCCCACGCCTATTGATCGTTTTAATAATCCGGACCTCACGCCTCTATTGAAGGCTTCGGAGACGATAGGTAAGACGCTCAACCCGGGCGATATCGTTATTTACGAGTCGACAGTCTATCCGGGTTGTACGGAAGAGGATTGTGTTCCGGTATTGGAGCGTAATAGCGGTCTGAAGTTCAATAAAGACTTCTTCTGCGGTTATAGTCCCGAGCGTATCAATCCGGGCGATAAGGTCAACACTTTGACCAAGATTAAGAAGATCACCTCCGGTTCGACACCCGAAGTAGCGGATATCGTAGATGCGCTGTACAACAGTATCCTGCTCAACGGCACACACCGTGCTCCGAATATGAAGGTGGCAGAGGCCGCTAAGGCAGTGGAGAATAGTCAGCGCGATGTAAATATCTCGTTTATGAACGAGTTGGCGCTTATCTGCGACCGCGTAGGTATCGACACTAACGACGTTATCGAGGCGGCCGGCACAAAATGGAACTTCCTGATGTATCGTCCCGGTCTGGTAGGCGGACATTGTATATCGGTAGACCCGTATTATTTGGCGCACAAGGCTAAATCGTTAGGCTATGACCCGCAGGTGATTCTGTCCGGACGTGCTGTCAACAACTCGATAGCTAAGTTTATCGCCCACAAGACCCTCAAACTGATGATTCAGCACGACAAAAAAATCAAAGATGCAAATGTGCTGATGCTGGGTGTGACGTTCAAGGAGAACTGTCCAGACTGCCGTAATACCAAGGTGGTAGACATCGCTAATGAGTTGGAGGATTTCGGTTGTCGTGTCGATATCTATGACCCTTGGGCCAGTGCGGCTATTGTGAAGCACGAATACGGTAAGGACTTAATTGCTGCTGTTGACCCGAATAAGAAATACGCGGCTATCATCGCCTGCGTGAGTCACGACCAGTTTAAGACCTTTGATTTCAAGAAGTACCGCGATCAGGGTGCCATCATCTTTGATGTCAAGAATTTTGTAGATCGTTCACTTGTAGATGCTCGTCTGTAAAGCATAAGAATGGAGGGCGTTGAGCACATAGGACACAAAGATGTGGTGTGGAGTTATACCGCCACGGCTTTTATGATTGGCGCAGGAGTGATTCTCTTGCCCTTCATCCTGCATAAGATGCCGCAGGAGACCGTGGGTATATGGAATATCTTCCAGACCATCACAGCCCTGGTATTGCTTTTGGACTTTGGTTTCCGCCCTTCTTTTGCGCGTAACATCAGTTATATCTTCTCCGGCGTGAGAGTCCTGCTTAAGGATGGAGTGGAGCAAACCTCTGCGGACACGTCGGTCGATTACGGCTTGCTTAGCGGTACGCTGATAGCGATGCAACGTTTTTATCGGTGGATGGCGTTGGCCGTGTTCCTGCTCTTGGGTACTATAGGCTCGGCGTATTTCTACTATATAGTACAAAAATACTCCGGTGACCGTGAGGATGCGTTGGTGGCGTGGGTGCTGCTGATTGCTATCAACTGCTACAACCTTTATACTTTCTATTACGAGGCTCTGCTGCTTGGCAAGGGCTATGTCAAACGCAGTCAACAAATCAATATGTTGGGGCAGGCCATCTATTTGGGATTGGCTATCGCCTTGATATATGCAGGGTACGGGCTGTCGGCTATCGTGAGTGCGCAATTGGTAGCTACTATCATTCGTCGAGTAGCGGCGAAGCGGGTCTTTTATACGCCGGCTTTACGGGAGCAGTTGCACCATGTGGAACCGCACGACTCGCGTCAGATATTGCGCACTATCACGCCTAATGCCGTCAAGATAGGCTTGACGCAGGTGGGCGGATTTATGGTTAATAAGTCGGCGCTGCTGATTGGTTCGGCTTTCTTGACGCTGGAGCAGATAGCCTGTTATGGTATTACCGTTCAGGTGATGGATATTCTGGCGCGTTGTGCCACTGTGGTCTATCAGACTTTCACTCCGCGTCTGGCACAATGTCGTGCTGAGAACGATATCCCCTTGCTGCGTCATTATTACCTGGAATGTACGTCGGCCCTTGTGGCGGTGTATGTTGTAGGAGGCGTCGCGTGGTTAGGATTGGGCGACTGGGCACTGGATGTGATTCGCTCGCAGACGCGTTTTGTGCCGGCCACTATGCTTTGTGTGATGCTGGTCATTAGTTTGCTGGAACATAATCACGCAGTCTCGGCAGGTTTTATTATGGCGGATAATAAGATTCCGTTCTTTATCCCGTCTTTGGCCAGCGGAGCGGCAACCGTACTGCTTCTGTGGATATTCCTGGGACCGCTGCATTGGGGTATTTGGGGATTGATTCTGGCACCCGGATTCGCGCAGTTGGCGTACCAAAACTGGAAGTGGCCGAGTGTGGTAATCAATGAATTATGGCGCAGATGAAAGAGGTTAAGATATATGCTGTTGTGGTTACGTACAACGCTATGCCGTGGTTGGAGCGTTGTATGGGCAGTCTGCGTGACTCCTCTACGCCGGTGATACCCATCGTGGTGGATAATGGTTCAACGGATGATACCGCTGCCTTTATCCGTACGCATTTTCCGGACGTGGTGCTTTTGCCTCAATCGGCCAATCTGGGATTCGGACAAGGTAATAATGTTGGGTTGCGCTATGCGTTGCAGCACGAAGCAACACACGTCTTGCTGCTTAACCAGGATGCTTGGATTTCGCCTAATATGCTTGAGATGTTGTTGACGTTGGATGATGGGCGTTCGTTACTCAGTCCTATACACTTGACAGGCGAGGGGGACGCTGTAGATGCCAATTTCCTGCGGAATGCCATTCAGCGCTCGGAGGAGTATGAACGCTATCAGAATGCTCCTCAGGATACGATAGCCCGCTATAGTACGTATGAGATAAATGCAGCATGCTGGTTGTTGCCGCGTGTGATCTTGGAGCAGGTGGGCGGATTTAGTCCCTTGTTCTTCCATTATGCGGAGGATACTGACTATCTGCAGCGTTTGCATTACCATGGTTATAAGGTCTATTTTGTCTCTGGCACGTATTGTTACCACGACCGGGCGCATGTTGCCCCTAAGTTGCCGACGAAGCAGAGTATATATCAGAACTTGGTTTTGCGGGCAGTAGACATCAACTATTCGCCTTTCCGCTGTTGGTTACACGAACTCAGATACGGATTAGCCGTGCGTCATACTGCTTATCGGACAGGGCGTTGGCTGGATATCCGGTACTATTATCAGGCTCGCATGGCCTTGTGCCGCAAGACTTCTGCTATCCGAGCTAATCGTCGTATGATTCAAACTACAGGACCACATTGGCTGATATGATTGCGATACCGTTCATATATTTTACCCTCCTTGCCCTCTACCTGATGCGCAAGAATGGTGGTGTGGATATCAGCGTGTTCCTGTTGTTGGTCTATGCTTTCTCGGCAGGTTGTTCCATCCTGCTGGATGCGATGAACTTGTACGATGATAATGGCGTTTATGAACGTATTCCGTTGTCGATAGAGGCTACTATCAGTTACTGTGCTCTGCTAACCTTGTCTATCTTGCCTTTCCGAAAGGTCAATAGTATGACGCTTCGGCGAGTGGATGTGCAGAGCGAGTGGTGGGTAGATGCTCTGGCGTGGGTGCTGATCTTTACCTTCTTCACTACGTTACTTAGTACGTTCGCCAATTTGGATATCGCGATACATACAGACCTGAAAGATGTGCGTGACGAGGTATATGCCAATGAAGAGAGTGTGCGCCTGACAGGTTTCAGATGGTTGTTGGCACTGCCGGGAACGTTGTTCTCGCAGTTCTCCCCGGTGGCTATCGTCTTGTATTTTATCAATATAGCTCAGCAACGTAAGACAACGCTCTTCAATTGGTTGGTCCTCTTGTCCTCGTTTACGCCTATTCTGTCGGCAATCCTTATTGCCGGACGTACACAACCTATCTATTGGTTCCTGTCGTTCAGTCTGCTCTATTTAGTCTTCCGGCCTATGCTCGACAAGGCTCAGCGCCGACAAGCACTCTTGCCATTCATTGTCTTGGGTTCGGTTATCGCTGTCTTTATCGGAGCTGTGACGATAGCCCGTTTTGCTACAGAACGTCCGGGCGGCGATAGCGGAGCGTTGGACAGCGTGATAGCCTACAGCGGACAGTCGTTCTTGAACTTCAACTATTTCTTCTGTAAGTACACGGCGGCGGAGATTCACCTGGATCGTATCTTCCCGCTGACCAACTATTTCATCGTTCATCCGGGCAGTACGTTGACCGACTATAGGGATATGATTTGGTCGGCTTCGGGACTATTTATCGGTGTTTTCTATACCTTCTTGGGTGACCTGTTGGTGGACCTCGGACACGGAGGAATGTGGGTGTATGTGCTCCTTTTCTCCCTGATTAGTTACTTGGTCTGCCGCACGGCTAACAGAGAGGGGACGATAACGCTCAGCCGGTTATTGGTGATACTGGTGTTGGTATTAATCCCCTTACAAGGAATATTTTATTATAGTTACTATAAAGTCAATGTCGGTTATTTCGTAGTGGGCACCCTTCTGTTTAGCGGATGGCTGCACTATCGTTCAAAACATAATGAAGTGAAAGCGTGAATTGTCTTGTATCTGTTATAATGCCCTGCTATAACCAAGCGTCTTTTCTGCCGCAAGCTATAGCGTCCCTGCAGGCTCAAACGCTGCCGGATTGGGAATGCCTTATCGTGGATGACGGTTCGACGGATGATACGCCTGTTGTGGCGCGACAAATGATGACGCAAGACCCGCGTGTGCGGCTACTGCAAAAGGAGAATGGCGGCAGTGCGTCGGCGCGTGACCTGGGGCTGGAGCATGCACAAGGCAAGTACATCCAATTCTTGGATGCCGATGATGCACTTAGTCCGGATAAGCTGCAGCGGCAGGTGGAGGTGATGGAGCAGCAGGACTTGGAAATGAGTTATACGGCTTTTTGTCAGACTTTTGCTGCGGGGCTACAGCAACCGACCCAAGTGGTGCGCCTTAACCTCTTCCGGCTGTTTGTCGATTGGGGATTGAGTTCGTCGGTGCCTATTCATGCTTTTATGTATCGCACTGCTTTCCTGCGTCGTCACGCTTTGTCCTTCAGTAGTCCTTGCCGCGTACGCGAAGACTGGCGTTGGCATATCCGATGCTTTGGTGCCCAACCTAAGCAAGCTTTGTTACCCGATTGCTGCGGCGCGTACTATTTTCAGAATGAGCAGGGAAAGACAGGCTCTTATATCCGTATACAGGAAGGTAACTTCCGTTTTATGGCTTATATGTCAGAGCAACTTACTGTGGTGCCGGCTTTGCTGTGGGCGTTACGTATATCCGAAGAATTGTGGCTGTGGGTGCTGCGTATGCTTAAATACCGCAGTACCGCTGTTGCGTCCTCTATTGTGCAGCTGTGGGCCAATCCGTCCGCTATTATCCTGTTTATTGTAGCCTGGTGGTTATTGCCGCTGTCTTTTTGGTTTGTACTGGTATATTTTATTAAGACCTATCTGCTCAAATGAAGTCTATCCTCCTCATATGTGTTAACTACAAGTCCTACGATGCGTTGCAGGCTTTCTTAGCGTCGGTGCACGAGGCTGAGAAACAGGTGCAGGGCAAGATGCGTGTGGAGGTAGAAGTGGTAGACAACTCCGAACATAACGTGGGTTATCTGGGCGGAGCGTTACCGGTATACAACCGCCGCGCTGCGCAGTTCGATTATGTCTCGATCTCCAATGTCGACTTACAACTCGCGCCAGACTTCTTGGCTCAGTTGCTGATGTTACAGAGCGACGGAGTAGGTTGGTGGGCGCCCGACATCTATACACCTACGCAGCGTCGTCACGAGAATCCCTATATGCTTAAGCGGCCGACGCGCTACAACTTCCGGATATGGAACCTTATCTATAGCAGTGTCCTTATCTTTAAGTTGTACTACCTTTTGCACCTGCTCAAGGGCAAGACGGCTCGTACTTATCCGCCTATGCCCATTTATGCGGGTCATGGAGCGTTTATGCTGCTGACGAAGGCGTTTGTGCAGGCTTATCCGCAAGTGCACTTCCCGTCGTTTATGTATAACGAGGAGATTTATCTGGCTGAATTGGCTCGTCAGGCAGATTTGCCGGTGCGATATGCGCCGACATTGCGTATCGAGAATATCGGTAGCGTCAGCACCGGACGGGTACGCCAGCGACAGAAATCGGCTTGGAACAAGCAAAGCCTCGAAATGATTAAAAAGATGTTTTTTGTATGAAGATCTGCATTCTTACACCACGATTTCCCTTCCCCGAGAACGGCGGCGATGTCTTGCGCATCAATAATATAGCCCGTTATCTCAAGGCGCAGAATCACCGTCTGGTGTTGCTGTCGTTTGTCGAAGGCAAAGAGCCGCCCATGAAGCAGGCGTATGAGTTGTACGATAAGATTTATACCGTCCGCCGCAGTCAATGTGGCTCTTTACTGTGGTCCTTTCTATTCCTTTTCTCGCGCCGTCCTATCCAATGCGGCTATTATCGTTCGTGGCGCATGAAACGTCTGTTGTCGCGTATCATTCGTGAGGAGCAGCCGACGCTCTTTATCTCGCATCTACTGCGTATGACGCCTTACTTGGATCGCGACGGATTGCGCGAACGCTCGATTATCGAGATGACCGATGTGTTGAGTAAGACTTACTCCTTCTTCCGTAAGTCGTTTGCCAAGTCGATGATGGGCATGATTTATCAAATCGAGCACCGGCGTATGTTGGCCTACGAGGCCTATGCGGCGCGCCGTTTCCCGAAATGTGTACTGGTCAGTCATACGGACGTGCAGAACTTGCAGCAGCGTGCTCCGGAGGGACAGGTAGTGCTGCATACGAATGGAGTAACCGCCTCCGCACAACCTGAGCAGGAGTATAACCCCAATAAGATTTGCTTCGTGGGCAACATGCGTACGTTGCAAAATAGGGATGCCGTACTCTATTTCGTGCAGGAGGTCTTCCCCATCATCCTCAGCAAACGTCCTAAGGCCATCTTCTATATCGTTGGTGCCCAGCCGCCGGAGATGATTCAGAGTCTGGCCAACGATAAACATATTGTGGTGACCAACTATGTGGACAATGTCGAATTGGTGATAGCCGACTCGTGCCTGACGGTCGCACCTATCCGTATCGCCGCCGGCATACAGAATAAAGTGCTGGTGTCAATGGGGCAACAAGTGCCGGTGGTACTGACCTCGTTGATAGCCAAGCCTATTCCCGAACTCCAATCGGGTGACAACTGTCTGGTTGCCGATACGCGTCAGGAACTGGCGGATGCCTGTCTCAAACTGATGAACAGCCGTGAACTCCGTAATAAGATAGCGCAAAGCGGCTATCAGATGGTGCGCACCCATTATACCTGGGAGGCCAAACTGAACGGCTATGAACTGTTAAACGAAAATATTCACTCTCAAATACAAACACTATGAGCTTTTTTGATTTCTTCAAACGCAACAAGACACAAGAGCAACAACAAGCCGAGCAACAGACGCTGAATCAAGGACTGGAGAAGTCCAAAGAGTCGGTGCTCAATAAGATAAGTCGCGCTATCGTTGGCAAATCAACCATCGACGATGATGTGTTAGACAACTTAGAAGAAGCCCTCATCACGTCAGATGTAGGTGTTGAGACTACACTCCGTATTATAGAGCGCGTACAGGCGCGCGCCGCACGCGATAAATATATGGGAACGCAGGAACTCAATCGTATTCTGGTAGAGGAGACCTCGGCCTTGCTGCGCGAGAATGAGACCGTCGATACGCACGCTGATGCTAAACCGTACGTCATCATGGTAGTGGGCGTTAACGGAGTAGGTAAGACGACGACTATCGGTAAACTCGCCCACCAGTTCCGTCAGGCGGGTAAGAATGTGTACTTAGGTGCGGCCGATACGTTCCGTGCAGCGGCTGTTGAACAACTGTGTATCTGGGGCGAGAGGGTAGGCGTGCCCGTCATCAAACAACAACAGGGTTCTGACCCGGCTTCGGTAGCGTATGATACGCTGCAGTCGGCTGTTGCCAATAATGCCGACGTGGTATTGATTGATACGGCCGGCCGTCTGCATAATAAGGTTAACTTGATGAACGAGTTGACGAAGATTAAGAACGTCATGCAAAAAGTCGTTCCCGATGCCCCGCACGATGTGATGCTGGTGTTGGACGGCTCTACAGGTCAGAATGCCTTTGAGCAGGCTAAGCAGTTCACGCGTGCTACGCAGGTGACGTCACTGGCTATCACCAAACTGGATGGAACAGCCAAGGGTGGCGTAGTTATTGGTATAAGTGACCAGTTTAAGATTCCTGTACGTTATATTGGCTTAGGCGAGAAAATGGAAGACCTCCAGATCTTCGATCGAGAGGCCTTCGTAAAAAGTCTTCTGGGCGTCTGAGCGCCTATTCGTAAGTCCGATATTATCGGCGGACACTTCCTCCACCTGAGCGACTTCCTCCGCCGCCTCCGCCGCCGCTACGGCTACCACCGCTATATCCGCCTCCGGAGTAACCTCCGCTACGGCTACCACCGCTATATCCTCCGCCCGAGTAACTGCTGCTGCGGCTGGGACCGGAGTAACTGCTGCTCGAATACGAACTGCTTGAACGCGTCGTAGTGGGCGTGTATGCACTGCGCGAGGTGGTAGTTGTCGAGGCTTGGCTACGCGAGGTCGTCGAAGCCGACTGACTGCGCGTTACCGAATAGCCGGACTGACTGCGTGAGGTCGTCGATGCCGAGGCCTGACTGCGAGAGGTGGTACCTGCTGTAGCGGGAGTAGCGTGTGTACGTATGTTGCTGCTGCCGAAGGTGCGACTCGTAGTAGCGGCTGTACGACTCTGTGTCGCGGCTGCCGAACGGCTGCCTACTGCGGCGGCGCTGCTATTAGCCTGCGCTTGTGTGCGGGCTTGAGCACTACGGACGCCGCTGAGGGAACGGGCGTTGGTCATACCTGTGTTGCGCTCGCTGAACGAACGGCCGGCGTTGCTCTTAGCATAGTCTTGGCGCGAAGGACCGCGCATGGCCGAAGCTGTTCCGCGGGGAGCTGCAGCATAACGATAGGAGCAGCAAGCGTGATGATGATGGTATTCGTGGATGTGCCTCCAGTAGATAGGGTAGCCCCAGCAGGCGTATCCGTGCCACCATTCGGGCCAGTAGCCCCAATACCAGGGCGAAGTCCAGCATATCCAGTGGTGTCCCCAGAACCAGTCATAAATAACAGGACGATAGATATACACCGGTTCGATCACGTAGTCGCGACCATAGATGAACTCATCACCGATAATTTGCACCACTACTTTCTCGGTAGTCTTTTCTACCAATATAGTGGCCACATCCTGATAGATGTCCTTCGCCAAAACGGCTTGGATAATAATCAGGTGGTTGTCGCCGTCCTTGACCTCCACTACTCTGAGGTAGTCTACTTGTCCGTCGCCGTTCAGGTCCAAGTCGCTGAGGTGACGTTTCTCGGAGTTCAATTCCTGCTCAAAGGTTTCCAGGTCGGCTACTTCGCCAAACAAAGTAGCTACGGCCTTTAGGTCCAGACCTTCACTAATGTCCGCACCGGTCGAAGTAACCGTAATGGTCTCTTCTCCCCAAAGGGCCCAACTGCTCATGAGCAGTGTTGCCAAGAGGAAGGTTAATCGTTTCATACCTAAACCAATTTTAAGTTGTGATTCATTTTCTCCTTTTTGGTCCTCATATAGTTGAGGTTATAGGGATTAGGAGCGATCTCTATTGGTAAGTTATCTACAATTTCTATGCCATAACTCTCCAAGCCCACTCTTTTTACCGGGTTATTGGTCATCAAGCGTAACTTGCGTGCTCCCATCTCACGGAGTATCTGAGCGCCCACGCCGTAGTCGCGTTCGTCGGGACGGAAGCCCAGATGCACATTGGCCTCGACGGTATCTTCGCCATTCTCCTGCAACTTGTATGCGCGTATCTTATTCATCAATCCTATGCCTCGTCCTTCCTGATTCATGTATACGATGATGCCTTTGCCTTCGGCTTCTATTTTCTGCATCGCCTTGTGCAGCTGTTCGCCGCATTCGCATCGTAGGCTACCGAATATGTCGCCCGTAGCGCAGGACGAATGGACGCGGCAGAGTACAGGTTCATCTTCTTGCCACGTGCCTTTGGTCAGGGCTATATGTTCCAATCCTGTCGTCAGGTCGCGGAAGGGCGTGAGCATAAACGTGCCGTACATCGTGGGCAGCGTCACTGTCTCGCCGCGCTCGATGAGCGTACTACCTATAGGCTGCAGGCCGTCCTGTTGGCGTGAGGAGCCGTCCTCTAACCCTTCCCCTTTCTCCAGACGGAAGGCTATCAAATCTTTGATGGATATCAATTTGAGGTCGTATTCCTCAGCTACTTTCTCCAACTGAGGCAAACGGGCCATCGTACCGTCTTCGTTCATGATCTCTATCAAGGCTGCCGCCTCGCGCATGCCGCATAGTCGGCACAGGTCAACAGCCGCTTCGGTATGTCCTGCACGTTGCAGTACACCTCGTTGACGGGCATAGAGAGGATTGATATGTCCCGGACGTCCAAAGGTCTCCGGACGCGAAGCCGGGTCACTGAGGGCGAGGATAGTAGCCGCACGGTCGTGGGCACTAACGCCGGTGGTGCAGCCTTCCAACTTATCGACGGTGACGGTGAAGGGTGTGCCCAGCATACTGGTGTTGGTGCTCACCTGGTGCATGAGGTCCAATTCGGCACAGCGTTGTTCGGGCAGCGGGCAACATAGTACACCGCGTCCGTGCTGCAACATAAAGTTGACTTTCTCGGGCGTTATCTTCTCGGCAGCGATGATAAAGTCGCCTTCATTCTCGCGGTCTTCGTCGTCTACTACGATAACGAACTTACCGGCCTTGAAATCCTCTAATGCTTCTTGTATGGTATTCATCGTTTGGTTGCTTGTTTCCATTTCTTTTTGGCGCGTTCAGCGACGCGTTCGTATATCTTTATCCACACTTCGGGATTGAATAATCCGGAGTCGGTAGCGGCTTTGTAGGTCAGGAATACACCGATAGGCAGCAGCACAAACGAGCTAAGCCACATACCTTGCCATACAGGCCACAGGGCTTCGCGAGCCATCTTGTAGCCGGCGTTGTCGATGATATAGTAGATGATAAACAGTATGACGCTGATGACGATAGGTGCGCCCAATCCTCCTTTGCGAATGATAGCGCCTAAGGGTGCTCCGATAAAGAAGAAGATGAGGCACGCGAAGGCGAGGGTGAACTTACGATGTAGTTCTATCTCGTGCTTACGTATATAACGCTGGAAATCGTCCAGCATGATAGCGTTGTATTGCACCTGGTCGCGTTGCTGCTTGGCTCTGTCTACGGCTATCTCTACGGCGCGGCGCTGCTTGATGGGAGTGAGTCGGGCAAACAGACTGTCGATGCGGTAGGTCTGTTCCTGACCTTCTTCTAATGCGCCTAAGTCGCGGTTGGTCTGCCGTTCGCGTCCGAAGTAACGAGTAGCTACTATGTCTGAACCCTGTTGCCGTGCCCGTGCATCGGCCAGTAGGGTTACAGAGTCGATAGAGTGCACCAGTTTGGCTACGTCTTTGCTCACATGCTGGTCAGCCATCACATTCTCATCGTAGCGCTCGAAGCCTGTGTCGAACTCCATGACTACCTGTTTGAAGGCAAACATCTCGCGGCGGTAGGGGACGTTTTGTTGGTTCATGGCGCCGCGTTGCTGTTGCTGGTCAAGGTTCTCGAACGATTCGCCGTTGTATAACCTCAGCAGCAGGTATTTATTGTCCGCCGTAGGCACTATACGTCCCGAGTCGGCTAAGGTGACGATAGCGTTCTGGAAGCCTTTGGAGTAGTCGTAAATCATCAGGTCGCGCAACAATCCGGTGCGGGTATCTTTGTGCCTTACGTAGACGTTGTAACCGGGAATACGGTCGCAGAACTCGGCTACGGGTATTTCTAACTCGGGTGATTTCTGCCTCAGCGAGAAGACCAATGCCCAGAACTTAGTCTGGCTCTTGGGTAGTATGTTATTGGAGAAGAAGAACGCTCCTACGCTCAGCAGTCCGATAAATATCATCAGGGGCTGCATGATGCGGAACAGACTCACTCCGGCAGCCTTCATGGCGGTCAACTCGAATTTCTCGCCTAAGTTACCAAAGCTCATCAGGCTGGCTAACAGGATTGCTAAGGGCAGCGCTAAGGGCACGACGGTGGCGGTAGCGTAGAGTAGGAACTCTAATAGTACGATCACCTCTACGCCCTTGCCGACGATATCGTTGATACGCATCCATAGCAGCTGCATGAGCAGGATGAAGCAGCATATCATAAACGTCAAGATGAACAAGCCCAGGAAGTTCCTGAGCATGTAGATGTCGAGCCGTTTGATGAATCGCATAGTTTATCCTAATAAGTCTTCTGCAAAAAATCCCAGGGGCATCAGGTCTTTGGCGGAGTTAAAGACGAGGGTATATTTCTCTCCGTACAGAAGTACGCGCATGTCGCCTGTATAGCGGTGTTCGGTCTCAAGCATTACCTGTCGGCATGCACCGCAGGGCGCACCCGGGTCGGTAGTGAAATGTCCGTCGGCGTTGCAGGCGATAGCTAAAGCTTCTACTTTCTCCTCCGGATAGTTGGCGTTAGCGGCAAACAGCGTCACGCGTTCGGCACAGAGACCGCTGGGGTAGGCGGCGTTTTCTTGATTAGCACCTTTGATTATTACTCCGTTCTGCAACTGTGCGGCGGCGCCTACGCGGAAGTGGGAATAGGGACTGTACGAATGATTAGTCATCTGTTTAGCCGCTTCTATTAACGCACGGTCTTGTGCGCTCAACTCTGCCCATTCATAGGCCTTCGCCTTAGTTGTAAAAGAAATTTCTTGCATGGTTATTTCGATTTAGCCTGCAAAAGTACAAAATATTTTGCATATATGCAAATATTTGAATAAAAAAAATAAAAATTACGAATTTCAAAATCACGGGATATATACGAAGTATATATTGGGTATAGTATGATACGGTATTCCCTCGTGGTAGTTGGGGAGCGTGGTGGGCTCGATTGCCTTAAAAATTGAACATTTACACTCGGCATCGGCAACCACCTCTGAAACGATTTTTCATTTTAAGGCCATTTTTAAGCGGTTTGAGGTGGGGTAAACACTCAAATCGACAGGGTGTCGGTAGAAAAAAGTGATTTTTTTATATCGAAAATTTGCACATGTCAAAAATATGTTGTACCTTTGTGCGCTAATTTAAGAATTAAATTAAATAAATCTACGATAAAATGACTGAAGACAGAATTATTCCTGTAAAGATTGACGAGGAAATGCGCTCCTCGTACATCGACTACTCGATGAGTGTCATCGTATCGCGCGCTCTGCCCGATGTGCGCGACGGATTCAAACCGGTGCACCGCCGTGTGCTGTTCGGAATGAACGAATTGGGCAATACATCCGATAAACCGACCAAGAAATCCGCACGTATTGTCGGTGAGGTAATGGGTAAGTATCACCCTCACGGTGACAGCTCTATTTATGGCACGCTCGTTCGTATGGCGCAGCCGTGGGCAATGCGTTATTGTTTGGTAGACGGCCAAGGTAACTTCGGTTCCGTTGACGGTGACGGTGCTGCCGCTATGCGTTATACTGAGGCTCGCTTGAGTAAGTTGGCCGAGGAGATGCTCCGCGACATAGAGAAAGATACCGTCGACATGCAGCTTAACTTCGACGACACACTCCGTGAGCCCGTCGTGCTGCCCTGCCGTTTCCCCAACCTGCTGGTGAACGGTGCTACGGGTATTGCCGTAGGTATGGCCACCAATATGGCTACCCACAACCTTGGTGAGGTCATCGACGGCTGCGTAGCGTATGTGAAGAATCAGATAGCTAAGGCCGAGAATCCAGAGACCGAAGAGATTACCGTGGAGGACCTGATGGAGTACGTTAAGGCTCCCGACTTCCCCACGGGCGGTACAATCTACGGCTATCAGGGCGTAAAAGATGCCTTTGAGACCGGCCGCGGACGTATCGTCATCCGCTCTAATGCCGACATAGAGGCCGAGGATAACGGGCGCGAACGTATCGTGATTACCGAGTTGCCCTACGGCGTAGTAAAAGCCGACCTGGTGAAGAACATCGCCGAACTGGTCAACGACAAGAAGATAGAAGGTATCAGCGAGATATCCGACCAGTCGAAACGCGATATCCGCATCGTCATCGACGTTAAGCGTGATGCCAATGCCCAGGTGGTGCTCAACAAGTTGTACAAGTTCACTGCCCTGCAGTCGTCCTTCAGCGTTAACAATATCGCGCTGGTCAACGGCCGTCCTATGCTGCTCAACCTCAAGGATCTGATTGGTCGCTTCATTGAGCACCGTATGGATGTGGTTACCCGCCGCACCCGCTGGGAACTGCGCAAAGCTGAAGAGCGTGCACATATATTGGAAGGCTTAATCATCGCCGTAGACAATATCGACGAGGTGGTAAAGATTATCCGCGCCAGCCGTACTCCGGCCGATGCACAGACAAACTTGGAGCAACGCTTCAACCTGGATAACCTGCAATCGAAAGCTATCGTCGACATGCGTCTCAGCGCTCTCACCGGTCTGCGTATCGATGAGTTGAAGAACGAATATGCCGAGTTGGAGAAACAGATTGCCCACCTCAACGAGTTACTCGCCAGCGAGGTGATGCGCTACGAGGTTATCGAAGACGAGTTGCAGGAGATAAAAGATAAATATGCCGACGAGCGTCGCACCAAGATCGTCAAGATGGCTACCGAGTTCAATCCTGAAGATATGTACGCTGATGACGACATGATTATCACAATCTCGCACTTGGGCTATATCAAACGTACTCCGTTAGCTGAGTTCCGCGCACAAGGTCGTGGCGGCATAGGCTCTAAGGCTTCTGCTTCGCGTGACGAGGACTTCATAGAATATGTCCACCAGGCTTCGATGCACTCTACGATGATGTTCTTCACCGAGTGCGGTCGCCTGTATTGGCAGAAAGTATATGAGTTGCCCGAAGGCACCCGCCAGTCGAAAGGACGTGCTATCCAAAACATTATCAACCTGGACAAAGGTGACCGCGTATGCGCCTTCATTAATGTCAAAGGTCTCAACGATGCCGAATATGTCAACTCCCACTACCTCATCTTTGCTACCAAGAACGGCTTGATGAAGAAGACCACACTGGAGTCGTACAGTCGTCCTCGCGCCAACGGTATCAACGCCGTAGGTCTGCGTGATGGCGATGCCCTGATAGGTGTTACCCTCACCGATGGCGAGAGTCAGATGCTGATCGCTTCGTACAACGGTAAGATAGTCCGCTTCCCGGAGAATACAGTTCGTCCGATGGGTCGTACCGCTACCGGTGTACGTGCTATCCGCTTGGATGAAGACGGGCAGGATCGCGCTATTGGCATGATTTGTGTAGAGCCGAATAGTGACAAGACCGTTCTCGTCATCTCCGACAAGGGATTCGGTAAGCGCACGCGCCTCGACGATGAGGACGGTGAACCCGTTTATCGCATCACCAACCGCGGCGGTAAGGGCGTGAAGACGATGAACCTGACCGACAAGACAGGTATGCTCGTAGGTCTGCACGCTGTAAGCGACGACGAAGACCTGATGCTTATTACTAAGTCCGGCACCGCTATCCGCATGGCAATGGATACTATCCGCGTCATGGGACGTGCTACACAAGGCGTCAAACTGATTGAACTGCAGAAACGTAACGATACACTCATGTTCGGATGCATCGTTCCTAAGGAAGAGCAGGAGAATAGCGAAGAGCCGACATCCGAGGGCGAAGAGTCGACAACCGAAGAAAATACTAACGCAAACAATGAATAATATGAGAAAAGTTTTATTTTTGGCTGCATTGGTGCTGATAAGCACGATGAGCTTTGGACAAAAGAAAAACGTAACGCGCGCTAAAAACCTCTGCTTAGCTGAGGAAGGTGCCGACTTCGACGCTGCCCGCAGTGCTATCTTCGAGGCCCTCGAGAACGAGGAGACCAAAGACCAGGCACAGACATGGTATGTGGCAGGTCTTATCGAGTACCAAGACTATATGAAACAACTCGCTTCTCGCTCCGAAGATTATCGTAAGATGGGTGAGATGGTCGTAAAATGTCTGGACTACTGGACCGTAGCCGACAGTTTGGCTATGCTGCCCCAAAGGGACAAGAAAGGCAACGTCATCGTCGATAAGAAAGGTAACTACAAGTACGACACCAAGACCCGCAAGGATATGGCCGACCGCGTACTCGACTACTATCGCAATCAGATGCTTATCGCCTATGGCGGTGTGCTCTATAGCGACCAAGACTATGCCGGTGCTTCGCGTATGTACAAGATGCACACCGACTTAGCTAACCTGCCGATGATGCAGACGGAGAAACTGCAAGCCCAAATGGTGCGCGACACGACCTATAAAGACTTCCAATTCGATGCCGCTCGTCTGGCATATTATGCTAAGGAGTACGACCGCGCAATCGACATGTTCCGCGTATTGGTAGAAGGTGACTGGAAGCAGATTCTGTCCGGCGAGTTCCTCTATCAATGCTACATGGATAAGGGTGACACCATCACCGCCAACCAGATACTGGACGAGTGCATCCGGAAATTCCCGGGCGAAGCGTGGTTCTTGCAGAACATGATTAACAACTTGGTGAACGGAGGCCGTCATGCCGAGGCTATCTCCTATCTGCAGAAAGCTATTGAGATGGACCCGCAGGGACAATACTACAACTCGCTGGGCTCTATCCTCAGTCTGGAGCACCGCTTCGATGAGGCTTTTGAGGCTTTTGCTAAGGCTATCGCCAGCGATCCTAACAATGCGCAGTATCAACAGGCTTGCGGATTCGGCTATATCGACATGGTCAACATGTATGAGGAACAAGCCAGCGCTCCCGGCGTTGATGATGCTACCTACAAGAGTCTGCGCAACAAAAGTCAGGAGGCTAAGCAGAATGCCCTCAAATACTTTGAGAAAGCCTATCAGTTGGAGCCCAATAACGATACTTATCGTCGCGACTTGCGCCGTCTGTACTACCAACTTGGTATGATGGACATGTACAACTCGCTGGCCGACTAACTCTTCGATGGGACGCATCTTAGCCATCGATTACGGTAAGAAACGCACAGGATTAGCCGTGACGGATATTCTCCGCCTTACGGCTAATCCCTTGACTACCATACCTACGGGCGAACTGATATCGTGGCTACGTAACGAATTGAATAAGGGCGAGATAGACCTTGTCATCATAGGCAAACCAACCCAGATGAATGGGCAGGAGAGCGAGTCGATGAACTATATACGACCCTTCATGCAGACGTTTCGTCAGACCTGGCCGGCCATGCCCTTGGTAGAGTACGACGAACGCTTTACGTCCACCCTTGCGCACCGCGCAATGATAGACGGAGGCATGAAACGTTCCCAACGCCGCGACAAAGCCGTAGTGGATAAGATAGCTGCCTGTATCATCTTGGAAGGCTACCTGGATTCTTTAGGAAATTAAAGATTAATAATTACAAATTACAAATTAAAAATTAGGAATTACAAAATCACCTATGATTTTACCCATATATCTATATGGCCAGTCTGCGCTGCGCAAAGAGACAGACGAGGTGACTCCCGGTGAGTTGGACCTCAAACAACTCATTTCCGACATGCAGGACACGCTCACAGCCGCAGAAGGCTGCGGTCTCGCCGCCCCGCAGATAGGACTATCCAAACGCCTGTTCATCGTGGATGGCAGTGAGTTGGGCGAAGACTATCCGGAGTGCGTCAACTTCCGACAGGCTTTTATCAATCCCGAGATTATAGAGGAGAGTGAGGATCAGGTGTCCTATTCGGAAGGATGCCTCTCGTTGCCCGGTATATCGGAGAACGTGGTGCGCCCCAAGACCATTACTATCCGCTATCAGGATACCGACTTCCAGTGGCATGAGGAGACCTTCACCGACTTCAAGGCCCGCATCGTGCAACACGAATACGACCATCTGGAAGGACATGTTTTTACCGACCGTATCTCGCCTATCCGCAAGACCCTGGTGCGTAACAAACTGAGCAACATAGCTAAAGGCAAGACCGTCGCGCGCTATAAGTATAAAAGGAATTAGCGATTAGTGATTAGTGTTTAGTGGATAGAGGATGGATTGGTTGAATGTCATCATCATGGGTATAGGCTTAGCAATGGATTGCTGCGCCGTATCGGCCGTACATGGGCTCAATGAACGCCGTTGGCATCCGCGTGCCGTACTCATGGCCGCCATCTTCGGACTCTTCCACATGGGCATGCCTCTCATCGGCTATGCTGCAGGAAATCTGTTCGTGGCTTTTATGCATCGTTATGCTCCTTGGATAGCCTTGGCCTTATTGGGCTTCTTAGGCTGCAAGATGATCTGGGAGTCGTATCACGAGCATGATGAACAGAAAACAGCCAATTGGCACGTTATTAATCTCTTGCTGCTGGCTTTTGCGACCAGCGTGGACGTCTTGGCTACCGGACTGCTGTTTGTTCCCTATCCGGATTGGCTCGTTCCCTCCGTACTGACGATAGGTTCGATAACCGCCCTATTCTCATTAGGCGGGTATTTGGTGGGCGTGTATGTCGGCCGACTGAAAATCAATATGGAAGTTATTGGCGGTATCGTACTGATACTGCTGGGAATTAAGATTTGGGCCGAAGGATTTTTGATGAATTGAAGATTGAAGGATGTTTATTATACAGAACACATTGGTTTCTTTGGATGTACTCGAGAAAGAGTTCTGCTGCGATTTGGACACTTGTGGTGGCTGCTGCTGTATTGAAGGGGACGCCGGGGCACCTGTTACTGAAGAAGAATGCGCCCAATTGGAACAACTCCTGCCCGAACTCTTGCCTCAGATGACGCCCGAGGCACGTAAGGTGTTAGAAGAACAAGGACTCTCGTACCTCGACCCCAGTGGCGAACGTGTCTTGTCTATCGTCAACGACAAAGATTGTATCTTTGCCCGCACCGATCACCGCGGATGGACCTATTGTCTGATCGAGAAGTTGGGGCATCCTAAACCTATCTCCTGCCACCTATATCCCATCCGCCTGACGAAGGTGGGCGAGAGGGTAGGCGTGGAGTATCATCGATGGGATATTTGCCATTGTGCTCGAGTGCTGGGCAAGAAAAACCATGTGCGTCTCTATGAGTTTCTGCGTGAACCGCTCATCCGACGTTTCGGACAAGAGTGGTACGAGGAGTTGGAATTGACCGCTCAAGAATGGCGCAAACAGACAGAAGGCAGAGTTTAACTCTGCAAACCGGAAAAATATCCGGAAAAATTTGCGTATGTGCAAAATAATTTGTACCTTTGCGCGCTAATTAGCTTATAAAAGCAAAAAAGACTTAAAACAATATAGTTATGAAGAAAGCAATTGCAGGGGCTGTAGCCGTGATTATTATCGCTTTAGGCGTGTGGGTGTACATTAAGTTCTGCTTCGTGTACAGTACCGGCACCAACGAAGGCGATATCAACTATTTCCAGCGTGAGGGATTTATCTTCAAGACCTACGAGGGAAAGATGATTCAGACCGGTTACAACTCTAAGAATTCAAATGCCACAATCCAGTCTAACGAGTTTAAGTTCTCGGTTGCAGAGGAGCGTATTGCTCAGCAAATCGACATGAACTCGGCCCGCCAGATTAAACTGCATTGGAAACGTTATCTGGGGACCTTACCTTGGCGCGGCAATAGTCAGTATGTGGTGGATTCGATTATCTCGGTGCAGCAGGCTGCACCTCAGCAGGATGTCTTTCCCGATATCCCGCAGTAAAGCAACTCATGTGTAATTCCTAAATTAATCATATTATGCTTACAGCAAAAGAAGATAACTTGATTAAACTGTACGAAAATTCGTTTCGTAACAACTGGGATTTGGAAGCCATTACCGATTATGGTACTACCAATACCCTTAAGTATAGCGATTTAGCGGCTAAGATCGCCAAACTGCACCTGCTCTTTAAGCAGTGCGGAGTGAAGAAAGAAGACCGTATTGCCGTGATGGGTCGTAACAACTGCAATTGGGTAACCGTCTATTTGGCTACTGTTACCTACGGAGCCGTCATTGTGCCTATCCTGCAAGACTTTAAAGCTAACGATGCCCTGCATATCATCAACCATTCGGAGTCGAAGGTGCTCTTTATTACCGACCTTATTTGGGAAGGTCTGGACCTCGAACAGATGGAGTCGATGCATGTGGTATATTCGTTGACCGACCTGAAGATTTTGGCTACCAACCTCAAGAAAGATACTTCATGGGAGTGGGCTGAGGCTGCTTTCGCTAAAGCATATCCAAAAGGTTATACTAAAGAGGATGTCGCTTACGCTGAGCGCTCGAATGCCGAGGTGGCTAGTATCAACTACACCAGCGGTACAACGGGCTTCTCTAAGGGTGTCATCACGCCTTGCAATGCCTTGGCCAGCCATATTAAATGGTTCTTCACTACCGGTCTCATCTTCCCGGGCTGCCGTCACGTGGCTTTCCTGCCCTTGGCGCACGCTTATGGATGTATCGTTGACTTCCTGGGTTCTCTCGCCGCCGGCGGACATACCTATTTCATCGGTCGTACACCTTCGCCCAAGATTCTCTTGCAGGCCTTTAAAGAGGTGAAACCGACGCTGATTATCTCGGTGCCCCTGATTCTGGAGAAAGTGTACCGCAAGCAGATTGCTCCGCAGATATCCAAAGCACCTGTCAGCTGGGTGCTGAAAGTGCCGTATCTGGATGAGGTAGTACTCAGTAAGATTCGTCAACAACTCATCGACGCTTTTGGTGGCGAGTTCAAACAACTCATCTTAGGCGGTGCTCCGCTCAACGCAGAGGTAGAAGCCTTCATGCGTCGTATCAAGTTCCCCTTGACGGTTGGTTACGGAATGACCGAATGCGCTCCGCTTATCTCGGTATCGTTCTATCCGGAAGTGCGCAACTTCTCCTGCGGAAAGGTATTGGATGGCATCATGGAAGCACGTATCGTTAACCCCAACAGCGAAGGGGTAGGTGAGATACAGGTACGTGGTGAACACGTGATGCTGGGTTATTACAAGAATAACGAGGCTACTAAAGAGGCCTTCACCAAAGATGGCTGGCTGCGTACCGGCGATTTAGGCTATATCGATAACGACGGCTTCCTCTATATCAAGGGACGCAACAAGACGATGTTGCTCGGCCCCAACGGACAAAATATCTATCCGGAAGAGATTGAGGCTAAACTCAACAACCTGCCGTACGTGCTCGAGTCGCTGGTTATCCAACATGAGGATCGTCTGGTAGCTCTCGTATGTCCCGACTATGACGCTGTCGATGCGGACGGTCTGGATCGCGAGAAGTTGGAGGAGTTTATGGAGAAGAACCGTAAGGACCTCAACGCCCAATTGGCCGGCTATGAGCAAGTGAATAAGATTAAACTCTATCCGCACGAGTTCGAGAAGACGCCTAAGAAATCCATCAAGCGCTTCTTGTACACGCAGATGGCTCAAGACTAAACAACGGTGAACCTGTGCATTGACCAAGGTAATTCGCGCACCAAAGTAGCGGTCTTCCGCGAGAACGGGCGTCTGGTGAAGAGTCTGGTATACAAGACTTTTACCTCTGCCGATGTGGAGCGCCTATTTCAACTCTATCCGCTGAGCGATAGTATTATCTCGTCGGTGGTGAACTTGGAACCCAGTGTCGTCAATGCCTTGCACCGCCTCAGTCGTACCTTTGTGCTCTTTGACCACAACACTCCAGTGCCTATCGTCAACGATTACGATACGCCGGAGACCTTGGGACAAGACCGCCTGGCCGCCGCAGTGGGAGCCGCAGGACTATGCGACAACGAGAACCTGCTCATCATCGATGTCGGCTCGGCTATCACCTACGACTGCGTCACCGAAGACGGGCACTTTATCGGAGGTAATATTGCTCCGGGACTGAAGATGCGCTTTGCTTCACTCAGGGAGAAGACTAAAAAACTGCCGCTCGTCGAGGCTGAAGAAGGTGAACTCATCCCTCTGTTTGGCAAGAATACCAAAGACGCTATCAAGGCCGGAGTCGTACGCGGCATAGTTTTTGAGGTAAAAGGATATATACGCGCTATGAAGGAGCGCCTGGAACACTTCCAGACCTTCATCACAGGCGGTAATGCGCCCTTTGTCCTTAATGGCGTCAATGAGGAAGTAAGGCACGAGAAAAACCTGGTACTCATAGGGCTGAATAAGATTTTGGAATACAATAAGTAATAGATACTAAGTTGAAAATAAGGCATTACATACTATCCCTTTTGTTGCTGTTGCCTATAGGCATGATGGCGCAGTACTTTACTTCCTCGCCCGCGTCGCGTTTCGGATACGGTGAGATTAACGATAATATACCTATCGCTTACCGCGCTTTGGGAGGTGTGTCTACCGGTATGCGTCTGTCTACCGCTATCAATCCCTCGCAGCCGGCTTCATATACAGCTTGCGACAGTCTGTCGTTTATGATGGACATAGCAGCAGGTGTAGGATGGACGCGCTACAAGGATTCAAACGGTAGGAAGAATAAGGCGAATGGTAACCTCGAATATGTCAATATCCAAGTGCCGTTGTACAAACGTTATATCGCTCTCTCGGCCGGTGTGATGCCCTATTCGTCGGTAGGTTATAAGTTCTCCATGGTGGGCGAGTCGGGTACGCATGAATACAATCTGGATTACCAGGGTGACGGAGGCTTGTCGCAGGTGTATGCCGGAGCCAGTTTCAATCTCTTTGATTGGGTGGCAGTAGGTGCTAACTTCTACTATATGTGGGGTGCACTGCACAACTACACCGCGCTCACCTTCTCGGAGGCCGGTATCTATCCCTCGCAGATGGATCGCCAGTTGAAGGTCAATTCCTATCGCCTTCGCTACGGATTGCAAGCCTTCCATACCTTTGCCGAGAAGCACACGGTAGTTATCGGCGCTACGTTCGAGAATAAACAGAAAGTGCACGGTGACTACTATCAGGTGGAGATAGTGTCCGACGATACGATTCGCTCGACCGACAAAGGCTTCGAAGTGCCGATGTACTGGAGCGTAGGAACGAGTTACAACTGGAGCGGTCGTCTGACGGTAGCTGCTGACTTTAGTGTACAGTATTGGAGCAAGGCATCCTTCTTCGACCAAAGCGATGTGCTCAAGGACCGCTATCGCCTGAGTGTGGGTGCCGAATATCGCCATAATCCTATCGGACGCAACTATGCAGACCGCATGTATTGGCGTGTAGGTCTTTCGGCGATGAACTCGTATATACGTGATACGTCTAAGGCCAACGACCTGAACGTAGCTATCGGATTCGGTTTCCCCTTCCGAGGTATAGGTACCGTACTGAATACCACCATCGAATACCAGCGTCGTATGGCTCTTAAAGGCATGACGGAGCACGGATTGCGATTCACGGTAGGTATCTCGATTAACGAACAGTGGTTCCACAAACGTAAACTATAAATACTCAATATTATGAAACAGACGTTATTTGTTTTGCTGCTGGCAATGTGTGTTCCCGCAGCGGTAAGTGCTAAGAAGCCCACTAAGGCGGCAGAAACGCAACCTACGGTAGTGGCTGCTCCTGAAGTAGAGGAAGACCCGGTTATCACCGAAGAGTGTATGGCCGCTGCGTCAATGTTCTCCACCAGTGCTAAGAACAATCAATATGCCGATGCCTATGAGCCTTGGCTGCAAGTGTTCAACGAATGCCCCAACTACACCCGCGCTACTTATACTACGGGTGAGAAGATTCTCGATTGGAAGTATTCGACCTGCACCACGGACGAGGAGAAAGCCGCCGTAAAGAAAATGATGATGCTCAACTACGACAAGTGGTTGCGCTGGTTCGGCAACGATAAGAAGTATCCTAAGGCTTATATCTTGGGTCGTAAGGGTATGACCTATTGCAAGTATTTTGAAGAGGACAGTCTCAAGATGGACGCCTACGATTGGCTCAAGGAGAGTGTGACAACGATGCAGAAAAACTCGCAAATCAATGTCATCAAAAACTTTATCGAGGTATCTTGCGGTTTGTACAAGGCCGATAATGAGAAGTATGCTGAGCAATTTATTGCCGACTATACCCTGTCCAACAATCTGCTGCAGTCGATTGCTGATGATCCTGCCAGCAAGAATGCTATGGCTGCTGCTCAGATGAAAGAGGCTATTGATGACCTCTTTGCCCGTTCGGGTGCTGCCAGCTGCGAGAAGTTGGATGAGTTGTATGCCGCTCAGGTTAAGGAACTCACCCACCTGGAGGACTTGCTCAAACTCATGAAACTGTACAAACGTATCCGCTGCACCGAGTCGGATGTATACTTTGCTGCGGCTGAGAAAGCGCACACTTTGCAACCTACCGAGGAATCGGCTGCCGGTTGCGCGCGAATGTGCAAAAAGAAAGGTGATTGGACCGGCGCTATCGACTACTATATGCAGGCTCTGACGCTGACCGAGGATGAGAATGATGAGGATATCGACGACTATGAATACGAGATAGCTTACATCTATTACGCCAACCTCAAACGCTACGTGGATGCCCGTACGGCAGCTTTACGTAGTCTGCAGAGCAATCCCCAGCAGGGGCGTTGCTATCTGTTGATTGGTCTGTGCTACGCTGAGGCTCGTCCGTTCAGCGAGAACGACTTCTCGGCTGCGCAATGCCGCATCCTCAATAAGACCGTTTATTGGGCTGCTGTAGACCAGTTTAAGAAGGCTAAAGAGGTAGATGCTACCTGCGCTGCTGATGCCGATAAGTTTATCGCTTCGTACAGCAAGTATTTCCCCACCAAGGAGGAGATGTTTGACTTGGCCAATATCTTTAACGGCCAGAACCGCTTCCTGGTAGGCGGCTGGGTAAACGAATGGACGACAGTTCGTGCAGCTAAGTAAGATTGCATATATTCTTTTGGCAGCACTCGTAGTAGGTCTGTGTGCGTGCAGTGGTGACGGTAAGGTCCGCGCTGACGCTATTGAGGACCGCTCACAGATGCCTATATTGGATGCGAGAGGAGTGTCTACACTCGTCTCGGATTCGGGTATAGTGCGCTATCGTGTGAATGCTGAGACCTGGCAACTGTACGATAAAGCACAGCCTTCTTATTGGGACTTCCCCCAGGGTATCTACCTCGAGAAGTTTGATGAGGACCTGAATGTGGAAGCCTCCTTGCGTTCCGATTTGGCTCGCTACTGGGATAAGACCGGCATTTGGGAACTGACGGGTAATGTGCATGCAGTTAACGAGGAAGGCGAGATATTCGATACGCCCAAACTCTATTGGGATCAGCAGCAGGAAAAGATATATTCCGATACCGTTATCCGCATCCAACGCGAGACATCGGTTATCGAGGGAGTAGGCTTTGAGAGCAATCAGACGATGTCGCAGTATGTTATTTTGAAACCCACGGGATATTTCCCGATAGATGACGAAGAATAAGATGAAGTTATTGGAAAACAAAGTAGCCCTGATTACGGGCGCCTCACGCGGTATAGGTCGTCAGATAGCCCTGAAGATGGCTTCTGAAGGCTGCAATATCGCCTTTACCTATCATACGAATAAACCGGCTGCCGATGAGACGCAAGCTCAGATTGAGGCTATGGGGGTACGTTGTGTGGCTTTTGCGGGTAATGCGGCTGACTTTGACGATGCTCACCGTTTGGTGGATCAGGTGGTTAAAGAGTTTGGACGCATTGATGTATTGGTCAATAATGCCGGTATCACCAAAGATGGTCTCATTATGCGTATGACCGAGCAACAGTGGGATGAGGTGTTGGGCGTGAACCTGAAGTCGGCGTTTAACTTCATTCATGCTGTCACCCCCGTGATGATGCGTCAGCGCTCCGGTTCGATTATCTCTATGTCGAGCGTGGTAGGCTTAAACGGTAATGCCGGACAGGCCAACTATGCGGCTTCTAAGGCCGGTATTATAGCTTTGACTAAGTCTACGGCTAAGGAGTTGGGTACACGCGGCATACGCGCTAATGTAATTGCTCCGGGCTTTATTATGACCGATATGACGGCCTCGCTGCCCGAGCAAACCCTGCAGGACTTTATCCGCCTTATCCCCATGCGCCGAGCCGGAAAACCCGAAGAGGTAGCCGGTGTAGCGCTCTTCCTGGCGAGCGACTTGAGTTCGTACGTGAGTGGAGAAGTAATACAGGTCAACGGCGCAATGGGCTAAGCTGCGCTGCGCAGTAGGTCTTGCCCTGTCCGTCATGCATTTGATAGGTTACGCTGTCGTTATCGATGGCGTAACTTATTTCTACCTGTTCACCTTCGTAGGCCTCATGCTGATAGAAAATATCCAGGCGTAGTTTGTCGTCCTGCATCTTGGGACGGTAGGTGTCCATCATCTTCTCTAAGTATTTGCACGAGTTGCAGTGTTTATTGTAGTCCAAATCCGAATACTCGATGCGGCGTGTCTCGCTGCCGGTAGGAGCGGTGAGGGGACGCAGACGCGGAGCGCGGTCCATCTCCAAAACCTCGCCGTCTACTGCGCCGTCAAACATGGGGTGGTCAAAGATATTGGCTATCTCGCGTTTCTCCAGATCCAGCACGGCCCAGATACTCTTGCAGCAACCAATCATGCGCTTCTCGCCATTGATATTGTAGATACGGAAATTACGTGTGCTGAGCATGTGGGCATCGTTCTCTATCCAGGTCTCAAATATCACCTTGTCGCCGTGAGTGGGCAACTCCCACATCTCAACCGACAGACGTGTCAGTATCCAGGTCAATCCCATGGGATAGAGTTGGCGGATACCGAAGCCTAAATCGTCAGCCACGGTGCCGGCTACTTCCAGCAGGTAGTTCTCCAGATTGTAGAGGCGTAACTTACGGCTATCGTCGACCTCTTGGTATTTAATCGTATAGGTGTATTCGTATTTCATATTCGCTCAATTAACGTGCAAAGGTACACATTTTTTTTGATATGTCCAAAATATTTTGTACTTTTGCACCCGATAAGGATATTATTATGCCTACTACCATCATCGACGATATTTCTTTAGACCGCGAACGGCGTATCGTGCGTCGGGGCACGGAGGAGGTGCATCTGACGGGTCTGGAATACGACTTGTTGGCGTACTTGGTAGCGCATGCTAATCGCTTGTGCACGCGCGAAGATATATTAGATGGCGTGTGGGGAAACAGGTTTCAGTACGATCAGGGAACGATAGACGTGCACCTGAATGCTTTGCGCCGCAAGATGGGGTGGAGCAATAAACATCCGATAGAGACAATCCGCGGTGCGGGACTCATCTTTCGCTTAGACAGACCGGTCAGCCCTTATACTCTTGACCTGCAGGCTTTTGTGAACGATTGGCTGCGCAGCCATGAGGTGGAGATTAAGGCTGCAGGACTGACTGTCCGTCAGCGTCTTACGCCCTTCGTCAATGTCTTGACGCTCTCTCCGAATGCCTTGCGCCACTTGTTGGATAGTGTGCTTATCGCTTTGCTGCCGAGTGCACGCCCCGGCATCCTGACGGTGAGTAGTCAACTCACGATGCAGTCTTTTGTCTTGTCGTTGGATATCAACGGTACAGTCAATGAGTTGCGTATCCCCATTAATGGGGATTTGGGAGTTTCTTAAGAAAATCTTAAGCATTCTTTAAGAATTTTATAGTACCTTTGCCGCGTTTTTGAGAAAATGCGGTATCGAGTATTGTTTATAGTGTGGCTGTCGTGCATCGTCTTCGCTTATGCAGAGACGGTGATGGATACCTTGCCCGATGTGGAGGTGTCGGTGTCGCGTATTGCCGAGCCTGTCGTGCGTCAGCAGATGCAGGTGAGTGTACTGGATGCGCGTATGATGGAGGCGGCCGTAGTGACTACGCCTAAGGAGGCGGCGTCGCTGGCGCCTAATATCTACATGCCTGACTACGGTTCGGCTATGACGAGCAGTATCTATGTGCGCGGATTGGGCAGTCGTATCAACGAGTCGGTGATGGGGGTCGTCGTGGATGGTGTGCCGCTCTTGGATAAGAACATGTACGATTATACGCTGCAGGATGTCAAACGTATCGAGTTGTTACGCGGTCCGCAGGGGGCTTTGTACGGCCGTAACTCGCCGGGGGGCATAATGGAGATACGTACTATACAACCTTTAGATGTTAACGATTATGTAGTGCGTGCCCGCGTGGGGTACAGCAGTGCCAATACGGTGCAAGCTCAGGCCTCTTTTTATGGAGGCGGATGGGGCATAGCGGCGCGATACGGTCGTACGGACGGCTTCTACCGTAATGCTTTCAACGGCCGCAAGATTGATAGCGGTCAGCAGGCTGGTGGACGAGTGGTCTATGACTGCCGCCCCAACGACTATTGGCGGGTGACGAGTAGTGTGACAGCCGATTGGGTGGAGCAGGGGGCTTTTCCGTATGCCGATGCCCGGAGCGGTGTTATTGACTTCAATCGCTCATCGGGTTACGAGCGTCTGGCTCTGCTGCCGAGTGTGCGCGCTGAATATATGCATCAGGGTTATCGCTTACTGCTGAGCGGCAGTTACCAGTTTATGCACGATGATATGCGCATGGACCAAGACTATACGCGTGCCGATATCTTTACCCTGCGTCAAACGCAGCGGCAACATAATGCCTCTTTCGATGCTATCCTCTATGCGCCTAAGCCTGTCGAGTGGTACGAATGGACGGTTGGCGTGAGTGGTATAATCAAGACCAACCGTATGTCGGCGCCGGTGACTTTTATGCGTGAGGGCATAGAGACGCTTATCCTGGCTAATGCCAATAACGGCATCCGCACGGCTTTCCCTACTGACTCTATCTCTATCCGCAATACGGTACTGCCTATCCGCAGTCGTTTTCAGTTGCTCAATGCCGGCGTAGCGGCGTATCACCAGAGTCATTTTCGTGTCCGTAACTGGCATTTTAACGCGAGCGTGCGTATTGATTATGAGAACGCGCGCATGCGCTACACGAGCGAGGCGGATGTGGATTATCTCTTTACGTTGATGATGAACGACTATAAGACGCTGCATACGCGTATTCATGGAGTCAAAGAGGCGCATTATGTGCAGGTCTTGCCCCGCGTGGCGGTGTCTTACGAATCGGATATCGTTACCGTGTACGGATATGTGGCGGAAGGTTTTAAGGCTGGCGGGTATAACCCTCAGATGTTCAGTACCGTCACGCAGAACCGGGTGATGACGGATATGGCGGCAGATATGGGAATCCATCTGCAGATGGCCGATCCGCGTTTTACGGATGTAGCAGTGACGGAATATCGTCCGCAGACCGATTGGACTTTTGAACTCGGTGCGCACCTGACGCCGGTGGAAGGACTGAAGATAGATGTGGCGGCTTTTCATATCCGCAGTTACAATCAGCAGGTGACTGTCTTTCCTACGGGCAAGACGACCGGTCGTATGATGGCTAATGCAGCTCGTTCGCGTGTGTGGGGTGCCGAGGCGGCATTGCATTATCGTTGGTCGCACAATCGCTGGTTCGGTCTGCTGCATGCTGCCTACGGCTTTGCCGATGCACGTTTTATACGCTTCAATGACGGCATAGGCGACTATAGTAACCATTTTATCCCTTACGCTCCGCAACATACGGCGCATGCGATGTGTAATGCGGGCTATAGGGTGGGGCATAAGGCGCTGCAGGCTGTCTCGCTGACGCTTAAAGGTGACGGCATAGGACGTATATGGTGGAACGAGCAAAACGACCGCTCGCAACCTTTATACGGCCTCTTAGGGGCTACACTCACGCTCGAATGGAAGTATGTGCAACTGCAACTATGGGCGCGCAACCTCACGGATACACGTTATGACGTGTTCTATTTCCGCTCGATGGATAATGACTTCCTGCAGCGCGGCCGTCCCCGCGAAATGGGCATAGAGGTGAAGGTGGAATTTTAGTTGAGAGTTGAGAGTTGAGAGTTTAGTGTTTAGAGTTACAAATTACAAATTAAAAATTATTGATATGAAAAAGTTTACTTTTTTTCTGGTCTTGGCCGCTATGATGGTGGCTTGCAAGAGTAATGACCCTGATTCGTCGAACAAGAAGAATTTTGACAGCGCTACGGAGTTTACGGCGTATGGTTTGATTTCTGTTCCCGGACAGCAGTTCATGAAGGACAGTGTGCGTGTAGTGGCAGAGTTGAAGGGCGACACGGCGTTGGACCTGTACCTGTATGAGGTGACGTTCTCGTCGCGTATGCCGGTTACTATCGACATGGTTATCCCCGATATCCCGTGCGAACGCACTACTCAGCTCATCACCTTTGCGGGTGAAGATATCGAGCCTACAATGGGCGGTAATCCTGTTCCCAAGTATATAACTACGGGATTAGCGGGTATTGTTACTCCGGACAGCCTATGCTTTGCTACCGCTTTTGGCGGCATGGAATGCATCTATCAGGGCTTGTGCGTGATGACCCGGTAAGATAATGTGATGGTTGGCGATAGGTCGGTGGAGCAGGTAGTCGGCTACCTCTTCATTGGCCTCTAACCACACCTGCGTGCGGCACAGGTTGGGTTCATACTGATTGCGCACCAACTGCACATCGGCAGCAAAGATACGCTGCATGTCGCCGCTCATCTTGACTAATGTATAGTCACCTAAGGGCAGCTCGCCGTGTATGGCTACGCCTATGCCCGACTCAAAATGGGTCGTGTATTCGTACTTGTCTACCATCTGCAGGGGAATAGTACAGTGTGCAAAGAGTAGGTTCTTCCCTTCTATGCGTGCGGGGTTGGCTTGGAACCCCGGGCAGCCTGTCACCCGTTGACACAGCATCATGGTCATCAGCGCCGGTATATCGCCTTCGCAGGCGGCAGGTATACCGTCAGCATTCAGTTTGGCTAAGGCCAGACAGCCGGTGTTGTGAACGGTAGTGAGCAAGTCGAAGCAGCGCAGCGTCACGCCGTCGAGGGCATATTTAGCTACTATCTCTTTCAGCCGTTCGTAAATACGCAGTGCACCGGCCTCGCCACCGTCGACGACGCCTAAGGAGGTTACTTCTTCGATAGGTATATCTTCCAATTCGATGTCCATCCGTCGATGGACCATCTCATAGTCTACTTGCGAGGCGATAAGCCAGTCGCTGGGGAAACCGATGACGCCTAATTTACTCATAGAAGAGCGGCTTACGGGAATCGAACCCGCCTCCTCGGCTTGGGAAGCCGATGCACTACCGATGTGCTAAAGCCGCAAATGCGGGTGCAAAATTAGTACTTTTTTTTGAATTACGCAAATGTTTATCCGTATTTTTGTACTAATTTGCACAAAAATGCGATTTCGGTATTGGTTTATCCGTATTTTTGTACTAATTTGCATCAAATCATTAGTTGTTGACGTGTTTGTCGACGTGCTTCTTGTGTGCTCGGGCGTATGGCGGTTTAAAATCCCGCGAAAGAACTTGTTCTGAGCGGAGAGGAAGCATCGCGGCTGCCCTACGAACGCGTTCGTCTTGCAGCAAGCGCATGCTGACGAGCGCATGCTGACGAGCGCATACTGAAATTTTGCACCCGATTCAACTTGTTCCTTTTGACACAAGAAAGGAACAAGCTGTATGTGGAGAGGGATAGAGTTTGTCTTATCCTGAAATAAGTAGACACATTTAGGAACACTAAACTGTCTACTAAATTTAGGAAAAGACAAGCTAAAGATAAATACTGGCAAAAAGAATACAAGCCAAGTGTTAGCTTGTACTTATTTCTATAGTGAGGTTTGTGTGTTTGTAAAAATGATACAAGTTACAAAGATGTGTGAAAGTGTGAGAGAGTCAAAAGAGAAAAAACGCGGCACTTGTGGTGTCGCGTTGGGGTGTTTACCAATCTTCATCGCTATTGTCAGCGGCTTTGTAGTTTTCATTAAGATATACCATGTACCAACTTGCATAAGATATAGTCTTAGACAAAAGATTTATCATGGCTTTTGCTTCAACATCTCTTTCATTGCGGTTGTAGTGTTTGTAGTGCATAAAAGGATCAAGCCTTTGTAATTTCTGAGAGAATCTATTGGCACCTACATGATATACAAAGTCAGGTACTCTCACAGTAAACTTGATTCTGTCCTCTTTGAATTTTATATCAAAAATAATGTCGGAGGTGTAGTAATAAACAGCACCCAGCCCCGTTTGCAAATACGCATACTTGCTTAAATAGCCTTGGAAGAACACAGACTTTTCCGTACTACCTTGTACTAAGTTTGCACGTGCATCATTGCCGATTTTGAAATAGTATTGGATATAATCTATAGTGACCTCTTTAAGTTTTGCGAAATCAAGCGTATCAGAAGCCTTAATAATAAACGTGTATTCTACATCGCCTTTATCATTAACACTATACAATCCACTGTCAGCAACAGCCTTTGCCCATGCTATTTCATTAGGATAATTCTTAGAGAACGCATTCCACTCATTAAGAGTTTCTGTGAGTTTTTCAGACGTAAATTCAACTGCATAAGTGGAAACCCATGCACAAATCGCAAATAATAATACAAATGTCTTTCTCATATTCCAAAAGTTTGATGTTGTCAAATAAATTTACTCGCTGCGGTAGAGGTCATCGAGTGACTGACCGGCATCATTGATCCAATGAATCCAACCGTTGCAACTACGCCCGGAACAATAGCTTGCAGCCGTGCTTGGGCTATTAACTACATAATCACGCTGCAACTCCCAGAAACCGTCTTTGGTCGGCTTGGACATCGCTGCAATAATCGCATTGCGCTTTTCTCCGTCTCTATAAGAAGGTACGGTGCTTTGCGGCAACAGACTGCCTTTCAAGATACGAAGCGAATGATCTGTTTCGTTGTAGATAGCATGAGCGTCACAATCGCGCACTTTGATATGGAACAAATTTTCGCCCTTCTTCAGTTTGGTCATTTCCTGTTTCTCAAAGATAGGACAACCAATAAAGGAAGCAAGGAGTTTGACATCATCGAAAAACTCTTCCATAATATCTATTTGATATTTAGACAAAGAGATTTCCGTGCCGGATTGCTCGTTGATTACACCAAATTGAGCGCAATCAGTTGCCAGTTTGATAGCTTGACGCTCCAAGTATTGCACATCTGCTTTGTTGATGCTATCATCTTTGGCAATAAACATCAGGCACTTATTCCAAAAGAGTTTGTGGCTCTTATGGTTGTATATTCGTTTGATGCCGTTGGCACTTTCTCCGATGTATGCTTGTGCAATACCGTTTTCGTCCTCGCCCAATAAGATATATAGTGCAGGTCTTGCGCTTTCGTCCATCTTGCTTACCTCACCAAACTCAGATTTCGGAAACACAATCATTTCACAAATCTTGTTGCTGATGAACACGGTGCGAATACTGTTTGGATCTCCATTCAGCAAATGTGTTGTTATTACTTTACCTCTTGCCATATTATTTATCGGATTTCTTAAGGTTACACTCAATGCATGACATACAGCAGTTTTCCTCAATCGTTCTGCCTCCTTTTGACCATGGGATTATATGGTCTGCGTGCATTTTCTCTATTGGGAAAGGTTTTCTACAATAGTAACATTTACCCTCTTGTTTCTCATATACAGAGCGACGTGTGTTGTCGTCAAATGTGCGAATGCTTAGCACTTTTTCTTGTTTATCCGGATCAAGCACATACACATAAATACCTGATTTGTTTGTCACATCGCTATCCTTCATCAGACGAGACACTTCTTCTTCCAACTTATTGGCATCGAATTCGATGCTTTTATATTTGTTGTATAACTCGCCCCAATTGACACCCTTCATCTGTGTTGCTCTTACTTTCGGGAAAGTTTGAGCTACCCATTCTATTACCTCTTCAAAATAGTCTTTTAAGGGTTGAGCGTCAGCGTCTTTGGCATGGTCATCCATGTATTCCTGAACCTTTCCACCGGAAATCCATGACAATGCCGTTTCTAATATCTCTTGTCGGTTTGCTACCTTGCCCACATAGTTCTTACTTATTTGAGCTGCCGGACCGTTCGTCTTACTGAAGTAGCGCTTAGCATCTGTCAGCCATGCTCCATGATATACGGCATTACGCAATTCTTGCTGATTAAGCACTTTACCCGCAATGTTAATCGTCTTGAACCAGTCTAATTTTTCACTTTCTGTACCGCGACAAACATAGATGAATAGTTTGTAGTCCAATATCTTGTCTTGGATGTCTTTTGTCAAATTAAAGAACTTGCGCGGCATACCATCAATAACAACACTAAACACATTCGTCACGTATTGGCAAATGCTTATAGTGCGTTGCTGTCCGTCAATTATTTCATACGTACCATCTTCCCTATCAGCCCAATACATCACATTGAGAGGAAAGTCCTTCAACACGGTGTCAATAACAGCATCGCGATCTTTCTGGTCATACACAAACTCACGCTGATATGGAGGACGAACATCCAATTTGCCACCATAAGCAACTACACCACCTTCGTTATTATCCATGTAGTTCTCGCATAGTTCGCGAACGGTTAATTCCTTAGGTTTTATTTCCATGATTATTTGATTTTGCGGATTAGTAACCTTTTGTATTCAGAATGGACCATACGCCCCTCTGAGTTCCTGTAATATGTCTTTTTCTCTCCCTTTCCTATGAGCACGGCATTTTCATTTGTTTTGCCACCAGATGCACCTGTTTCAACATCTCCTAAAGTAAGGACTTCTTTATAATCATTATATCGGCGTGTATCAGGTAATTTGTCGTGACATCCAATTTGTGTGAGTCCAAGAATCTCAAATTGGCTTGGATTATATTTGTCAAGGAAAGTAATAGGTACTCCCATCGGCTCGAAGTAATCCTTTGGGATTTCATTGGTCACATTAACATTTATGGCATCGTAATTATCGTACTTGGGATATTCTTCCGGATTATATCTTTTGTATAACTCAATATCTTCATGACGTTGTGGATAGTCCAGATTTGTAAACCACCGAACGCCTTTTACACGAATATATTTAATCCCACGTTCATCTGTGCGTTGTCCTGCTGCATTGAGGGGATAATCATCAGGAACTCTAAATTCCCGATCTCCACTATGAATACTTGCGCCCAGCCACAAACGATTATCCATGATTAGTTGGAAGGTCTCTTTGGACGAAACGGCATTTATATTACCAATGATGAGAAATTGCTTATTATATGTGACTAATTGTGCCAAATATTCTCGGAATAACGAGAATGGTGGATTTGTAACTACAATGTCAGCTTCTTTGAGTAGTTCTATGCACTCTTCCGAACGGAAATCGCCATTGCCCTTTAGTTCTGTGAGTACATTCTTTTCATTACGAATAAGCCACTCTACATCTGCAAGGTCTATTGCTCCATCTCCATTGTTGTCTTGAACCTCGGTTATGACAATCTTGCGTGCTTTCTTGTCTGTTGTATGTTCTTCTGGAAAAAGCAGCAGTTCACTATCTGCCACAGGCGAACCATTATAACACGTTGCGATAAGTTTCTTCAAGCCGAGATAGTTGAAGTTCATCGCGAAGTACTTGAAGAAATTGCTTTCGTAAGGGTCATCGCAGTTACACAGAACGACCTTATCTCGGAAGTGCGGTTCGTAAAATTGCATTTCCGTTTCTATGTCTCTAAGAGACGTGTAAAACTCGTCCTTTTTCGCTGCCTTTGCATTTGCAAGATTTGTGTTAGCCATAGATTGATAGTTTGTATGTATGCATAACTATCAATTCGGCTGTAAAAGAAAGAGTGAGTTTCCCTTCTGTCTGCCAAGGCACCCTGCCAGGAACCTTACTTGTAAACTCCAAGAAACTCACTTAATGAGAATCTATTATGGAGTTTACAAGCACACCTATGCAGGTACACTTGTATTTATTATTTCAAAGTCTTATTCCGTTAACTTGGCAGGGTTTCGGCAGACCGAAATAATAGATATGCTATGTTTTCAATTTGGCGCACGTTTGCGCTCTGTCTTTGCTCGGTTTTGCGTCATGGGCGGGACGGTATGTTAACTTGTCGCAAATTTTGCGACAACTTGAAGTCACAAATTGTGATATCAAGTTTATCTTACATCTTGCTCAGCAATTCATCTGTGGTTTGCTCCAGTTTAACAAAACCGAACCACTTCTTGCCAAGGTCTTTGATTGAGGCACCGATAAGGTACACGGTATCATCTATACACAAGAACCGATCGTGTGCGCGGTCAAATTGCTCCACCTCAATAGGTGTATATTGTGCATTATGTTTCTCAAAGTCAAGCGACAACTGACGCGATATGTTTTTGGTATAGACTTTCGCCGTAACATCTTTGCCGCGTTTATCTAGCATCGCTAAGACCGTTTCGTCAATATAATTATCAATCAGCACGATTCGTTGTTTGGCTTCGCGAATACGCTCGCTGACGAATTTATAAGCATCAAAGATTTGACCATCATAGAAGATAGCCTGCTTAGGAGTGGTACTACCATCGTCCAAACGGCGGAAAACCTCTTCAAATTTCTTGTCGTTCTCTGCGAGATGCACGTTGAGCGCCAACTGATTGCGTTCAATGATTTCAAGACGCTGGAATGCTTGCGCATTGGCTGCAATGAAATGGCGCATAGCTGTGAACGCATCCATGATTTGAATACTAACACTAATGGCTGTATCACTATGCAATACTGTTGAGAGCATAGCAACTCCTTGTTCAGTGAAAACGAAAGGATTCACACTTGAATGCTTCAGCATTCGTAACCGGTCACAATTTGTGACCAGTTCACTTGTTTCCATATCCGTTAACTGGAAACGGAAATGTTCTGGGAAGCGATTGATATTACGTTTTACCGCTTGGTTCAATACTTTGGTATCTACACCATATAGCATCGCCAAGTCGCGATCAAGCATCGTCTGCTTGCCGCGCACATCAACTATCAAGTTTTCGATGTGGTTAGTCGTTTGTAACTGCTCCGACTCTACTTTTGCTATTGCGTTCTTCTTGGCCATATCGTGGTTTATAACTGGTCACAAATTGCGACCGGTTCTTGATGCACCCAATCGGGTGCAAAGGTACACAAAAATTTTGACATATGCAAATTTTTTGCATAAATTAAAGCAAAACGGCGGCAAAATGCCACCGTAATGCGATTGAACTTACACAGATGTGTGAAAGTGTGAAAGTGTGAAACTAAAGTTTCTTCCACCTCGTATCGGAGAGCTTTTCGATCTTGCCGTTACCACGCCAACGGTTGAGGACCATGCTGATAGCAGAACCTTTGACGGACTGACCTTTGCGGGCACGAAGCTTGATGAGGTCGGCGTTGGAAAACTCTGCCGGGAGCAGTTCAAGTAACGAAGTAGCCGAACCACGTTCACCGGAGAAGATATCCAAAGCTCCAGTCAGTTCTTGTTCGAGTTGATCGCCCCAGAGTTCCATCTGATTGCGGAACACGTATTCAGCAACCCATTCCGCGAACTGACCTACAGTCTTGGTGAACTTGCGGTTTTCAAGGAGATAGCAGAGCATACCTGCGCGGAAGCCGATAACACCTGCACGACGACGGAGCGTATCCATAGCGTGAGAGTCTGCGTCGATGGCTTGCTGACGCTTGGCTTCAAGCCAGTTAGCGATGGTCTGACTGAGTTGCGGACAGACGATGGTTCCTTGCTCTGCGTCCAGTTGTCGCGCCCAACGGATTATCTCTGCGCGCTCCGCTTCGGTGTAAGGTGCAAAGACAGGAATTTCGGTGAAACTGGTGTCCGGCAATTGTGCGAAGCATACACGTGTTGCAAGTCCGTTTTCGAGGTCTTTGAAGAACCGCTTCATAGAGTTGGGAGTTCCGGTCAAAAGCAGATTGTAATAGACCTTGATGTGCGCATTGAACGAAGCATCGGACATGTACGCTTGACCATATTCCGCATTGTCAAAAGCCAGACGGTAAATGTCGGATTTCTGCGACCAAACTCCAGCTCGTTCACTCTTTACTAATGTGTCCATTTCTTCACCGATACCGATGAGGTGTTTGCCTTCCGCATAAGTCATCAACTGGAGCAGTTTGGCAATCGAAATGGCTACGCCATTGTTACGCGGACAAGCGTGCGGATCTTCCGGTTGGTTCTTGCTGTTCTTCGAGGCACGGAGTTTGTCCTTGTAGGCTTGCTCTTTCTCGCGCTCGATGGCATCTTGCTCGTTGATGGGAGTGAGCAATAAGTCCAGCGGTTTGCGGATGAAGGACTTACCTGATGCAGCCGGTGCGGTGATACACGAGAAGAACGAGAGCGATTGTTCCTGACGGTCCAAATACTCGAAGCGGATGCGAGTTGCAAGAGTTCCTAATATTGGAAGACTTGCGATGACCATTGCCGGACGGTAATCTTCGGGAAGACGACGGCATACCAGTTTGAGCAAACGCGGCAGTTCCGGCAGAGGAAGATCGGTAGATTTATCCATAACCCGTAACCCATAACCCGTAACCTCTCTTTCACAAATAGCTATTGCGGACTGGAGCACCGTAGGCAGATAGCCTTTGCGCGGGCGACCAATAGCGGAAGCGATGACTTGGCGTCTTTCCGGTTCGGAGAGACCGAAAGTCGGGAGCACTTGCAGCAACAGATCGACGTTGAAATCACAGATGTAGCGCATGTAGTTGGCGAGTGTGAAATAAACGGTGTTGCGTTCGCCTTGCTCGGCTCCGTCTGCTGCTCCGATGGAGAGCATGAGTTGTTGCACGATGTCGGCATACGGAATGCCGCGATAAGAGAGACCGGCTGCTCCGGTGTCGGAATCCAATTCGGACGCAATGGACGAAACTTCTTGATGAGGTGGAAGCGCAGGAAGTTCTTTACCCACAAGGGGTACGATTATTTCTCGGAGATCAGGACGGTCTTCTTCGGAGAAAAGTCCGGCTGCATATATCCAAAGGATATAATCACGCGGAACTACGTAAGATGCACGCGCCAAGTCTTTCGTTACGGCATCATACTCGGTGATGTTGAGAGCGGTCGCCATACGGAGTTGTGCGGCTTCGATGGATTCCCGTTCGAGACGTTCACCGATGATACGGATTCCGTGACCGGAAGCGGTGATGGCTACCAAGTAGATTTTGTTGTCAGAGAGCAACTGTTTGTCGATAGCTTCAAACCACTCACGCGGGTTGTCCACATGGTCTACATCCAACATAGCGAGACCGGACGGGATAGCATCTGCACTCACGCGTTTATTGTTAGTGAACGCACGCGCATGCGGGATGATGATTGGCAGCCGACGTTTGAGCGCTTGTTTGCGGTCGTTGAAGTCGGGTGCTTCCGGGTCGAGTGCTGCGATTTGGTCGCAGATGTTCTTTACTGCGGGACGATCAATGATTTCGTTCCAGATGTCTTCGGTACAAGGCAATGGAAAGCCTTGCGTTACAGATAATTGATAGGTTATCATAACTTTAATTTACGATTTAACGATTTACGATTTACGATTTTAGATTGGACTTTACTGAGTTCCACTTTCCTTTCTGGTGTTTCCAGTTGTAACCGACGGGATGGATTTCGGCATGATCAGACGGATACTCTTTGCGGACTTTCTTGGCGCGTTTGCGGATGGCTCGTTGCATATCTTGCCATTGCCCTTCGGTCACTTCGAGTTTCTCAATCTCGTGCGGATTCCAAACATCGCAATCTACGATGACGGATTCCATTGTTCCACGACAATGCGTTTTGAGTGGTCCATTAATGCCACGTACTACGCCGGTTTCGGTGTAAAACGGGCAGGCGCTACTACACTTCGCGCCGCCCTTACGTAATGCAATCAATTGAACGGACATACGTACTACTTTTTGAGGTTACGGATGGCTTCCACCACTTTCGCCATGTCCATCTCGCAGAGGTTTTCTCCCATCTGGTCAACCTGCGATGCCAGGATGTCGGCGAGATCGCGTCCATCGGCATAGTCGCCATGCGGGATGTACAACTCCAGTTTGATGTGATTGGCGTTTGCCGACACTTTGCCGTAACGGCTCTTATCGAGCGTCTGCCAGTGGAGTTCGGGATGAACGGTCTGTTCCCGTGCTCCTCGTTCGGTGAAAGTGAACTTGTCTTCCTCGTTGCGGAAGAGTGTTCCTTTACGGCTGTCCAACACTTGCAAGTCTCCTTGCTTCATCAGCGTGACTAAGTCCACGCACAACATTACTTGTTTCTTCATTATAGATTGCAGGCCGGGGAAATTCCGCAACCACCATTGATTGTCGGTGTCCAGCCTACAACCTACACAGAAAAAGGCCGTTTTTTTCGGGTGAAATTTCGGGTGAAATTTCGGGAACCCGAACGTAAAAGAATCTTATTGGCACAAAAAGAAAATCGGAACTCACTGATAAACAATGAATTCCGAAATAATTATTTTTTTTGATTTTTTTTTGCTTTTCCCGAAAGATTACCCGAAATGGCTAATCGTCGAAGTTCTGACGAGCAGCTAACAACTCTCGCCATTTATCAATTTTTGCCTTAGCTTTTGCACCTGGTTTTCCGCTATATTTCGCAATGTGGGTTTTCCCATCGCTTTCAACAAAATGCGAGCGAACGATGAGTTCCATTCCGTATGAATCAGGAAGTTTTATAAACCTGTTATCCATCATCATCTGGAATAAAGCATAAATATTATCAGCTCCAATATCACCTCTTTTGATCCGGCACGCGCATATTTTCCCACTAAATAAGTTTGTAAAATCGTCGGCATCACCATCCTCAATCCATTTTGCTTTAAGTAGCTCTTGATATAAAGCAGCAATATTATAATTGAGCGTTTTTTCTTTAGCAAAAGTCATGTCTTCCGGTTCGAATGGTTCCGGTTCTTTGGCTTTCTTCTGTTTTGGAATGGGAGCAAACAAATTGTCTATTTCATCGGAGAAATACTGCTCATTTTCCAATTTCATATAATCGTTAATCCACGCGCGTAGCGGTTTGGAAAGATGGGTCGATGCTTTTCCGAGGTCGTTCAGGACAGATTCCCACTGTTGTTTGTTATTGTTACTAATAACTCCCATGAGCAGTTGTCCCATATACTGATGCACTTCGTCCGAACTAAGATGAAGCGTAATAGCGGCGATGTTCAAAACGATACTAGTAGCGAGCGTGATTTGTTCGTCTGGAATGGTTTTGTCATATTCGCGGAATCGTGGATAGATTGTTTTCCAAAGGTTTTGAATTTTGGGTATGTACTCATCTCCATTCTCCTTGATGTTATCTATAATGGAAGCCGATTCGTTAAAAATGTCTTCCGGCCATAGTACAAATGCCTGAAGCCGATTGTCGAAGAACTGACAAATGACTTCAGCTACTTGAAATAGTGGTTCAGCACCATATTTATTTCTTATGGCGTCCCTTTCTTGGTCTGTGAATTTCCGCTGCATTTTCAAAATTTTTAGTTTCTGCATACACATAATCCAACCACTGGACGAGCGCATATTCTTGCTTCTCATCCGTAGTATCATCAATCACTTTCGCGCCTTTCTTATAGTCCTCTATAGGTTCTCGATTAAGTTTAATAAGCGCATGTACTTTCTCGTCACACCGATAGGCTTTATGGTTCTTGAAATTGAGCACAAGATGATACGCTTGCCCTCCACAAATGCGAACCATATTCTTGAAGTCCTCCACTTTTTGGTCGAACTCGAAAGGAGAAGCATGATCGGCAAACAGTTTGAACACACCTCGTAGTGCGCCGGTCGCTTTGACAGTTTCTGTCATGTGGTTAATGGCATCGCTAATCTCCAGTTCTTGGGATTGATCAAGATTCTTAATCTTATCCGGATTATCAATTTCAAACGTGACACTTTGCAGTACATCACCTTTAGAAATTAGTTGGCGATAATAGTCCCAGATGCGCGTGGGCTGCATTTTGGGCAAGAAGGAAACTTTGAGTCTAAAATGTTGCGTCATGAGAGCAGAGAGATAATCCTGTAAGATGACTCCAGGGTTATCGGGGTTGTTCCCCCATACGGAAGATTTCTCAACTGCGACTTGTCCTCGGTTATCACGGTTATCAAAAATAACATAGCAATAAGGATTGGATTCCTCTTGCTTTTCAATACACTCGGGTGCGCCACCTTCCGGATTTTCCTCTAACTTAACCAAATATTTTATTTGGCTCTTGTGTAATCGAATGAGATAAACCTCTTTGTCATCTTGTCGCCAGATGTAATTGTTAAAGCGTTCTCCGCCTTGTAAGTCGAAAAGTCCAAGCGTGCTATTCTTGCGAAACATAGAAGCAAAAAGTTCACACGCGTTGTTAAAAGATTCATCTGGATTGACATCTTGATTGTAGGTGTCAAGCTCATTCGATTTCTCGAATTTGATTTTATATATTGCGAATTGTGCCATATCGTTAAATATATTGCCTTTCTGCTGTACTGCGCGAAAATTCGCGCAAAGGTACAAAAAAAATCTGATATATACAAATATTTTGGCAGGATTCGTTTCACATTTTCTTATCTTACTACGTTCGAACGATTAGGTAAAAGCGGAAATGCTGCTTTCACATTTTCACACTTTCACATATAAATGTAAGTTGGATTTTGGAGCATAATTAATATAATATCAAATATTATTATAATTATGGGAATTTTTTCGAGGTACACGGATGCGTGAAAGTGTGAAAGTGTGAAATAATCGTTCGAGGCAATGCGCCGAGATAAGAAACTTCCACACGTCACGCTGGAGAAAATACATTTTTTTGAAAAATTTTAGCGAAAAACGTCGAGGGCACCGACACGGCAAGCCGTCCCACCTCGAAATATAGGCGGAGCCGTACTGTTTTTACATAATTTGTAGGCTTTGCCTATCCAGTAATTTTACAAAAAAATCACAAATTATGTAAAAAAGTTGCAAAAAAATTTGGAAAACCTTGAATGTTTGACGTACCTTTGCACCAGATTTAAAACCTAACGCGTATGGCAATAATCAAACTTAACCCGGACTCGCAAATCCGAGCCATCTCCGGTAGAATAGGCAACACTATCTTCTACATCCGAAATGGCAAACAATGTGCCCGACGAGTCTCCACCTCCTCACCTCCCGGGGAATACCGAGACATCATCGACTCATTAACGAGACTTCACCGAGTCTGAACAACCTATTAAACCTAAACTATTAACCTTTATCCCCTCTCACTCGGCATAGAGGGTCCCCAACACAACTTGTTGTGGTGGGGAGAGCGGTGGAGAAAGCGAAGTATGTACTCAGTCAAAAACGTTCTTTTTCGGATTGGGAAATAATCGTGCCCTTGCGGCTAAGAACGAAAAAGCACGAATGCGGGGCCGCATGTTTTTTGATGAGTAGCATACGAGCGCCTTGCGAACCGATTGCCGAACGCGAATGGCAAAAGTAGAATGGGCGGACGCTATCAAAACCGTTAGCGGAGCCCTCGTAAAAATCAACAAGAAGTCGCCCCACGCGGCTGACCAGAAGATGGTGCTCGGTACCCACCGTACCGCTCCTACCACCAACACCGCTTGCTCCCGCATCTATCTGCGCGGATTGAGTTCCGTAACCCGCTCGACACCCTTCACCGCTGAAGACCTGGCTCGCCAGTTGCGCTTCAAGACCGTCTCGGCTGCTGTCGCTGCCCGTATGAAAGACCCGGCTAAGATGATCGCCGACAATACGGCCTTCAACGCTCAGTCGACCTACAAGACGATGAAGTCGTACCTGTGGGCACTGGAGAAAGCCACCTACGACCAGCAGAACGGCTAAGAAGTTGAAAAACGGATACAATATATACCCGGTTGAAACGTTCTTTTGCGGATTGGGAAATAATCGTGCCCTTGCGGCTAAGAACGCAAAAGCACGAGTACGGGGCAGTACGTTTTCAGAGGGTATATATGTATCCATGAATTTTTAATTCTTAATTTCTATGTCGCTGAAGCAGTTTTATATGGCTGTGTTTCTCATTGTGATGGGAGTGGGGATGCTCTTCACGGGCCTCCTCCTCCCTCCACAAGGGGAAATCTCTCCCTCCGTCCTCGTGGCGTATGGCGAGACACTCACCTTCGTCGGCTCTGTCATCGGCATCGACTATAACTATCGTAGCAAAAATCACTCTAATAATAAGTGAGTATGAACCCATTAACACGATGATACAATATATACCCGGTTGAAACGTTCTTTTGCGGATTGGGAACGCAAAAGCACGAATGCGGGGCCGCATGGTTTCAGAGGGTATATATGCATCAATAAAAGCTTAATTTTATGAATAAAGAATCCAAAAAGTCTCTCTGGAGTTTCTTCATCGGTTTGTTCGAACTAATCTTGTCCATCGGTAAGAAGCACGTCGACAAACACGTCAATAATAATCAATAATCATATGTAAAGTGAGCGGCATTCGCGTGCCGCTCACTTTTTTGTCAGGCAATAAATGCAGAAAAATACACTTTCTGTACTCAATTTTACAAATTTATTTGCGTAATTCAAAATAATGCAGTACCTTTGTAACGAAAATTTCGCTACGCATTAATAGAATATAGTGTTTAGTGATTAGAGATGAAGAGGATTGTCAATATAGTAATCGCTTGGGTGCTGGGGCAGATAGTGAGTCTGGCTGCACCTGTCACGCCGGAAGCGGCGGCAGAGATAGCCGGCCGTTGGGCAGCATCGGTGAACATGCGTAACAGTGCACCCGAACGTTGTCCCCTGCATAGCCGTACCATAGGCCGTCAGGCAGCCGATGAGCAGCAGGCTCCGTTGTATGTGTTTAACATGGGCAACAACGACGGCTATGTCATCGTCAGCGGTGACGACCGCACCCGCTCCGAGGTGTTAGGATACAGCACGACAGGCCATTTTGACTGGGACCGGCTGTGCGAGACCGAACGATGGTGGTTGCAGGGCTATATAGAGGAAATAGAGAACGCTGACGCTGACAGAGTACAGAACGCAGCGATAACAGAAGAAAGACAAAAGACGCAGACGGCTTGGGCTAAAGCGGTGACACCGTTGTGTAACCTGCGGTGGAAGCAGCGTTCACCCTTCAACGACAACTGTCCTGTCGTCAACGACACGGTGTGTCTGGCGGGCTGCGTAGCGATTTCGTGGGGCATGTGTGCACGTTACTTGGGGTGCCCGACAGCGGCGAATACGACGTATTCGTACACCTGGGAGAAACAGGGCGTCACCCGTAGCGGCACGGTCAACTCGACATACAACCATTCGCTTCTCTTGCCCTACTACGACAGTTCGTCATCGACAGCCGCCAAGAAAGAGGCCGCTAAGTTCATTGGCGACATAGCCAACTGCGTGCACATGAACTACGGCACGACGGGTAGCGGTGCCAATTCCGACTTTGCCGCCGGTGTGATGGTACAAGACTTCGGTTTCGATAAAGGCCTCACCTACCACTACCGCAAATACTACGCCGATGAGGACTGGGATAGTATGCTTCGCCAAGAACTGGATGCCGGACGTATCATACAATACTCCGGATGGAAAGAGAGTGGCGGCGGACACGCTTTCATCTGCGACGGCTACAACGAGAAAGGCTATTTCCACTTCAACTGGGGGTGGGGCTCGATACCTACCGTCTACTATAAGAGTAACGCCCTGGCCGACGGATACGATAATAAGCAACAATGTGCTACCCGCATCCAACGCTCGCAGAGCGGTTCGGAGATAGGTGTAGACGCTACCTACAATGCCGACCTGTCGGCTAAGGTGAGTACGCTGAATGCTATCACTTTTGAGTTGAATGCCGGTCCGCGTTTTGCTATCCATACACCTTGCACCGTCTATCACGCGGTCTGCTTGGAGAATATCTCTACCCGCACCAAGTACTATACCGCCGAGAAGAATATCAAATGCTCCGGTAAGGGCGACTGGGGGTATACCAATATCACGACGTACTCCTATTCGTACGCCATGACCAAGTCGCTGCCCAACGGAACGTACGTATGCTATCCCGTGTATAGGGTAGGTAATTCGTCCAACTGGCAGCCGTTCTACTTCCCGTCCTCGTACATCTCGCGAATCAAGATGGTGGTGTCGTCGGGGGTGCGCAAGGTCGATAACTCAGTGTTGGTGCGTCGGGTCAGCTTCGCGAAGGACCAGGTGCAACTCTATGAGGGGGACTCGATGACGCTGAGTGCTTCGGTAGTGCCCACAGATGCCACCAACGGCACCCTCGTATACACATCTTCTAATCCTGCCGTAGCTACGGTAGATGCCTCCGGCAAGGTCAAAGCGCTGACCCTCGGTACGACCGTCATCACGGCTACTACGCAAGATGGCAGTCTGTTGGAGGCTTCGTACACGGTGAACGTAGTGCCCTTAGCCGAAGGCGAGACGATAGTGCTCGGCGACATGACCTACGAAGTAGTCAATGCCGACTCGTTATGGCTGCGCGTCGTACGTATCGCCTGCTCTGAGCAGGTCTTTATTCCTGAGACGATTGCCCGCGGACAGACCGTCTATACCGTACGCGAGATAGACAGTTATATACTCTACAACTGCACCAAACTCAAGACATTGTCTATCCCCTCGACTATCCGTACCATCGAAGTGGGAGCGTTCTATATGTGTACGGGCTTGCAGACGCTGTACCTCTATCCGACGGCACCTCCTACGCTAGGCAAGAATGTATTGGCCGGCAATCTGGGTAAGGACACCGTGCTGGTGGAATTTGAATGCCCCTATGTGGCGCAGCAGTACCAAAAACAGGGACAGCCGTGGAACGGATATAAAAACCTGCAGTACCGCCGCGAAGAATGTCCCGAGATCGGCATTCCCGATACTCCGCCCGCTACCAATCTGTCGGAAATCGAACATCGGGAATCACTAATCGATAATCGCAAATACCTGCTCAACGGCCGCTTGTACATTCGTCGTCATGATGAATGGTACAATGCTCAGGGACAACGCGTGCGATAATTTTCGTAAAAAAATTTGCATATATCAGAAAAAAGCAGTACCTTTGCACCCGCAATCGGTTAAGGGAAACGAGTGTGAATCTCGTACAGACGCGCTGCTGTGTTTCGTAATCGTATTAGCGTTCTTATAGTCACTGACTTATGCGTCGGGAAGGCTGCTAATATGAGCGATTAGTCAGAAGACCTGCCTGTTGTAAGGAATCTTCCTTAGTCCGTCTACTCTCGCGAATTGGAGTAAGAGACAGTGCAGAGACATATCATTATATTATTTTGTGCGCTTATGTGCGCGTCTATGTCCGCGTGGGCGGGTGTAGACAGTCTGCTTGTATTACAAGAGGTGACCGTCACCGCTGCACGCCGACAGTCGGCTGTCATTCCCGTACAGTCGCTGGAAGGCTCGCGTCTGCAGGCCTTAGAGACGCACTCGGTGGCCGATGCCTTGCGTTATTTCAGTGGCGTACAGATCAAAGACTACGGAGGCGTAGGCGGACTCAAGACGGTAGATATTCGCTCGATGGGAAGTCATCACTTAGCGGTGATGTACGATGGCATAGTAGTGAGCAATGCCCAGAACGGTGTAGTAGACTTAGGTAAGTTCAGCATGGAAAATTTAGAATCGCTCACCCTGTATAATGGTCAGCGTTCCGATATCCTGATGCCGGCCCGCGACTTCGGTTCGGCCGGGACGCTATATCTGAATACCAAACGTCCGACGTTTAAGAACGGCAAGACTTATCATATAGCGGCCTCTATGGCCGCCGGTTCGTTCGGCCTGGCGCATCCGTCGATATTGTACGAGCAGAAGCTCACCGACAATATCCACCTCAGCGTTAATGCCGCCTATACCTACGCTACAGGACGTTATCATTTTCGCATCCATAAGATGAATCCCGACCATACGGTGGCGTGGGATACGACGGGCGTAAGACAGAACGGTGATGTACAAGCTGTGCGAGCAGAGGTGGGATTATTCGGTTATCTGCCCGAAGGTAAATGGCACGTCAAGGCGTATTATTACGACAGCGAACGAGGTATCCCGCGTGCTATCGTCCGTAATGTATGGACCTGTTCACAGCGACAATGGGACAGGAATGCCTTCGTACAAGGCAACTGGACGCAGACGCTCGTTAAGGGATACGATATATCCGTGAGCGCCAAGTATGCTAACGATTATATGCGCTACCTCAATCCCGACACTACGCTCATGTATGTGGATAATAAGTTTGTGCAGCAGCAGGTGTACCTATCGGTAGCCAATAGATATCAGTATAAGATATTGGATGTGGCCCTCAGTGCCGATTATGAGTACAACACCTTATGGTCGTCCATGCCTAACTTTGTTAACCCGAGTCGTCACACCGGCTTGGTAGCTTTAGCGGCGGCTGTGCATTATAAATGGATTAAGGCGCAGGCCTCGGTATTGGGCACTTTTGTGCGCGATGAGATACGTCGTCACACCGATGAGACGCCGCGTGCCGCTACAGCTCGTCCAAGGTTTACTCCGGCGGTGTTCTTTAGCTATCAGCCATTGTTGAGCGAACCGTTCTATCTGCGGGCGTTCTATAAGCACATCTTCCGTATGCCGACGTTTAATGACCTATACTATACCGATTTGGGTAATATAGCCCTCCAACCGGAATACACGACGCAGTATAATGGAGGTGTCGAATACTCGCCCCATTGGCGCACTCACAACAGCAACCTGCCGGCTGTAGATATGACCATCAAAGCTGACGGCTATTTCAATCAGGTCAAGAATAAGATTATCGCGGTGCCCAAAGGTAATTCTCAATATCGATGGATGATGATGAACTTAGGATATGTAGAGATACGAGGCGTAGATATCAATGCCGGTGTGACGTTGCATTTTGCCCATGACGTAGATTGGGAGACACACCTGACGTATACCTACCAACGGGCACAGGACTTCACTGACTCGCGCGACTCAATCTCGTATGGCGGACAGATAGCTTATATCCCTTGGCATTCCGGGTCGGTAACTACACGCATTGCGTGGAAGGGATTGAGTTTTAATTACAGCTTTATCTATGTGGGCGAGCGCTATCATACGTCGGCCAATATACCTGCCAACTACGAACTGCCCTGGTATACGCATGATATTGCATTGGGATATGATTTGATCATTAAAAATGAAAAATTAGCAATTAAGCATTGTGCACCCAGGTTGCATTTCGCTGTAGAGGTGAATAACCTGCTGAACCAACAATACGATATCGTCCTCAACTACCCGATGCCCGGATTGAATGGCAAAGTGGTGGTGAAGGTGGAATTTTAGTTTAGAGTTTAGTGTTTAGAGAAGTTTAGAGATGAAGAGTAAAAAGTTACTATATTTGCTGATGATCTTGCTGACGGCTTGTCGGGGAGAGGATTTGTTAGTGCCGTCGGAGCAGGAACACCGGGGCGATACGCTGCGCACCGAGGTGGTGGGCTTCTACTTGCTCAACGAGGGGAATATGGGTTCTAACAAAGCCTCGTTGGACTATTACGACTATACCACAGCTACCTACACACGCAATATCTACACGGCTGCTAATCCTGAGGTGACGCAGTCGCTGGGTGATGTTGGTAATGACCTGGTTATCTATGGTTCGCGTATGTATGCGGTCATCAACTGCTCCAACCTGGTGGAAGTGATGGATGCGCGTACCGCTCGTCATATAGGGACGCTGAATGTGCCCAATTGCCGATACCTGGCTTTTGACGGTCAGTACGGCTATGTTACCTCGTATGCCGGACCCGTACTCATTGACCAGAACTATAAACAGATAGGATACGTACAACGTTTTGATACCGCCACTCTCCAACTCGTCGATACCTGCCATGTCGGCTTTCAGCCGGACGAGTTGGAGGTGGTAGGTAGACATCTATATGTCGCCAATTCGGGCGGGTATATGGTGCCCAACTACGAACACACCGTGTCGGTCATCGACTTAGAGACGTTTAAGGAAACCGAACGCATCGAGGTGGCGGTGAACCTGCATCGTGTGACGGCCGATAAGTATCAACAACTATGGGTTAGTTCGCGCGGCGATTACTACGATATCCCCTCGCGTCTATACTGTATCGACACCCGCACCAACAGACTTGTCGACTCGGTCTGTGTGCCGGTCAGCGGGATGTGGTTGGACGGTGACTCGTTATATGTATACGGTTCGGAGTTCTCGTATATAACGATGGATTGGACTCTGTCTTACGCTATCGTCAATGTGCGCACGCATGCGGTGGTGACAACGAACTTTATCACTGACGGCACGGAGAAGAATATCGCTAAACCTTACGGACTGATGGTGCATCCGGTGACCAAAGAGATTTATGTAACCGATGCCAAGACGTATGTCAATCCCGGAGCGTTACATTGTTACGGAGCTGACGGCAAACTGAAATGGTCGGTGCGAACAGGAGATATACCGGCGCACTTTGCCCTAGTAAGCGAATTACAAATTAAGAATTAAAATTTATTTCTATGCGATACTATTGGTTATTATTGGTGATGATTGCGCTGCCCTTATGGGCAGACAGTCCGTATATCCACCGCGTATGGGAGTTTTGCCCTGCGCCGGGACAGTTTATCAATGAGTTACCGGAATACGAAGCCGGTGATGATGCCAACATGATGCGTCTGAAGGCTGAAGAGGCTATAGCGGACAATAACTTGGGGATGATTTCCTTAGGCGGCTTCGGCGGTTATGTGGTATTTGGCTTCGACCACCTGGTACCCAATATCAAGGGTGAGCGAGATTTCATCGTCTTGGGAAACGCGTTTTATTCGCAGACTAATCCCAATCCCGATGCCCCACCTACGGGCGGTTCGTCGGAGCCGGGAGTAGTGATGGTGAGTTATGATGCCAACAACAACGGCCAGCCGGACGACCCGTGGTACGAGATAGCCGGTTCGGAATACGGCAATAAGTCGACCTATCATAATTATGCGATAACTTATTACCGTCCTCAAGAGGGGCATGTACCTACACCCTCGAAGACGAATAAAGCCTTGACGGATACTACGTATATCCGTTGGCGCGACAATGTGGGCGGGGCTGGGTATATGAATCAATTGACCTACCATCAACAATCGTATTATCCTTTGTGGACGGATGCCGACAGTCTGACATTTACCGGTACTCGTCTGCCGATGAATGGGCGTGACGAGAGTGGGGAAGGAACGTATTATGTACTGTATGCCTTTGCCTACGGCTACGCCGACAACCATCCGAACACCTTGCCTGAGGCGACATTGGATATCGACTGGGCGGTAGACGAGAAGGGCGAGAAAGCCTACCTGCCGGGTATACACTTTGTGAAAGTCTATACGGGATTGAATCAACAATGCGGATGGCTGGGCGAGACCTCTACGGAGGTGATGGGTGCCACAGATCTGCACTGGCATACGGCATTGACGGAGACAACGGCTGAAGAGACCGGACGCTGCTACTATAGCCTGACAGGACAACCTTTAGGCTGCGAACGGCCCACACGAACCGGTGTGTATATCGTCCGCGAGGGAACACGAACCTATAAAATTACTTGCCGATGAAACGTTTGCTTATAGTATTATTGCTCGTAGGAGCCCGGTCCTTGCAGGCCTCGGACACCTTGTCGCTGGATTTAGGGGCGGCATTGGATAACTATCCTCAGACGGAAGACGGATATTGGGTAGATACGTACACGGAGAACACATCTATCGAACAGGGCGTGTTTAGCTTGGCGCACACCGGCACCTCGGATGGCGGTGGTGGAATGGCCTATTGGTCCGGCTATACCTTGTGCACCTCGGGCGACACGACCAACTTTGGTCGGGAAGGCTCGTCAGACGGTTGGATTACCCGTCAGTGGGGCTGTATGGCCGGAGGCGGAAGGAATAAACAGAGCAAGACGGAGAAGGGATATCCTTACCTGGTAGCCTATTGGGGATTTTTTGAAGAAGGTCTCAATCCCGGATATTACAGTCTGCGTATCGACTTCACTGACCAACAAGCGTATCGTCCTCTCGGCGCATGGATATGTAATCACCCCTGGCCCTATTACGGTAATATCAACGGTGATGGCTTTGCCGGTGGCTTTACTAAGGAGGGCGACTACTTTGCCTTGGTAGCTCATGGGCTGAATGCACAAGGTGAACCGACAGGTGCTACAGCCCGTTTGGAGTTAGCATCGTTTCACAACGGACAATTGGTGCAGAGTGCCGATTGGCAGTATATGGATTTGACCTCCTTAGGCTCGTCCAGTGGTCTGTACTTTACGATGGAGACCTCGGATGTGGATGCTATCTACGGCGCTAATACGGCCGTGTATTTCTGTTTGGGCGGTTTGGAGATTGTTAGAGCCACCCCCGCTGCTCTGCCTCGTCCTACCGGTTTGGCTATTACGGCGGCTACAGAAGACAGCCTGACACTCGCGTGGAACGCAGTAGAAGGAGCTGGTGCGTATGCGTTGTTCCTTAATGGTGCTGCAGCCGGAACAACGACAGATACTACCTTTGCTTTTGCCGGTCTGCAGGCTTATACAGAATATACCTTGGGCGTTATCGCTGTGGCCGGCAACGATAGTTCGGAGACGGCTTATCTGACGGCTCGCACACTTGACATGACGGCTCCAACGATGCCTGCGAACCTGACAGCCGAAGCAGACGTACACTCAATAGCCCTCTGTTGGGGCGCTTCGACGGATAATGTGGGCATTCGACGGTATACGGTTTATGTAGACGGAGTGCCTTATCGCAGGACCACGGACACGTGCTACACCATTACAGGATTGGAGACCGATACAGAATATACTTTGGATGTTGAGGCGGCGGATGTATCAGGTAATGTGTCACTGCGCGCACAGATAACAGTGAGGACGCGTATTGAGACGGCTCTGAGGCATTTGTATGAGGATCGTACGCCGATGCGAGTGTATGCTATTGACGGACGATATATGGGCGAGACAATCCCTGCACGTGCAGGACTGTATATAGTACAAACACAACAACAAACATTCACCATAATTATTAACTAAATCAATCAACATTATGAGAAAAATTCTTCTCTCTGCTATCTTAATGATAGCCGGTGTGGTGAGCATGATGGCTACGCAGGTAACGGTAACCATGAATGCAACAAGCACCACCATGACGTTGGCGGATAAGACTACCGGCACTCCGGTGGAGGTAGGTACTCCGGCAAACAAAGTGTACACTTTTGATGCCGCCGATGGTTCGTATGTATTAACGGCTTACGACACCGATGGCACCACGGTAAACGGAACATTGGAAATCAATGTGTCGGAGTCCAACAATGCCTTCAAGGTGTTCACCATTACCACCTATGCTACCAATAGCGGTTGGGTATATGGTACCGACTACACTATTGAGCATTCGGTGATTACCCGCGAAGGTGAGCAGTTGGTATCTACGCTTGGTAACTCGAAGACGGCTGGTCGTAAGACTTTCCTAGTGCTGAACGGCAACACCTATTTCTGTGACCTTATTCCCACAGAAGCTCGTCCCGGCTATGCTACCCTGTACAAGACGGGAACGGTGACTGGTAATGTAAATGCCTATGGTGCTATTCCTGAGTCGATGGAGTTTGCCCTGACGGCTCCCGAAGGAACTACGGTATTTGTAGGTCGTAAGACAGCCCACTTTGTGGCATTTGTCGAAGTGCCTGCTACTCGCGTAGAGGGTAATGTATATTACTATACCCTAGCTAAGAATACGGAGTATAACTACCGCGTTTCCAAAGCCGGAAGTCTGACGAATGGCGGTCTGTTTAATAGCAATGTAGAAGCTATCGAGGTGACTGCTGCCGATATGGCCGCTAAAGATCCCAAATGGATTGACCATGATGTAACGTCTAATGGTGGGTACAACGTAGCCGATATCTTCCTCAATATCAATGCACAGGAGCATCTTAAGATGGCTGTGACAGATACTTTTGACCTTATTACGCTTCGTAACTGGGAGGTGATAAACACTGTTACTGCCAACTATTTTATTAAGCCGGACTATCACTTTACGATTACCGACCTGGCCGGTGTGGCTTCTAATGATGTAGTGACTATTGATGCCGCAGGAACCGTACACGCAGTAGGTGCCGGTACGGCTATTGTGACCGTTACATATGACGCTATCTGCCTGAAAGGGATGGTCGGCGGTGACTACTGGTCGGCTATCTGGCCGGAGAATACCGGTGTGTTTGTCGTAACGGTTGGTGATGCTGCCAGCGGTATTGATTTGGGCATGACCATCAACGAGACGAATACGACGACGTATAAACTCGCAGGCACAGCTTATGATGCAGACTTCGATATCATCTATTTCGAGGACACCAAAGGCTTTGGTACCTATACCTTCAAGCCGACGAATGTGGCAAGTGTGAAAGTGGCTTATCCTACTATCGGCGTCAATGAGGCTACTTATTCCGGATTCGGCGCTGAAGGCGTCAGCTATGACAGTGAGAAGGGCGAATATACCGTGCAAGTCAAGTTGGGGCGCCAGATTGTACAATTGACCAACGAGGCCGGCGTAAGCGAATATCAGGTATTGGTAGGTAAACCCGTACATGTGGAGGCTACGGCTCTCGGTCGTCAACAGACCGGTAAGTTCCGCCCTGGTGATGAGGTGAAAGTGCAAATGAGCGGTTTATTCCATCCTGCGAATAAATTGGCCGGTATTCACAATTTCAATGCTACTACCATCTACAAACGTAATGGCGTTGAACTGAAGAGCGCTTCCAACCAATATACCTTCTGCAGTGCTCCTACTGCTCAGGCTGTAACGTTCACTATTCCGACGGACTATGATATCACGATAGGTGCCGACACCTTGAAGGATGGTATCATCAAAGCCGGTGGCTTTGGCGATCCTATCGGTAACCACCGTAACACGTCTAAGAAGTTCGGTCGCGGAGCCAACTTCACCGCTATCAGTCAAACAGCTATCTTTGGTGCTCTGCCTGAGATTATTCTGCCTCTGGAGGCCCGTCCTACTGATAGAACGTTGGCTTTCACCACCAATGTGGATGACTGCACGATTACCATAAAAGACTACAAAGGTAATGCACTTACTGCTTACGAAGGCAAGTATGTGGTCAATACGTTCGACTATACCTATCTGGTAGAGAAGAAGGGTTACAAGTCTGTTGCCGGTGAGATCAGTATTACCGACGAGAGTCCTGCTGAAGTAGTGACTAATATTACGCTGGAGGCTATCGCTGCGGACGATACTACGTGGGATGGATTGACGACTTCCTACGAACCGGAACAAGAGGATGGCGTATACGTTATCAAGTCGGGTTATCACATGGCTTGGTTCGCTAAGAAAGTGAACGATGGTACACTGACTATCAAGGGTAAACTGGCTAACAATATTTCGCTCGGCAACTACAACTGGACACCTGTTGGTGGTAATGCTGCTGCTAAAGCCTTCAAGGGACAATTTGATGGCCAGAATTATACAATTAGCGATTTGTATATCAATGCTACGATTACTTACCAGGCTCTGTTCGGATATGTTCAAAACGGTGCTATTAGCAACCTGACGGTAGCTGGTGAGGTAACAACGACCGGTGGCTATGCTGCGGGTATCGCTGCTTATCTGAATGCTTCTACGATGACCAACTGCGTGAACCGCGTTCAGGTGACCGGTGCATCCAATGCTGCAGGTCTGGCAGGTTATACTAACGGCACTACAACAATAGACCGCTGCGTCAACGAAGCGGATATTACCGCTACAGGTAACTACGCTGCCGGTATTACGGCTAACACGATGAACAAGAATGTGGTAATCAGCAATTGCTACAACCTGGGTACTATTACCGCTGTTAACTATGCTGCAGGTATCGCGGCTAACGTCCAACAGCCTGCAACCTTCAAGAGCGTATACAACGTGGGAGATATCGTTTCTGACGGTGCCAATGTAGGTGCTATCCGTGGTCATAAGACAAACGGTACGTATGAGCATATCTATGCTAAAGTGGCTTATGTCATCGATACTACTGCTACCGTTCAGACGGTTATCCCTGCCGCTTTGGCATTCGTGAACGGCGTAGTGGCTGACTCGCTTGGTGAAGCCTTTGGCCAGACTATAGGTAAAGATTTGTATCCTGTACTCGGTGGTGCTAAACTGTATAAGCACGATACGTATTATCTGAATACCGAGAACGTTCCGACGAATGCTGTTGCTACTATGGAGAACGAAGAGGGTGGTATCCAACTGAATGAGACGGAACATTATTGGTTAGGCGCTACTCCCGAAACACCGGGTAAGGACGAATGGAAATCGGGCGATTATACGCTCTATACGTACATGGATAATTCATGGGGCGCTGCCTATTATTACGGTTTCTATGCTTCTAATGATACCTTGAATACTTCTACCGGTTATACAGAGCCTTATCGCTCGGCGGTAGGCGGTGCATATGCAGGTAACAACTTTGCTATCTGGACGAACGACTATTATTGCGGTAATAGTGTGCTTTCGGCCAATCCTGTACCCGCTGTCGGCTTCTTTGTAAGCAACAATGCGTATACAGTTGATGTAATGGCTAAAGGTGCTTGGGGGGCCAAGAAGTTTGACGATACCGATTGGCTCAATCTGGTTTGCGTGGGTAAATTAGCAGGCGTAACTACCGGTATTGTAACTGTTGAACTGGCTAAAGAAGGTAAGTACATTAAGGACTGGACATACGTGGATCTGTCTGCTCTTGGTCAGGTGAACGAAGTGATGTTCTACATGGACGGTTCGGATAGCGGTGAATACGGTTTAAATACGCCGTCTTACTTCTGCTTCGACAACTTCGGCGCTGTTGTGCCTGATGGCTATGTCGCTCCCGAGATGGTTTCCTTCAAGGATATTCCGACCGATATCCAAGATGTTGAAATAACCGAATCGGTTCGTAAACTGATTGTTAACGGTCAATTGCTCATCATTCGTGACGGCAAGACCTTCAACGCTCAAGGTGCCCTCGTAAAATAATAAAACGAAAAAAAATTAAGAAATGTGGCATACACTATTGTGTATGTCATATTTTTTTTGTACCTTTGCAGCCGAATTGAAAAACAACCTGAAAAACACAATACACAATGAAAGTACAAACTATTATGTCGCAGCTCGCTGCGAAACACCCTGGCGAAGCAGAGTATCTGCAGGCCGTACAAGAAGTCTTGGAATCGATTGAAGAGGTGTATAACCAGCACCCTGAGTTCGAAGAAGCGAAGATTGTTGAGCGCTTGGTTGAGCCCGACCGTATCTTTACGTTCCGCGTAACGTGGATTGATGATGAGGGTCAGGTACAGACTAATCTGGGCTATCGTGTTCAGTTTAACGCCGCTATTGGCCCGTACAAGGGTGGTCTTCGTTTCCATAAAGCCGTGACGCCCTCGATGCTTAAGTTCTTGGGCTTTGAGCAGACCTTTAAGAATGCGCTGACCACGCTGCCGATGGGCGGCGCTAAGGGCGGTTCGGATTTTGACCCTGTAGGCAAATCGGATGCCGAGATAATGCGTTTCTGCCAAGCCTTTATGTTGGAACTATGGCGTTGCATCGGTCCCGACCAGGATATCCCTGCCGGTGACGTAGGTGTAGGCGGCCGTGAGATAGGCTTCTTGAATGGAATGTATCAGAAACTCGCCCGCGAGTATCATACGGGCGTACTAACCGGTAAGGGTATGACTTGGGGTGGCTCTATTCTCCGTCCTGAGGCAACAGGCTTCGGCGCACTCTATTTCACGCAACACCTCTTGCACGAGGCTGGCAAGGATATTAAGGGTAAGACGGTTGCTATCTCCGGCTTTGGAAACGTAGCTTGGGGCGCAGCAACGAAGGCTATTGAACTGGGCGCTAAGGTTGTAGCCATCAGCGGACCTGACGGCGTGGTGGCCATTAAGGATGGCATTACTAAAGAAATGATTGACTACATGCTTATTATGCGTGCATCGAATCGCAATAAAGTGCAGGACATGGCGGATCAGTTCCCGAAGGAGTGCGTCTTTACGGCCGGTAAGAAAGCTTGGTCTATTCCTTGCGACATCGCATTGCCTTGCGCTTTCCAAAACGAGCTCTCTGAGGACGATGCTAAAGAACTGAAGGCCAACGGATGCTGGTGCTGCTGCGAGGTGTCGAATATGGGTTGCCAACCCGGCGCTATTCACTTCTTCCAATCGAATGGTGTTCTCTTTGCTCCCGGCAAGGCTGTCAACGCAGGTGGTGTAGCTACCTCCGGTCTCGAGATGACCCAGAACGCTGAGCACCTCAGTTGGACAGGCAAGGAAGTAGATGAGCGTCTGCATCACATCATGCAGTCGATTCACGAACAGTGTGTTAAGTTCGGCCGTCAGGCTGACGGACATATCGATTACGTCAAAGGTGCTAATATCGCCGGTTTCATGAAGGTTGCGCAAGCTATGCTTGAACAGGGGATTATTTGATCCAGCTGTTCAAGGTGATTTATCTTGGAACAGGGGATTATTTGATCCGGCTGTTCAAGGTGATTTATCTTGGAACAAGGAATTATTTAAAACTATGTACGATCAATTTCAACAACATCTGCAGAATACCTTGAATGAAATCAAGGAGGCAGGACTCTATAAAAACGAACGCGTGATTATCACGCCGCAGTCTTCAGGTATCGCCGTAGAGGGTGGGCAAGAGGTTATTAACTTCTGCGCGAATAACTATCTCGGCTTAGCGGATAATAAGGAACTGATAGAGGCCGCTAAGGCACGTATGGATGCTCGTGGCTACGGAATGGCCTCGGTACGTTTTATCTGCGGTACGCAAGATACGCACAAAGAACTCGAGCGGGTTATATCCGATTTCTTCGGTACGGAGGATACAATCCTCTATGCTGCCTGTTTCGATGCTAACGGTGGTCTGTTCGAGCCGCTATTGACCGAAGAAGACGCTATCATCTCCGATGCACTCAATCATGCTTCTATTATCGATGGTGTGCGCCTGTGTAAGGCTGTGCGCTATCGCTATGCGAACGGAGACATGGCGGACCTCGAGGCTAAACTCCAAGAGGCGCAAGCCCAGCGTTTCCGCATCATCGCCACGGACGGCGTCTTCTCCATGGATGGCAATGTATGTCCGCTGGATAAAATCTATGAACTGGCTAAGAAATACAATGCCCTCGTCATGGTGGACGAGTCGCACTCGGCCGGCGTAGTTGGTAAGACAGGTCATGGTGTTACCGAACTATATAACCTGCGCGGTAAAGTGGAAATCATCACCGGCACTTTAGGCAAAGCCTTCGGTGGTTCGGTAGGCGGTTTCACTACGGGACGTAAGGAGATTATCGACCTGCTTCGTCAGCGCTCGCGTCCGTATCTGTTCTCCAATTCTATTCCGCCGATGATTGCTGCGGCCGGTATCAAGACCTTCGAGATACTCACGCGCTCCAACGAGTTGCAAGACCGCTTGCATGAGAATACCGCGTACTTTGTTGAGAAGATGAAAGCCGCAGGCTTCGATATCAAACCTACGCAGTCCGCAATATGTGCTGTGATGCTCTATGACGCTAAACTTAGTCAGGTATTCGCTGCCGAGTTGCAGAAAGAAGGCATCTACGTCACGGGCTTCTATTATCCCGTAGTACCGAAAGGCCAAGCACGTATCCGCGTACAGGTTTCTGCTGCGCATACACGTGAGCAGTTAGACAAATGTATTGCCGCCTTTACAAAGATTGGCACGGTTCTTGGTGTATTAAAGTAACATATGAAAGCTTTAGTTAAGAAATATGCTCAGCCGGGCATCTGGATGGAAGATGTTCCGATGCCGGAAGTGGGAGTTAACGATGTACTTATCAAAGTCATTAAGGCCGCTATTTGTGGTACGGACTTGCATATGTACAAGTGGGACGCTTGGTCACAAAGTCATTGCAAACCGCCTTACACTATGGGGCACGAGTTCGTGGGCGTTGTTGCCGAAGTGGGACCCGGTGTGCGAAACTTTAAGGTCGGCGAACGCGTTACTGCAGAAGGACACATTGTCTGCGGACATTGCCGTAATTGCCGTCGGGGAATGGGACACGTCTGCGAGAACACCATATCCGTCGGCATCATGGGTAAAGACGGATGCTTCGCCGAATATGTGACCATACCCGAGTCGAACGTGGTTAAACTCCGTCCTGAGATACCGGATGACTTTGCTGCTATCATGGATCCTTTTGGTAACGCTACGCATACGGCACTCGCCTTCCCTCTGTTGGGTGAAGATGTGCTAATCACGGGGGCAGGACTCATCGGTACGATGGCGGCAGGAATATGTCGTTATGCCGGAGCGAAGAATATCGTGGTGACGGACATCAATCCCTTACGCTTGGAGATTGCAAAGAAGATGGGTGCCACGCTTACGGTGGACGGCTCCAAGGGAGAAACGGTGGAGGCTGCGATGAAACAACTTGGTATACGCGGCTTCGATGTGGGACTGGAAATGTCCGGTGCTCCAGCTGCCTTTAATGACATGATTGAGCATATGTACAAAGGAGCTAATATCGCCCAACTCGGTATCCTGCCGTCCAATACCCAGGTTAACTGGTCGGATGTCATCTTTAACGCCCTCACTATCAAAGGTATTACAGGACGCCGCATGTGGGAGACGTGGTACCAGATGGAGCAGATGTTACTTGGAGGACTCGACCTGTCGCCGGTTATTACGCATCGCTTTAAGTTTGACGACTTCCAAAAGGGCTTTGACGTCATGGTCAGCGGACTATGCGGCAAAGTACTGCTCGAGTGGTAAACGAGGCTTTCACGAGGGTTCCACGAGGGAATCACGTATCATACCAATGCCTATATATACTATGTATATATCCCGTGATTTTGAATAGCAACAATTAAGTTTAATTAAATAATAACAACAATGAGAAAGATTCTACTTAGCGCTTTGCTGCTTATTGGCGGTATCGCTTTTCTCTCGGCTCAGTCGCGCGAGGGTTTGACGGAGTATAAGTTAGATAATGGACTCACGGTGATGCTGTGGGAAGACCATGACCAACCTGATGTAGAAGGCTACGTCGCTGTTCGCGCAGGTGCCATTGATGAACCGGAAGAATATACCGGCTTAGCGCACTATTTGGAGCACATGCTCTTTAAGGGCACGCAACGTATCGGTGCCATCGATTGGGAAAAAGAGAAACCTTACTACGAAGAGGTTATCAAACTCTACGACCAATTAGCCGAGACAACCGACGAGAAGGCCCGTCAGGAGATTATTACTAAAATCAATGAGGCCAGTATAGAGGAAGCTAAATACTCTACTACCGAGGACTTCTTCAACCTCATGGACGGAATTGGTGCTACGGGCGTCAACGCGTATACCAGTTATGATATGACGTGTTACCACAACTCGTTCCCTGCTAACCAAATGTTCAAATGGTTGACTATCTTCTCCGACCGTCTCGATAAACCTGTTTTCCGTACTTTCCAGGCGGAGTTAGAGAATGTGTTTGAGGAGTACAATATGTACGAGGATGGCGTGTCGACCCAGATACGTAATCACCTCTTCGAAGAATTGTACAAGGGACATCCCTACGAGCGTAATGTCATCGGTAAACCGGAACACTTGAAGAACCCTCGTCTGAGTAAACTTATCGAATTTTTCAATACTTGGTATGTGCCTAATAATATGGCACTTATATTGGTTGGTGACTTCAATACCGAAGAGGTTAAACCGATGATTGCCCAGACCTTTGGTCGTATGCAGTCAAAACCTCTGCCCGAACGTAAGCAGTATCCCGATGCTAAGTTCCAAGCCAATGCCAAGAAGAAATTCAACATTGGCTATGGCCCGCAAGTTATTTGGGCTTATGATGGTATTAAGGTGACCGATGAGGATGCTACCGTATTGTCTTTTGTATGCTCGTTGCTCAACAATAGTTCCAATACCGGTCTGTTGGATAAGATAACCTTGGACGGTGAAGTAAGTGGTGCCGGCGTATCGCTGGATGCCCGTCGTGATATGGGACGTATTTTGGTATTCGGTGAACCTTACTACGATGTTAACCAACGTTCGTACGAGTCGAATGCTGCTACCGAGAAAATCATCATGCGTGAGGTCGATAAGATCAAACGTGGAGATATACCCGAATGGTTGATTAAGTCGGTTAAGGCTGAGTATGCTCAAAACTATGCACTCGCCTTTGAGGAAGGTGCAGGTAAGATGTCGAATCTTGTAACCTGCTTCATCTACCAAATTCCCACCGATCGTATCTTTGAGGAGCAGGCTCGCATTCAGGCCCTCACCAAAGAGGAGATTGCTGCTATTGCTAAGAAATATTTCAACGCACCTCACATGACCATCATGTTTGAGGAGGGCGATCCTAAGGCCAACAAACTGCCCAAACCGAAAATCAAACCCTTGGATATGCCGAAGGGCGTAGTAACCGAGTACGCCAAAGAGTTCCGTGCTCTTCCTTCCGGTGAGGTGAAGCAGACCTTTATGGATATGAACGATGTACAAGTAGTGGATATCGATAAGGACATCAAACTGCACTACACGCACAACGACAAGAATAATATCTTCTCGCTCATCTTGCGTTATGGCGTAGGTACCGAGAAAAAGCCTATGCTGGAATACGTGACAGCCTTGATGAACCGTGCAGGTGTGATGCCCGATATGGATTCGCAAGCTTTCCGTCGTCGTCTCAGCGAACTGGGTGGACGTTGCGCATACGGTGTGAGTGGCAGTTACTTGACTATCCAGATTATCGGTGACGATGCGCATATGAAAGAGATCTGCGACCTGGTTAACCGTCAGATTTTGATGCCTAAGTTGGATGAGAAACAATTCGATGCCGTTAAAGGTATGGAACTCATCTCTCGTCTCGTGCTGAAGAAACAAAAATCTATCTGGGCTTCGGCTTTGCGTGAGTATGTTCTCTACGATAAGAAATCCAAATATATCGATGTTGTGCCCTTTATGGATGTGTACGGCATGGATATGACCAAACTGAAAACAGAGTTCTTGGATGCCATTAAATATGCGGCTAATATCCACTATTGCGGTACGCACACTATCGAAGAGGTGAAGGCTGCTCTGCCTTTGCAAGAAGGTGTTAAACCCTCTACTTCGCCCGAGATTCGCGATCGTAAGAGTTACGACAAGACCCAGATCTTCTTCCTGCCCAATAACAAGGTACAACAGGCTACGGTATACTTCTATTTCAATGGTAAGCCGTATTCTATCGATCAGGAAGTGGACTTCGAGGCCTTTAACCAATATTTCTCCGGTGGTTTCTCCGGCTTGGTATTGGATGAGATTCGTACCAAACGCTCAATGGCTTATACCGCTTGGGGACAAGCTATCGAAGGTGGACTGCCCGGTAAGGACGCTTACTTTATGGGGTATATCGGTACGCAATCCGATAAGGTGGTAGAGGCCGTAAAGACCTTTATGCACCTCTTGGATTCGATGCCCGAGAATCCTGAGCGTCTGGAGACTCTTAAGGCTACTTTGCGTCAAGAGGCTCAGATCTCCAAACCCTCGATGCGTGGCAAGAGTCTTACTTACGAATCGTGGCGTCTGTTCGGCTATAAGGACGATCCTGCACGTGTGAATAAACCGGCTATTGACAACCTGACATTTGAGCAGATTGTTAAGTTCTATAAGGATAATATCCAGGGCAAACCGGTGAGCATCATCATCATGGGTGACCCCAAACAGATTGATAAGAAAGAACTGGGCAAGATAGGTAAGGTAAAGACGATGTCTGCCTCTACACTCTTTGCTCCTCTGGATGACTTGTTCTAATATGCGTAAATCTTTGTTATACGTCTTTGTACTGTGCGGTCTGAGTTTTGCTACTCGGGCCGCCGCAGTGCAAACGGTTACCTTAGCTGTCGGCACGCGTCATCTTCCTCTATTGGAATATGTGGCGCCTTGTATGCAGGCTGAGGCTTCGCCGTGCGAGTTGGTCTTGCACGATGCCGATGCTACGCCCGATATGCGCAAACTGGAGTCTATACGCCAATCGGAGGCTCAGAGACGCCAGACCTTGATGGCGGATGTGGCCGTTCAGGCCGATGCCTTGATGCAGTATGTCGTCTATGGTTCTTCATCTGAGTACTTGCGCTGGGTGCCCATGCAGGAGATTCGCTCCTTGACTGCCGCTAAGGTGTTGGCGGAGTTCCAAGAAGCTTTTCGTCTCTCGGCATTGTCGTTGCCTTGTCCCGAACAGGTCAAACAGACCTATCGCCATTCGGCTATCTATGCCCAACGCGGTGCCGTCAAGGATGGTAAGACACACGTATGGCTGTACTTCCCGGAGCGTGGCGATGTGGTGGATAAAGGTGTTATTGAGACCAAGCAAGTCAAACGCCAGGTGCGTCAGTTCCTGCGTGCGGCTCGTGCAGAACGCAAGGAGTCTATCGTTACTATCATCGCCGGAGATACGCATAATGTCTATCTCTATGGCTTGCGCCGTTATGGTAAGACGCATCGCGTGAGTGCAAAACATCTATTCCAAATCGATAAGTAATGCATCGTTCAGGATTTGTTAATATAGTGGGGAATCCCAATGTGGGTAAGTCCACCCTGATGAACGCCCTTGTCGGTGAGCGTCTGTCTATCATCACCTCCAAGGCGCAGACGACGCGGCACCGTATTATGGGTATCGTGAATGGTGAGGACTTCCAAATCGTCTATTCCGATACGCCCGGCGTGCTCAAACCCACTTATCGTCTGCAGGAACAAATGCTCGAGTTCTCACGCTCGGCTTTGGTGGATGCCGATGTGCTCCTGTATGTTACCGATGTGACGGATAGTGCTGACCGCAATGCTGAGTTCTTGGACAAGGTCAAACGAATGGCCAATGCCGGTACACGCGTCTTCTTAATTATCAATAAGATAGATTTAACTACCCAGGATACCTTAGAGCAGTTGGTTTCTTTCTGGCATAAACAGTTGCCGGAAGCACAAATCTTTCCTATCTCTGCCCAAGAGCGTTTTGGCGTAGACCAACTCTTCCAAGCTATCTTAGAAGCCTTACCTGAGTGCCCGCCGTTCTTCGACAAGGACCAACTGACCGATAAACCGGCTCGTTTCTTTGTGGACGAGATTATCCGTGAGAAGATTTTGCTTAACTACGATAAGGAGATCCCCTATAGCGTTGAGGTGGAAGTGGAGCAATTCCACGAAGAGGAGAACATCATTCGTATCTCCGCCATCATCTATGTCGAACGCGATAGCCAAAAGGGTATCATCATTGGACGTCAGGGGGCCGCACTTAAACGGGTTGGTACGCAGGCACGCAAGGATATAGAGGCCTTCTTCCAAAAGCAGGTCTTCTTGCAGTTGTATGTAAAAGTAGATAAAGACTGGCGCAGCAATCAAGGGCGCTTACGCCACTACGGCTACGATCTCAATTGATCTTCGTTCGGCATACGTCGCAGTGCCCGCAGGGTGGGGCATCGTGTTCGCCGAAATAGTCTAATAATAGTTGCTCGCGGCAGAAGTTCTGATTTTGAGCATATTCCAACATAGCGCGCAGACGTTCTTCAAAGCGTTGTGCGCGCTTTTCGTATACCTCTTCCGATAGCCAAATCTCTGTCTGACGCTCCTGAGTAAAGGCAACCATGCACGCGCGTGTACGCGGTATATAGGTGATGATATGCCGGGCTGCTAAACCGGCTAATAACTCATGCTGTTGACGCTCGTCAATATGCTCCTCATTATGCAAATATTGCAGGTCAGTGAATACACCCGGATAGTTACGCATCAGGTGCTGCAATATCTCGTGTTGTTCCTCCGTGAGGTTGTATTCGCGTAACTGCGCTGCCGGTATATTGATGCTCACTCGTGCTTGTGTCTCTTGCTCGTCTTTGAACTGGATATAGCCGGCATTCGATAACAACTGTAAAGCCGAATAGGTGGTCAGTACCGGCAGGTGCATTACCTGACACAACTCGTCTATGTGCAGGGCAAAACGATGTCCTAACCCGCTACCTGCACCTACGCCTAAGAAATCGGCAGTCTTATGGTATATTTGTTCCACCATTTCCTTGGGCGGATAGGTGTCAGCGATGCGTTTATGGGCTTTAGCAACATCTTCTTTCTCGTCAAATAGTAATACGGCATAGGCCGTTTGACCGTCTCTGCCGGCGCGTCCTGCTTCTTGATAGTAACTCTCCAAGGTGTTTGGTAAGTCGTAGTGGATAACCAATCGTACATCGGCCTTGTCGATGCCCATACCAAAAGCGTTGGTGGCTACTATTACACGTGTCTTACCTGTTTTCCACGCTTCCTGACGCGCATTACGTTCTTGGGTACTGAGACCGGCGTGGTAGAAGTCGGTATGCAACTTCTCCGCCAACTCTTTTGCACGCTTACGATTGCGCACATATACGATGGCGCTACCGGCCACGTGACTCAGTATATGAGCTACTTGTTCCTCTTTATTGTCAGTTTGACGCACTACATATACGAGGTTGTCGCGGTGGAAAGATTGCCGTAATATATTGCTCTCGCTGAAGCCCAGACGATGTTCTATATCTTCCGCCACCTCCGGTGTTGCTGTCGCCGTTAGAGCTAATATCGGTACGCCCGGCAGGGCTTCGCGAACCTGTCGGATATTGAGGTACGAAGGTCGGAAATCGTAGCCCCATTGCGAGATACAGTGGGCTTCATCTACGGCGATCAAACCGATAGGCAGATTTTTCACGCGCGCCTTAAAATCCTCACTCTCCAAGCGTTCGGGTGAACAGTATAGGAAGTGATAGGGCCCGAACAGGCAGTTGTCTAAGGCGGTGCGTTGTTGGTCTAAAGGCATACCCGTATAGATGGCTGCGGCTTGTATCCCGCGGCGACGCAGGTTCTCTACCTGGTCTTTCATTAGGGCTATCAGAGGCGTGATAACCAGGCATAAACGCCTATTCTCATTCTCCTCGCCCATCACTAAGGTTGGTATTTGGAAACAGATACTTTTGCCGCCTCCCGTAGGCATCAATGCTAAGGTATCGCGACCCGCTAAAACAGAAACGATGATTTCCTCCTGTAAGGGACGAAAATCATCGTATCCGTAATATGTCTGTAGTGCTTCCTTCGGGCTCATAACTAGTATCCTAGTCGCCTAGGTTTCTAGACACATAGGCTCCTTAGTGTATGTTATTTAACGCTTCTTTAACGCGTTTGATCGTCTCTTCCTTACCGAGTATATCGGTAATAGCCCAGATATGTGGACCGCGTGCGGCACCTACCAGACAGATACGGAAGGCATTCATTACTATACCTACACCGTATTCTTTCTCCTCTATCCAGGGCATCACCAAAGCATCTAAGGCCTCGGCACTCCAATCATCTTGGGCTTCTAACAACTCCAACAACTCGCGCATGTGTTGCGGCGAGTCCTCTTTCCAGCGTTTCTTCAGGCTCTTCTCATCGTACTCTGTCGGAGCTACAAAGAAGAAGTTAACCTGCTCCCACAACTCCGGAACAAAGTTCACTCGGTCTTTGGTCAATCCGATAACTTTGGCTACCATCTGCATATCTGGATTCTCAATGCCGTTAGCCGCGAGAGTGGGTAAGAACATGTCTGCGAGTTCCTCATTGCTACGCAGCTGCAGATACTGATGGTTAAACCATTTACCCTTCTCGTAGTCGAACTTGGCACCCAACTTGCTGACGCGGTCCAGCGAGAACTGAGCTATCAACTCATCCATGCTGTACATCTCCTGGTCGCCGGTATTGTGCCATCCTAATAAGGCTAAGAAATTGATGACTGCCTCAGGGAAATAACCGCTCTCGCGATAACCGGACGAAACAGTGCCGTCCTTTTGATTGTGGAACTCCAAGGGGAATACCGGGAATCCCAACCTGTCACCATCGCGTTTGCTGAGTTTGCCGTTACCGTCGGGCTTGAGTAGCAAGGGCAGGTGAGCAAACTGAGGCATCGTATCCGCCCAACCGAATGCGCGATATAGCAATACATGCAGCGGAGCTGACGGCAACCACTCTTCGCCGCGGATGACGTGTGTAATCTCCATCAGGTGGTCGTCTACGATATTAGCCAAATGATAGGTTGGCAGGTCATCGGCCGACTTATACAGCACCTTGTCGTCCAATATATTACTATTGATGACTACCTCGCCGCGAATCAGGTCTTGTACATGTACGTCCTCATTGGGCTCCACTTTGAATCGAACGACATATTTATCGCCGCGTGCAATGCGGGATTCTACTTCCTCTTTACTCAGTGTCAGCGAGTTGCACATCTGCATGCGGGTGCGAGCATCGTATTGGAAATTGGCTATCTCTGCGCGTTTGGCTTCTAACTCTTCCGGAGTGTCAAAAGCGACATACGCATGGCCGCTGTCTAATAACTGCTGCACATATTGATGGTAAATCTCGCGTCGTTCCGACTGCCTATACGGACCGTGTTCGCCTTTGCCGTTAGGCGCTTCCATACAGATACCTTCGTCTATCCCTATGCCTAGCCAATCTAAGGCTTCGATGATGTACTCTTCAGCACCCGGCACAAAACGTGTCGAGTCGGTATCTTCGATACGAAGCAGCATCTGACCGCCGTGCTGACGGGCAAACAGGTAGTTATACAATGCGGTGCGTACACCGCCGATATGTAAGGCACCCGTCGGACTGGGTGCGAAACGAACGCGAACCGGACGAACGCCGGTGGTAGAGGTCTTACTTTCCATGTATAGTGTTATTGTTATTGTCTGTTATTGTCGTTGATTCAAACATCTCGTGCATAGCGTCGAAGCGCAATACGGCATCGTGTCCGTAACGCCAAATCGAGGTGCGCACTTTTTGCCACGATAGTTCTTCGTCCAAATGACTCTTCGAATAAAACTTATCGGCATAGCAGATCAGTTTCTCTTCTATCGTCTCGGGGCAGTAGTCTTGAACGGGGATAGGCAACTCATCGCGAAGCACTTGTTCGGCTGTGATGCCGCTACCGGTGTGGCGCTCGGCTACACGCGCATGGAGAGGCAATCCTTCCTTGCGCAGTAACTCCGCTCCCAGCCAGCCGTGCTCGATATATTTATGGTCGCCGTGACAAAATATCTTAGGTGCATCGCAGTAGATAATACCTATATCGTGCAGCATGGCAGCCTGCGCTACAAATTCCCTATCTATCTTCATCTCCGGATGGGCATCAATGATACGCAGCGCACGGTCGCGTACCTGTTCGCTATGACGCAGCAACAGGGCGTGCAACTCGGGCGAGTCGTGGTAATATTTGTCAATTAAGGCGTAAACCATTCATTAAACTCTTGGCATCCATGCGTTTCTTGCCGGGCATCTGCAGTTCTGCTATGCTCACTTTGCCATCGGCGCAGGGCACGGTAATCAGTCCTTCGCCGCAGGTGACGCGATACACCTTCACATTCTCGTACTCTTTGCCGCCTATTGTCAGGTTGCACCAGGCTGCAGGGTAGGGAGCCAAGCCGCGTACGAAGTTGTGTATCTCGTTCATGGTCATCTGGCTGAAGCGTATTTCGCAGGTCTCTTTGAATATCTTGGGTGCCGGACGCAAATCACTCATCTCCGGTTGAGGTGTTACCGGCAATGCAATACCCCGTGCATCGCATTCGGCTATCTTGTCTACCGTCCGCAAAGTCACTTCTACGCCCAACTCCATCAATCTGTCGTGCACGCTGCCAGCATCTTCATCTTCACCTATGGTGATACGCTCCTGCATAATCATATTGCCGGTATCTATCTCCTGCTTAAGCATAAAGGTCGTTACGCCGGTCTCTTTCTCGCCATTGATGACGGCCCAGTTGATGGGCGCAGCACCGCGGTATTGTGGCAGTAACGAAGCATGTAGATTAAAAGTACCTAAGCGCGGCATTGCCCATACTACCTCCGGCAACATACGGAAAGCCGTCACTATCTGCAAGTCGGCACGATACTGCCGCAAGGTCTCTATAAACTCCGGGTCTTTCAGTTTCTCCGGCTGAAGCACCGGCAGGCCTACACTCAGCGCGTATTGTTTAACGGCAGAGAACTGCACTTGATGACCGCGTCCTGCCGGCTTATCCGGCATCGTTACAACGGCTACAATATTATATCCTCCTTCTACCAACGCCTTCAAGCCTGCTACCGCAAACTCCGGCGTTCCCATATATACTATCCTCAATTGCTCTTTCCCCATAATAACTTATCTTTTAGCGATTTGAGAAAACTATTCTCGCCTATCTGTACCAATTTGATGGTCCTGCTGGATTTCTCGATACGCAGTGTGACAGCATCCGATACTATCTGACTGCGTCCGTCTACGCTGACCATATACGACCCGGTACGACTCTTGATACGCAGATTTATCTGCCAATCGTCCGGCACTACCAACGGGCGCACATTCAGACTGTGACTTGCTATCGGAGTCAGCAATATTCCGCGCGCCTGGGGTACCATCAGCGGACCGCCTACCGACATATTATAAGCTGTCGAACCCGTAGGAGTTGCAATAATCAGTCCGTCGGCCTCGTATTGGTTGAGTAGGGTACCGTTCACCGAGGCCTCGATAGTAATCATACTACTCAGTCCGTATTTCATGACCGCTACCTCGTTCAGCGCTTCCGTGCCGGGAAGATGTCCGCCTTCTGAACACTCTACATGCAGCAGACTGCGCTGCTCGATAGTGTATTGTCCGCGTACCAACTGCTCCATGATAAGGTCCACATCCTTGGTGCGCACATCGGCTAGAAAACCTAAGTTGCCGAAGTTGATACCTAATATAGGTATGTTATATTCCCCGACGGCTGCAGCTGTAGTCAGGAATGTGCCATCGCCGCCTACCGATAGCGCAAAGTCTATATCTTCCTCTGCATCGGGGAAGGGACGATACTCGCGGAAGTCTAATTCCTGACGCAGCTCCTGCGACAATAGCACCTCGACACCACGCAACTGCATGAACTCTAAAATGTGAGAAACCTCCTCGCGGATGTTCCCTTTCATAGCATTACCAAAGATAGCAATAGTCATAGTCGTATGATTTTCGCTGCAAAAGTACAAAATAATTTTGATATATCAAAAAAAAAGAGTAACTTTGCAGCCGAAATGATAACTCGGTTGAGTGTAAACATCAATAAAGTGGCTACTCTGCGCAATGCGCGTGGAGGTAATCTGCCTGATGTGGTGCGTTTTGCGCGCGACTGCGAAGCCTTTGGCGCGCAGGGCATTACGGTGCATCCGAGGCCCGATGAACGCCATATCCGTCGTAGCGATGTCTATGCGCTGCGTAAGGTGGTAGCTACCGAGTTTAATATCGAAGGCAATCCCCGTGAACCCTTTATGCAGTTGGTCTTGGATGTTAAGCCGACGCAGGTTACTTTGGTCCCGGATGCCGAAGACCAGATTACCAGCAATCATGGATGGGATACTCGTGCGCATGAAGACTATCTGCGCCCGATTATCGCCCGTTTCCGAGAGGCCGGCATACGCGTCAGCGTCTTCGTTGATCCCGATCCGGTGATGGTGGAATATGCGGCTCGGGTAGGTGCCGATAGGGTGGAACTATATACCGGCCCGTATGCCGAACTGTACGACCGTGATCCTGAGGCGGCATTGGCTATGTATCGCCCTGCTGCAGAACGGGCACGCGAACTGGGACTTGGCCTCAATGCCGGACATGACCTCAACTTGCGCAACTTGGGAGCCTTTATTCACGCCTTCCCTTGGACTGCTGAGGTTAGTATAGGACACGCTATTATCTCCGATGCCCTCTATATGGGTATCCAGAAAACGATACATGAATACTTACGAACTATCATAAATCAAAAATAACATGACTTTATTTCAAATCGAAGGTGTTGCAGACACCACCGCAATCAACGAGGCCGTGATAGATACGGCGCAAGAGTCAATGAACCTGTGGACGATGGCTACGTATGGCGGCTGGATAATGATTATCCTAGCGCTCTTGTTGGCCTGGGGCGTATATATCTTTATCGAACGCATGGTCATCCTTCGTGCGGCTACGCGTGAGGATAAGACATTCATGGACCGCATCAAAGACTATATCCACGAGGGTAAGATGGATTCTGCTATGCAGCTTTGCCAAGAGTCCGGTACACCCGGCGCGCGCATGATAGAGAAAGGTATTACCCGTATCGGCCGTCCTATGCAGGATGTACAGGTCGCTATTGAGAACGTGGGTAACCTGGAGGTGTCCAAACTGGAGAAAGGCCTCGTCATCATGGCAACTATCGCTGCAGGAGCACCGATGTTAGGTTTCTTGGGTACCGTGCTGGGCATGGTGCAGACATTTTATAATATGGCGCAAAATGCCAGCGGCGTTATCGAGATGTCCGCTCTCTCGTCCGGTATGTACCAGGCTATGGTTACTACTATCGGTGGTCTGATTGTAGGTATCCTGGCTATGTTTGCCTATAACTTCCTCGTAGCCCGTATCGACCGCGTTGTACGCCAACTCGAGGGCCGCACCATGGAATTCATGGATCTGCTTAATGAACCTGCCTAATTCCTAATCGAAAATCGCTAATCCCTAATCGAATTATGAGCCTAAAGAAGCGAAATAGAGTAGAGGCGACCTTTGCTATGTCCTCGATGACGGACTTGATCTTCCTCTTGCTGCTCTTCTTTGTGATGGCATCTACGATGTCTTCACCCAACGATATTAAGATTCGCCTGCCGCAGGCGCGTGCTAAAACGGCTACCAAACAGGTGGTGGCTAAGGTCTTTATCGACGAACTGGGTAATTACTCTGTCGCCTTAGGTAAAGAGAAACCGGTGGCTATCCTTGACGAGGATTTGGAAGCCTACCTCTCCAGCGTCCAGCAGCAGGACTCCACCATGTATGTCGCCCTTCATGCCGATGAGGATATTGCCTATCGCGAAGTGGTGCGCGTACTCGATATAGCTAACGAACATAAGATGAAACTTGTCATTGCCACCAAGCGATGAAACAGGAACAAAGATCACATATCTGGGCCTCGGTAGGAACGACGCTCTTTATGGCGGCGCTCTTCTTGCTCTTGTGGCTGATTACTATAGGTGTACCGCGTCCCGAAGAGGACGAAGGTATCATGGTCAGTTTTGGCGAGATGGAGACCGGTGGCGGTCGTCCCGACGGACTGACGGCTGCGGCATCGGTGCCCGAGACGACGGCACCCGCACCTGCTAAACCGACCTCTGACGAACTGATGACGCAAGAGGATGAAGAAGCACTTGCTCTGGCGCGGCAACGCGAAGAAGAACTGCGCCGCCAACGTGAGGCCGAAGAGGCGCAACGTCGTGCCGAAGAACAACGCCTTGCCGAACAACGCGCTAAAGAACAGGCGGCTATCGCCCGTGCTAATCAGATGGGCGCTCTCTTTGGACAGACCGACACCGACGAAGGCTCTAACGGCATGCCCGGAGAATCAGCTTCCTCGGCTACCAAAGGTAATCCTATTGGACACGGCTCCTCCGGCGGTAATAGCTGGAGCCTCGACGGACGACGACTCAAGAACAGTCTGCCTAAACCCTCGACCGACTTCAAACAGGAAGGACGGGTCGTAGTACAGATAATGGTTAACGCCCAAGGTAAGGTGGTCAGTGCGCGTGCTGGTGCCGGCACTACTATCTCCGATGAGGCTACTAAACAAATTGCCGTGCGGGCCGCCTATAAGGCTGAGTTCGATGTCGTCGACCGACCGACCGCACAAATGGGAACGATCACCTATATTTTTAAGTTAAAATAACCCAACAATGAACTACCTTTTTCTTGACAACGGCTTCGAAGAGATTGAAGCCTTGACGACAGTCGATTTGCTGCGTCGTGCCAACATTCCGGTCACAACTATCAGCGTCACTGGTAAGCCTATGGTGATGGGCGCCCACGATATCGCCGTGCAAGCGGACGGACTGATAGATGATGTTGACTTCTCAGATGCAGAGACACTCATCCTGCCCGGTGGTGCTACCCATCTGGACAACTGTGTTGCGCTCTGCGATTTGCTTATCAAGCATAATGAGGAAGGTAAACTCATTGCTGCTATCTGTGCCGCCCCCGCCGTCTTGGGTAAACTGGGGATTCTTAAGGGCAAGACTGCTACCTGCTATCCCGGCTTTGAGTCTTTCTTGGGCGAGAGTCATATAGGTGGCCTTGTTGTCGAGTCGAAGAATGTCATTACCGCTAAAGGTCCCGGCCTGAGTGCCGACTTCGCTTTCTGCCTCATCGAAAAACTCGCCGGCTCCGAAATCGCCGACGCCGTCTACGATGCCGCACAGTATTGATGCTATTCCCTAACTGGGAATACTCCTTATTTTATACCATGCATAAACACCTATCCATAGTAGCCATCCTGTTCTTGTGGGGTGGAGCAGTGTGGGCGCAGATAGACATGCAGGCGCCAGTTATGTCCGATGCCGGACTCGAGGCTTATAATACCTATAAACTGCGCCAAAAAAACTACTACACCGGCAACTGCGTCTACGACTCACTCGTCCTCCTGGACGGCGAAGCGCTCTTTGCACGTCTCAATACCCTGATGGGAGCGACCAATAAGATAGCCCAGTCATCGTATAGCTACGGTGCTCTGCGTACTCGCTATTTTGCTGTAGACCGCGACCTGAATAACGCCTCTAATATCATCACCTTCTACGACGGTGCTTCAATTGACGGCACGTGGGACTCGGGTAAGACCTGGAACCGCGAACACGTATGGCCGCAGTCGCAAGGCGTGAGCTCGTCTTTCTGCATGGGATATGATATGCACTCCGTACGCCCTGCCCGTACCGAAGTCAACAGCGGTCATGGTAGCACCTGCTATGGCGAGAACTACGGCTGGGATCCTGATGATGTGGGCATCTCGAATCCTAACTACAACTCGATACACAATGCCTCCTATCATGGTGATGTAGCGCGCATACTCCTATATAATTATATTAATTACGGCAAGATGGGCTCGGCTTCATCCGACCTCTACAACGGTGCGGCCCAACTGCCTAATAAGGCCGGCAGTCTGTATGAATCGCTGTCTATGCTCATCGCCTGGCATCTGAACGATGTGCCTTCACTGACCGAGATGACCCGCAACGACGGCGCACAGTCTTATCAGGGCAATCGTAATCCCTTTATCGACTTTCCCGACCTGGCGCTCCGTATCTTGCGTGGCTCGTTGACGACTTATTCGGTTACCTATTCGGGTGCAGGAACGATGAATCCCGCTTATACTCTCGTCACGTCCGCCGGAGCGGTGTGTTACCTGAGGATGAGTAAGGGCGTTCACCCCTCGCAAGTCGAGGTGACGGGCGCACAGTATACCTACGACACATCTACCGGTCGTCTCGCCCTGACAAACGTCAATCAGGCGGTGACTATTACGGTCAAAGATACACCTACCGACCTCTCGGACGCTGCTGCCGATGTCAATAGCCCGTCAACCAAGCAGTTACGCAACGGACATATAGTCATCATCCGCAACGGACAGACCTATTCCCTCACCGGTCAGAGACTGCAGTAATGACTGCCGATTATGTCAAAATGGCAGACTTGTGACGCACTGACTATGTTTGGCACGAATGTTGATAAGGCATAGTCGGTAAGATAAATGTACAATTATTAAACATCATCATACATGAAAATAACTCCATTGGCAGATCGCGTACTGGTTAGACCGGTCGCTGCCGAAACAACAACTGCTGCGGGCATCATCATCCCCGATAGCGCCAAAGAGAAACCCTTGCGCGGCGAAGTATTGGCCGTAGGACAGGGTACCAAAGATGAACAAATGGTTCTCAAAGCCGGAGATACCATCCTCTACGGTAAGTATGCCGGTACTGAGATCGAAGTAGACAACGAGAAACTATTAATCATGAGGCAGTCTGATGTCCTCGCTAAACTTGATTGACAATTAACAAGTAATAGAAACCTCTCAAGTGGCTTAGAGGGCATCCATCGAGACACAACTTGTTGTGGATCGAAGAGTGGGTGCATCCGAGTATTCCCTACTAAAACTGATTTTTAGTACATATACGAGGATAGCCACACACGAATGGCTAAAGAATTAATGTACAATATTGAGGCGCGTGATGCCCTCAAACGCGGTGTGGACCAGTTGGCCGATGCCGTAAAAGTAACCCTTGGTCCTAAGGGACGCAATGTCATCATCGAGAAGAAATACGGTGCTCCGCAAATCACCAAGGACGGCGTAACCGTAGCTAAAGAGATCGAACTGCCTGACGCTCGTGAGAACTTAGGCGCACAGCTGGTTAAAGAAGTGGCTTCTAAGACCGGTGACCAGGCCGGTGACGGTACGACTACCGCTACCGTTCTCGCACAGGCTATCGTAGGCGTAGGTCTGAAGAACGTTACCGCAGGTGCCAATCCTATGGACCTCAAACGCGGTATCGATAAGGCCGTAGCAGCCGTAGTAGCTGACATCAAGGAGCGCAGCGAAGTGGTGGGCAACGACTTCGAGAAGATTGAGCAGGTAGCAACAATTTCTGCCAACAACGATGCTGAGATAGGTAAACTCATCGCCGATGCTATGCGCAAAGTCAGCAAAGACGGCGTCATCACTATTGGCGAAGCTAAAGGAATGGATACCACTATTGACGTCGTTCAAGGAATGCAATTCGACCGTGGATACATCAGCCCGTACTTCGTTACCAATACCGAGACGATGGAAGTGGAAATGGATAAGCCTTATGTACTCATCTACGACAAAAAAATATCCAACCTTAAGGAACTGCTTCCCGTTCTCGAACCCGCTGTACAGAGCGGTCGTCCCTTGCTTATCATCGCCGAAGATGTAGACAGCGAAGCCCTCACCACGCTGGTTGTTAATCGCCTTCGTGCACAACTTAAAATTTGCGCCGTTAAGGCTCCCGGCTTTGGTGACCGTCGTAAGGAAATGCTCGAAGATATCGCTATCCTCACCGGTGGTACCGTCATCAGCGAGGAGAAGGGTATTAAACTCGAATCCGCTACGTTGGACATGCTCGGTACAGCCGAGAATATCACCGTCAGCAAGGATAACACCACTATCGTCAACGGCGCAGGCGACAAAGACGCTATCGCAGCCCGCGTGGCACAGATCAAGGCGCAGATTACTGCTACCAAGTCGTCTTACGACAAGGAGAAACTGCAGGAGCGTCTGGCTAAGTTGGCAGGTGGCGTAGCACAACTCAATGTAGGTGCTGCTTCCGAGGTCGAGATGAAGGAGAAGAAAGACCGCGTCGATGATGCCCTCAGCGCAACACGTGCTGCTATCGAAGAGGGTATCGTTCCCGGCGGCGGTGTAGCTTATATCCGCGCTCAGGAGAAACTCAACGGACTCAAAGGTGAGAACGAAGACGAACAGACCGGTATCGAGATTGTACGTCGTGCTATCGAAGAACCTCTCCGCCAGATAGTTACTAACGCCGGTAAGGAAGGCGCCGTAGTGGTAGACAAGGTGCGCAACGGCAAGGATGACTTCGGTTACAACGCCCGCAAGGACGTCTACGAGAACCTCAAGGCTGCCGGTGTTGTAGATCCCGCTAAGGTGACCCGCGTAGCTCTGGAGAATGCCGCTTCTATCGCCGGTATGTTCCTCACTACCGAATGTGTCATCACCGACAAGAAAGAGGAACATCCTGCTCCCGCTATGCCTGCCGCAGGAATGGGTGGAATGATGTAATCCCGTTCTCAGATAATCTATGCAACAGCGACTCTTTGTGGGCCGCTGTTGTTTTTTTGTGTAAAAAGTGAAAAATATTTGTGGGTATGAAAATAATTTTGTACCTTTGCGCGTTCATTTTGTGAATATGCGTCTGCGTGCGTACATACTATGCCTGCTCATGTGCCTGCTATGCGGGTACACGCAAGCCGCACCGCCCAACTATCTGCAGAAGCCTCTGACGACAACGATGGGCTCGGAGTATTGGCTCGCTTTTATGAAGAATAAGGCGACCCTTATTACCGACCAATCGCTTAAGTTTGTGGTTATTGTTACCGCTGCTGAGGCTGCCGAGATATCTATCGAGAGCCCGCTGGGGGCTGTGTACGGTACGATCTCTATCCCTGACGGTGGAGGTTATGGCGAGTTTTCTAACTTTGCCGCTCAGGACGTCTATATGGACGAGAGTGAGGTTATCCAGCGCCGAGGTATCTATATTCATTCGGATAAGAATGTGCCCTTCTCCTGCTTCGCCTATATTGATGCCGGTACCGAAGGTGTTACTTCGCGTGATGCAACACTTCTCTTGCCGCTCACTAAGTTAGAGCGCGAATATGTTATCCAGACCTATCCTGAGGATAGTTATTCTACCGAGTTCGCCGTAGTAGCTACTGAAGACAATACTTGTGTGACCGTTGTCCCGCATTCTAAGACCTATAAGGGCAGCGAGGGTGGTACACCGCTCAACAGAACGCTCAAGCGTGGTGAGGTCTTCATGGTAGCCAGTATAGCCTACAACGATGCGCAGGGTGCTATCATCGATATGTCCGGTAGTACGATCTGTGCCGATAAGCCGGTGGCTGTCTTTACCGGTAATGAGGCTACTAAGATTCCTGTCAATCAGGCCTATTCCGAGGACCATACTTTTGAGCAGGTGCAGCCTGTTAAGGGCTTAGGTACTGAGTTCTATATCGGTCTGGGAGCGTCCGCTAAGGATAACCGCTTCTATATTACTGCTACGCAGGACGGTACCGAAGTGACCGTCAAACGCGGCGGTACGACCAACAACTCAACGGTCTATCAGCTGGATGCTTTCCAGTCTATCACGCTGAATAATAAGCCTGTATCGGTGCAACTCAACCCGATGCTCTCTAACGCTTATATCTCGTCCAATAAACCTATCCTCGTCTTCGATTACCTCTCCTGCGGTGCACAAAACCAAGAGCAGGATGTGGATCCGGTGACCGGGGATATGTTGATTATGAACTGGGGTAACCCTGCTAATGCACAGATACCCTCGTGGAGTAACCGCGTTAAGGATATGACTTTCTTTACGCGCAAGATGCCTAACGAGAATGAGACCGTAGTGCAGAAGAACTACGTACAGGTGGTTACTCTTGCCTCGCAGACCTCGCTCATCAGCCTTGACGGCGACCCGGTATCTGCTACCTGGACGACCTTTGCGCACGATAACTCTAAGGCGTACGCCAATATCCTGTTGCCTGACACCTCGTACCATCGTCTGCAGACGACCGGTGATGGCTTTGTGGGCTTTGTATACGGTATCAACTCCGATGCCCAGGCTTATATGTACACCTTGGGTTATACGCCTACCTTAGGTACCGACTCGCTCTTTATTACTACCCAGGGTAACGTTATGAGTTCGTCCTACGACCTGGATCGCCTCGACCAAGGATGGTACCAACGTCAGCTGTACGATTTTGAGGACCCCACTAAGGCTGCTCCCGATACCGCTATCTTCTGCGATGGCGCCACCGTCGACTTCCTCACGCAGCTGTCTGCCTCGGAGAACACCTCTAAACTGAGTTGGCAACTGTTCGAATGCGATAAGGAAGGCCATCCTAAGGAGACGCCAGTGGAGCCCACACCGGTAGATGTTACCGACCTCTCGTCGCATAATCAGACCTGGCAGCATACGTTTGAACTGGAGGAACAGGCCGACCTGCCGCCTGAGCAGCGCGACCCCTTCTGCCTCTACCAATTGGATGTACTCCTCACCCGCGACCCGCTGATTTGTAAGACTTCGGATTGCCAGGTAGAGGTCATCGACACCCTGCGCACCATGATTCGCGTCAACCGTATCTATAACGATACTACCTGGCGCGTCATCTGCCAATCCGATACGCTGCACTTTTTCTATGACGACTATAACCATGCCGGCGATACGGCTCTGTCGATATTTAAGTACGAGACCAACGACCCGCAACACGATACGTTGGCTTTGCACTTAGGTATCAATACTTTCCGCCGCGAATATCTTTCGCTGCAGGGCTGCGACTCTATCTCTACGCTCATGGTCATGGTCTGCGACACTTTCGTGCGCACTGTCGACACCGTAGTGTGCGAACGTGGCCTGCCGCAACTCAAGAAGGCCTTCCCCGGACGCTTCGATAAGGTTACTTTCCTTAAGAAAAACGAGCGCCTCCTCTATTCGGATACTATCAAGGTGTCGTGTTTGGACGAGTGTATGGAGGATACCTGCCTCATGTTTAAGAAGTACTGCCCCAACTACACCCGATGCGACAGTATCCTCAACCTCTACCTGACCGTCAAGACCCAGACGCGCGTTGATACGACCGACTACTGGTGTACCTTGGGTGACACGTTGGCTACCTATCTATGGTACGACCGGGCAGGCAACCTCATCGAGGAAATCTCTCAGAAGGATAAACGTTTCAATAAGCAGACGGGTAGGGGAGTCTTCAACGATACCATCAAGTACAGCGTCTGTGAGGATTGTCCCGAAGGCGGCTGCGACAGTATGCTCTATCGTCTCACCCTGACCGTGGTATCCAATGAGAACCGCTCCTTTACTAAGCATATATGCCAAAATCAGGAATATGTCTATGCTCCCTTCGCCAAACGTTACTATGGCAGGTTGCTGCCCATCGGCGAGACGGTGGAGTATAAGGAGATCATGGTGCGCGACGAGGATGGTAATGTTAAGTGCTCTTATTGGGACACTCTGCACCTGTTTGTGCATCGTATCTATACCGACACTACCGAGATGACCTTGCGTCGCGATACCGTCTGCGAGAGCACCGAATACTATTCCTGGACCGGTCATACGGCTAATAACCACATGGTCTGGGATCATCAGGGCGACTCACTCGTCCGTGCCGACCGTATACCGCGTACCCTGCCTAATGGAGTTCATTCGCGTGTGTATGTCTATACCGACTCGCTTCTCACTACTACCTGCCAAGAGTGTATCACGGGCTTCTCTACGGGCTGCGACTCTATTTGGACGCTGCGCCTGTTGGTGGGTGCCGAAGAGCATTACAACGACCCGCTGACGATGTGCGACAATCGTTATGTTGTTTGGCAAGATACTCTCTTCTACGGTTACAAATGTGATGTGGCGGACCTGCCGGCCCAACCGGCTAATCGTAAACTTGTTACAGGCGATTACTACACCTCGCGTAAGGATACCGTCACTATGTACGGCTGCGACTCGACACGCACGCTCCAACTGACTATCTATCCCACGCACGTGGCAGAGCCTATGGATACCAATGTGTGCGTAGGACAGCGTTATCTCTTTGATGACGGCCGCACCTATGTATGGAATACGGTTAAGGATACCGTCCTCTCGTATATACGCAATAGTTCCTGCGGTTGCGACAGCGGCGTTATACACCACGTGTATGTCCATCCTGTTTATAACCTGCAGGACACACCCGATACCGTCTGCCGCGTCATTTACGGACGTTACCAATGGACTAATCATACGGAGAGCGATAGCCTGTGGGTTATCCGTCCTAACGGACAGAAGATGCACCTGCCTATGGACTCTATACCCTTGTCCGTAGCCGGTACGTTTACCCTTATCGACTCGCTCAAGACCCGCACCTGTGCTACCTGCCATAATGGCTTTGGCTGCGACTCGGTACGTACGATGCTCCTGACGATTATTCCTACCTACGATGATACGGTATCGTATACCATGTCCGAGGAGCAGATTTACGAATGGGAGGGTGTCCTCTACTATGGTAAACGCGCTACTATACCTTCCGGTACGACCCTGCCTACCCAACTCGTTGAGGGCGAGGACTTCTTCTCGCGCCATTACTATACGGCGTATAACGTAGGTACGCATACTGACCAGTGTGACTCGCTTCTCACGCTCCACATGCGTGTGGGTGACGTCTTCCGCGATACTACTTACGATGCCGTCTGCGCTAACTGCGGTTCGTACCTATGGGTCATCACCAGTCCTATCACCGGTCAGGATACGACGATTACTATTACTGACCTGCCTCTGGCCGGCGAGACACGTGCGTATTACGACAGCCTGTACACCTCCCTGCGCTTCGACTCTATCTATGTGCGCTACCTGACGGGCTACGCCAATCATAATCTCTCCATGCGCGATACCGTCTGCCTCAACGCAGGCTATATATGGGAAGGCCACGAGAGCGTCACCCTGTCGACGAATAGAGTAGGTATCGTCTCGGCTGTCGACTCCTTGCTCACTGACAACCTCTATACCAATCCTAAGACGGGTGCTGTTAAGCACATGCGTTGTGACTCCGTATGGACTATCGACCTGTTGGTACTGCCCACTTCGGACGATACGCTGCGCCACATGATGTCCGATGAGGATACCGTCCATTGGGAGGGCCGTATCTTAGCCGGTGAGTTGGCGGTATTTGACAATCCTGACCAGCTGCAGGTAGTGCGTTATCCTGCCGGCGTTAACTATGTTACCGACAGCCTGCTCAAAGAGCCTGTAGGACGCTTCTCCTGCGACTCGGTACGTACTCTCAAACTGCTTATCGGTAAGGTCTTCCGCGATACGACCTACGACTATGTCTGCGAGAATTGCGACTATATATGGACTATCACCTCACCCATCACCGGTCAGGATACCGTTATCCCTATTCCCAATAGCGCTATTCCTGCTGCGCCGGGCGTCTTGGAGTATAAGAACGAACTGCGTACCGCTTTGGACTTCGACTCCGTCTATACCCTTATCCTGACGTCCTATCCGGCTAAATCGCAACTCATGTACGATACCATTTGTCAGGGGCAGTACTACGAATGGCTCGGACATACCGGCTATTCCGTCCTGCCGCAGGATACGGGCTGGATAACGATGGTCGACAGCCTGCATACGGATACGCTGTACTATAATCCTAAGAAAGCGCAGCCCGACGTCGTACATTGTGACTCAGTATGGACGCTGCGCCTGTATGTGCAGCCTACCTATAACGGCACGTATAATAAGCAGCAGACCGAGATGTCTACCTGCTCCAACGATACGCTAACGTGGTCTAAACGCCTCTATGTGGGCTATGACTTTGACGAACAGGCTCATCCTATCGCTCCCGTCAGCGACGCTACACCGTACAAGGATATACGCCACTATACGCGCTCGGAAATCATCGACGGTTACCTGCTCGACTCAGCTGTAGGACGCTCACAGGGCGGATGCGACAGTATACACTATTTCCGTCTCTATGTATCCGAGAGCCGCTTCACCTTCCGTATCGACTCTATCGGCGATAACGACTCGACCTGGCACTTCGGTGGCGGTTCGCAGTATCCTGACGAACTGACGGGACGTATCTTCTGGACCGACGACTACGGACATCCTGTTGACTATACCCAGCCGCGTAACGAACGCCGTTATTTCTTCATCGATACGCTCCGCACCGCCACCGGCTGCGACAGTATAGTGCACGACTCGGTATATGTCTTCCCCACCTGGCGCTTCACCCAGAAAGCCTCTACTTGCTCCAACCGTTACTTCGAATGGCGCAATCAGGGCGGCCTCAACTACCTGGGTACCGGCTATTACTACGACTCTGTCTATACCCATTATATCGGTACACACCGCTTTGACTCGGTATATGTACTCTATCTGCGCGTACTGCCGGGTGCTTACCATGAGGCTGCTACAGCTCTCTGTAAGAACGATACCGTTATGTGGGAGACTATGCAGGTATACTGGCACCCGGGATGGGAAGACTCTTATACCTTCACTTACGAGACAGGTGACGGATGTGACTCGATTATCAAACTCATCCCCACCTTCTACGAGTATTACCACTTCGATGCCGATATCGACTCCGTCTGTCAGGGCGATTCGTATCGCTGGTACGCTGCCGACGGCTCCGAGCATACGCAGGCGCTGTACGATGAGCAGGGCAATCGCTTAGGCGCTATACCTACCGATACCGTCGGCTGGATAACCGTCTACGACAGCCTGCATACGTCGTCGGCTTGTCACTGTGACTCGACCTTTACGCTGCGCCTGTTTGTGCGGCCGACCTATTATTTCCACGATACGGCCTACGTGCTCTGTACTACCGATACATTGCACTGGCACGGTAAGGAATATACTACCTCTGTAGCTAAGGTCATCGAAGATGTCGAGTATAACACCACCATGTACGGCTGCGACTCGACCTACTACCTGCGCGTACGCTTCAACCAGGCTTACTCGTTCCGGGAAACCGATACCCTCTGCTCCGACGAACTGACCTATAACTGGCATGGTCAGAGTCTCGACGAGGCTATGACACGTGTATCCGAGACGCTTATGCCTATCGATACCGTCCTTGTCGACTCGGCTTCTACGGTAGCCGGCTGCGACTCCGTCTTTACCCTCACCGTCACTATCCAGCCTATCCTCACGCACGAATGGACGGATACGATTTGTGTGGGTGAGACCTATCATCTCAATAATAAGACCTTCACCGAGCCGGGTATATGCCGCGATACTACTATCAACGACTGGGGCTGCTATTATTACGAGATTGTCCACCTCGACGTGCTCCGTCCTACCGTCTTCCATGTGGAGATAGACACCGCCTGCGGCGATGATGCCGACTGGACGCTGCATTATACCTACGACGAGGGCGGCTACGAACCCTTTGCTTTTACTCTCCGCTACGACTCGGCAGCCGAGGCGCAGAACTTCGTCAGCCTCTATAACCAGACTGTTACCGGTTCGTCTATTACCTTGCCGCTGCCGGCTCCTATGCCCGGCAAACGCTTCGTACGGCCGGATTATTACCGTGCTTCGCTGTTCTTCGATAACGGTACCTGTCAGGACAGCGTCACCCAGCAACTTAATATCGTCATCCCGGTGCGCTATCCTTCGTGGATTATGGAGCAGCACTGGCTCGATGCTATCGGTATCCTCTCTTACGACTATAACGACGGCTACGACTTTACCGCCTTCCAGTGGTACCGCAACGATACCCTTATGCCGGGCGAGACCAAGCCGTATTACTACTATCCGCAATATCTGACTGTAGGAGCGGAATATACCGTTGCCTTGACGCGTGAGGGCGAAGACTATGCCGTGCTCACCTGTCCGCTCATCCCCGATATGTCGGGTCAGCAGAGCCTTACGCCTACTATGCCGTACGTCTCTGTCGTGCCCACGCTCGTCGTGCGCGAACATCCTGTTGTCAATATCCTATGTGTCAACCCGGGTAACTACGAGTTGTACGATACCTATGGCGCTCTCTATCGCTCCGGTCGCTTTATTCCGGGTGCGCACAACGCCTTTGAGTTGACCTTGCCGAGTGTGCCCGGCGTCTATGTCTTCCATTTGGCAGACGACTCGGGTGTTACTCGTACCGTTAAAGTGCTTGTACAATGATGCGTCGAACACTACATATAGCCCTTACCCTGTTGCTGATTCTCTCGGCAGGCTCGCTGTCGGCACAACGACGCCTCACCGCCGATAATGATCATCATAAGAACAGCGTCGGACACTCCTCGCGGGCTTTTACTACTCGCGACACGCAGGCGGCTACCGACCGCAAGGGTCTGCGCCAATCGCTCTATGTCGGCGACCATCACTCGTTCGGCTTGGCGCTCACCGGAGCATATTCTACTTTCCTCAGCTCCTCGTCCGGCGTCTCTTCACGGCCGGGGGGCTATGCTATGGGCTTCGACCTGCTGTACGAATACCAGCATCAATACCTCCTCTTCCAGGTGGGCTTGGGTGTAGCTTGGCAGGATGTACGACTCAATGTCGACAACCTACGCTTCACCAATACCGACCGCGTCCGCGACTGGGGAGCCTCGTGGGCTACCATCGTCGACTCGTGGGGCACACCGCTTAAGAGCCTCAACTACTCCTTCACACGCCGCTCCGAACGCCTGCGTAACGGGTATGTTCATATTCCTCTCTTGGTGGGTGGTACCTATGCCGGATTCTACGGACTCGCCGGTGCTAAACTCAATATTGCCTTTATCGGCTCGTCTAAGGTCAAAGCTACCTGCACTACTACCGGCACGTACGACCGTTATATAGGTACCGGTAACAACAACGAATGGGAGGAGATGGACAACCACGGCTATCGTAAGAATGTCGACCTGGCGCAGTCCGGCTCGCGCGTACCTTTTAAGATGGATATCATGCTCTCGGCCGAGGTAGGCTACGAATGGGTAATGAAGGAGACCTGGCGCCTGCGTCTGGCGGCCTATGCCGACTATGGCCTGGTCAATATCAACCCCAAGGGCAATGACTATGCGGCTTTTGTCCCGGCAGCCACTAAGTTCGATTTCGCTACCTACCAACTCCATCCGTCGTTCGGTTCCCGTGAGACCTCTTCCGCCGGTGTGCATAATCTGTTTGTCGGACTTAAGTTCACTATCCTCTACACCCTCTACCAGCCCGACAAGTGTATCCTCTGTTCCCACACCCGCCGCTCTAAACATTGGCATTAAGAATGATAAGAAAAACGACCGACCTTTATAGGCCGGCCGTTTTAGTTATTGACGTGTTTGTCGGCGTGTTTGCGGCCGATAGAGAGCACCAACATGATTATCGCGAAACAATCGTTTATCCGGCAAATGTTGTATACCAACTAAGCAAATTGATGGTGATATACACTATTAATGGGAATAAGAGCGCTAAAATGTATAAGGATTTTTTTTATACCCTTCATGGTTCCGATTATTTTATTCTAAGGATTATAAATGTTGGTATAATTGTAAAAGCCGTTATTTTGCAAATCTCTTTATCATACCTAATATAACGGGACTCATAATCATTACTAAAGTATAACACCACATTATAATCCTATGTGACCGTTTTGTGTGTTCCGGATCTCCCCAACGTTCTCTAAATATCTGAAAATTATTTTGGGTAATTGCATTTTTCTTTGTATATCTCTTATAAAATAAAATGTAAGCACCACCTATCGGAATTAATAATAAAACCCATACTTTTGTATGCGTTAGGTGAAGCATATTTAGGATATTTAATGGGATCTTGTCCTCGACTAACGACCATATCACCCCCATTCCACACGCTGTAGTTAAAAAGACATCATTTAGAGCTTGCCACACGTTGTAACCAAAAAACACCCTTTTATGCCGTTCGCAGAAACAATAATACTGCCAAAACAAGAAATCTGCAAATCGCATAATCAATATACTTCTATTCTTCCAATTTAATTTATAACGTTTGATACAAAGATACCGGACCTTCGTGCCAACGCTTGGTACTTTCTTGTTCTAGTTGTTTATACATCGCAGAAGTATAGATACGACGCATGGCTTCAATCGTACTGACATGCTCATCGGCACACAACATATCTGCCACCCGGCTTATCTTGAACGGCAAGAGCAGATACAAGTTATCTTGTGTGATTTCATTCATAGTAGTATTTCCTTCGCTTTGACAAATGTCCGTGGAGGCATGTCTTTGCAACTTTTGGCTGCAAAGGTACAACAAATTTTTCAAATTTGCAAGTTTTTAGACGAAAAATGTAATCTATGCTTGCATAAGTGGATATTTTTCGACTAAAAGCTTGTAGTTTGCACAAAAGTGCGAACGTACTTTCGAGGTGGGCGCGCAAG